>VXUF01000036.1 GCA_009837085.1 Holophagales bacterium
GGGGGGGCCTCTTTTGCTCTCGTGGGGGGGCGCCCGGGGCGGGGGGGCCTTATTATATACCCGGCGCGAGGCCGAAGGCCTCGCTCCGCTCGGACGCCGGCGTGCCCAGTGAACAGCGTTCGCGGCCCAGCCTCCTAGTTGAACGGCCGGAAGCGGAGCTGCAGGCCGAGCTCGCGGGGAGGCGTCACGAAGCCGATCGCGGGGACGCCCCCGTTTCCGGAAATCGGCAGGTACTCGAGGACCGCAACCTCGTCCATGATGTTCTTGACGAACAGCGAGATCGACCACCTGTCGCTCGGAGCGCTCCAGGTGCCGCCCACGTCCAGCCGGTCGAATCCCGGCAGTTCCCAGATGTCGACGTTTCCGATGCTGGGGAACGCCGACTCGGTGTAGGCGTAGGTCGACTGGAACGAGAGGTGACCCGCGGAGACGAGCGGCTTGAACCAGGACGCCGTCAGCGCCAGCTTGTTCTGCGGCTGCTTCGGCAACCGGTTCCCGGTCTGATCCGTCGGCAGGTCGTACTCGCTGGTGGCCGGCTCGCCGGTGTCGAAGTTGATGTAGTTCCAGATCGCCGTCTGGGCATCAGGATGGCCGTCGATCACCGAGGAGTGCGGACCGATCTCCGAGTCCTGCCAGGCAAAGAAGCCCCGGAGCCCGAAGGAGCCGATCCGATAGCTGAACTCCAGGTCCACACCCTGAATCGTCGTGTCGGGAATGTTCGCCGTGTACTCGACGAGCGGTGTGTCGGAGTAGATCGACACGGGGATTTCCACACCCGGCGGCGGCGCCTGCGTGGCGGAGAGCTGGTAGTTGTCGAACTGGTTGTACCAGAGGCCGGCGGAGAGCTGCAGGCGCGAGTCGAGGAAGAAGCCCTTCGCCCCCAGCTCGTAGTTCACCAGCGTCTCTTCCTCGATGTACGGGGGCACCTGGCCCGGCAGACCGATGTTGAACCCACCGGAGCGGAAGCCCGTGGAGATCCGGCCGTATACCAGATGGCCGGCGTCGGTCGTGTGCTCCAGAGCGAGGTGGCCGATCGGCCGCGACCAGGTCTGTGGGTAGGGGTTGCCCTCGCCTGAAAGCGCGATCGTGACCGGGGCGCCTCCCAGAGCCAGCGTGAAGAACCCGCCCTGGTCCTCGGGCTTCTGCTCCTTCTTGTCTTCGGTGTAGCGAATGCCACCCGACAGCGCCCAACTGTCGTTGAACCGGTAGTCGGCACTGAAGAACACGGCCTCCGTCCAGTTCTTGCCCCTGTTGAAGAAGCTGAGCAGATGGCTGAGGTCGTCGCCCTCAGGGCAGTACCAGTAGAGCCCTTCCTCGTCGCCCGCCGGGTCGCTCGTGCCGATGCCGAATCCCTCGACGATCTTGGTCAGGACATCCTGGCAGTTGTTGACCTCGACGAAGCCCCAGACCGGCGAAACCCTCCGGGCCTGCTCATCGGCCGTCCCGAAGCGGTACGGGATCTGCAGGTCATGCCGGTGGATCGTCCCGGACCTCGTGTTCTTGTACCTGAAGAACCCGCCGATGAAGTTGAAGTCGCCGGCGTAGCTCGACCTGAACAGGAGCTCCTGCGAGTCTTCCTCGTACTCGAACGGAAGGTCGTAGAACGAGTTCGAGAACGGCACCGTGCCGTCGGGACACAGGCCGTCCCAGCGCCCTGGCGTACAGGCCGTCAACGTGTGGTCCAGCGAGTCCGCAGTACCGCCAAGGCCGTGACCGCCCGGGGGCGTGCCGATCGGCACCCGATTCGTGTAGTCGGCGTCCCGGAGCGCCTGCTGCACCGTCTCGCCGCTGCTCGCGTTGAAGCTGATGCCGAAAGACCTTCCGACCTGCCAGTCGGCCCGGAGTACGCCGAAGTCGCTTTCGCTCTCGTTGATGCCGGGGTAGTTGAGCGCCACCCTGTTCCTGATCTCGCCGGGGCAGTTCCACGCCGGTGTGTCGAGGCCGCAGTTTGGATCGAGGGCCGGATTGGGCGTCTCCCAGAGGTAGTAACGGTCCCGGGAGTAGCCGCCGGTCGTCCGGTCGACGTTCGAGAGCTGCACGAAGGCCCGCGGCGTCCCACGATCCTCCACGTGGGACACGCGCACCCTCGCGGAGAATCGATCCGTCTCGGCACGAAGCTGCGGCGAGTAGAAGGTCTGATCGGGTGCGTCATGGTCGCCTCCCGAACCGACGTTCTCCTGTCTGCCGTCGCCCGTGTGCGTGCCGCCCGTCAGGCGGAAGCTGAAGGGACTGTCCCCGAGAGGGCCGCCGATCGCCGCGTTCAACCGCTCCTGCGTGACGTCCGTGACCTCCCCCATCAACTCGGCGTCCCAGTGATCCGTCGGGCCCTTGGTGACCACGTTGATCGCGCCCGCGATCGAGTTGCGGCCGTTCAGGGTTCCCTGGGGTCCACGCGCCACCTCGACCCGCTCGAGATCGAAGCCGCCGCCGGGCGTCGTGCCGTAGACGCCCAGGGTGTACGCGCCGTCGACGTAGGTGGCGACCGCATAGTCGGCCTGGTCGTACTGGGCGTTCCTGGTGCCGATGCCGCGAATGACCGTTCCCTGGCCCTGCTGCTCGATCTCGTCGCCGAACTGGAGGCCCGGAACCAGGTTCTGCAGGTCCGTCCTCTCCTGGATCACGAGATCCTCGAGCAGCGCCGAATCGAACGCTGAAATCGTCATCGGCACTTCCATGACGTTCTCCTCGACCCGCTCCGCCGTTACGACGACCGTGGCGTGGTAGGCGGGGCGGATCTCGAAGTCGACCGTCGCGCCGCTGGCGCCCACCTGAACGGACTGGCTCGACGACTGGAAGCCCTCGAGGCTGGCGGTGACCGTGTGGCTGCCAGCCGCGACGCCCGAGATCGAGAAGGCGCCGTCCGCGTCGGTCATCGCATCGCCGCCGCCCTCGACACTGACGGTCACGCCCGGAAGCGGATCGCCGTCGGCGTCGGAAACGGTTCCGGAGACCGTGCCGCTCTGAGCCAGCAAGGGCAAGGCCAGGAGCGACAGGGCGAGGGTCCAAAAGGCGAAAACTCTGGCGGTCTTCGGTACGGCTCGAAGTCTGCTCTCCATGGCGGTTTCCCTCCGTTGTGGCGCCGGCGACGAAACACCGGCCAGCTAGCTCTTGATCCGCTGAACATGATACACCGTTCAATGTTCCATGTCGCAACCCGGCACCCCGGATCCAACAGGATGAACATGCCTCTCCCGCCCGACTACGCGGAACGCGTCTACGCCGGCGTCCTCGGCAAGGTCATCGGCGTCTACCTCGGCCGGCCCTTCGAGGGCTGGCCCTACGAGTGGATCCGCAAACGGCTGGGCGACATCGAGTACTACGTCCACGACCGGCTCGACGTTCCCCTGATCGTCACCGACGACGACATCACGGGAACCTTCACCTTCCTGCGGGCGCTCGAGGACCACGGCTCCGGCGCCGATCTCAGTTCGCGGGAAGTCGGCGAGACCTGGCTCAACTACCTGATCCGGGAGCGCACGGTGCTGTGGTGGGGCGGCCTCGGCAACTCCACCGAGCACACCGCCTACCTTCGTCTCAGGAACGGGGTCGACGCGCCCGCGAGCGGCTCGATGGAGTTGAACGGCAAGGTCGTGGCCGAGCAGATCGGCGCCCAGATCTTCATCGACGGCTGGGCGATGGTCGCCCCCGGCGACCCGGACCTGGCCGTCCACCTGGCCACTGCCGCCGCGCGTGTGAGTCACGACGGCGAAGCGGTGTACGGCGCTCGCGTCCTCACCGCGATGGAGTCGACGGCGTTCGTCGAACGGGACACCGCCAAGCTCCTCGACGCCGCCCTCGGCTATATCCCGCCGGACTCGGTGATCGCCCGGATGATCGCCGACCTGCGCCGCTGGTACGCCGCGGACAGCGACTGGCACGCGAACCGGGCCCGGCTCGCCGAACGCTACGGCTACGACAAGTACGGCGGCAACTGCCACATGGTCCCGAACCACGGCCTGATCATCCTCGCGCTGCTCCACGGCGAGGACGACTTCGCCGAGACGCTGAAGATCGTCAACACCTGCGGCTGGGACACCGACTGCAACTCGGGCAACGTCGGCTGCCTCCTGGGGATCAAGGAAGGCCTGGACGGTATCGAGAGGGGCCTGGAGAAAGGGCTCGACTGGCGCGGTCCGGTGGCCGACCGCATCTACCTGCCGACCGCCGACGGCGGCCGGGCGATCAGCGACTGCGGCCATGAAGCGCTCCAGATCGTCAACATCGGACGCAGCCTCGCCGGCGAGGAGGCGCTGGCGCCGAAGGACGGCGCGCAGTTCCATTTCGCCTTTCCCGGCTCGGTTCAGGGCTTCCAGGTCGCCGACGGCGAGGCCGAGATCGCCAACGTCGTCCTGCCTTCAGGGGATCGCGCCCTTCGCATCGACGCCTCGGACGAGGCCCGGGTCGGCTCTCCCGTCTTCATCCCCTCGCTGGAGACGGCGAAGTGGTTCGAGGGCCGCGTCTATCCGTTGATGGCGTCGCCGCGCATCTTCCCCGGCCAGACGGTCGAGGCGACGCTCAGCGCCGGGACGGAAGCCGTGAGTGCGAACGTCTATCTCGGCTGCTACGGCGAGAACGACGAGACCGGCACGTTCGACGACGAAGTCCTCGAACTCGGACCCGGCGAGAGCAGGCACGTCACCTTCACCGTTCCGGCCCTGCCCGGACCCGTCTTCTCGGCCGGCGTCCGCGTTCAGGGCCCGGCCGGAGTCGTTTTCCTGGAGTCGCTGAAGTGGTCCGGCGCGCCAACGTTCCGGCTCGAACGCCCGACCCACCGCGGCACCATGTGGCGCCGCGCCTGGGTCAACGGCGTCGACCTGCTGACCAAGGGCACCGAGATGTTCCGGCTGGTCCAGAACGCCGGCACGGGCCTGCTGATGCAGGGCACTCGCGAGTGGCGCGACTACTCCGTGACCGCCGACGTGTCGCCCCACCTCGTCGAGAGAGCCGGCGTCGCCGCCCGGGTCCAGGGCCTCACCCGTTTCTACGGCCTGCTCCTCGCTCCCGGGAACCGCGTGCAGCTCGTGCGCATGCTGCATGCCGAAGAGGTGCTGGCCGAAGCCGAGTTCGAGTGGCGACTCGGCGAGAGCTACGAGCTGACCCTCGAAGCCCGCGGCAACCGCCTCGCCGGCAAGGTCGACGGCGTGACTCTCCTCGAATCAACCGACGACGGCCTCGACTGCGGCGGCGTCGGCCTGGTCATCGAGGAAGGGCGGCTGGGTGTGGACCGGGTCGAGGTGGCGCCCTCTTGTGGCTGAACCGGTCGAGAACAAGGAGCGAGGCTGACGCCTCGCGCATCTTCCCCAGAAAGCCGACGAGGACGTCGGCGCACCCAGTGTGGAACGTCAACAGAGAGCCGACGGGGACGTCCGGCGCACCCAGTGTGGAACGTCGACGGGGATACAGACTGGGTGCGCCGGCGTCCCCGCCGGCTGCCGCCGAAGGCGGCCAGAAGATCGCGCCGGCCGAAGGCTGGCGTCCACTCTCTCCGATACGATCCGACCGACCACGAAGACACCAACCAACCAGGCCGAGCCCCCCATGAACCAAAGAACACTCAGCACCCCGACCGCGACCCTCTTCCTGGCGGCGGCCCTCGCCACCGCCCTGGTCGCGACATCCCCGGCCGCCGCCGACGAGCCGACCTACACCCGCGACATAGCACCCATCTTCTTCAAGAACTGCGTGCAGTGCCACCGGACCGGCGAGGTCGCTCCGATGTCGCTGATGACCTACCGGGAAGCGCGGCCCTGGGCCCGCTCGATCGCCCGCGCCGTCGAGAACCGCGACATGCCGCCGTGGAGCGGCGAGTCCGAGAACCATGTCTGGTCGAACGACCTCTCGCTGACCGACGGCGAGATCGAGACGATCGTGACCTGGGCCAAGTCCGGCGCCCCGCAGGGCGACCCCGCCGACCTGCCCGAAGCGCCGACTTTCCCGAGAGGCTGGAAGCTCGGCGAGCCCGACTTCGTCGTCACGCTCGACAGCATCGAGGTGCCGGCCGAAGGCGACGATCTCTTCCCGCAGCAGGTGATCGACGTCGACCTCGGCGAGCCGCGCTGGGTCCGCGCCATCGAGTTCCTGCCCGAGGACTCTCGCGTCACCCATCACTTCCTGACGACCTATGTGAGCGAGCTGAACGAGGGCGATCCCGGCGCCTCCGGCGTCCTCGGCATCTGGACGGCCGGCATGCCGCCCTACGTCTTCCCGGACGGCGTCGGCCGCCGCTTCGGCTCGAAGATCCGCATCATCGTCGACCAGCACTACCACCCGATCGGCGAAGCGACCCGTGACGCCTCGCGGATCGGGCTCCACTTCGGCGAAGGCGAGCTCGAGAAGGAGGTCATCACGATTCCGGTGACCAACACGGGCCTGCGCATTCCGCCGGGCGCCCCGCACCACGCCGAGAACGCCCACTACCTGTTCGACAAAGACGTCCAGATCCTCGCGTTCAGCCCGCACATGCACGTCCGCGGCAAGGCGATGACCTACGTCGTCACCTACCCCGACGGCTCCACCGAGACCCTGCTGGACGTACCGAACTACGACTACAACTGGCAGTGGCTGTACTACCCGACCATGCCGATCGACATTCCGGCCGGCAGCCGCATCGACGTCACCGCCGTCTGGGACAACTCCGAGGACAACCCGGCCAACCCGGACCCGACGCAGGAGATCATCTACCGCGGCGACACGTTCAGCGAGATGTTCAACGGGTTCATCGAGGTCACCCGGAAAGAGGGCGTGCTCTTCGAGCAGCAGAACCAGAGGGAGCAGATCCTCGATCTCCTGGCACTGCACCCGGCCCGGGATTCCTACGTGTCCGGAGCCTTCATGGGCTTTCACGTTCCGCATGAAGGCGAAGGCTGGCTCTACATGGGCGGCATCTACTCGATCGTCCTCGACGACTTCGAGTGGCAGGGTGACGAGCTTCGGATCACGACCCAGTTCCCCACTCTCAACGCGAGCGCCACGACAACCGTGATCGAGGGCCGGCTCAACGACAAGGGTCAACTCCAGGGAACGGTCACGATCGGCGCGGACACCGACCGGCCGCAGCAGATACCGCTGTTCGCCGAGCCCGTCGGCGGCGCGGCCGCGCCATCCGCCGGCCCCTAGCTGTCCTCCGTCGCCCGGTTCAGCCGGTCGCGGATCTCGCCGAGCCGTGACCATTCCTGAAGCGCGATCGGCAGCGCGATGCTCGACTCCACGAACTCCCAGGAGTAGCTGAGAATCGCGAAGATCGCGCCGGCCGTGATCATCGGGATCGTCGCGGAGATCCACACGTTGCCGAGGACGAAGGCGAACATGGCGGCGAAGATCCCGCCGTAGAGGACGGCCTCCGTGTCCGACAGACGGACTTCGCTTCGGCGCAGCTTCCTCAGGTGCCCCACGAGCGACTCCAGGCGCCGCTGCTCCAGGATGGAGACCTGGAGTTCGGTCTGCGCGTTCAGTTCGCCGTTCAGCCGGTAGAAGCGGCGGTGGAACAGCGCGTAGACCAGAACGATCGCGGCCAGCGCGCCGAGAGCCGCGAGACCCAAACGGCGGTCGAAGCCGAAGAGGACGGCGATGCTCACCAGCAGTTGCACCACCCCGGTGAGCACGCCGGGTACGTGCCCTTCGAGAAAGTCGACCATCTCCCGACTCATGTTGAGGCGCGCGTTGAGCCGAGAGACCGGCGCCTCCTGCGACCGGCGAACGAGCTCTCCTCCGAATCGAACCCTGATCGTTCCGTAGCAACGGGTGTCGTAGAAGCGCCGGACAGTGGCGACCACGATCAGCGCCGACAGGATCGCGGCCACCTCCCACAGGGCGCTCGGGCGGCGCTCCAGAAGGGCGTCGATGGCGCGGCCGATGAACAGCGGCACCAGGGCCCAGAGCAGGTTCTCGAGCAGGACGAGGAACCAGGTAACGAGAATGCGTCCCCTGAAGTTGCGGAACAGGAGACCAACGCTGAGAGCACCTTCCATCTTTCTTCCCCCGCGGTGTTGAAGGGTCCAAACCGCTAGTGTCGCGAGGCTACCGGCCCCGTCCGGGCCAACGACGGTCATGCAGCCGCTGCACATCGAAACGCCGCTCTTCGAGTCGCGGCCGCTGTCCAACCAGGCCGGCCGGAGCGTCTGGCTGAAACTCGACGCGCTGCAGCCGACCGGCTCGTTCAAGATTCGCGGCATCGGCCACGCCTGCCAGGAGTACGTCCGGCGGGGCGCCGGGCGCCTGATCTCCTCGTCCGGCGGCAACGCGGGGATCGCGGTCGCCTACGCCGGGCGGCATCTCTCGGTGCCCGTCCTCATCGTGGTGCCCGAGACCACCTCCGAGCTGGCCAGGGCGCTGATCCGGCGCGAAGGCGCCGAGGTCCTCGTCCACGGCGATTCCTGGCAGGAGGCGAACGAACTGGCCGAGTCGACGGTCGGCCAGTCGGATGTCCTGGTTCATCCGTTCGACGACCCGCTCGTCTGGCAAGGCCACTCCACACTGATCGACGAGGTCGCGGGGGCAGGTGTCAAGCCCGGCGCCCTGGTCGTCTCCGTCGGCGGCGGCGGGCTGCTGTGCGGCCTCGTCGAGGGGATGAAGCGGAACGGCTGGTCCGACGTCCCGGTGATTGCCGTCGAAACGGAAGGCGCCGACTCCCTGGCTCAATCGGTGCGGGCGGGCCACCGGGTCGAGTTGCCCGCCATCACCAGTCTCGCCATCACGCTGGGGGCGAAGAAGATCTGCCAGCGGGCGTTCGACTGCACCAGGGATCATCCGCTTCGGAGCATCGTGGTCTCGGATCGGTCCGCCGTCGCCGCATGTCAGCGGTTCCTCGCCGAGCACCGGGTGGTCGTCGAGCCGGCCTGCGGCGCATCGCTCGCCGCCGTGTACGACGGCGCACCGGAGTTGGAGGACTTCGAGTCCGTCCTGGTCGTCGTCTGCGGCGGCGCGACGACGACGCTGGAACAGTTGGCAGAATGGGCTAATGGCGGTGCCTGATTCGGCAGCAAGGTCGCCGCTCCGCGGCGCAGCCTTCTCAGAAGCCGGCGGGGACGCCGGCGCACCCAGTGTGGACCGTCGACGGGGTTTCAGACTGGGTGCGCCGGCGTCCTCGCCGGCTTTCGGACGACGACGCGGAGCGGCGGCGACCGAACTCGAATCGCGAGGCCGAAGGCCTCTCCTTCTGGCTCTCCTGCTGTTCGGCGTCGCTTGCACCGGTCCCGAGGGGCCGCCCGCGGGTATGGAGACCGGCGCCGACAATCCAGCCATCGACGCGATCTTCGTCTCCTGGGACAAGCCCGATTCACCGGGATGCGCG
This sequence comes from Holophagales bacterium, assembly GCA_009837085.1. Classification (GTDB taxonomy): domain Bacteria; phylum Acidobacteriota; class Thermoanaerobaculia; order Multivoradales; family Multivoraceae; genus Multivorans. The sequence continues at coordinate 9,290 of VXUF01000036.1, forward strand.
CTCGCGGTGGCACAGGACGGCGAGTTCGTGTACACGCGCGGCTACGGCTACGCCAACCTCGACTACGACATTCCGGTCACGCCGCAGACGGTCTTCGACGTCGCCTCGGTGACCAAGCAGTTCGTCGCCGCCGTCGCCAACATCCTGGCCCAGGACGGCACGGTCTCGCTCGACGACGGGGTCCGCCAGTGGCTTCCGGAGTTGCCCGAGTACGCGTCGCCGATCACGCTACGGCACCTGATTCACCACACGGGCGGCCTGCGCGACTATCTGAACCTCTTCCCGCTCGCCGGCAGCCACGACTACTACGCCGTCTCGCGTGAGCAACTCCTGGCGATGATGTCGCGGCAGCGCGCGCCGGTGTTCGCGCCGGGCGAGCGGTACGAGTACAGCAACACCGGCTACATGCTTCTGGCCCACGCTCTCGAGCGCGCCGCCGGCAAGTCGCTGGGCGAACTGGCCCGGGAGCGGATCTTCGAACCGCTCGGGATGGACGGCAGCCTGATGTACGAGAACCGCGAGGTGATCATCCCGCGGCGCGCCACCGGCTACCACCAGGACGACGACGGCAACCTGCGAGTCGTCCACAACTACGACTTCGAGATCGCCGGCGACGGCCAGCTCTACACGACGGTGGAGGACCTGCTGCGCTGGGACGACTACCTGCACGGCGCCGACAAACCGGCGATCCATCAGTCGATGCTGACCGAGGGGACGCTCAACAACGGCGAGCCAATCGAGTACGCCCACGGCATCACCCTCGGTGAGTATCGCGGCCTGCGGACCGTGGGGCACGGCGGGCACTCCTGGGGGTTTCTGACCGAGCTCAGGCGGTACGTGGAACCGGGCCTCTCGATCGCCGTCTCCTGCAACGCCGAGTACGGGGATCCCGGAGAGCTGGCGCGGCGGGTCGCCGGCCACTACCTGGCGGACCAGCTCGGGCCCGAGGAAGGCGACGACGAAGAGGGGGACGATGCCGACGAAGAGGACGAAGACTCGCCCCGCGTGCCATCCCTGTCCGCCGGCGGGCTGGCCGAGTTCGCCGGCAGCTTCTTCTCCTCCGAGCTGGACGCCACGTACCGGTTCACTGTCGCGGACGGCGGCCTCGCGCTGCGCGTCGAGCAGCAACCCGCGCTCGACGTAGAGCCAGTCGCCGAAGACGAGTTCCGCGTCGAGTTCGAGAGCCGCGGCTGGGCGGCGTCGCCGGCGCGGCTGGAGTTTGTGCGCGACGGGGCCGGCGCGGTTACCGGGTTCAGCCTGAGTTCGGGCTCGGAGCGGGGGCTGGTTTTCGAGAGGCAGCCGGCGCTGGAGGTTCAATGACGAGGACAGAGCGGAGCGAGGCCTTAGGCCTCGCGCGTTCTTCCCGAGCCGGCGGGGACGCCGGCGCACCCAGTGTGGACCGACGACGAAGTCGCAGACTGAGAAAGCGGAGCGAGGCCTGCGGCCTCGCGCGTTTCTTCATAAGCCGGCGTCCTCGCCGGCTTTCACGGGCGACGCCGCGGAGCGGTGGCGACCGTGAGAAGAACGCGCGAGGCGACAGCCTCGCTCCTTTGCGGCGCGGCCCTGCTGCTCAGCGCCGGCCTCGCCTTCACGGCCTGCGCCCCCGGCGACCCGGCACCAACCACCACAATCATCGTCAACGCTCGGGTCATCGACGGCAGCGGGCGTCCGTCCCGGGACGTCAACGTCCGCATCGAGGGCGACCGCATCGCCGCCGTCGGCGATTTCGAGCCGGCCGCCGGGGACACCGTCGTCGACGCGGACGGCCTGGTCCTGGCGCCCGGCTTCATCGACGTCCACAGTCACCACGACTCCAGGCTGTTCGAGTTGCCGGAGGCTCTGGCGGCGGTCAACCAGGGCATCACCACGATCGTGGCCGGGCAGGACGGAGGTCACCAGTACCCGCTCGCCGAGTTCTTCGCCCAACTAGAGACATCGCCCGCTGCCGTCAACGTGGCGTCCTACGCCGGGTTCGGGACCTTCCGCGAAGAGGTCATGGGCGAGGACTACCAACGCCACGCAACGCCGGACGAGGTAGCCGAAATGAAGGCTCTGCTGCGGACCGAACTCGAGGCAGGCGCGCTGGGACTCTCGTCCGGGCTCGAGTACGACCCGGGGTCCTTCTCCACGACGGAAGAGGTGATCGAACTCGCCCGGTTGGCGGCCGCCCACGGGGGTACCTACATCAGCCACATCCGCAGCGAGGACCGCTACTTCTGGGAAGCCATCGAGGAGATCATCCGGATCGGCCGGGACGCCGACCTGCCCGTCCAGGTGACCCACATGAAGCTCGCCATGAACAGCTGGTGGGGTCAGGCCGAGCGGCTCCTCACGAGACTGGACGAGGCCAGGGCCTCAGGCGTCGAGATCACGGCGGACATCTACCCCTACCGGGCCTGGGCCACGTCCTTCACCTGGCTCACGACCGTGTTTCCCGATCGGGATCTCGACCGGCGGGACGGCGCGGAGTACATCCTTCGCGACCTGCTGTCGCCCGACGACGTCCTCCTTCCCGACTTCCTGCCGGAACCGGCCTACAACGGCCTGACCCTGGCCGAGATCGCCGAAGTCCGCGGCTCCGACGTGGAGACGACCCTGATGGATCTGCTCAAGGCCGACACCGAGATGGGCAGCGAATCCCTGATGATCGGTTTCGCCATGGACGAACCCGACATCGAGGCCATCATGGCCTGGCCGCACGCCGTGATCTGCAGTGACGGCGGTCTCGACGGTTCCCATCCGCGCGGCTTCGGCGCCTTCACCCGCTTCCTCGGCCGCTACGTCCGCGAACGCAACGTCGTGAGTCTCGAGGAGGGCATCCGCAAGATGACCTCGCTCTCAGCCGAGCACCTGGGCATCACGGATCGCGGTTCGATCGCGGAGGGACACTACGCCGACCTCGTCCTGTTCGATCCCGACACCGTCATCGACCGTTCGACCTACGAGGACCCGCACCTTCCCTCCGCGGGGATCGAGAAGGTGTGGGTCAACGGCGAAGTCGTGTTCGACGGCGGCGAAACGACCGGCAACCGGCCCGGCAGGGTGATCAGAAGGTGAGACGCAAGGTGGCCCCCATGGTGCGCGGCGCTTCGAGGAACGTACTGCGGCTGCCGACGCGCAGCGGCGTGTTGAACGTCACGTTCTTCGTCTGCTCATCCGTCACGTTGTTGCTCCAGAGCTCCACCGCCCATCGGCCGGAGTAGCCGCCGAGCCCGACCCGGACGTTCGCCTTCGTGTTCGCCTCCTGGACGTCCAGGGCGAGGTTGGGCTGCGTACTGGTCCGCCGGTCGTCCTCCCAGCGGCCGTTCACCGACGCGAACACCAGGAACCGGTCGCCGACCGTGTCGTCCCAGTTGGCGCCGAACGAGACGACGTTCTCGGGCGCGTTCGTCAACTTCGCGCCGCACAGCGACCGGACGGAGGCCGCGTCGAGGTCGCCGGCGCAGTCGTCCGGGTACTCCGAATCGGCGAACGTGTAGCCGAAGTTCAACGTGACGTGCTGACCCGCGACGGCGGACAGCTCGAGCTCGGCGCCCCGGCTCCGCGCCTTCGGCACGTTGAAGGTCCGGAACTGGACGCCCGTGAACTCGAGCACCTGGAAGTCCTCGATGTCGTAGTCGAACAGCGTGGCGTTCAGGCGCACGCGGCGGTTGGCGAACTCCGACTTCACCCCCAGCTCGAGCGCGTCGATCTTCTCCGAGTCGAAGCGGGGGTCGGCGCCGCCGACAGCGGCGGTCGAATCCAGGTTGAAGCCGCCGGACTTGAAGCCGTGGGTGTAGCTCGCGTAGCCCTTGACGGTGTCGCTGAACTCGTAGACCGCCTGCGAGGTGTAGACCAGCTCGTCGTCCTGGAAGGTGTCCGCGAACGTCGCCGGGAGGATCGGCACTCCGGTATCCGCCGGCGTCGCGAAGGGGAAGCAGTTGAAGGCCGCGTTCAGGTTGCCGATCGACGTCGCTACCGGCGCGAGCGGCGTTCCCGAGGCGCCCTCCGCCAGGGCCCGCGCGTTCAAAAGGGTGGCGAGACAGCCGGGGTTGCTCGCGGCCGGCTGCCTGAAACTGCCGTCCTTCGTCTCGTCGACGTAGCGCAGCCCGGCGACCAGCGAGAAGCGGTCCGACAGGCGGAAGGTGTTGTGCGTGAAGACCGACCAGGAGTCGCCTTCCTGGCGGTATACGTTGTTCGCGAAGGCGCCGCCGACCGGAATGCCGCCGGAGAAGGCGAGCGCCTGATTGTCGGCCGCCAGGACGTCCCCGAACGTTCCCCCCGTCGCAAGCGGCACGCCGCCTAGAAGCTGCGCCGGCGCCAGCGCCGGAGCGAGGGCGTAGTTCCAGAGAACGGCATCGACGAAGGACGAGAAGTCCCCCAGCAGGCCGAGACCGATGTGCTCGAGAATGTCCTCGCCCGAGGCGAAGCCGCCGACCAGCCAACTCACCCTCTCGGTGTCGCCGGTGAGCCGGAACTCCTGGGTCCAGGACTCGATGTCGTCGAACGTGCCGAAGCCGTTGGCGGCTTCCGGAGAGACGCCGTAGACGCCGATCCCCACGAAGTCGTCCTGGATCGACGAGGCGAAGAAGTCGCGCCACGAACCCAGCCAGGTGAGGGAGACGTTGCCCGTCAGGTTGTAGTTGAGTTCGGCCGACAGGCCCTTCTGATCGAAGGGGTTGACGAACGGTCCCGCGTTCGAGCGCCGGGCCTCGAAGGCCGACGGACCGAAGGCAGAGACGCCGCCGTCTGCCGGGAGTCCGGCAGCCGCGAACGATCCGAGGGCCGCCGCGGGCGTTTCGAGCAGGACGACGGCGTCGCAGCACTCCTCGTCCGCGTCCGAGTAGTCGCCGATGATCCGCAGCGATCCACGGTCCATGAAGTTCCACAGCAACTGCCCGCGAAGGAGCGCCCGGTCGCGCGTGTAGCTCTCGGCTCCCGAGACGCTCTCGACGAAGCCGTCCTGGTTGCGAACGGCGGCCGAGAGCCGGTAGCCGACGCGGTCGGAGAGGGGCCCGCCCACTCCCGCCTGCACGTTGAAGGCGTTGAAGTTGCCCGCCGTCAGATTGAGGAAACCGGACTGGTCCGTGAGGCTCGGCCGCCGTGTCCGCAGGTTCAGGGCGCCAGCCGAGACGTTGCGGCCGAACAGCGTGCCCTGCGGGCCGCGAAGCACCTCGATCGACTCGACGTCGAGCTGGTCGCCGAGGGCGATCCCCGGCCGGCTCAGGTAGATCCCGTCGAGGAAGACGCCGACCGAACTCTCGAGCCCGATGTTGTTGCCGGTCGTGCCGACGCCGCGAATGCGCAGCGTCGTTCCCTGCGACTCGGTCTGCGACGAGTTCATGTTGAAGCTCGACGCCAGCGTCGGCAGGTCGCGGATGTCCAGCATGCCGGCGCGCTCGATCTGGAGCGGCGTGATCGCCGTCACCGCGATCGGTACGTCCTGCAGCGACTCCTCGCGCTTCGTCGCGGTGACGGTGATCTCCTCGACGAACAGTTCCTCGTCTTCCTGCGCCCACGCTCCGCCTGTGGCCAGAAACACCGGAACGAACGCATACAGAAACAGTCTTCTCAGCTTCACGGATGTGCCCCCTTGGAGTAGTCCATTGCAGAGGGGCCGCCGCAACGAGTGTCTTCCGGCCAACACCGACAGGAGAGCGGCTATTCCATCGAGGAGCGCGTCAGACGAGACGGAGCCGCATGCCGCAGATCGTCACGAGATCGTCGCCCGCAAGGCAACCCGCGGCCTCGGCGTTGGCGAGCGCCCGCGCCCGGTCCGTCACTCCGATGTCCAGGCCGCCGAGACCCTCGGGACGGCCGTCGCGCAGGGGGACGAAGCGGATCTCGGCATCCCGCAACGCGATCGTCGGCACGTCGCCACCGCCGACCGGCTCGTCCAGGACCTCGCCCCAGCGGGCGGCCAGTGCCGCGGGATCGGCGGTCTGGATCTCCGCGGCGCGGATGCCGTCGACGATCTCCGTGCGCTTCGCCCGCTGCCAGTCCTCTCCGGCGGGCCACCAGGAGCCGTCCGGGCGCTCCTCGTCGACGTTCCAGCGCAGTTCCGGGATGGCGCCGGGAACGTCCTTGGGATGGAGCTGCATGCCCATGCCGCGCTCGCTCCGGCCCGGCTCCGAGACCAGACGGATGCCGAGGTCGGCGACCCGCTGCTGGTAGCCGGCGTAGCTGCCCTGAGGAACCTGCATGATCACCATGTAGCCGCCGTCGCCGCCGCGGCGTTTCAGGTAGCGGCCGCCCGGGGTGTCGTGCTCGCCCGGCTGCGGCGACACGGTCTCGAGGAACTGGTCGCCGAAGGGGATCAGGAAGTTGTGCAGGCCGTACTTCCCCACGCCCGGGTCGCGGTAGCAGACCTCGACGCCGAAGACCGACTCGCACTGCCGCTGGATGCGATCGAGGTCATGGGCGACCAGGCAGATCTGGCGCATGCGGATTTCGGACATGACGGCTCCTTGTGCGTGCTGGGTTGGGGAGGCACTCTACGGCAACGCGAACACGAACAGGTTGCTGCCACGGCCGGGGCGGAGCTCGGGCGTCATGCGCGCGTTGGTCAGCCGGCCAGGACCCGTGTTGACGGCCACGTACTGGCGGCCCGAGACGGCATACGTGACCGGGAAGCCCATGACCGGAGCGCCCAGGTTGATCTCCCAGAGAACCTCGCCGGTCTCCTGGTCCAGGGCCCGGAAGCGCCCGCCCTGGTCGCCGCCGAAGAGCAGACCGCCGCCCGTCGCCAGCAGCGAGAAGGTGGCGGCCCGCGTCTCGTAGACCCAGCGGGTCTCGCCGTTCTCCGCCGAGATCGCCCGCACCGTGCCGAGCTGGTCGGTGCCCGGCGCCACGACGTGGTTGGCGGCCAGGGCGTAGTGCGCGACGATCTGGTCCAGGGCCTTGACCCTCTCGCTCTTGAAGTCGGTCGTCACGAGCATCTCCGCGCACGCCTGACGCAACGGGAAGTACATCGTGCGCGTGAGGGGACTGTAGGCGCCCGCTTCCCAGTCCTTGCCGCCCGCCCACGAAGGGCAGATGAACATCACCTGCTCGAGCTCGCGGAAGATCACCTCTTCGTTCAGGCTCACCTGGCCGGTGGCGCCGTCGATGCCGGTGATCACGTTCTGCCGCACCGTCGGCGTCGCCCAGAGAAACTCGCCGGTGGCGCGGTCGAGCGTATAGACGAGCCCCGTCTTGCCGGGGATGCCGGTGACGACCCTGCGCACCTCTCCCGCCTTCAACCGCGGGTTGATCCACTCGACGGCTTCCGGATCGGGCGCGACCGCCGTATCGACGAGGATGCGCTCGAACACGTGGTCGAGGTCCCAGGAGTCGTTCAGGTGCTGGTAGTACCAGCGGATCTCGCCAGTCGAGGCGTCGAGCGCCAGGGTCGAGTTGTGGTACAGGTGCGTGAGATCGGTTCCGCCGAGCATGAACCGCGGCGCCGGCGCCGTGACGCCCGTACCGATGTAGACGAGTTCCAGCTCCGGGTCGTAACTCGGCGGCATCCAGGTCCCGACGTGCCGGCGGTCCTCGTAGGGCACGGCGCCCCAGGTCTCGTTTCCCGGTTCGCCGGGCGCCGGCAGGGTGCGGCGGCGCCAGAGCTCCCGGCCGGTCCGCGCGTCATGGGCGAGGATGACGCACGCGTCCGGCCCGCCGAGGGGCCTGCAGCTTCGCCCGGAGATCAACTTGCCGTCGGCGACGATCGGCCCGGCGCTGTGATGGGCCGGGTTGACCTTGTAGTCGAGGATGCGCGTCTCCCAGGCGAGTTCGCCCGTCACCGCATCGAGCGCGTAGGCGTAGTGGTCGGCGCTGGTGCCCAGAATGTACTCGCCCCAGATGGCGATGTTGCGCGTCTTGCGAGCGAGCGGTCCGGTGTAGCCCCAGACATCCTCCGGCAGGTCCCGCCGGTACTCCCAGATCAGATCGCCGCTCTCGGCCGAGAGCGCCTGGATGACGTCCTCCCTGCTGGCGACGTACAGGACGCCGTCGTACGCCAGCGGCGTGGTCTCGGCGCTTCCATCGGCCATGGTCCCCGTCCACTCCATCCGAATCCGCCCGACGTTCTCCCGCGTGATCTGGTCGAGCGGGCTGTAGCCCCAGGCGTCGAGGGTGCGGCGGAAACTGAGCCAGTCCTCCGGCGCCGGGTTCTGCAGCATGGCGTCGGTGACCGGGACGAAGTCGCCGGCCGGAGACTCCTGCGCGCCAGCGGTCGCATCAGTCATGGGCGACGATGCGATCGTGAGGGCCGTGGACAGCGCGAGGAGGGTGACGCTGCGCCCAGTCATCGCCTAACGATAGACCTCCCTGCGATGGCCGACACGGACGACCAGCACCGTGAGTTCTTCGTGGATGGTCTCGTAGATGATCCGGTAGCGGCCCACACGGAGTCGCCTGAGTCCGCCGAACTCTCCTTTCAGCGCAGATCCGGCCGACCTCTCGTGGGCCAGCCGATCGATCGCCGCGACGATTCGCCGGCGATCGAGAGGATCGATCTTCCTGAGAGCCCTAGCCGCGCTCGCCTTGATCTTGATCGAGTAGATCGCGCCTGACATCTTCCCAATCCAGCACCGGATCCGCGGGATCGTTGAGACGATCCAGGGCCAGCCGAAGATCCTCGAAGTCCTCGAGGTAGTACTCGAGCGCCTGTCTGAGCAACTGAGCCCGAGATCGATTCAGTCGACTGGCGGCCCGGTCCGCCTTCTCGACCAGATCCTCGGGAAGCCTCGCGGTTACTTGGACCATCGCCAGAACACCTCCGACTCCATACGATGTCGTTGACTTCGCCTGAAGTCAAGTGCTGGCGGCGGCGCCCGCTACGCATTCGACGCTCCGCCTGTAGCGTCTGCTGACGACGCCTGACCGAGCCGATAGAGCCGCTGGCTAGTAGAACACAAGTGCATGCTATTGTGTTCTCCATGAGCAAGACCATCACCCTGAGACTGGACGAAGGCACCTACGAGGAGCTGAAGGAAGCGGCGCAGGCAGAGAACCGGCCTTTGTCGAATCTCATCGAGACCGCGGCGCTCGCTAAGGTCCGCGAGCAGCAGTTCGTCGACGACGCCGAAATGGCCGAGATTCTGGAGAACGAGTCGTTGCTGAAGCGGCTTCGGGCGGGCTCGCGCGAAGCCTCGCGGCGCAAGGGCTCGTTCGTTGACTGACTATCGGCTGTTCGAGACCGAGCAGTTCAGGCGAGACCTGCGCACGATCTCCCGCGGAGGCCATCAAGCCGTCGTCCAGAAGCTACGAAGGGTGGTGTACCCACAGTTGCGTCAGCATCCTCACATGGGACCGCACATTCGGCGCCTCAAGGGCTTTGAGCCGCCTACCTGGCGCTACCGCATCGGGGCCTGGCGCTTCTTCTACGAGGTCGACGAGCAACAACGGATTGTCTTCCTTCACACAGCGGCTCACCGCAGCGCGGCGTATCGCTAGCGAAATGGCCCAAGGATTCACGGACCGCGACGTACCCGACCAGTCGGGGCGGACGTTCGTCGTCACCGGCGCCAACACCGGCATCGGCTTCGAGACGGCCAGGGTGCTGGCGAGGCAAGGCGGGCGCGTCTTGCTGGGGTGCCGCTCAGAGGAGCGAGCCGCGGGTGCGATCGCCTCGATTCACGCCGAGTCCCCCGGGGCCGACCTCGAGTTCCTGCAACTCGACCAAGCCGATCTGGCCAGCGTGCGAGCGGCCGCCGAGCGGGCCGCCGCCGAGCCCCGGCTCGACGTGCTCGTCAACAACGCCGGCATCATGGGGGTGCCGCGCACCCTGACCGTCGACGGCTTCGAGGCGCAGTTCGGGGTCAATCACCTCGGCACGTTCGCGCTCACCGGGCGGCTCCTGCCGAAGCTGGAGCAAACCGAGGGCAGCCGGGTCGTGATTACCGCCAGCCTCGCCCACCGCGGCGGCCGGATCCACTGGGAGGACATCGATGGAGCGAAGCTCTATTCCCGTCAGACGCGGTACCGGCAGAGCAAGCTCGCCAATCTGATGTACATGTACGAGCTTCACAGGCGGCTCAAGGCCCGCGGTTCCCGGACGATCGCCGTCGCCTGTCATCCCGGTTTGGCGCAGACCGAGATCGGCCGGAACATTCCCCTCATCCAGGCGGCTACGCCCCTGATTCGCATCTTCTTCAATACCCAGGCGATGGGCGCCTGGCCGACCCTCATGGCGGCGACCGCACCCGGACTCACCGGAGGCGACTACTACGGGCCACGGAACTGGGAGGTAAGCGGTCCGGCGGGCGGGGCCTGGTCCTCGCCGGCGAGCCGCGATCCGGAGCTGGGCAGGCGGTTGTGGGAGCTGTCGGTGGAGATGACCGGAGTGGATCCGAAGATCTGAACACTGGGTGCGCCGGCGTCCCCGCCGGCTTCAGAAAGAACGCGCGAGGCCAAAGGCCTCGCTCCGCTGTGGACGCCGCCGAAAGGACAACAGTGAAGGACAACGTCGTCGAGACAGAGACGCAGGTGCTGATCGTCGGCGGCGGTCCGATCGGCCTGATGGGTTCGCTGCTGCTGTCCCGGCTGGGCGTCAGGTCCCTGGTCGTCGACCTGCGGGGACGTACGAGCACGCACCCGCGGTCACGCCTCCTGGACGCCCCGTCGGTCGAGTTGATGCGCGAGGTCGGCGTCGAGCAGCAGGTGATCGACACCGGCCTGGGCCCCGACTGGACCGAGTACAACCGCTGGTTCGACTGCCTCGCGGGGAAGGAGATCTGCCGGGTCCCCACGCCGTCCTTCCATTCGGTGCGGACCAGGCGCAGTTCCTCCATGCCGGTGATGACGGCGCAGGACCATGTCGAGGCGATCCTCTACGACCAGGCGGCGTCCGACCCGAACGTCGACCTCCGCTTCGACACGACCGCGAGCGAACTGGCCCAGGACGACGCCGGCGTCTCCTGCACGATCCGCGACAACCAAACGGGCCGCGCAACACCCGTTTCCGCCGAGTTCGCGATCGGCGCCGACGGTCTCCGCAGTTCGACGCGCGCCGCCATCGGCACGACGCTGGAGGCGGACTTCATGGACGTCTTCTTCCAGGACGTCATCTTCGAGGCGGACTTCTCGAGCCACACGAGCGACCGGCAGGGCGGTCTGCTGTTCATCGCCCACCCCATGGGAAACGCCGTCTTCCAGCCCCTCGACGGCGTGCGGCGCTGGCGCTGCCAGATCGGCGGCTTCGATCGCACGAAGCAGATGACCGCGGAGTTCGCCGCGAACTGGATCCGGTCGGCGCTCGGCGCCAACGACCCGGCTCCGATCGAGGTGCGAACGATGACGGAATGGCAGTTCCAGCCGGGCCGCGCCGGCCGCCTCGGCCAAGGCCGCATCTTCCTGGCCGGCGACGCCGCGCACGTGTTCATTCCGACCGGCGGCCTCGGCAACAACACGGGATTCGTCGGCATCCGCAACCTCGCCTGGAAGATCGCCTTCGTGCTCCGCGGCGCCTCGCCCGCTTCCCTGCTCGAGACGTACGACACCGAGCACCAGCCGGTCGCCGAGCAGCGCGTCGCGGCCGGTCGGCGCAACGCGCAACTGTCCGGCGGGATCTTCCGGGCGTTCCACGACGGCGGCGACACGGAAGCGGCCGCCCGGAACTGCCGCCAGTACGGGGAGTACGAGGGGCTGATCTACGGCTACGAGTTGACGTCGGAACTCTGTGCCCGCGACGACGAGCCCGAGCCGGAGGTGGAGAATCCCGTCTGCGACTACGTGCCGGTCGTGCGGTCCGGGCGGCGGGCGCCGAACCTGTGGCTGGACGGGAGCTGGACGCGTTCCGTCCTCGACTGGAACGGGCTGGGTTACACCGCCGTGCTGGGGGCGCGCGTGGACTCCGCGGCGTGGCGCGATGCTGCCGATGCGATTGCGAGTAGCGGGTTTCCCATTCGGACTGAGGTGTTACCCGAGGTCGAGGCCGCATCGCCCTACGACAACGCCGAGGTCGTCCTCATGCGGCCGGACGGCATCGTCGCCGACCACTGGGAGGCCGGTGGTGTGGGTGCCGGCGAGGAGACGGCGCGGCTCGGGCGGATGCTGCCGATGGCAGAGTGAATCGGAGGTTGCACACTGGGTGCGCCGGCGTCCCCGCCGGCTCTCGGCCGACGCCGCGGAGCGGTGGCGACCGAAGTTGAATCGTGAGGCCGAAGGCCTCTCCTTGAAGGAGCGAGGCCTGCGGCCTCGCGCG
>VXUF01000065.1 GCA_009837085.1 Holophagales bacterium
ACGTCCGGGTGCAGGTGGAAGCGCACCGCGAACTCGCGCCCGCGCCGGCGCCGCCCAGTCCTCCGGCGGCTCGACCAGCCAGGTCGCCACCTCGACCTCGTAGCGCTCCTGGAGCTTCACCAGCGCCTGCGCCAGCAGATGCGAGTACGGATCGTCGACCTGGTGGAAGAACTCGATCCGGTGCGGTTCCCCCTTGCGCCGGCGCTCCCGCTCCGCGCGGGCCCGAGCCTTGTCACGCCGGCGTTCGTCGAGGAGATGAGTGGAGAACTGCTTCGACGCGAAGGATTTGATGGACATGGCTTGAGGGTATCGCCGGATAGACGAGCCCCCACACTGGGTGCGCCGGCGCCCTCGCCGGCTGAACCGGCGACGCCGCGGAGCGGTGGCGACGGAGAGAATCGCGCGAGGCTGAAGGCCTTGCACCTTCCTGAGACACCTGGGAGGAACAAGGAGCGAGGCTGACGCCTCGCCCGCTTTCCTGAGGGCCGGCGGGGACGCCGGCGCACCCAGTCTGAGGGCTCGTTTCTGGGCGCCACGGTGGCCTCAGGCAGTCCGGGCGGCCGCCGTGTGCTAGCTTGATGGAACAACGTTAGACGTTGCGGCGGCCTGACAGGTAGCGCCCCTCTGCCGATTCGCACCCCCGCTTTCAAGCGCGGGTGAGTGTTCTTTTTTCACTATCCCGGAGGGAGACTGCGCCATGAGACAGAAGTTCGCCGTTCGCTTGACGTACGCCGGTGTCGCGGCCCTGGCTGTCTTCGTCTGTGCCGGCGCCGCGCTGGCGCAGGCCGGCCCATCCGTCCAGGGCACGATCACCGAGACGGAATCCGGCGCCCTGCTGCCTGGCGCCGAGGTCGCGCTGCAGGACACGCAGTTCCGCACCCGCTCGGGCAGCGACGGCCGCTACCGCCTCGACGGCGTTCCGGCCGGCGACTACACGCTGGTCGTGACCTACGTCGGCTTCGAGGACTTCGAGACCAGTGTCACGGTCGCGGACGGGGAAACGGTCGCCCTGGCGATCGAACTCGACGCGCGCTATGAGTTCGAAGAGGAGATCGTCGTTCAGGCGGTCCGCTTCGGTCAGAGCAAGGCGCTGAACGAGCAGAAGGAGGCCGTGAACATCAAGAACGTCCTCTCCGAGGAGCAGATCCAGAGCTTCCCCGACCTGAACACGGCGGAAGTGCTGCAGCGCGTCGCCGGCATCGGCATCCAGCGCGACAGCGGCGAAGGGCGGTTCGTCTCGATGCGGGGCACGCCGTCGGCGATGACCAACGTGACGGTGAACGGCCACCAGGTCGGCTACTCGAACACGGAGAACCGGATGGTCGAGCTCGACGTCATTTCGGCGGCGCAGCTCTCCGGCATCGAGGTCACCAAGGTCCTGACCCCGGACATGGACGCCGACTCGATCGGCGGCTCGATCAACCTGAAGACGCGGAGCGCGTTCGACCAGCCGGACGGGGTGACGAACTTCACGCTCGGCGTGGGCGACAACTCGATCGCCGACGGCACGCACTCGCGCTCCTCGTTCAACTACTCGACCGTGGCCGGCGCGAACCGGAACCTTGGGTTCTCGATCGGCATCAACTTCGCCAGCACGGCGGCCGAGCGCCACAACAACGAGCAGCGGTGGGGAGACCGGGAGACCGTCGGCGGGGCCGATCTTCCGCTCGCGCTCAGGAACTCGGAGGTTCAGTTCTCTGCCAACAACCGCGACCGCTACGGCGCGAACGCGCGCCTCGAGGTTCGGATCGACGACGACAACAAGCTCGACTTCAGCGTCGTCCAGAACTACCGCGAGGACGACCAGGACCGGCAGATCACCCGCGTCCGGTGGGACCGGGGCGACTACATCAGCGCCACGGAGGTCGAGGGCCTGCGACTCGTCAAGTCCCTGCACGACCGGCTCGAGGAGCAGGAGAGCACGACCTACAGCGTTGCCGGCGAGCACCGCCTGGGCCTGACCCTGCTCGACTTCAGCCTGTCGACGAGCTCCGCCTTCACCAAGAAGCCGGACGGCCAGTTGAGGCCCGAGTTCCAGGCCCGCGGCTACGACCTGGACATCATCGACGTCGGCGGCAAGGCGCCGCGCTGGGACCCGGCCAGGATGGACATCCACGGCAGCGAAGCGTTCGAGTTCGACATCGTGGACGAGAAGTACGAGGACACGACGAGCACGATCGACGCGGCCACCCTCGACATCACGAGGCCGATGCTGTGGGACAGCGATAGCGGCGAACTCAAGATGGGCATCAAGCTCCGCAAGCTGCACAAGGAACGCGCCGACCTGCGCTCGCGCTGGAGATGGCGCGGCGACGACCTGTTCCTGAGCCAGTTCGAGGGCACGGGCAGCACGATCACCGAGGGCGGTTACAACATCGGCCGCGTCTACAACCGGGAGGCCTTCCGCTCCTTCTTCTACGCCAACCAGGGTCCGGGAGGCTTCGAGGAGCAGGTGCGGAACGACGTGAACCTGGGCGAGCCGTACGACGCCGAGGAGGAGGTGGCCAGCGCCTACGCGATGAGCACCCAGGAGTACGGAAGGCTGACCATGCTGATGGGCATCCGGGCCGAGTTCAACGATCTCGACTACACGGGCGCGAACCTCGTGGTCAACGACGACGACGTGATCAGCAACACGCAGGAGAACGTGGTGCGGTCCTACAGGTTCGTCTACCCCAACCTGCAGTTCCGCTTCCGCGTCACTCCCGAGACCAACCTGAGAGCCGCCTACACGCGCAGCATGGCCCGGCCCAACTTCTGGGATTCCATGCCGTACTCGTACACCCACACGGACGACGAGGAGATCATCCGCGGCAATCCGTACCTCGATCCGGCGGTGTCGGACAACCTGGACTTCCTCGTCGAGCACTTCCTGCCCAACGTGGGCATCATCTCCGGCGGCGTGTTCTACAAGAGCATCAACGACTTCAACTTCGTCACTGCAACGACGCAGCGCGACGGGCCGTTCGCCGGTTTCGACGTGGAGCAGGCAGTCAACGGCGGCAACGCGGAGCTGATGGGCATCGAGGTCGCCTGGGAGCAGCAGTGGGAATCGGGCTTCGGCATCTACGCGAACTACACGTACACCGACGTGATGAGCATCGACCTGGGCGAGCAGACCGACCGGGACGACATCGACGTGCTGCCGGAGCAGAGGGAACGGCTGGGCAACCTCGCGCTCATCTACGAGAAGAACAGGGTCCTCACCCGGCTCGCTCTCAACATGAACGGTCGGTGGATGACCGAGGTCGGCGAGTCGGCCGATTTCGACGAGTGGAACGACTCGGCGATGTACCTCGACTACTCGTTCACCTACCTCTTCGACAACGGCCTCGAGCTGTTCCTCCAGGCCAACAACCTGACCGAAGAGGTGGTCTACCTGTACCTCGGCGTCGGCAGCCGGTCCTCCGAGCACAACATCACCGGCCGGACCTTCAACGCCGGCATGCGCTGGTCGTTCTAGAAGGGGCCGCACACTGGGTGCGCCGGCGTCCCCGCCGGCTGCCGGGCAATGC
>VXUF01000043.1 GCA_009837085.1 Holophagales bacterium
GAGCGGGTGAAGGAACGCCTGGACGAACTCGCCGGCGGCATGCCGGACGACGTGGAGATCTCGGTCGCGTACGACCGCAGCGGCCTGATCGAGCGGTCCATCGCGACGTTGACGGACACGCTGATCGTGGAGTCGATCGTCGTGGCCGTCGTGTGCCTTCTCTTCCTGTTTCACTTCCGGTCCGCGCTGGTGGCGATCCTGCCGATTCCCATCTCCGTGCTGCTGGCCTTCGTCGTCATGAGAGCCCAGGGACTCGGTATGAACATCATGTCGCTGGGGGGCATAGCGATCTCTATCGGCGTGCTGGTCGACGCTTCGATCGTCATGGTGGAGAACGTGCATCGTCACATCGAGGAGGACGTCGAGGCGGGAGGCAAGCGGTCCCGCTTCGACCTCGTGCTGCGCGCGGCCCAGGAGGTCGGGCCGACCCTCTTCTTTTCGTTGCTGGTCGTCACCGTGTCCTTCCTGCCTGTGTTCACGCTCGAGGCCCAGGAAGGCCGGCTGTTCAAGCCGCTCGCCCTGACCAAGACCTACTCGATGGCGATGGCCTCGGTGGTCGCGGTGACCGTGGTGCCGGTGCTCATGTTCTGGCTCGTGCGCGGACGGATCGTCCGGGCTCATCACATGGGACGCTTCGAGCGAGTCGCCGATCTCCCAATCCACGTCTTGTTGCCGCGGTTTCTCCGTCTTGTCTACCGGCCGCTGGTCGCGGGCGCCGTGCGGCTGCGCTGGCTCGTCATCGTCCTGATGCTCGCCGTGCTGGGTTCGAGCCTCGTACCGCTCAAGCGGATCGGCTCCGAGTTCATGCCGCCGCTCTGGGAGGGCGACCTCCTCTACATGCCGACGACCCTGCCCGGCGTGTCGATCACGAAGGCCAGGGAGATCGTCCAGCAGACGGACCGGATCATCCGCAGCTTCCCGGAGGTGGAGACCGTGTTCGGCAAGGTGGGTCGGGCGGAAACCGCGACCGATCCGGCGCCGCTCTCGATGCTGGAGACGACGATCGTGCTGAAGGACCAGGACGAGTGGCGTCCCGGCCTGACCCCGGACGACCTGATCGCCGAACTCGACCGGGCGCTCCAGTTCCCCGGCGTCACGAACTCCTGGACGATGCCGATCAAGACCCGGATCGACATGCTGTCCACCGGGATCAAGACGCCGGTGGGGATCAAGCTGGGCGGCCCGGACCTCCAGACGCTGGAGCAGCTCGCGGAACAGGTCGAGGCGGTGGTCAAGCCGCTCCCGGGCACGCTGACGGCCTACGCCGAACGGGTGATGGGCGGCGCCTACCTCGACTTCGACATCGACCGGGAGGCGGCCGCGCGCTTCGGCCTGCGGATCGCCGACATCCAGGACACGATTCAGTCGGCGGTCGGTGGCATGAACGTCTCCTGGACCGTCGAGGGCCTGGAGCGCTACCCGATCAACCTGCGCTATCCACGGGAACTGCGGGACGACCCGGAAAACCTGGAGCAGATCCTCGTGACCGCGCCGGGCGGCGTCCAGGTGCCGCTGGGCCAGGTGGCGGCGATCGAGTTCCGGGACGGACCGCCGGGAATCAAGTCCGAGGGCGCCAGGCCGAACGCATGGGTCTACGTCGACCTGGAGAGCAGCGACATCGGCGGCTGGATCCGCCGCGCCCGCGAGGAGGTTGCCGACAAGGTGGCCCTTCCTCCGGGCTACACGCTCTTGTGGTCGGGGCAGTACGAGTACATGGAGCGGGCGCGCGACCGTTTCCTGCTCATCGTTCCGCTCACCCTCGTTCTGACCTTCGCGCTCCTCTATCTGAGCACCCGCTCGGTGATCAAGACCGCGTTCATCGTTTCGGCGGTGCCGTTCTCGCTCGTCGGCTCGGTCTGGCTGCTCGACCAGCTCAACTACAACTGGTCGGTTGCCGTGTGGGTCGGGATGATCGCACTCGCGGGTCTCGCCGCCGAGACCGGGTCCGTGATGCTGCTCTATCTCGACCTCGTCTACGGCGAACGGAGGAGCGCGGGGACGATGAACACCCTGCGCGACCTTCGGGAAGCCGTGACCGAGGCCGCCGTCCGGCGGGTGCGACCGATCACGATGACCGTGCTGACGACCTTCGTCGCCCTGGTGCCCATCCTGTGGTCGACCGGCACCGGCGCCGACGTGATGAAGCGGATCGCGGCGCCCATGGTCGGCGGACTGGTGACCGTGTTCCTCGGGGTGACGTTCGTGTTTCCGGCGATGTACTTCGTGTGGCGGTCGATCGGTCTGCCTCAGGCAGGTTCGATCAGGGACGATTCATCGTTACGGTAGTTGCCGACCCGGTTCGAGACGGGAAAGAACTCGAGTTCGCCGGTGTAGGTCTCAAGCTGTTCGCTCAGGGCGTCGGGGTCCTGCAACGGACCGTCGAGCCACTGCTCGTAGGGCGGCTGCGCGATGACCGGCATGCGGTCGTGGATCGGCGCGATCGGCTCGCTGGCGGGGCAGGTCATGATCGTGCAAGCAAGACCGTTAGGCGTGTGGTTCCATACTCCGGCGAAGCCGAAGGGGCCGCAACCAGGTAGGTGGATGTAGTAGGGGAGCCGGGAGCCGTCGGGCTGCACCCGCCATTCGTACCAGCCGTCGGCGACGACGAGGCAGCGCCTGCGGCTCAGGAGAGTCCGGAACCTTGGCGCCTCCACTGCGGTGTCGTTGCGGAGGTTGATCTGGGGTCCCCCGCGCTTTCGTGGGAAGCCCCAGCGCATCGTGCCGAGCGCGCGGCGGCCTTCCCGGTCCAGACCGATGACGGCGACGTCCTGGGTCGGGGCGATGTTGTAGCGGGGTTCGAGGTCCGGCAGCTCGTCCAGGTCGAAGTGCGCGGCGACGGACCTTGCCTTCGAGCGGAGCGTGTACCGGCCGCACATGGGGAGATGATACGGATCAAAGCTCCGCGGCGTGCGTATAGCAGTATGGCCGGGCTGGCGAGTTCCACTCCGCGCCACCAGACAGGGGAGGTTTCCGGATGACCAGACGATTCAACGCCTTCTTCTTCGGACTCCTTACGGTGTCCGCGGTCTGCTTCGCGGTTCAGGAGGGAGCCGCGATCCCAGACGACGACGAGATTCGCCAGATCCTGGTGAACCGGATCGACGAGCAGAAACGGAGCGTCGGCATCGTGGTCGGTGTTGTCGAACCAGGAGGCCGGCGGGTGGTCGCCCATGGTCGGCTTGCGACTGACGACCCGACCGAAGTGGACGGCGACACGGTCTACGAGATCGGCTCCATCACGAAGGTCTTCACGGCGATCCTGCTGGCGGACCTGGCGGGGGAGGGCGCCCTCGAGCTCGAGACGCCGGTGCAGCGGCTGCTCGGGCCGGACGTCACCGTGCCGACCCGGAACGACGCCGAGATCACGCTACTGCACCTGACGACGCACAGTTCGGGACTGCCGCGGATGCCGAACAACTTCCGGCCGGTCGATGCGGGGAACCCGTATGCCGACTACACGGTCGCTCAGCTCTACGAGTTCCTCGCGTCTCACGAGCTGGAACGGGACATCGGCGAGGCGGTCGAGTACTCGAATCTCGGCACTGGTCTTCTGGGTCACGCTCTGGCTCTGAGCCAGGAGACGGACTACGAGAGCCTGGTGTCCGAGCGGCTTCTCCAGCCTCTCGGGATGTCCGACACCTCGATCACCCTTTCGCCGTCCCAGCAGGAGCGGCTGGCCATCGGCCACAGCGTGCAGCTCAGGCCGGTCGCGAACTGGGATCTTCCGACCCTCGCGGGCGCGGGCGCGCTGCGCTCCACGGTGAACGACATGTTGACCTTCGCCGAGGCGAATCTCGGTCTGCGCGAGTCGCCGCTGCGGGAAGAGATGACGGAGACCCATCAGTCACGCCGAGACTTTCCGGCGCCCGGCATGCACATCGGACTCGGGTGGGTCATCCGCACCGGGCACGGGCGTGACCTCCACTGGCACAACGGCGGCACTGGCGGCTACCGCTCGTTTCTCGGGTTCGACCTCGAATCACAGACCGGCGTGGTCGTGCTGTCGAACTCCGGCGACAGCGTCGACGACCTCGGATTCCATCTCCTGGACTCTCGCTATCGCTTGGTCGTGCCTCCGGCGCTCCGGACGGCTGTCGAGGTTGATCCGGCGGTCTACGACGACTACGTCGGCCGCTATCAGCTCGCTGAGAATGTCGTCTTCACGGTGACCCGCGAGGGCGACCGGCTGTTCGTCCAGCTCACCGGGCAGCCGCGCTTCGAGGTGTTTCCCGAATCCGGGACGAAGTACTTCTACCGCGTTGTGGACGCGCAGATCACGTTCGGGCGAGGCGACGACGGTTCCGTCGACCATCTGGTGCTACACCAGAACGACATGGACCAGCGGGCCGACCGGCTGACCGAACGCTAGGGACGGCAGGCGTCCAGAAGCCGGCGCTGCGCGCCGTCTGCCGGCGGGGACGCCGGCGCACCCAGTGGCTAGTACGCCAGCACCGCCTCCACGATCAGCTCCCTGACCGCGTCGACGTCGGTGTCCCAGACGATGTCGCTGGCGGCGACCCGTGCCGGGCCGATCGCCTCAATCAGCGCTGGCGGCCGGAGGTCGGCCGCGGTCATGCCGCGTGTGATCTCGCCGCCCACCTCGACCGCGACGGGATGACGCGAACGCTCGAACAGATGGGGATGGGTCGCCGCGATGACGGCTGTCGCGTCGTGCAGCGGAACGACCGACTGCGCCACGTACTGCCGGAATCGGTCGCGCAGGAAGTCGGTGACGTCGGCGGCCAGAGCGGCAGCAGGCGTTCCGGCGGCGCGCATCCGCGCGGTCTCCTCGGTGCCGAAGACCACCTTGTTCGTCACGTCGAGACCGACCATCGTGACCGGGGCAGCCTTCTCGAAAACGACAGCCGCCGCCTCTGGGTCGGCCCAGATGTTGAACTCGGCGACGGGCGTGATGTTGCCGGCGCTCGCGCTGCCGCCCATGATCGTGAGCCCGGCGAGGTGGCGGCGCAGATCGGGATCGCGCTGTAGCGCCAGAGCGACGTTGGTCAGCGGGCCGATGGCCAGCAGGTGCAGGTCGTCGACGGACCGGGCGGTGTCGCAGAGGTAGGCGACGGCATCGTCCGACGCTTCGGACCGGGTGAGATCCGGTAGAACCGCGTTGCCCAGCCCGGTCTCGCCGTGAATCCGGCTGCCGTCCACGGGCTCTCCGGCGAGCGGCCGCCCGGCGCCCCGGTGAACCGGCACGTCTAGGTCGGCGATCTGTGCGACGGCCAGCGCGTTGCGGGTCGTCCGGTTGATCCCGACGTTGCCGGCGACAGTCGTGATGCCGACGAGGTCCGCGTATCGCGCCGCGACCAGGATCGCGACCGCGTCGTCGAGTCCCGGGTCGCAGTCGAGGACGAGCTTCATTGGATCTGAGCGGATGGCTTGCCGCTTCGCGGCTCGCCCGGATGCCGGCGGGGACGCCGACGCACCCAGTGGCGGGCCGCCCTATTGCGCGTCCCGTAGCTCCAACGCCTTCGAGATGACGAACTGGTGGATCGCGGTCGTCGCTTCCTCGTCGAAGAGTTCGGCGTACCCGGGCATGCCGAGCGGCAGCAGGCCGTCCTGGACGATGGCCATGAAGTCGTCGTGGACCGCGGGCGACATGAAGCGCAGGTCGGGTGAGGCGGAGGCGACGATCGAGGTCTGGCCGAGGCCCCGGTGGCACAGCGCGCAGTGCTCGTGGTAGAGCGTGTTGCCGTGCTCGAGGGTGGCTTCGTTCGCGGTTAGCGGCGGTTGCTCGGGAATGGAGAAGTCGCGCGCCGGTGGCTCGGCGAGGGTGGCTTCGCCGTTCAGCGAGAAGACGAGCAGTTCGCCGGGACGGTCGTAGCCCCTGCCGCCCCCGACCATCGTGGCGACGTACTGCGTGCCACCCTCCATGTAACTGATGATCGACGAGGAGAACTGGCCGTAGGCGTTGAACTCCCAGATCTTCTCGCCCGTGTCCTTGTCGTAGGCGTTGAAGTCGCCGCCGCCCCCGCAGTGGAAGAGCACACCGGTCGTCGTCGCCAGAACGCCGCCGTTGAACGCCGAGGGCAAGCGGTTCTCCCAGATCTTCTCGCCCGATAGCGGATCGAAGGCGACCAGGAAACCCCTGTCCTCGGGCCGTGGGCCGGCGTCCTGTTCCAGCCTCGCGCGGTAGGCGCCGCTGGCGACACCGAGGCTCAGTCCCCACGGCCGGATCGTGTAGGTGCCCGTCTCGACGAACTCCTCGGGCAGGGCGTAGAAGTTCGCGTAGTCGTGGTAGTAGAAGTACATGACGCCCTTGTCCTCGTCCCAGGACATGGGCTCCCAGTTGTGCGCGCCGGCGTTCGCGGGCGTGATCCACTGCGGCTTCTCTTCGAAGACCACATCCATGTTCTCGATCGGCCGCCCGGTCTCCATGTCGACGTGGGTCGCCCAGTCGATCCTGTCGGTGTAGGGGTGCGCGCGCAGCAGTTCGCCGGTTTCGCGGTCGATCACGTAGAAGAAGCCGTTCTTCGGTGCCTGGAGCAGGACCTTTCGTTCCATTCCGTCGACGGTCATCTCGCCGAGCGCGATGTCCATCGCCGAGCTGTAGTCCCAGTTGTCGCCGGGAACCGTCTGGTAGTACCACTTCATCTCAGCGGTGTCCGCGTCGACTGCCACGATCGCCGTCAGGAAGAGGTCGTCGCCGCCGCCGGGTGAGCGCACCTGGCGCGACCAGGGCGCGCCGTTGCCGACGCCGATGTAGAGCAGGTTCAGCTCCTCGTCGTAGACGAGGGAGTTCCAGGCGGTGCCGCCGCCGCCCATCTTCCACCACTCTCCGCCCCAGGTCTTCGCCGCCATCTCCATTTCGGGATGCTCGAACGGTTGCGACGGGTCGCCGGGGACCAGGTAGAAGCGCCAGGCGAGCTCGCCGGTCTCGGCGTCGTAGGCGGTGACGTAGCCTCGCCGTTTGCCGCTCTCCGAGCTGCCCTGGCCGATGAACACCTTGCCCCCGGCGGCGCGAGGGGCGCCGGTGATGTTGAACCGGCCAAGCGCCGAGGGATGCCAGGTGTCGACGTCCCAGACCTCCTCGCCGGTCGCCGCGTCGACCGCCACGAGCCGGCCGTCGAACAGGGCGACGTAGACCTTGCCCCGGTACACCGCGACGCCGCGGTTCGCGACACCGCCGCAGCAGGAGTACTTGACGTAGGTTCGGTCGGTCTGGGGGTCGTAGGTCCAGATCTCCTCGCCGGTCGCGGGGTCCAGCGCGTAGATCACGCCCCAGCCGTTCGTCGCGTACATGGCCCCGTCCACGACCAGCGGCGTGCCCTGCATCCGCTCAGAGCGGCCGCCGATCGGCTTGGACCAGGCGAGCTTCAGGTCCCCGACGTTCTCGCGGGTGATCTGGTCGAGCGTGGAGAAGCGCTGCTCCTTGTAGGTCTGGCCGTAAGTCAGCCAGCTCCCGGGCTCGTCCTCGGCCGCGCGCATGATGCGCTCGTCATCGACGTTGCCGGCCGTCGGAGCCGCGTCGGCGTCCCCGCCGCTGCCGCCGCAGGCGGCCGCCAGCAGGACAAGGAGAAGGGGGGCGCACGCTGCCCACCGTGACGTTGCGGTCGCTTCGCTCATCTTGAAGTTCCTCAGAGGTTCGCCGGGCAACCTAAGCGTCTGAGGTCGGCGTGTCAACGATGGCGCGCCCTGGGGTACGGTCTCGTTGAGGCATGCGGATGGCATCCCGCGGTGACGATGTGGCTTCGACGATCACACTTCGGGTCAGGGTGGAACAGCACCAACCCGACCTGCCGCGGTTCGTCGTGGTGCCGGATTCGGCCGTGGCGTCGTGGAAGCTCGAGGGCACCACCGTCATCGAAGGAACTGCCGGCGGCTTCGATCTCGGGCGCCGCAGTCTGAAGCGCTGGGACGCAGATCGGTGGTTCCTGGACCTGCCGGGCAAATGGTGCCGGGATGCTGATGTCTCGACCGGTGACGAAGTCGAGTTCACGCTCCGGATTGCCCCATCGAGGTTGCCGAGGGAACTGGAGCGGCTCATCGCGGGGTCCATGGCGGCCAGTACTGCCTGGGAAGCCCTTACGCTCAGCCAGCAACGGATGCTTCGCGAGCACATCCTGGCTGCGAAGCGCTCCGAGACTCGGGAGCGCCGGGCCCGGCGAGGGCTGCGGTTGGATGGGAACTCTCAGTAGGCGTCGCCGCGGCGGAGGATGGCGTAGACGTGGAGGCCCCTGGCCTCGCGATCAGGTGTCATGAGGATCCGCCAACCGCCGACGCGGGTGCGGTAGTCACCCTTGAGCGTTCCGCGCAGAGGGCGAACGCGAGGGTGGTTCAGGGGCTGATCGGAGCCTTGGAGATCAAGCAGTGCCGTCTTGAGACGCTGCCGAGTGGTTGCGTCGAGCCTCAGATACTGCTTTTCCGCTGACGGATGGACATCAATCCGCCAGTTCATCCAGACTCTTACCCGGGACGCCCGACTCGACCTCCTTCTTGCCGCGCTCGATCGCTTCCACCCACTCGGGGCGAGACAGAAGGTCGAGTGTCTCCTTGTGGCGTTCGATGTACTCGTCGATCAGGTCGGAGAGGATCACCTTCATCTCGGTCCTCTCGATACCCGCGATGATCTTCAGGATGTCCCGTTTCTCGGCCGGGATTCTCACTGTTGCTGTAGCCATGCCGATCCTCCTCGCCTGGTTCACTAGTAGCCTAGGCGCTTGAGCGCCTGAGTTCAACTGGGGAAGGCTCGCGGGCGTCTACTGCCACAACGGGCTCGCCGCCTTCATCGTGCGGATCATCATCAGCATGCGGGCGCGATCCTCGCCGCCGGACGGTTCTGAGACCGTGCTCTCGTACCAGAAGTACTCAGTCTTCGGTGTCTCGCCGACCGCGACGACACGCCCCCGTACCTCGTAGTCGTGCTCGACGAAGCAAGGCCCCGCGAGATGTTCGATCTCGATGGCGCCGTAGAGGCCGACGCCGAGGTTCGGCCAGTCCTCGAGCAGCACGCGCTGGTAGCGCGTCAGCAGGCGGACGATCAGGCTCGGCGGCAGGACGGCCTCGCCGTAGCGGTCCGCGGAGCGGTAGTGATCGAACGGCTCGACGATGACGGAGAGGCGCTGGTCGAGGTCCTCCTGTCCGACCCGCGCGTCGATCCCGTCGAGTTCACGGCCGGTGCCGAGGGACTCGAAGATGCGGAGGTCGGTGGGCTGCGGCATGCTCTCGATCCGTTGCTCGAGGGGCGTCTCTTCCGCGGTGGAGCCGGTCCACGCGGTGCCTTCCGCCACCCGGCGGCCGTCCTCCATGTCCATCCACACGGGGATCTGCTCGCCCGCCTGCCCGTTCAGGGGCCTGCGGCCGTAGCACTGGACGCCCTCGCCGTCGGTGGTGGCGTACTTGAAGTAGAGCGACAGGCCGCCGGTCCGCCACCACTCCTCACCAAGCGCCTCGACCAGCAGCGGCGGAAACTGCTCCATGTGGAGTGATCCGGCGACCGTGCCGCCACGCAGTCCGAGCTTTCGCGCCGTGCTGTCCTCGTGGATCGAGCCGGGGATCGACTGCTCCAGGTTGCGAGGATGGCGCAGGGGGCCGGCGATCACGCCGTCGAGTGTACTCCTCACCGCGGCGCGCGCCCGCCGGGCGCGTTCAACGGTCCGCAGCCCGGTACCAGATCGGCGACGTCCAGGCCCGCTCCTGGATGCGCCAGGGCAGGTCCGGATCGGCGCAGGCGGCCGGCCGTTCGTCTTCGGGCAGGGCCACGCACTGGAGCGCGTTCCAGCGGCAGCTCGGGTTCTCGAGCACCCGGGCGTAGTAGACGGCCGAGCGGGACGGATCGAACTCGAGATCGGTCCACGTGGCGCACAGGGACGCGGCGCCGTCGCCGCTTCGTTCGCAGCTCGACCTGGACACGTCGGCTCGGTTGTCCGGGTCGCCGGCGACGTCGAAGCTGCGCTCGTGAAACAGGCCGTCTCCGCCGACCCAGCCCTTGATGATCTGGATCCGCTGCAGGGGCGTTCCCGGATGTTCGGCGGTCCCGAGGTCGGCGATGGCCGATACAAAGAGCGTCGGCGCCTCGGATCCGTCGCTGTCCGGGAGCACGTTGCCCATCGGCACGGCCGTTTCGTAGGCCTGGGCGATCATTTCCCGGCTCGAACAGAGGTCGGGAAGGTCCCAGCCGCCGAACAGCCGCGCCCTGATCCGCACGCCGCTGGTGCCGAAGGTCTCCTTGCGCAGCATCGCGTCGAACAGCGAGTCGCGAGAGTTCTCCTCGGCCCAGACGCCGATCAGGCCGCCGGGGTTCCGGAGCCGGTGGGGGGCGTATGCGGGCGTGGTGAGCCGCCTCTCGAGGTCCGAGTCGACGTTTGCGTTCTGGCCCTGGTAGTCGTACTCGTCCGTATCGCCCGGGAGGCCATTGTGGCCATCGGTCGAGGCGGTGATCCCGAACTGCATCGGGTTCACGCCCAGGCGCTCCTCCTGGACCATCCCCTCGATCAGCGCGTAGCGGACGAAGTCGAGCCGCGACTGGCAGCCCTGGCCTCGCAGCGCGCCGACGCCCGTGCCGTCCTCGCAGTCGGGCGGGCGTTCGCCGTCGATGTAGCGGACCTTCTCGAAGTCGCAGAACTCGTCGTCACCTCCAACGACACCCCACATGCCGCGCCGGCACTCGGAGTCGCCCTTCGCCTGCATGATCTCGACTAGGGCGTCCATTTCGGCCTGGAGGGTCGCTCGCGCCCGTTGCTCGTCGATGGGAGCGTCGCCCCAGTCGAGGGTGAACATCTGCCCGTTCGAGATGTTCGGATTGTGTGGGATGGTCAGCGCCTGGCAGCCGGTGCCGGTGTCGTTGCAGCGGCTCTTGAGCCGGGTCCAGAGGTCCAGCGGCCGGTCGGCGTCCATCCAGGAGATCGGCAGCTCCGGCGCGATCTCGTTGCGCAGGATGACGTTGCGGTGGACCTTGGAGGCGCCCGGACTGCGGGTGTACTCCCAGCCGTGGAACGTCGTGAAGGAGCAGTTGCTCGACCGATCGTAGTGCTGTTCGGCTGCGTCCTGGGTCAGGCCCCAGGCGGTGAGCAGGCCTGCGCGGCACCGCCTCGTGTCCTCGCCGCACAGGTCAGGTACGCGGCCTGTGATCCGGTGGTCGAACCAGGCGGCGCGCTCCTCGGCGGTGCTTCCCGGCCGCATGCCGCGGCAGGCCGGTTCGTCGTAGAGGGGTGAGGACGGGTCGGTGCAGAGGGAGACTTCGCCCAGCCACTCGGAGTGGTCGGCAACGGCCGCGAAGTCGAGCGGCCGAACGAGTTGGGCGACGCGCGTCGGTTGTCCCGCGTCGTCGAGCGGACCGAGTGCCAGCGCCTCTCCGCGGGCGAAGCGGTAGGCGTCGTCAGGGGTCTGGAAGCCTCCCCGGCCGAGGGCATCGAGTGAGAACGCGGTGTGCGTGTGGAGGTCGCCGAAGAACGCCTGGCGCAGCGGATCGCGGTCCGCGCAGGGCTGCCGCGGAACAGGCTCGCGCGGTTCGGCCGGCGCGCTGGGCGGGCTCCACTCCTGTGTGACGTAGGGCGGAATCCCGGTCGGGGGTACCGCGTCCCCGTTCGAGTCGTCTTCCTGCCCGCACGCCAGTACGGCGACGGCCGCGAGGCAGGCTGCGAAGCGTCGCGTCACTCCTCCGCGCCGACCCATTCGTCGGTTGGGCCGACCAGGGCGAAGTGGCCCGGCGCGCTGCGTCCGCCGTCCTCGGTCGCGGTGGTACCGACGCCGAGATAGACGCCCTCGTCCAGCTTGCGGATCTCGTCGACGAGGGTGGTGTCGTTGAACGCGCCGTAGTCCATGATGTACGAGGGGTTGCCGTCGAGGAGGGACGGCCCCATGCGGGTCGCGAACCGTCCGTTGCGGACGATCTTGCGGTCCGCGAAGCGCCAGCGGTTGTAGCCCTCGCCCTCGGTCTCGGTCAGGGGCCGGTATGCCTTGCCGAGCCAGTAGCCGCGGACGGAGCCCTCGTCGTACATGAAGCCGGAGGTGCGCGCCTGGCGCTCGGTGTCGCCGGCGTTCGGGACGACTCCCTGGTAGTGGCCGTCGAGCTCCGCCATGCCGGCTGCGGGGAGCGTCTTCCACAGGGCGACCGTGCTCTCGTGATCGAGCGCCAGCAACCGCTCCATGGTCCATGTGCCCTTCGCGCTCAGCGGAAAGCTCGCGTCCTCCGACGGCGCTTCGGCGACGACGTCGGCGTCCGTCGCTTCGGCCTGCGGCGAGCAGGCAACGAATGCGAGCGCCGGAAGAGCGACGGCGGCGAGGACGAGAAACCGGTGCAGCCTCATGGGACCACCTCCCTCGATTGGTGGGAAGCCTGCCGGGAAGCTACCACGCAGCCTGTCGAGTCGAACTGGAGCCGACGAGCGGATTTGAACCGCTGACCTGCTGATTACGAATCAGCTGCTCTGCCACTGAGCTACGTCGGCATAACCGGGCGAAACGGCCGGTCTCAGCGCGAGGACGCCGGAGTGTAGCAGCGCGCAGACCCGGGACGATCGCCCTCTCCGTGATAGTCCTGCCGAGCCGATGACGGTCCAACAGTTCCCTCGAGCGCAGGGACCGCCGCCTGGCCGCGGCGGTCTGGCGGGCCTCTTCAGCGAGCGGCAGTTCCGCTGGCTCTACATCTCGAACACGACGTTCTTCCTGGCCATGCAGGGCCAGTTGGTCGTGCGGGCGTGGTTGGTGTTCTCGATCACCGGCCGCGAGCTGGCGCTCGGGCTGGTGACCCTGATGGTGGCCCTGGCCATGCTGAGCCTGGGGCCGGTGGGAGGCGTGGTCGCGGACCGTTTCGAGCGACGGTCGCTGGTGGTGGCCGGTCAGACCACCGTCGTCGTGGCCGAGCTCGTCGTTCTGTCGCTGCTCCTGGGCGGCCGGCTGGAGTTCTGGCACATCCTGGTTCAGGTCGCGTTCGTCGGCGCCGTCTTCCCGTTCGTGATGCCGGCCCGCAACGCGATCATCGCGAACGTGGTCGGCCGTCGCCGGCTGACCGGCGCGATGGCGCTCACGATGACCGCGATGAA
Organism: Holophagales bacterium; assembly: GCA_009837085.1. Lineage (GTDB taxonomy): Bacteria > Acidobacteriota > Thermoanaerobaculia > Multivoradales > Multivoraceae > Multivorans. The sequence goes on from VXUF01000043.1 coordinate 12,993, forward strand.
CGTTACGCGCGTCGGGGGCCCGGCGGTGGCCGGGGCTCTGATCGGCGCTGCCGGCGTGACGGTGGCCTACTCCACGAACGTTGCTCTCTACGCCCTGGCCCTGGCCGGGATGATGGCGGTGGGACGGGCGCCGGCGGCGGATCGCACGGACAGTTCCCTGCTGCAGAACATGGCGGAGGGTTTCCGCTACGTGAGGGAAAACCGTCTGGTCCTGGTGCTCCTGTTCTTCGGTCTGGTGCCGATGTTCCTGGTCATGCCGTTCCAGACGCTTCTGGTCGTGTTCGCCGAGGAGATCTGGGAAGTCGGGCCGCGCGGCTTCGGCCTCTTGAGCGGAGCGGCGGGCATCGGCGGCGTGGTGGGGGCGGCGTTCGTCGCCTGGCGAAGCAACACGAGCCGGCGACTGCGGCTGATGATGGTGAGCGTGTTTGCGTTCGGTCTGCTGATGATGGGGTTCGCGCTCAGCCCCTGGTTCTGGCTCGCCTTGCCCCTGCTGCTCGCCGGCAGCGCATTCCAGGCTATCTACACGACTCTGAACAACACCGCGATCCACGTGCTGATCCCGGACTCGGTGCGCGGCCGGGTTTCCGGCTTCCTGACGATGTCGTTCTCGCTGCCGATGCTTGGCGCGGTGCCGATCAGCGCGCTCGCCGAGGTGTGGGGCGCGCCGCTCTCGGTGGGTCTGGCCTCGCTGCTGGCGGTCGTGGTGGCTGTCGTGTTCTACCTGGCGAGTCCTGACCTGCGCCGGATGGACCTGTCGATCTTGAAGGCGTTTCGCGAAGCGATCGTGCTCGATTCGGAACGTGCCACCCGGGTCCCCGACCGCGGGAAGCGAGCACGGGGAGGACTCGGATGCTGATCACGATCTCGAGACAGTACGCCTCGGGCGGCACCCAGGTGGCCAAGCTGGTGGCGGATCGGCTTGGATGGCAACTCGTTGGCAACGCACTGATCGACGAAGTCGCCCGCCGCGCCGGCATTCCGCCGGAAGAGGTCCAGGCTCGGGAAGACCGGCCTCCCAGCTTCGTCGAGCGCCTCGCCCGTGTCGCCAGCGCCCAGCTTCCCGACCTTTTCCTGCCAGCTCCGCCAATCGGTCAGGCGATCGGCGAGGGCAACCTGGTTCGCGTGACCCGCAGCGTCGTTTGCGAGATCGCGGCGCAGGGCCACTGCGTCTTCGTCGGCCGCGCTTCGGCGGCGGTGCTGGCGTGGCGCGAGGATGCGCTCCACGCGCGGCTCGTGGCGGGCCCCGAGTTCCGGCGCCGGGTCGCCGTCGAGGTCGTGGGCGTTCCGGAGAAGGACGCCATCACCACGGTCGAGCGACGCGACGCGAACCGCATCCGCTATCACCGCGAGTACTACGCCCGGGACTGCGACGATCCGCGTCACTACGACCTGGTCCTGAACACGGAACGGCTTGGCTTTCCGGGCGCCGCGGACCAGATCGTCCATCGCGCCAGGGCGCTCGGCTGGGCGGAGTGACGCGACGGTACGCTCTCCGGGCGGCTCGACGAAATCCAGAGACAGGAGCGGACATGACGCGATCCCTGAGAGTCCTTCTTTCCCTGTGGGCGGCCGGCCTGGTGGTACCGGAAGTTGCCGCCGAGGAGCACGCCATCGAGACGGAAACCCACCGGTTCGAGGAAGTGGCCGACGGCGTCTACTTCGTCTCAGGGACCGGGGCCATGGTCACGAGAAGCAACGCCATGGTCGTGGTCACCGAAGAGGACGTGCTGGTCGTCGACTCCCACATCACGCCGTCCGCGGCGCGGGCGTTGATCGAGGGCATCGAACGGATCACGGACAAGCCGATCCGAATCCTGGTCAACACCCACTTCCACTACGACCACTCTCACGGCAACCAGGCGTTCGGGCCTGGGGTCCGGGTCGTCGGACACGAGTACACGCGCCACAAAATGGCCACGGCGCCGCTCGAGGAGCACACCTTCAAGGGATCCTCGGAACGGGACAAGCTGGCGCTCGACGAGCTGCGCGCCGCCCTGGAAGCGGCTTCAGAAGGGGAGAGGGAGGATCTGGAGACCCAGATCAGCATCCAGGCCGCCCACGTCGAGTCGACGGCCGAGATCGAGCCGGTGGCCCCGGATACGACGCTGGCGGAGAAGATGAGCTTCTTCAGCGGCGGCCGGGAGATTCAGCTCCACTTCCTCGGCCGCGCCCACACCGGTGGCGATGTCGTCGTCTACCTCCCGGCGGAGCGGCTGGTGTTCACCGGCGACATGATGCTCGGCGGGCCGCCCTGGCCTGGAGATGGCTGGGTCAACGAGTGGCCGGCCACCCTGGAGCGGCTGAAGCAGCTCGACTTCGATCTCATCCTGCCGGGTCACGGCCCGCACTTCCGCGACCGGGAGCTGATCGACCATGTCCAGGCCTTCCACCGGGAGCTGTGGGAGGTCGTTTCGGCGCTCCACGCCGAGGGCGTCTCGGCGGAGGATGCGGTGGAGCGGATCGACCTCTCCCACCATGCCGAGAACCTGCCACCGGCCCGCGTCCGCGTTGACCTCCGCGGTGTGCAGAGGATGTACATGGTGCTGGAGGGGACAGCCAACTAACGGCCTGATCCCTCGCCCGGTTCCCAGGCCGGCGCCGTCTACCAGGTATCGATGTACGGCCGCTTCTTGCCGGTCCGCGGCGGCGGCTTTGGTAGCCGCTTCATGCTCTCCGTGATCCAGGAACGCGTCTCGGCCGGGTCGATCACGTCGTCGAGCCCGCCGCCGGCGGCGGCGTTGACGGCCTTGGCGCGTTCGTACGACGCTTCGACGCGGCGCTCGAACTCGAGCCGGCGCTCTTCCGGATCCTCGATCGCGGCCAGTTCCTTGCGGTAGCCGAGCTTGACCGCGCCCTCGATGTTCATGCCGGCGAACTCGGCCGTCGGCCAGCCGACAGTGAAAAAGCCAACCAGAGCACTCGCGCCGCACATCGCCTGCACACCCAGGCCGTAGGCCTTCCGCACGACGACGCCGAACAGGGGCACTGAGAGATTCGCGCCGGTGTTGAACATGCGCGCGCAGTGGCGGACCAGGGCGGTCTTCTCGTGGTCGGGGCCGACCATGATCCCGGGGCAGTCCATCAGGCTCAGCACGGGGATGTCGAAGGCGTCGCAGAGCTGAAGGAAGCGGGCGCCCTTGTCGGAACCGTCGGAGTCGATCGCTCCGGCGAGGTGGTGCGGGTTGTTCGCGATGACTCCCATCGGCCTGCCTTCGACGCGGATGAGTGCCGTGATCACGCCGATTCCGAACTTCGGACGGATCTCCAGCACGGATCCGACGTCGGCGATCGTGTGGACGATCTCCTGCATGTCGTAGAGGCGGAGCCGGTTTTCCGGCACGACGTGGCGCAGCGGGCGCTGATCGTGTGCCTCCCAGTCGGAGATCGGTCCCTGGAAGTAGGAGAGGTACTTCTTCGCCACGTCGACCGCTTCCTCCTCGTCCTCGACCAGGATGTCGACGACGCCGTTCGGCACCTGGAAGGACATCGGGCCGACCTCTTCCGGCGTGTAGATGCCGAGGCCGCCGCCTTCGATCATGGCGGGCCCTCCCATGGCGATGGTCGAGGCCCTGGTGGCGATGATCACGTCACAGCAGGCGAGCAGGGCCGTGTTGCCGGCGAAGCAGCGGCCGTTGTTCACGCCGACGAGCGGAATGAGCCCGGAGAGCTTGGAGAACTGGGTGAAGGTGTAGGTGTCGAACGCGACCCGCGGCCCCGTGTAGTCGTCGCCCGGCCGGCCGCCGCCGCCCTCGGTGAAGAAGACGAGCGGCAGCATGTAGCGGTTCGCCAGATCGAACAGGCGGTCCTGCTTGTAGTGGTTGCGCCCGCCCTGCGTGCCGGCGAGGACGGTGTAGTCGTACGAGAGCACCATCGCGCGCGACCTCTCGTCGTCGAAGAGGTCGCCGTTGATCGAGGCCGTGCCGGCGACCACGCCGTCGGCGGGCGTGTACTGGCGCAGCCTCTCGTCGCTGAACTTCTGGTGCTGGCGGGCGACGATCAGCGGCCAGTACTCCTTGAAGGACCCGGAGTCGACGAGTTGCTCGATGTTCTCGCGGGGCGTCCGGAAGCCGAAACGGCGCCGCCGGGCGACCGCCTCCGACCGGTTCTCGTCCAGGGTGTAGGCGTGGCGCTGGATGTTCTCCTCGAGATCGGGCCGGATGAAGTCCGGGTCGATCTCGACGGCGGCGTCCGCCGCCTCGCCGCCCTCGGTCCCTTTCAGGAGGACGAGGGGATAGCCCTCCCGGACCGTGTCGCCGGCGGCCATCGTGACCCGGAGAACCGTGCCGCTCGTCTCGGCGCGGAGCACGTGCTCCATCTTCATCGCTTCGATCACGGCGACCTGCTGGCCGCGCAGGACCTCGTCGCCCTCGGCGACGTCGATGCTGACGATCGTGCCCTGGATCGGAGCGGCAATGCCGGTGGCTCCGTCGGTGCCGAACGCCGACGCGGGTAAGTCGCCGCCATCGTCCGTCAGTTCAGCCTGCGCTGCCTTCGTCTCCTGGTCGTAGGCGAACAGGGCCAGGGGATCGGCCGTGTCGACACGGGCGCCGGCGAAGCCGCTGTCGCGAGGGCTGTTCTCGGCTGAGGCGGCCCCGTCGCCGGCGCCAGGATCCGCGGCTGGGACGAAGCGGGGCCTCCGGCCGTTGCCGGCCGCCGCCGCCAGCTCCCCGGCGTTGTCGTCCAGCCAGCGGGTGTAGAGGCAGCCCGCCTCGAAGTCCGGGTGTGCCAGGACGCTCTGGAGCCAGGGAATGTTCGTGGAGGGCCCGCCGATACGGAACTCGTCGAGGGCCCGGGAGGCCCGCTTGACGGCGGCGGCGAAATCGTCCGAGGGGGAGTGGGCGATCACCTTCGCGAGCAGCGAGTCGAACGCTGGGTTCGCTTCGTAGCCGGCGTAGCCACAGCCGTCGACTCGCACGCCGGGACCGCTTGGCGGTTCGTAGGCGGCGAGGAGGCCGGATGAGGGCCGCACGTTCCCAGCGGCGTCCAGGGTCTCCAGATTGACGCGGGCCTGGATCGCGAAGCCGCGCGTCCGCCGCGCGTCCGGGTCGTCGAGCCCGAGGTCCGCGAGCGACTCGCCGCGGGCCACCCGGAGTTGCGCTTGCACCAGGTCCACGCCGGTCACGGCTTCGGTCACCGTGTGTTCGACCTGGAGGCGCGCGTTCGTTTCGATGAAGGCGAAGCGCCCGGCGGCGTCGTTTTCACCGCCGGCGCCATTGCCGGCATCGACCAGAAACTCGAAGGTCCCGAGACTGTTGTACTTCGCGGCGCCGCCCAGGCGCAGCGCCGCATCGATGATCGCCTGTCGGACCTCGGACCCCAGATTCGGCGCCGGCGCCGTTTCGACCACCTTCTGGTGCCGGCGCTGGGCGCTGCACTCCCGCTCGCCGAAGTCGATCAGGCCGCCGACCTCGTCGCCGAGAAGCTGGACCTCGATGTGACGGGCTCGCGGGATGAGCTCCTCGACGTAGAGACCGCCGTTGCCGAAGGCGCGTTCCGCTTCGGACCCGCAGCGTTCGTAGGCCTGCTCGATGTCGCCGGCCGACGTGACGATGCGGGCTCCGCGTCCGCCGCCGCCGCCGAGCGCCTTGATGATCATCGCTCCGCCGTCGTCGAGGGCGGCGAAGAACTCGCGAGTCTCCTCCAGCGTGGTCGTGTGGTCCGTGCCCCGCAGCACGGGCACGTCAGCGGCGCTCGCGGCCGTGCGCGCCCGGCCCTTGTCGCCGAACAGCTCGAGGACCTCCGGCCGCGGGCCCACGAACGTGATGCCGGCCTCTGCGCAGGCGGCGGCGAAGTCGGCGTTCTCGGCCAGGAAGCCGTAGCCCGGGTGGATCGCGTCGCAGTTCGCCTCGGCGGCTTTGGCCACCACGTCCTCGATGTCGAGGTAGGCCCGAACCCCGCGTCCGCCGAGTGCTACGGCCTCGTCGGCGATCCGCAGGTGGAGTCCGTTGGCGTCGTCCTCGGAGTAGATCGCGACCGTGGCGATTCCCAGATCCATCGCCGCGCGGGCGATCCGTACCGCGATCTCGCCGCGGTTGGCGATCAGCAGCCGCTGCATGGGGCGGCGATTATAGAAGGGAGTGCTGGCGTTCCGGTTCGGCTTCGTCGGCGTCGGCCGGCGCGCCGGGCACGGCACCGTCGCCGGGTCCGATTGGCTGCCCTTGCCGGTCGAGTTCGATGAGGCGATGCCGTGCGTCTCCGGCGAGACGCCGCTCGGCCCACGCCCGCACCTCTTCCTCCTGGCTGAAGGCCACGATCTGCCGCTCCTTGCTGAGCGCGAGGAGCAGATCGAGGAAACGCATGGTGCGATCTGAATCGATGTGCACGGTGGCGTCGTCAAGGAACAGGGGCGCGGACTCCTTCTTGTCGCCGAGAGCCTCGGCAAGGCCGATGCGAAGCAGCAGGTAGACCTGATCGACGGTGCCATGGGACAGTTCCGAGGCTGAGCGATACTCCCCGTCCTCGACCTCGAGTTGGACTTCGAGACCCTCTTCCGGATCGATGCGAACTGCCGAGTACCGTCCTCCGGTAACGAGGCCCAACCGGTCGGACAGTGCTTCTCGGAGGTCGGGCGCGAGCATTCGATGGACCTCTTCCTGGGCCGCCTCGAGGTGTGTCGTGGCCGTGCCGACGATCTCGCCGGCCCGGCGCAGGAGCCTGACTTCGTGCTCGGCGGCAGCAAGTTCCTCCTCGAGCTCGGCGAGCGCCGGGAGGTCGGCGTCGGCGGCGAGTTGACCTTCGTACCGGCTGACTTCTCTTCCGGCCTTGTCGGCTTCCAAGCGCGCTACAGCCAGCTTGCGTTCCAGTTCGGGCGGAGTCAGTCCCTGGAGTTCCGCGGCCGGTTCGGACTCGGTGCCGGCGATGGCCTTGAGAGTTGCGGCCATCTCCGCGCGTTCGTCCAGAAGGCTCTGGCGATCGCGGCCATCGAGCAGGTGTTGCAGGCGGCCCCAGTCCCTGTGTCGTTGTCCTGATCGGCGTTCGCGGTCGGCGAGCCAGTCGTCGGCCCAGAGTTCCGGCTCGTCGTTCGAGTCGCCGGCGAAACCGGCCGCGGTCAGCGCGGTGCGAAAGCGGGTCTCAGCCGCTTCACGGTTCTGTCGCTGCGTCGCTGCCGACCGCTCGGCCTGCCGCCGGGCCTCCAGCCGCGAGGCGAGGGCTTCGCGCCGATCGGTGCCGGCGGCCAGCTCCGCGCTTCGTCGACAGGCCTGCTGGTAACGATGGAACAGGTCGCCGACTCCTGCCTGGGGATCTTCAAGGCCGCGATCGGTCAAGGCGGCGCGGAGCGTTTTCTCGGCGGCTGCTTCGTCCGTGCGTGCGGAGGCCATGCGACGTTCCCAGGTCGCCTGTTCCCGGTCCCATGCGTTCCGCTTTTCGCGCGCCTCGAGGGCGGCACGCACGGCCTCCGGAACGGTTTCGATGCCGAGCTCCGTGAACTCGCGGGTCGCGGCTTCGAGCTGTCTCTGCCTGGCCGCGTGCTGCCGCTTCAGCTCCCTGAGTTCGGCTCTGGCATCGGCCAGTGCTCCCCCCCGGTCGATCTGTTCGTAGGGGCGGGGACGGGAGGTCCGCCGCTGTGCGCGGTACATGAGAGCGAAGCAGAGGATGGCAAGAAGCCATCCAGCGGCGCCGATCAGCCGTGGGAGCAGATCGAGAACCCCCAGCACACCCACCAGGCCGCCGGCCGGCGCGCCGATCCAGGGCCACTTGCCGAAACCAGAGTTGGCTTCGAGTTGAGCCATGAGCTCCTTCTGCTCGTTGACGAGCTTCTGGATGCGTCGTTCGAGCTCGGCGGACGACCCGAGCGGCGGCAGTTCCAGGACCGTCAGGGCGCGCCGCGCGACCGGCTCGGCGTCCTTCGTGAGGGTCGCCTCCGGAGGGTCGCCGGGTCCGAGTCGTTCCCGTACGGCACGAGCCTCTCGTGCTTCCCGCCATCCCCGTGCCGCGATGGCGACTTCGGGTGCAATCTCGCGGTCGCCCGCCGCCGCCTTTGGGAGTTCGGACAGTTCCCGCGCCATTTCATCC
>VXUF01000047.1:0-17044 GCA_009837085.1 Holophagales bacterium
GTCTGCGCCTATCCGGACGATTTGGCCGACGTGGCGTCGCGGTTCCTGGACGCGACGGAACAGCTGAACTCGGTTGGCGTGCCGCTGCCGGGCGTCGAGCGGCACTCGCTCGGCGAGCCCGTGTGGATCCTCCTGGAAGACCTGGGACCGCGGACGATCTTCGACCAGTGGCAGGGCGGCGGTCTCGGTCCGGCGGCGCTCGACCGCTGCCTGACGGAGGCGGTGGCGCTGATTGGCCGGATCCAGCTCCTTTCGCCCGGCAGCGTGCACGCTCTGGGCTCGCCGCCGCTCGACCGGGACCTGCTGATGACGGAACTCGACCTGACCTGGGAGCGCTTTCTCGAGCCGCGCGGCCTGGTGCGGGACGCGACTCTGGCCGGGCAGGTACGTGCCGTGTGCGACGTCGTGTGCGAGCGTCTCGGCTCCGCCGCGCCCGTGCCCTGTCATCGGGACTTCATGGTTCGCAACCTGATGCCGCGGGCCCCGGATCGGGAAGGGACCGAACCCGGGATCGTCGTGATCGATCACCAGGACCTGCGGCTTGGCCCGCCGCACTACGACCTGGCCTCGCTTCTGAACGACAGCTTGACCCTCTCCGCCGCCCAGCGGCGGGGCTATCTGGAGGTTCTGCGGGAAGACGTCGAGGAGCTTGCCCTGTACAACGCAGCCGTTGCGCAGCGGATGCTCAAGATCGCCGGCACGTTCGCGCACTTCGCCGCGCTCGGCAACGACCGTCACCTGCCGCTGATCCGGCCCGCCCTGCGGCGGTTCTTCGACGCGCTGGACGCTCTTCCCGAGGGCCGTGAACTCGCTCCCCGCCTGCGCCGCGAGTGGGCGGCGCTTGCGGGCGAAGCGCCCGGGCAGCCGGCGTAACTGCTAGAGTCCCGGTTCGGGCCCGACGTTCAACAGGAGAACCCCATGCCTTCCATTGGCATCCACCCGCTCCCCATCATCTTCGCCAGCCTGATGGTCCTCTCCGGCGGCCGCAAGCCGCCGCCGCTTGGCCGGGGGAGGGGTGCGGGCATCCGCAACTTCAAGCGGGGGCTGCGGGGCGACGACTCCTCCGAGCTGGAGGAGGAAAACGCGTCTTCGTCGGGCGCGAAGAGCAGCTAGCCGCCCGCCAGCACCGCGAAGTCCAGCCCGTCCGGGTTGACGGCGGCCCAGGCCGCGCGATGGTGCGCGATGTAGACGCGGAGCACGCTGTTGGTGAACCCACGCGTCTCGCGGAAGGGGGGCAGGCCGCCGAACCGATCGACGGCCCCGGGACCCGCGTTGTAGCCCGCGAGAGCCAGGACGAGGTCGTCGTCGAAGCGGCGCAGCAGGTAGGCCAGGTAGCTCACGCCCGCGTCGAGGTTCTGGCCGGGGTCGTAGGCATCGGCGACTCCCAACTGCTCCGCCGTCGTCGGCATCATCTGCATCAGACCGAGGGCGCCCTCGGGCGAGACCGCCTTCGTATCGAACGAGGATTCGGCCTGGACGATGGCCGCCACCAGGAGTGGGTCAACGCCGTGACGCGCGGAGGCGCTGAGGATCAGGCCACCGTACGGAACCCGGCGCATCCGGTCGCGGACCGCGTCCTCGTCGGCGGCGCCGATGAACAGCTCGAAGCTCTCGCGGCGCGACGGGATCCGCTCGTACAGCGGACCCCTGCCCAGGTAGGCGGAGGCGGCGTCGGCGGACGGTTCGAGCCACGCCCGAATCTGCTCGAAGAGAACGACGTCCTCCAGAGGGGGTGACATGGGCAACGGTTCCATGTGCCGACCGGTCGCGGTTTCGCGGGGCGCGCCGGCCAAAATGGCCGCCGTCGCGATCGTCATGGCAATCGCCCGGGTGCTGAGACGGAGCTTCTGGGAAGTCATGGGATCGTCGGCGCCGTCGTGGGCGCCGTGGAATCGCTGGCGGATGGGTACGTTTCTTGACGGCGTCAGGCGCTCATTGCCAGCGGGAGCGCCTGACCACGTTGCAAGGGAGCAAGCTGTGTGCCAGTCCGATGTCGCCGGATGGAGGTCCGGGCGGGCGAGCCTGCGATGCGTCGTCGGGGCGTTATCTCGACTGAATCCTCTTGCTGGAGCCTCGGTAGTCGGTGGCTTGTATCTGAAGCGTGGCGACCTTGTTTCGCAGCGTGTTGCGATGGAGACCCAGGTGGTTTGCCGAGTTGGTGATGTTGCCGTGGTTGAGTCGTAGGGAAGCGAGAATGAACTGCCGTTCGAAGATCTGGCGGGCCTGTGCCAGGGTGACACCCTGGGAAGCCAACTGATTCACCAGGCGATCAAGCTGGCCGTTGAGATCTTCGGTCGCGTCGTCCGGAGGGCGGTCGTCTGGGCTGAGTGGCTTCAACGCGAGTCACATGCCGAAACGTCGATTTTAGCACAAGGTACCGGTGTTCCGTGCCCTCCGCAAGGCCCGGATTCCGGGCGAAACGGACGGCTAGTTGGCTAGTTCTCGTCGGCGGGCGGACCCGGTCGATTCCGGTCAAGCCCGGCGGGCGTGTCCGGCAGCCTGGTTCGCAGTTTCCGGAGCTGCTCCTCCGAAGGCGCCTTCTTGAGCCAGGGGCTGCCCGGAAACTCGTTCCGCAGTCGATCGCAGGCTTCTCTGAGGTACTCGTAGCGGTCGAGTCCCAGTCTGCTCGGAATCTGCTCCAGCACCAGGCGATAGGTGAGGCACATGTGAGCGAGGATCTTGTCGGGTTCCGGGTAGTCCGGGTACTGCTCCAGCATCTCCCTGAAGCGAACGCCGGCGGCGGTGGGAGTGCGGAAGCGGTAGTAGAAGGTCCCGACGACGAACTCGTGCTCCGCGAGGTGGTTGCGGACCTCGACGATTCGCTGGGCCGCCTGACCGGCGAACTGGCTGGTCGGGTACAGCCGGCGGACGTTCTCGAACTCGGTCAGCGCCACCCGGGCCGTCTGCTGATCGCGGTCCGGTTTCTCCATCCGTTCGGCGAGCGAGGCCGCGAGCCGGAACTGCGCGTAGGCCGCCTGGTCGGAGGTCGGGAACCGGTTCAGGAAGTCCCGGTAGCGCTGCTCGGCTTCGACGTACGACTGGTAGCCGCCGCGCAGGAACAGGGCGTCCGCGGCCAGCAGCAGCCCTTCGCGCCCGGTCTCGGAGTTCGGCTCGACCTCGAAGGCGTGGACGAGGTGTTCGCGCGCCTGCGTGAACTTCTCCTCCTCCAGCAGTTGCTTGCCGATCTCGAGGGCCTCGGCCGACGAGAGCCGCAGAATGGGGGCGTCCCTGACCCCACCGCAGCCGGCGACGAGGCCCAGCGCGGCCGCCAGCAGGATGGCGCGGCGACGGTTCATTCGCCCGCCTGCCGCCGGAGGGCGACCAGGGTTTCGACCGGCCGGTCCGCGGCGAAGACGCCGGAACCGACGACGGCCACGTCGACACCGGCGGCCGCCACCTCGTCCAGGTTGCCGGGCTTGATGCCGCCGTCCATCTCGATGCTCACCGGCAGTTCCCGTTCGTCGACCAGGGCGCGGAGGCGCCGGGCCTTGTCCAGCACCTCGGGGTGGAAGGCCTGGCCGGCGAAACCGGGAACGACCGACATCAGCAGCACGAAGTCCAGTTGCTCCAGGTAGGGCAGGAGCTCGTCCAGCGGCGTCGCCGGGTTGATCGCCACGCCGGCGCCGGCGCCGCGCTCGCGGATGCGCGCCGCAAGCCGTCCCGGCTCCTCCGTCACCTCGTGGTGGATCGACACCCAGGCCGGCTCGCTGTCCAGATACCGGTCCAGGAGCGCCTCCGGGTTCGAGACCATCAGGTGGATGTCGAAGCCGACGCGCGTGCGCCTGGCCAGATCGACGATCACCGGCGGGCCGAAGGTCAGGTTGGGCACGAAGTGACCGTCCATCACGTCGACGTGGATGAGCTGCGCGCCGCCGTCCTCGCAGAGTCTGACTGCTGAGGCGAGGTCGGCAAGGTCCGCCGCCAGGATCGAAGGCGCAATCTTCATCGTTCAGGTTCTTGCGGGCGGCCGTGCTTGCGGGCGGACTGGGGCGGGTTCAGCGACTGTCCTGCGCGGCTACCACGAGGGCGATCGAATCGCTCTGCCGCAGGGGGTGGCCCGGGAGCGGGTATTGACGCAGGATGATCCCGGCTGGGACGCCTTCGTAGGGTTCGTACTTTACCCTTCCGAGTCGGAATCCGCGCGTCTCGAAGAAGTCGCGGACCGGGTCCTCGGGCAGGTCGATCAGGTCCGGCATGACGTACATCGCGCCGGGGTTGGCCAGGCTGACCATCAGGTCCACCTGGGACGAGGGGTCGATCGGGCTGCCGGCGGGAGGATCCTGCCGGACGACGGTGCCGGGCTGACCGGACTCGGCGAACACGCTCCGGCTCCTGCCCATCTGCAGGCCGGAGGCCGTGAGACTCACCTGGGCCGTCTGCAGGACCTGGCCGCTCAGGTCCGGCGTCTCGACGAGCTCCCGGCCCCGCGACAGGTAGACGACCACGCCGCTGCCCTCCTTGACCGCGCTGCCGGCGGGTGGGTCCTGCCGGAGCACATGGCCGGCCGGGACCGCCTCGTCGTAGCGGTCGTCCTCCACCCGCTGCAACGCCAGGCCCGCGGCGGCGAGGCCGGCTTCGGCCTGGCCTCGGTCGAGGCCGACCAGGTCGGGCACGGCGATGACGCCGCTGCGGACGAAGTTCGAGAGCGCCAGGTAGGACGAAGTACCCAGCAGGGCGACGAGCAAGCCCCCGTACGCCGTGAAGAGGACGCTCCGCCTGAGCCAGGGATGGCGTACCGCCCTGCCGATCCAGTCCGGGAGCCTGCCGGCCGTCATCTTCGAACCGCCTTCAGCGCCCGAGGCCGGGCAGGTTCTTCACCAGGTCGGAGTAGATCGCGAACAACATGATGGCGACGACCACCGCCAGGCCGAACTGCGTGACCAGGTTCTTGACCTGTAGCGAGAGGTCGCGTCGCAGCACGCTCTCGAGCAGCAGGATGACGAGCTGGCCGCCGTCGAGGAGCGGGATCGGGAGCAGGTTCAGGACGCAGATGTTCAGGCTGATCAGGGCGATCAGGAACACGAGGTCGCTGAAGCTCCTTCGGGCCGCCTGACCGCTGATCCGGCTGATCTCGATCGGACCGGCCAGCGCGCTCTGCGGCGAGACGCGTCGTTCGACCAGGCCGCCCAGAAAGCCGAAGATCTCGGTCGTCGTCTCCCAGTTGATCCGCGCGCTCTCCGCGATCGCCGCGACCGCGCCGACCCGCTGATAGGAGAAGTGGCTGATCGCGATGCCGGCCCGGCCGACCCCGGCCTCGTTCTCGGGCACCAGTTCGACGAGCAGACGGTCCCCGCCGCGGCCGATCTCGATGCTGACCTCCTCGCCCGCTCGCGGCTCGACGAGCCGGCGGAAGTCGTCGGCGTCGGCGACGGGATGGCCGTTGACCGCGTACAGCGTGTCTCCGTAGCGCAGCCCGGCCTGCTCGGCCGGAGTGTCTTCGAACACCTGGCGCACCCGCGGCAGGAGGCTGGCGTAGAGCCCCGCGTCGCCCAGCTCGTAGCGGGGCATCCGGCGGGGAACGAGCACGGTGCTCAGCGCTTCGCCGTCGCGCACGAAGTCGATCGCGAGTCGGCGTTCCGGCGACATCAGCACGGTGTTCGAGAGATCCCGCCAGTCGGACACGTCCTCGCCGTCCAGGCGCAGGATCACGTCGCCCGCCTGCAGCCCGGCTTCGGCCGCGGCCGACTCGGGCGCCACGCCGCCGATCTCGGTGCTCAGGTCCCGCGGTCCGGCCAGCTCGGTTCCGGCCATCAGCACCGCCGCGATCAGGACGATCGACAGCACGACGTTGGCCGCCGGGCCGGCCAGGAGCACGATCATCCGCTGCCAGCGCGGCTTGGCGGTGAAGTCGCCCGCGTCGCCGGTCGGGTTCGCGGCGTCGATTCCCGAGAAGGCGACATAGCCGCCGAGCGGAATCATGGCGAGGCGGTACTCCGTGCCGCCGCGCTCGAAGCCCCAGAGGCGGGAACCGATGCCGATCGAGAAGACCCGGACCCTGATTCGGAACAGCCTCGCGGCCAGGAAGTGGCCCAACTCGTGAACGAAGATGATCACTCCGATCACGGCCAGGAAGGCCAGCGTGTTGCTGAGGAAGTTCATCGTGCCAGCTAGCGCGGCAGAACTGGGTGCGCCGGCGTCCCCGCCGGCATCCGGCGCGAAGCGCCGGCTTCTGGATCTGCCTCGCTAAGCGATGCTAACCGCGAAGCTGCGCGAGGACTTCCCGGGCGTGGCGGCGGCCCCAGGAATCCCACTCCAGGGCCTCGTCGATCGTCGCCGGCTCCGCGCCGCCGGCTTCCCGGCCGTGGCGGTCGAGCACCTCCGCCACCGCCGGCACGATGGCGGTGAAGGGCGCCGCCCCGCCCAGGAACGCCGCCACCGCCGTTTCGTTCGCCGCGTTGAGCGCCGCCGGCGCGCCGTTCCCGCGCACCAGCGCCTCGCGGGCCAGGGACGGCGCCGGAAAGGCCTCCGGGTCGACCTTCCTGAACTGGAGCTCGGAGGTCGACTCCAGCAGCTCGCTCAGTCCGCTCGCGGCGCCGTCGTTGAAGCGCGGCCAGCGTTCGGGATGGGACAGGGCGTAGCGGATGGGGTACTCCATGTCGTTGGCCGAGATCTGGGCGATCGAGTTGCCGTCCCGGAACTCGACGATCGAGTGAACCAGGGATTGCGGGTGGATGAGGATGTCGATCCGGGATCCCGGAACGTCGAACAGGTAACTCGCCTCGATCAGTTCCAGCCCCTTGTTCATCAACGTCGCGGAGTCGACGCTGATCTTGGCCCCCATGTTCCAGGTCGGATGGGCGGTGGCCTCGGTCGGTGTGACCGTGTCCAGGGTCGCCGGGTCACGGTCGAGGAACGGGCCGCCCGAGGCGGTCAGCACCAGGCGCCTGACCTCCCGGCGCCGCCCCGCGCGCAGCGCCTGGTGGATCGCGGCGTGCTCGCTGTCGACCGGCAGGATCTTCGCGTCCGAGTCGGCCGCCAGCCGGCGCAGGAGAGGGCCGGCGGCGACCATCGCCTCCTTGTTCGCGAGCGCCAGGTCGGCGCCCGCCGCGAGGGCCGCCGCGGCGGGTCTGAGCCCGGCGGCGCCGACGATCGCGGTCAGCACCAGGTCGATGCCGCCGGCACCGACCGCGTCGACCAGTGCCGGCTCGCCGCAACGGAGGTCGGTGCCCGCTGGCAGCTCGCCGCGAATCGCCTCCGCGGCTTCCGCCGTTGCGACGACGATCCGGCGGGGGCGGAACTCCCGGGCCAGCTCCAGGAGCCGGGCCGGTCGGGTGCCGCCGGCGGCCAGGAGGGAGACGCCGAGCCGGTCGGGGTGCCGGCGCGCGACGGCGAGGGCGGCTTCACCGACCGAGCCGGTGGCGCCCAGTACGGCGAGCCGTCGCACGCTCAC
Source organism: Holophagales bacterium (assembly GCA_009837085.1). Classification (GTDB taxonomy): domain Bacteria; phylum Acidobacteriota; class Thermoanaerobaculia; order Multivoradales; family Multivoraceae; genus Multivorans. Next base: position 7,391 of record VXUF01000047.1, read on the forward strand.
GGCAGGAGCGACGGCGTCGCACCGGCCTGGACGGCAACGTAGAACAGGGGCGTCGCCAGCAGAACGCTGTCGAGGCGGTCCAGCAGCCCGCCGTGTCCGGGCAGCAGGGCGCCCGTGTCCTTGACCGCCACCGCCCGCTTGAGCATCGACTCGACCAGGTCTCCGGCCTGTCCCGCGCCGCCGCAGAGCAGCGCCAGGACGGGGACGTCCAGGCCGAGGGCATCGGGGCCGCGCCACACCAGGACCACCGCGACGCCGGCGGCGCAACTGGCGGCCAGGCCGCTCACCGCGCCGGCGATCGTCTTCTTCGGGCTGAGCACCGGCGCCAGTGGCCGGCGTCCGAGCAGACGGCCGCCGTAGTAGGCGCCGATATCGCCGAGGGAGGCGACGACCAGGACCCACAGGAGGAGCACCGGTTCGACGACGTGGAGGTTGATCGCGGCGACCAGGAACAGGCCGAGCCAGAGGGCGCCGTAGGTGAACAGTGCCGAGGTCAGGAGCCGATCGCGGATGTCGGCATGGCTGGCGAGGCCGACCGCCGTCGCCAGGGCGAGGATGAGGGCCGCGGCGGCGAACCAGGTGCCGGCGCCGGTCAGGCCGGCCGGCAGCGGCACGTCGATCAGTTCGTTCGCGGTCGTGTCGGCCAGGGCGAGGACGCCGACCGCGAGCCAGAGCGCCCAGCTGACGGTCCGCGAGACGACGATCCGCTGCACCAGCGAGCTGTACTCGGCGGCTGCCACGAGAACCACGAGCGTGACCGCCACTCCGAACAGGACGGGGTCGAGGTAGAGGACGAGGGCGGCTGCCAGCGCCGCGGTCACGACGCCCGTGACGACGCGTTTCATTTGGCGTGATCGTATTCCACGCGCTCCAGGCAAAGGCCGCGGGCGGGCGCGTTCGGGCCCGCCTCGGCGCGCGGCCGACCGCCGAGCAGAGCGGCCAGATCGTCCGGCGAGCGGCGGCCGAGGCCGACCTCCAGGGTCGTGCCCACCAGGGCGCGGACCATGCCGCGCAGGAACCCGTCGCCGGCGACGCGAAACCGGATCTCGTCGCCCTGTTCGGTCCATCGCGCTTCGTGGATCGTCCTCACCGTGCTGCCGTGGCCGCCGCCGGCCTTGGCGAAGGCCGCGAAGTCGTGCCGCCCGCGGATCAGGGAGGCGGCCGCCTTCATCGACTCGAGATCGAGTCGGCGTGGCGCCGGGACGACGAAGGGCGCCCGGAACGGATCGATCACCGGCGCGGTGCAGAGCCGGTAGCCGTAGACCTTGAACGACGCGCTCTTGCGGGCGTGAAACGAATCGTCGACGGGATCGGCGGAAAGCACCCGGATCGCGGCCGGGAGATGGTGGTTCACGCCGTGAATGAGCGCCCGGCGGGTCTCGCCGGACGGCAGGTTCCCCGCCGGGAGGTCGAGATGCGCGGCCTGGCCGGCGGCGTGCACGCCGGCGTCGGTGCGGCCGGCGCCGTGGACGGTGACCTCCTGGCCCGCAATCGCCGCCACGGCTTCCTCCACGACCTGCTGCACGGCCAGGGCGTTGTCCTGGCGCTGCCAGCCGGCGTAGTCCGACCCGTCGTAGGCGATCAGCAGGCGGTACTTCATGGTGACGGGGGCTCGGGACGCCGGCGCGCGAGCAGCAGCAGAATCAGCGGCGGCAGCCAGACGGCGCCGTAGACCCAGGGAAAGTACGGCAGTCCGGCCAGGGCGGGAAGGTACGCCAGGGGCAGGGTCGCGGCAAGCGCGAGGACGGCGCGGGCGCCGGTCAGCGCGGCCCAGGGGAGGATCCAGATCAGGTACCAGGGGTAGAACGTGGGGCTCATCAGGAGCACGACGGCGAACGCCCCGAAGGCCGCCCGAGCCGGTTCCGGGCGTCGCCGCCAGAGGCGGAGCCAGAGCACGGCGCCGGCGGCCAGGAGCACGACGCGGGCGAGGAACTGCGGATAGGCGTAGGAGTAGAGCGTGCTCCAGGGCGTCGCCCCGACCTCGCCGCCGAAGATCACCCGCACCAGGTGGACGACCCCGGAAACGGCGAGGTCGAGCCGCAGCGTTCCGATCAGGCGCCACAGCGGCTCGTAGAGAGGGCCGTTGTACTCCCAGCGCAGCGCGTACTCGACCAGACCGGGCGGAACGCCGCGGGTCCACAACAGCACGCCGACCGCCGCCGGCAAGAGCAGCGAGACGGCGCCGACCGCGAACCGCCGCCTCTGTCCGCCAGCGCCCCGCCACCAGAGCGGCAGCACCGCCAGAGGCACGAGTTTGGCCAGCACAGCAAGCGCAGCCACCACCCCGGCCACCACCCACCGGGTGCCCCGGCGTCCCGGCGGAGCGAGGCCTTCGGCCTCGCGCGTGTCTTTCGGAAGGCCGACGAGGACGTCGGCGCACCCAGTCTGTGACTCCGTCGACATCGCACACTGGGTGCTGCGGCGTCCCGGCGGAGCGAGGCCTTCGGCGCACCCAGTCTGTGACTCCGTCGACATCGCACACTGGGTGCGCCGGCGTCCCCGCCGGCTGCCGCCGGAGGCGGCTTCGGAATCGGGCCGGCCGTCAGGCCGGCCACCTTTCCTCCGCCCGCCATCCGACAGCAACCACACGCAACCAATGACCAGCGAAGCCCCGAGCACGTCGACATGCCCCATGCCGGCGCCCTCGACGACGAGCAGCGGGTTCCAAACGTAGGCGAGGGCCATCCACGCATTGCCGCGCCGCCGAGCCAGCAACAGCAGCATCGCGCAACCGGCCAGGTCGACGGCGGCAAGCGCCAGCTTGTACGCCAGGAAAGGTCGTGGCAGGGAAGCAGCGCCCGCGAACATCCCCAGCGCCAACGGCGGATACACCGTGGCGACGTCGCGATGCGCGGTCGTCTCCCACAGGTCGTCGCGCAGTCCGGCGAGGCTCTCGTCGTCCGGCGTCAGCAGATACGGGTTCGCCCCGGAGGCGGCGACCCGACCGTCCCACAGGTACCGGTAGACGTCGTCCGAGAGGCTCGGCGCCAGCGGCAGTGCGAGCAGGCGGAGCACGACGGCCACCGCCAGGACGCCCGCGACTGGAACGTCGCCGGCCGCCGCCGTCGCTGCGCCCAGGCGCCGCAGTCCCCACCACAGCGCGCCGAACGCTAGGAGCAGCACGAGCAGAAAGGCGATGCCGGCACCCGGAGCGCCCGGCGCGGGAACGAACCCGGCGCGGTCGAGCACGAGCAGCCCGCCGAAGCAGGCCAGCAGGGGCCAGGTGGCTACACCCAGTCCTGCGGCACCGAGCCCTCGTCGCCTTGCCATATCGTCTAGGTCCGTGCTTCTACCGGTCTACTACGCGGTTCTCGGTACGCTCGCTCTCTACGGACTGCATCGGCTCGTCCTGCTCCTGGTGCTTCGTCTGTCGCGATCGTCGGTCGACGGCGAGGGTGGCGGCGCGGACTCCGCTGGCGTCCAAGATAGCGCGCAGGGGGATGTCGCGTGGCCGCTCGTCACCGTCCAACTGCCGATCTACAACGAGCGCTACGTCGCCCCGCGGCTGATCGCCGCCGTTCTCGACTTCGACTACCCCGCGGACCGGCTCGAAGTCCAGATCCTCGACGATTCGACCGACGACACTGCTGATCGGGTCGAGGCGGAGCTCGCCCGGGCGTCGGAGCGGGACCGGCCGCTACCGGTCATCCGGCACCTGCGACGGCAAGACCGGCAGGGGTTCAAGGCCGGCGCTCTCGCGGCCGGCCTGGAGCAGGCGCGGGGAGAGCTGGTCGCGATCTTCGATGCCGACTTCGTGCCGGAAGCGGACTTCCTGCGGCGGACGGTGCCGGCGTTCCGCGATCCCGGGCTGGGCATGGTCCAGGCGTGCTGGGGCCACATGAACCGCAAGGACTCGCTCCTGACCCGCGCCCAGGCGGTGCTGCTGGACGGGCACTTCCTGGTCGAGCAGGCGGCCCGCTACCGGGCGGGTTGTTTCTTCAACTTCAACGGCACCGCCGGCGTATGGCGGCGGCGCGCGATCGAGGACGCGGGGGGCTGGCAGGTCGACACCCTGACCGAGGACCTCGATCTCTCCTACCGGGCGCAGCTCGCCGGATGGCGCTTCATGCTGATGACGGACCTCGCGGTGCCGGCGGAGCTGCCGGCCCGGGTCAACGACTTCAAGAGTCAGCAGCACCGCTGGGCCCGCGGATCGGCTCAGACGATGCGCAAGCTCCTCGGGCCCATCCTGCGCAGCGCGGTGAGGCCGCGGGTCAAGCTGGCGGCTGCCGCGCACCTCACCTCGGGCATCTGCTATCCGCTGCTCGTGGCTCTCGGGCTCCTCCTGTTGCCGGCGATCCTGGAGCGGCAGGAGTCGCCGCACCTGCTGCTGTGGATCGACGCGCCGCTGTTTCTGCTCGGGACGGTGGCGGTAGCCGGTTGCTACGCCGCCGGCCAGCGCCGGGCGGGGCGGAGGGGCTCCAGGTTCTGGTTCGAGGTGCCGCTGGCGATGTCCATCGGCATCGGCCTGTCGCTCAACAACTCGGCCGCGACGATCAGCGGGCTGTTGCGCCGGGGCGGCGTCTTCGCGCGCACGCCGAAGATCCCGGCGGCCGCCCGGAACCCGCCGGCGCTCTACCGGTCCGGGGCCGTGTGGAGTCTCTGGGGCGAAGCGACGCTCGCGCTCTACTTCTGGGTCTGCGTCGCCGCCGCGGGCGTCTACGGGCGCTGGTGGTCGCTGCCCTTTCTCTACCTCTTCGCGCAGGGGTATAGCCTGATCGCCCTCGGCGGCGCCCTGCCCCGGCTGGGGCGCCGTGCCGGAACCACGTAGCCGCCCCGGCGATGACCAGCCCCCTGACACGTCATCCACCGCCTCCTCCCGCCGTCGACGTCGTCGTGCGGCCGGCCCAGCCGTCGGATGCGGCGTTCCTCCGTCGCTGGCGCGCCGAGCCCGCCGTGCGCCGCTACCAGCCCCTCCAGAATGTGTCGGTCGCCAGGCTGCGCGCGGACCTGGCGGCGCAGCGCCCCAGGGACGTCTACCGCGGTCGCGGCGACCGCTACACCTGGATGATCGAAGCCGACCGCGAACGCTCGGGCTGGATCACTCTGGCGGTCGTCAACTGGGAGCACGGCCTGGGCGAACTCGGCTACGCGCTGGCGACCCGGCATCAGGGCCGCGGCACGATGACGGCCGCGCTCGGCCAGTTGCTGCCGGAACTCCTGCTGCGCACGCCGCTGGAACGGCTGGAGGCCCGTTGCGCCATCGACAACGACGCTTCCCGCAAGGTCCTGGAGAAGCTGGGATTCGTGCGCGAGGGGAAGCTCCGTTCCTACTTCGTTCTGCAGGGCCGGCGCACCGATCACTACCTCTACGCGTTGCTCCGGGAGGACTACATTCCGATGCGCTAGGGTTGCGCATTCCGAATGGTCGGCAAGGCTTCGAGGCGGAGGTAGGCGATCGTGAGTAGCGGGGCTGGGCAGGAAGCGCGATCGGAGGCGGTGGACGCCGCCGTGAAGAAGCTGGAGTCGGGCATCGAGCTGTTCCACGCGGATCAGATCGACAAGGCCCGGTCCGAGTTCGAGGCGGTGGTCGCCTCGGGGGCGGAGAGCCGGCTCACCAGCCGCGCCGGGGACTACCTGGCGGCATGCGACCGGGCCGAAGCGTCGAAGGACGGGAAGCGTGACGACGCGTTTCTCGAGGCCGTCATGGCCCGGAACGACGGCGACCTGGAAGGCGCCCTGAAGATCTGTACGGCGGGGTCGCGTACCAGGGACGGTCGTTTCGTCTACCTCGCTTCCTGTATCCGCGCGCTCCAGGGCGAAGCGGAGCCGGCGCTCAATTCGCTCGCGAAGGCGGTCGAGCTGGATCCGACGAACCGGGTGCGGGCCTTTCACGACACGGACTTCGCTTCCCTCAACGAAGACGAGCGCTTCCTGAGCCTCGTCCATGACCACAGCGACTGAATTGACGTCCAGCACCGTCGCGGCCGTCGTCCTCGCTGCCGGTCGTGGCGAACGGCTTCGTTCGGAACAGCCGAAGGTCCTTCACCGGGTGGGCGGCAGGCCGCTCGTGTCGTGGGTCGTGCAGGCCGCGCGCGAGGTCGGTTGCGCGCCGATCTGCGTCGTCGTCGGGAGCGGGGCGGACCGGGTCCGTTCGGTGCTCGAAGATGAAGACGCGGGCGCGGGCGACATCGTCTGGGTGGAGCAGGCGGAGCAGCGCGGCACGGCGCACGCTCTGTCGACGGCTCGCGGCGCTCTGCCGTCCGAGGGGCTGGTCCTGGTGCTCCCGGGCGACACACCCCTGGTCCGTCCGGCAACCCTGCGCGCCCTGCTCGAGGCTGCCGGCGCCGGCTGGGGGAGCCTGGCGGTCGCCGACGAGGACGCGCTCGAGCCTTGCGGCGTCGACGCCGGTCACTACGCGCTCCCGGTTCCGGAGATCTTCAAGTGGCTCGAGAAGGTCGATCCCGGCAACGCCCAGGGCGGTTCCCGCCTGACCGATGCCGTCTCGGCTGCCGCCCGCGAGCATCCGGTGGCGGCGGTCCGGGTCGAGGATGCCTCGGAGGTGCTGCGAGTCGACTCGCGCGCCGACCTCGCCGCCGTTCAGCGCGTCGTCTACCGGCGCGGCGTCGAGGCTCTGCTCGCCGCGGGCGTCACCGTCCTCGACCCGGAGAGCGTCTGGCTCGACGCCGGCGTGACCGTCGGCGCCGACTCGGTGCTGCACCCGAACGTCACCCTGCTCGGCGCCTCCAGCGTGGGAAGCGGCTGCACCGTCCACACCGGCGCCTGGATCCGCGACAGCGTTCTGGACGACGGCGTCGAGGTGCTGCCCTACTCGGTGCTCGACGGCGCGCGCGTCGCCTCGGACTGCACCATCGGTCCCTTCGCGCGCCTGCGGCCGGAGGCCGTGCTCGAGGACGGCGCCAGGGTCGGCAACTTCGTCGAGGTCAAGAAGGCGACGCTGGGTCCCGGAGTCAAGGCGTCCCATCTCGCCTACCTGGGCGACGCCTCGGTGGGCGCCGGCGCCAACATCGGCGCCGGGGTCATCACCTGCAACTACGACGGCAAGTATAAGAGGCGGACCGTGATCGGCGAGGGTGTATTCGTCGGCAGCGACTGCATCCTGGTGGCGCCGGTCGAGGTCGGCGCCGGCGCCGACACCGGCGCCGGATCGGTGATCACGAAGGACGTGCCCGAGGAGACGCTCGCGGTGGGGCGGGCGCGCCAGAAGAACATCAAGCGCCGGCCCCGGTGACGGCGTGGACTTCCGTTCCCGCCTGAACCCGGAACAGCTCGGGGCGGTAACCCACGACGGCGGCCCGCTGCTCGTCGTCGCCGGCGCCGGATCGGGCAAGACCCGGGTCATCACCTACCGGATCGCCTGGCTGATCGACGAGCGGCAGGTCGAGCCGTGGCGGATCGCGGCCGTCACTTTCACCAACAAGGCGGCGGACGAGATGCGCGGGCGGGCGCTCGACCTGGTCGGCGGCAACGCGAGTGTCTTCGTCGGCACCTTCCACCGCTTCTGCGTGCGGCTGCTGCGGCGCTACGGCGACCGGGTGGGCCTGCGGCAGGACTTCGCGATCGTCGACGCGCCGGACCAGTTGCGGCTGATCAAGGCGTCGCTCAAGGCCGAGAACCTCGACGAACAGGCGTTCCAGCCGCGCGCGGTCCAGGGGCGGATCAGCGGGGCGAAGAACCGCCTGCTCACGCCGGCCGCCTTCGAGAAGGAGGCCGAGGACTTCTTCGACCGTCACGTCGCGGCCGTGTTCCGCCGCTACCAGGCCGAGCTGCGGCGTACCGGCGGCGTCGACTTCGACGATCTGATCGCGCTCGCCGTGCGCCTGCTGCGCGACGACGAGGAGGTCGGCGCGCGGGTCCGGGGACGCTTCCGCCACCTGCTCGTCGACGAGTTCCAGGACACGAACGCGGCTCAACTGGAGCTGGTCAAGAGCCTGGTGCTCGACCCGGACGGTTCCGTCTCGGGCCTGACCGCGGTCGGCGACGAGGATCAGAGCATCTACGGCTGGCGCGGTGCCGAGCTCGACAACCTGCTCCGGTTCGAGCAGCACTTCCCGGGCGGCAGCGTCCGCAAGCTGGAGCGGAACTACCGTTCGACCCAGAACATCCTCGACGCCTCGGGCGCCGTCATCTCCCGCAACGAACAGCGCCGGGGCAAGACCCTGTGGACGGACAAGGGTGCGGGCGAGCCGTTGCGGGTCTTCTTCGCCGGCGACCACGAGGACGAGGCCCGCTGGGTCGTGGGGCAGTTGGCGGGGCTGCGCACGGAGGGGCTCGAGTTCGGGGACATGGCCGTGCTGGTGCGGACGAACGCGCAGACCCGGGCGATCGAGGACCAGTTGCTGCGCGGCGAGATCCCCTACTGCCTGGTCGCCGGCATCCGCTTCTACGAGCGCGCCGAGGTCAAGGACCTGATCGCCTACCTGCGGGTCATCGCCAACCCGCAGGACAACCTGTCCCTGCGCCGGATCCTGAACCAGCCGCGGCGGGGCATCGGCGGCAGGACCGAGCAGGTGCTGTTCGAGCGCGCCGCCGGGATGGGCAACTCGCTCTGGGACGCGATCCGGCTCGACCCCCTGCAGGAACTGCCGGCCCGCAGCCTGCGCGCGGTCCGGAACTTCCAGGGCCTGATCGACGCGCTGCGCCAGGAAGCGGAGCGCCAGCCCCTGGCCGAACTCGTCCGCGGCACGATCGTCGCCGCCGGCTTCGAGGCGCTCTACGGCAAGGGCGACGAGGAGGCCCGGGAACGGCTGGAGAACCTGAACGAGCTCGTGTCCTCGGCCCACGACTTCGAGACCCTGCACGGCCTGACCGGCGTACCGGCGAGGATCGCGCCGCCGGCCGGCGACGGGCAGCGCGAGGACGCCGGCGAAGCGACGCTGTTCGACGAGGGGGCCGAGCCCGCGGTGAGCCCGCTCGTCAACTTCCTGGACTACGTCTCTCTGGTCAGCGACACGGACGGCCTGAACGCCGAGCTGGGCGTCGCCCTGATGACGCTTCACAGCGCCAAGGGCCTGGAGTATCCGGCCGTCTTCGTCACCGGTCTCGAGGACGGTCTGCTTCCGCACTTTCACGCCGGTCTGGCGGCCCGGGACATCGAGGAAGAGCGGCGCCTGTTCTACGTCGGCATGACCCGGGCCGAACAGCGGCTGTTCCTCAGCCTCAGCCGTCGCCGGATGGTCGCCGGACAGTTCCAGGACCAGCAGCCCTCGCCCTTCCTCGCCGACGTGCCGGAGGAACTGGTCGAGACGACGCGGAGCACGGAAATCTACGGCGGTCCGCGGACCGCCGGAGTCGGCGGCTTCTTTGGCGACCGTGCCGCCGGAGGTTCGTCCTTCCGGGCCGCGACTCCGCCCGGCGCCCGGCGTGGCCGGAAGCCGCCGAGCGAACGGATCGCCGGCGTCCTGCGACCCGGCGCCGTCGTGCGTCACGCCACCCTGGGCAAGGGCGTCGTCCTGCAACTCGACGGAGACGGCGAAAACGCGAAGCTGACCGTCTTCTTCGACAAGGCCGGCAAGCGGAAGCTGATTCGCCGCTATGCCCCGCTCGACGTGCTGTAGGCGACGAGGAAACGAGGCTTCGCCTCGTTCGATTCTCCCGGGCGCCACCGCTCCGCGGTGTCGCCCGTAGGGCCGGCGGGGACGCCGGCGCACCCAGTGTGGACCCGCGACGGAGTTACAGACTGGGTACGCCGGC
>VXUF01000047.1:17144-20994 GCA_009837085.1 Holophagales bacterium
ACGCCGGCGCACCCAGTGTGGACCCGCGACGGAGTTACAGACTGGGTACGCCGGCTGCCGCCGTAGGCGGCCAGGAACACGCGCCGGTCCGCAGGACCGGCTCCAATGTGGTGCAGCCACGGTGCTATCATTCGCCGCCTTGCCTGTCGGGGCGTGGCGCAGTCTGGTAGCGCACCTGCCTTGGGCGCAGGGGGTCCTCAGTTCAAATCTGGGCGCCCCGATATCGCTCGCTAGCCTCGACCTCGGCTAACCTGTCGCTGTCGCTTTCGCCTGCCTGTAGCTCAGCTGGATAGAGCGGCGGCCTTCTAAGCCGCGGGTCGGGGGTTCGAGTCCCTCCAGGCAGGCCAGATCGTTGAGAGTTCGGTTTGAAGATGTCTGGTGGATGTAGCTCAACTGGCAGAGCGCTTGATTGTGGTTCAAGTGGTTGGGGGTTCAAGTCCCCTCATCCACCCCATCTCGATCCCGAAGTCGTCCCGTTCGCGCGCCCGTAGCTCAGCTGGATAGAGCGACGGCCTCCGGAGCCGTAGGTCAGGGGTTCGAATCCCTTCGGGCGCACCACAGCGGAGCCGGTCCTTCGGACCGGCACGTGTTCCTGGCCGCCTGCGGCGGCAGCCGGCGGGGACGCCGGCGCACCCAGTGCACAGCGGAGCCGGTCCTTCGGACCGGCGCGTGTTCCCGGCCGCCTGCGGCGGCAGCCGGCGGGGACGCCGGCGCACCCAGTCTGTAACTCCGTCGCCCTCCCACACTGGGTGCGCCGACGTCCTCGTCGGCCTCCCGAACGACCCGCGCGAGGCCGAAGGCCTCGCTCCTTACTCCCCCGCGCCTGCGCTTATGCTCTGACGGAATGGCGACCCGCGAGCAGCAACAACGTCGACCGCTCCGGGTCCTGCTCGTGCGCCTCTCCGCGATCGGCGACTGTCTCCACGCGGCCCCGGTCGCATCCGCGCTCCGTCGCGCCCATCCGGAGGCCTTCATCGGCTGGGCGGTCCAGGAACCGGCCGCGACCCTGCTGCGCGGCTACGCCGGCGTCGACCGTTTCCACCTGTATCCGCGGCGCGCCCGCGGCATCGGCGCGCATCTCGCCGCGCTTCGGCGCTTTCGACGCGAACTCAGAAGCTGCCGGTACGACGCGGCGGTCGACGTCCAGGGTCTCACCAAGAGCGGGCTGGTCGCCTGGTGGAGCGGCGCCCGGCAGCGGATCGGCTTCCGCGGCGGCGCGGCGATGGGCAGCCGCGAGCTGAACGCCCTCTTTCTCAACCGGCGCTTCGCCGTCGAACTGGATGTGAGCCACGTCGTCGACCGCAACCTGGCCCTGCTTCGCGCTTCCGGGCTCGCCGGCGCCGCCGGCCCGGTCGCCGAGTGGCGACTGCCCGAGTACGCCGAGCCCGGGCCCCTCTCGTTCCTCGAGCGCCATGGTCTGGGCGACGGCCGCTATGCGGTCGTCTCGCCCGGCACGATCTGGCGCACGAAGCGCTGGCCCCCGCGCCGCTTCGCGGCGGCGGTCCGGCGGCTCGGAAGCGACCGGGACCTGCCGGTGGTCGTCGCCTGGGCGGGCGAGGACGAACATCGGGCGGCGGAGGAGATCGTGGCGGACGCCGCGGACGGCTGTCGCGTCCTGTTGGCGCCGCCGACCGACCTCCGCGAACTGGCGACGTTCCTGCGGCACGCGGCCCTCTTCCTGGGCTGCGACTCCGGTCCCGCCCACCTGGCGGCGGCACTCGGCGTGCCTTGCGTTTCGGTGTTCGGACCGACCGACCCGGCCCGCAACGGCCCGTACGGACCGCGGTCCGCCGCGGTGGAGCTCGACCGGAAGCTGGACTGCCAGCCGTGCTGGCGGCGCACCTGCAGCCGCGGCGACTTCGCCTGCCTGGAACGTCTCGACGCCGACCGCGTGGTCGCCGAGTGCCTGGCCAGGCTTGGCAGCTAGGCAGGGTCGGTCCGGGAGCTGCGGAGAGCGGAGCGAGGCCTTCGGCCTCGCGCGTTGTTGTCAGAGGGCCGACGAGGACGTCGGCGCACCCAGTGTGCAACGCCGTTGCATCCCGTGTGTGACTCCGTCGTCGTCCCACACTGGGTGCGCCGGCGTCCCCGCCGGCCGGCTCCGCTCCCCACCAGTCCGTCGCCGTCCCACACAGTGTGCAACTCCGTCGTCGTCTCACACTGGGTGCGCCGGCGTCCCCGCCGGCCGCCGCCGAAGGCGGCTTCGACCTGCGCCGGCCGCAGGCCGGCTCCGCTCCCCACCCTTGACATACTCCACGGGATGCCGGAGAACACCGACGACGGGTCGCCGATCATCCGGCCGCCGACGTTCGACCGGACCGCCTTCCGGCTGCTGCTGGTGGCCGTCGTGGTGGGCGGGCTCACGATCGCGATCGTCATGCTCTGGCGGGAGTTCAGTTGGCTGATGGCGTTGTCGAGCGGCGCCGGCGTCGCCGTCCTCATCTTCTTCAGCGGCCGGGCCATCCGCGTCCTGCGCTTCGAGTACCTGCGTCCGCCCTTCGAGCGGGAGGAGTAGGAGGTTGAGGTCTCGATGAAGGTCCGTCCCTGGCGCGTCGAGGCGGCGCGCACCGAGTTCGACCACCCCCTTCTGCAGCTCGAGGCGCAGGAGCTGCGGGCCGGCGCCGCCCGGCGCCCGGCCCTGGTCCAGCGGTCGGCGGGCTGGGTCAACGTGATCCCGCGGATCGAGGCCGAGCCGGGAGCGGACGGCAAGGGCGCGACGGTCGTGCTCATCCGCCAGTGGCGCTTCGGCCGCGCCGCCGAGTCCCTGGAGATCCCGGGTGGCATCGTCGAGCCGGGCGAGGACGCGGGAGTCGCCGCGGCGCGGGAGCTCCACGAGGAGACCGGCTACCGGGCGGGAACGGTCGAGCGGCTCGGCGAGGTCGAACCGAACCCCGCGATCCTGGACAACGTCTGTTCCCTGTGGCTCGCCCGCGACCTGATCCACACCGGCGACCCGATCGGGGACGGCAGCGAGGAACTCGAGGTGGTCCACGTGCCGTTGCTTGAGATTCCGGAACTCATCGCCCGCGGCGAGATCAGCCACTCGCTCGTCGTCACGGCCTTCTACTTCTACGCCCGCCGGTACGGTTTCTCTTGAAGCTCCGGGGCGTCTCGCTGGACGCGACCGGAACCCTGATCGCCTGTCCGCGTCGCGGCGAGATCTACGCCGAAGTGCTTGCCCGCCACGGTCTCGACCTCTCCGTCGCCGACATCGAGCGGGGCTTCCTGACCGCCTGGAAGGAGTTCGAGTGCCGCCTGGCCCGCGGCGAGGACCGGTACAACAGCCATCCGAACGGAGCTCGCGGCTTCTGGGGCGACCTGCTCGACCGCATGTGTCTCCTGCTCGAGCGGGAAGCCCCGGGACCCTTCGCCACGGCGGAGCTGTTCTCCCGTTTCGAACGCGCCGACGCCTGGGAACTCCGGCCCGGCTGCCGGGAGGTGCTCACCGAGCTGCGTCGCCGGGGCCTGCGGGTCGTGGTGACCAGCAACTGGGACCGGCGTCTGCCGCGGGTGCTGGCCAACCTCGGACTTGGCAGCTACCTCGACGCGGTGGTCTGCTCGGAGGAGGTCGGGTCGGCGAAACCGGCCGAGCCGATCTTCCTCGCCGCCTGCCGCGAGCTCGAGCTTCAGCCGGCCTCGGTGCTCCACGTCGGCGACGCGAAGATCGAGGACCGCGAAGGAGCGCTGGCGGCCGGCCTCGAGGCGCTGTGGCTGGACGCGGCGCACGGCGACATCGGGGCGCTCGAAGAAGTGCTGGACCACGTGCCCCGCTAAGCGAGTGGAGCGAGGCCGGAGGGCAACCCGCGCGGTGATAAAAAGGAGAACCCGGCGGGGGGGCCCCCCCCGCGGAGGT
>VXUF01000073.1 GCA_009837085.1 Holophagales bacterium
AGGGCGGCCGCACGGTCGGCGCCGGCACCGTCACCGACATCGCCGAGTAGTGCGGAACCGGGTGCGTCAGGCGATCGGGCAAGGTTGGGATTCGAGGGAACGATGAACGAGAAGATTCGCATCCGGCTCAAGGCCTTCGACTACCGCATCCTGGATACGTCGACGCACGAGATCGTCGACACGGCCCGGCGTAGCGGTGCGCGTGTGGTCGGGCCCATTCCGCTTCCGACCCACATTGCCCGCTACACGGTGAACCGTTCCCCGCACGTGGACAAGAAGTCGCGGGAGCAGTTCGAGATCCGCACCCACAAGCGGTTGCTCGACATCTTCGAGCCCACCAGTCAGACCGTCGACGCGCTGATGAAGCTGGAGCTTCCCGCTGGCGTCGACGTCGAGATCAAGGCGTTCGGTGCCTGAGGCGCCGGGGACCGAGGCGCGAGACTGAGGAGAACGGGCGGTGAACGGCAGCAACAGCCAGACGAAGGGACTGCTGGGTCGCAAGATCGGCATGACGCAGATCTATACCGAGGACGGGGCCGCGGTGCCGGTGACGGTACTCGAGGTCGGACCCTGCCGGGTCGTCCAGCGCAAGACCGAAGCGTCCGACGGCTACGAGGCGGTGCAGATCGGCCTGGTTGAGAGCCGGCCGCCCAGACGGATCACGGAAGCGCGCCGGGGTCACTTCAAGAAGGCCGGAGTCGATCCGATGCGGCACCTGGCCGAGGTGCGGGTCGATGCGGCGGACGAGTCGCAGCCCGGCGACGAGATCGAGGTGTCGATCTTCGAGGTCGGTTCCCGGGTCGACGTGATCGGCACCGGCAAGGGCAAGGGCTTCCAGGGCGTCATGCGCCGCCACGGTTTCGGCGGCGGTCGCGCCACCCACGGCTCGATGTTCCATCGCGCCCCCGGCTCGGTCGGGCAGTCCGCGAGTCCCTCTCGCGTGTTCCCGGGCATGCGCTTCCCCGGCCGGATGGGCGGCAAGCGGGTGACGACGAAGAAGCTCGTGGTGGTCAAGGTGGATGCCGAGAACCGCCTTCTCTATCTGCGAGGGGCCGTTCCGGGCGCCCGCAGTGGTCTGGTCATGGTTCGGAGTTCGGTCTGATGCCGGAGATCGCGGTCAGGAGTCTCGACAACAAGGCCGTCGGCAAGGTCGACTTGCCGGAGGAGGTCTTCGCCTATCCGTACAAGGAGCACCTGATCTACCTGGCGGTCGTCGCCGTGCGGGCCGCGTGGCGCGCGGGAACCCACAAGGTCAAGGGCCGGCACGAAGTCCGGGGCTCCGGGGTCAAGCCGTACCGTCAGAAGGGCACCGGCCGCGCGCGTGCCGGCAGCCGGCGTTCGCCGCTCCGGCGGGGCGGCGGAGTCGTGCATGGCCCTCGTCCGCGTAGCCATCGCAACAAGCTGTCCCGGAACGAGAAGCGGAACGCGCTCAAGTCGGCGCTCTCGCGGAAGCTCCTCGAGGAGAGGATCATGGTGATTGACTCGTTCGAGCTCGAGAGCCACAAGACGGGCGCCTTCGCGGCCCGTCTCAAGGACCTCGGCGTCGACGGCAAGACGCTGATCGTCGATGACCACGGCAACCGGAACCTGATGCTGGCTTCGCGCAACCATCCGCAGCTCAAGGCGGTCGACGCGATGGGCGTCAATGTGTACGACGTCGTCGACCGGGGCTACGTGCTGTTCAGCGAGAACGCGATCGGGCGCCTCTCCGCCGTGCTGCAGCGGCGAAGGCAACGAAACGGGAGCGAGTCATGCCCCGGCGGGAGTGAAGAATGAGAGTGCAGGACGTGCTGCGGCGCCCTTTGATCACCGAGAAATCGACCGAGCTCCGGGACGGGAGCAACATCATCGCCTTCGTGGTCGACTCCCGGGCGAACAAGATCGAGGTGCGCAAGGCGGTCGAAACCCAATTCGCGGGCGTCAAGGTGGCTGAGGTCCGGATCGCGAACGTGCACGGCAAGGTCCGTCGTCGCGGCCGGTTCGTCGGCCGAACCCCCGATTGGAAGAAGGCATACGTACGGCTGGCCGAGGGCCAGATCGACCTCTTCGACAACGTGTAGCGAGAGCCGCGATGGCGATCAAGAAACTGAAACCGACGAATCCGGCCAGCCGCTTCCAGGAGTACGCGCGGCGGGAAGAGGTCACGACGGACAAGCCGCACAAGCCCCTGGTCGAGGGCAAGAAGCGGATCAGCGGCCGGAACAACAAGGGCTGGCAGACGATCTGGTTCCGTGGCGGCGGCCACAAGCGCCGCTACCGGCGAATCGACTTCCGCCGCGACAAGATCGGCGTGCCGGCGAAGGTGGCCAGCATCGAGTACGACCCGAACCGCAGTGCGTTGATCGCCCTTCTGCACTACGCCGACGGCGAGAAGCGCTACATCCTGCATCCCCAGGGTCTCAAGGTCGGGGCCACGGTGCAGTCCGGAGAGGGATCGGAGATCGATGTCGGCAACTGCCTGCCGATCCGGTTCATCCCCCTCGGCACGGTCATTCACAACATCGAACTGAAGATCGGCGCTGGCGGCCAGATGGTGAGGAGCGCCGGCGCCGGCGCGCAGTTGATGGCGAAGGAGGGCGCCTACGCCCAGGTCCGGCTCCCCTCGGGAGAGGTGCGGCGGGTCCACATCGACTGTTCGGCCACGATCGGACAGGTCGGCAACTCGGAGCACTCGAACATCGCTCTCGGCAAGGCGGGCCGGAATCGCTGGCGGGGTCGGCGGCCGCACAACCGCGGCGTGTCGATGAACCCGGTCGACCACCCGATGGGCGGCGGCGAGGGCAAGGCGTCGGGCGGGCGGCATCCGACGACGCCCTGGGGCAAGCCGACGAAGGGTTACAAGACGCGGAGCAACAAGCGCACGACCGGGATGATCGTCCGGCGGCGGGGACGCCGCAAGTAGGTCGGCGGCAGCACGGAGCAGAGGACAGCATGGCACGTTCACTCAAGAAGGGTTTCTTCATCGACAATCACCTGTACGACAAGGTGGCGGCGATGAACGCGACCGGCGATCGCCGGGTCATCAAGACGTGGTCGCGCCGGTCGACGATCATCCCCGACATGGTGGGGCACACCGTTGCCGTCCACAACGGCATGAAGTTCATTCCGGTCTTCGTCAGCGAGAACATGGTCGGCCACAAGCTCGGAGAGTTCGCCCAGACGAGGACTTTCCGGGGTCATGCGGGCGGCAGGCGGGAACGGAGGGCCCGTCCGCGCTAGCCCGCGCCCGGGATCCCCACAGGCAGAGAGAAAACGATGGAAGCAATAGCCCGACTCAAGTACCTGCAGGCGTCGCCGCAGAAGGTGCGCCTGGTCGCGGACCTGATCCGGGGCCGCGACGTGGAAGAGGCCTCGACCCTGCTGCAGCTGAGCACCAAGTCGGCGGCGCGGCCGATCTACAAGTTGCTGCGGTCGGCGGTGGCCAACGCCGAGAACCGGGAACCGGGTGTCGATGTCGGCGGTCTTTACGTCAAGGAGATCTTCGTCGACGGCGGAC
>VXUF01000146.1 GCA_009837085.1 Holophagales bacterium
CCGCCGACGAGTCAGCCAGGAACTCGCGCTGCCGGCTGACGGCGGCCTTGATCAGGTTGCCGAAGAAAGTCCCGGCAAAGCCGACAATGGCCAGGCCCGCGCCGAGCGCGAGGATCGGCAGCGCGCCCTTGTTGTCTCTCGATCGTCCGCCTCCCGTGTAGAAGGACATCCTCAGGATGAAGTAGCCGATCATCCCGATCAGAAAGATGCCGTGGAGGAGGCCGATCAGGCGGATGTTCAGCCGCATGTCGCCGTTCAGGATGTGGCTGAACTCGTGGGCAATCACGCCCTGGAGTTCATCGCGATCGAGGGTCGTCGCCGCTCCCCGCGTCACGCCGATCACGGCGTCCTGCGGCGCGAAGCCGGCGGCGAACGCGTTGATGCCCGCTTCGCCGTCCATGATGTAGACGGGCGGCGTCGAGGTGCCCGAGGCGATCGCCATCTCTTCGACGACGTTGAGCAGCCTGCGCTCGACCGGGTCCGAGGTGCCGCCATCCACGAGACGGCCGCCAAGTTCCTCGGCGATCACGCGACCGCCACCGCGCAACTGGGCGATCTTGTAGAGGCTGCCCCCGCCGACCACTAGCAGGGTGCCGAGCGTCGCCAGAATCAGCAACCGCGGATCGCCGACGGCCGTCCAGTCGATCGCGCCCGTCTCGGGATCGCGGCCGAAGTACCCCATCGTCGCGGCCAGCAGGACCTCGACCGAAACCACGATCGCTAGCACGGCCAGCGAGAACAGCACGACGAGCCGGGTCGTACCCCGTCTCGCCGTGTCCTGCTGCTGAAAGAAGTCGGTGGCCATCGCGCCGCCGCCCGGACCGGGGAATCCGAACTACTCGAACGAAATCTGCGGCGCTTCGGCGATCGCCTCGCTGTCGAACTCGAGCAACGTCGCGTCCTGGCCGTGGCCGAACATCCCGGCGACCATCACGGCCGGGAACCTCTGCTTGAAGGTGTTGTACGTGGTCACCGCGTCGTTGAAGGCCTGGCGCGCGAAGGCGACCTTGTTCTCGGTCGAGCGCAGTTCCTCGCTGACCTGCATCATGTTCTGGTTGGCCTTCAGGTCCGGGTAGGCCTCAGCCAGCGCGAAGAGGCGGCCGAGTGTGCCGGTGAGGACGCCTTCCGCCGAGGCCAGACCCTGGATCGCGGCGGCGTCGCCCGGGTTCGCGGCCGCCTGCTCCAGTCCGCCGGCCGCCATGTTCCTTGCCTGGATCACCGCCTCGAGGGTTTCCCGCTCGTGGCTCATGTAGCCCTTCGCCACCTCGACCATGTTGGGGATCAGGTCGTAGCGCCGCTTGAGCTGGACCTCGATCTGCGCGAAGGCGTTCTGGTAGCGGTTCTTCAGAGTAACGAGCTTGTTGAAGGTCCCGATCAGCGACGCGCCGAAGATGACGGCGAGAAGGACCAGGCCCGCCAGAATGACGATCGTCAGAATGCTCATGAGGGCGATGCTGTCACAGGCGGAAGGTGTACTGCGCTTTCACGGCCAGCCTCGAGTCCTGTTGCCGGAAGTCGCTTCCCCGCTCGCCCACCTCCTGCACCCAGCCCTGGCCGAAGATGAAGAACAGGTCGTTGCCCGGCTCGAGGGTCCAGCGCACCCGGCCCTGGAAGCCGAGGTTGCCCGAACGGTTGTCGAACTGCAGCACGTTGGCGAAGGACAGCCTGGGCGAGAGGGCGTAGTGGAACTCGGCCCGGTGGATTCTGGCGACGAAGTCGCCCTGCGGCAGCCGCGCGAAGGTCTGGTTGGTGTTCACGCTGATCGTCAACCGTGGTGGCGCGGAGTACCTAAGGCTCACGCTGACCCTCTCGGCGTCTCCCGACCAGAAGCTGCCGAAGTTGATCCCCAAACTGCCCTGAAGCCTGCGCTTCTGCGCCGAGGTGAAGAAGATCCGGAGCGGCGTGAAGTCGTACTCGCCCGGCGGCAGGACCACGCCGGGGGAGATCTCGAACGGCTCGAACAGCCGTTCGTAGGTCGGATTCACGTCGAACAGGCTGTGCAACGAGTCGCCCGACTGGAAATGCCAGTCGACGAGGGTGAAGTAGAAGTCCCGGCTCTCGACGAGGCCGTTGTCCAGTCGCTTGAACTCCGTGTAGAAGACATCGTGGTACATCTGCTGGATGCCCAGCCACTGGTTCTTCGGCCGAGGGTTGAAGCTGGCGCCGAGCCGCAGCATGCGCACGTTGCTGCGCTGTACGAATCCGAGCGCGGGATCGAAGTTCTCCTGGATCTCGCGCCACTGCACCTGGGCGTCGTACCGGTCGTTCGGGAACGCGGCCGCGAAGCCGAATGACGCATCGTTGCCGGACACATCCTCGTTGTCGCTCTCCAGGCCCCAGGCGTTGAAGACGAAGTTCCGGCCGCTGCCCAGAATGTCGGAGGTGGCCAGACGGATGTCCACTCCCATCGTGGTGGCATCCTTCGCGACGGCCTGGTTGCCGCTGGTGACGAGCGCGCCGACGTACGACTGCTGCCAGAAGTTCTGCCGGACGCGGCCGACGAACAGGCTCTGGTCACTCGCGAACGAAGTGTCGCGGGTGCCGACATTGAGGACGCCGACCTCGGTCCGGCCCACCCTGCCGGTCAGCTTCAGCCCGTAGTCGAGCGGCACCTCCCGGCCTCTGAGCAGACCGATGCGACGGCTGAAGAAGGGGAAGATCTCCGCTCCCGTGCTGGGGATGCCTCCCGGCTGGCTGACCCCGGTGGTGGCGAAGTTGAAAACGCCGGCATCCTGCAGGAAGAAGGACCGCTTCTCGGGAAAGAAGATCGAGAAACGGGTCAGGTTGATCTGGCGCGCGTCGACTTCCGTCTCGCCGAAGTCCGTGTTGAACGTGGCCGTCAGCTTCAGGTTCGGCGTCACGTTGTAGAACAGGTCGAGCCCCGGCTTGCCGCGCAGGCTGTCGTCGCCGCTGCCGGCGCTGTGATCCCAGCGCCCCGCGACGAACGGCCGGATGTCCAGGCCGAGGCCCTGTTCCAGGCCACCGAGGCCGGAGATCTCACCCGCCTCCGAGACCTGGAAGAACTGCGCGTCGAAACGGGCGCCCGCCCAGCGCGCCTCCTCGAACTTCCGCTGGATGTTCCGGCTGATGTTGAACCCCCAGACCGTGCCGTCCGGCGGGAAGTTCAGGCTCTTGAAGGGGATGGCGAACTCCGCGCTCCAGCCCCGGCCCGAGCGCTGCGTCGCGACGTTCCAGATGGCGTCCCAGTCCTCGTTCGTCTCGCCGTTCGCGAACACGAGACCGTCGACCAGAGCGCTGTTCGGGTTCGTCGAGAAGTAATAGGCGTTGCTCTGATCGCGGAAGGTATCGAGCAGAAACTGGACGTAGTCGTCCGGCCTGAGCGAGGCGTCGCGCGCCATCTGCGACGCGAGGACCCGGTCCGGTTCGGAGTCGTGGCACATCACGCCAATGTAGAGGTGATCCGCGTCGCGCAGCAGGGTGACCTCCGTGCGCTCGCTCGGCACGGCGCCCTCCGTCGGGATGCGTTGCACCAGACTGCCGATCCGCGGCGACGATTGCCACGCCGGCTCGTCGAGCGCGCCGTCGAGGAGGATCGGCTCCGTCACGACCGTGACGACCGCCGTCCGGGTCGGCCTGCTGGACTCGTCCTGACCGGCGGCGACGCCGGACGAGAACGGGGAGAGGAGCGCCAGCGAGCCGCAGAGCAGCGCCGCCCTACTCTGACGGCAACAGCGCGTCTCGGTCCACCCACTCGCCGCGCAGCATCACGCGGTCGATCTGCAGCGTGTTCCGGATGTCGGCCAACGGATCGGCGTTCAGCACGATCAGGTCCGCGCTCATGCCGGCGGTGAGCGTTCCGAAGTCCGCTTCACCAACCGGCGGCACGCGCCCCGCACCGGTCGCCGTGGCTGCAACGAGAGTCTGCATCGGCGTCAGGCCGGCCTCGACGTAGAGCTCGAGCTCGTGGTGAGTGCCCCATCCCATCGGCACGTTCGGCGTGCCGCTGTCGGTACCGAGCGCCACCTGGATGCCGTGGTCGTGGAGCGTCTTGACGAAGTCCTGCATGTGCCGGAAAGAGATCTTGCGCCCCTCGAAGCCGTCGGCCGCGAGAACGGCGGCGCGGGTCTCCTCGTCGCTCCAGCGCTCCAGCACACGCGGGTTCATCACCGCCCGCAACTCAGGATCCTCCAGCAGTTCGGGGTGCTCGGCGAAATGCCAGTTGTTCTGGACGATCGACAGGGTCGGCGCGAAGCCGCAGTTCTTCTCCAGACACAGGTCGAGGAAGGCCTGGCTGGGCACCGGATCCTCCATCGGCACGCCGCCGCCCGGCCCGAACGTCCGTACCGTGGTGTGCATGAACTCGTTCAGGCCGACCTCGAGGAGCTGGACGCCGTCCGCCTCCTCGTTGATGTGGGCAACCGGGATGAGCCCGTTCTTGTAGGACTCGTCGACGATCGCGGCCCGAATCTCCGGCGGGATCTTCAGGCCGGGTTCCGCTACCTCGTTGATCCACATCTTCGTGTATTGGACACCGAGGGCCGCCTGCTCACGCACCATGGCACGCGCCTCTTCCTCCGTCGTCGGCGTGTTCGTGAAGCCAGAGTTGAAGCCGCCCGGGTAGGAGAAGCCGAGCCCGGCGGTGAACGCCCGCGGCAAGTCCGGGCGCCCGACGTTCGCCTCCAGCATCAGGGCCACCTTGTCCGGGGGGTCCGAGCCGATGCTGCGGGTGGTTGTGACGCCGTAGTAGAGCTGCGACCGCAGCGCCTGCTCCGTGGCTTCCACCGGGCCGCCGTAGTGAGCGTGCAGGTCGACGAAGCCGGGGATGACCGTCTTGCCGGCCGCGTCGACGACTTCCGTGCCCTCCGGCACCTCCACGGTGTCGCGCGGGCCGGCCATGCGCACGCGACCGTCGTCGATCAGGATGACCGCGTCGGCGACCGGCTCGCCGCCCGTGCCGTCGATGAGCCGCGCGCCGACGATCGCCAGATCGGCGGGCTCTGCCGGCTCGGTCTCAGCGCCGCAGGCCGCGAGGAGAGCGATCGCCAGGAGCGGAAGCACCGCAACAGCGCCGTGTCTTGTCATGCTGCGAGCAGGCTACCAGCCAGCCCACGCAGAACCGTCAGCGCCTCACACTGGGTGCGCCGGCGTCCCCGCCGGCCTCTGAGAGGAACGTGCCGCGAAGCGGCGACCGTACTGCAGCAGCTAGCCCGACCCGCTCTATCCCCACTGCGCAACGGGCAAATGGGAACTCGAAAGAACCAGCCGAACCAGTTCTGCCTGCCTTGAGCAGAAGGTCTTCTCAAGCGCCCGTTGCACTAGCCAACGGACCGTATGCACCGCCTTGCCGGTAGCTTCCGCGATCTGGCCAATCGTAAGACCCTCAGCCAGCGCAACGGCCACCCGACTCTCGGCCGGTGTCAGTCGGAGCGACCTAGCGACCTGCTCCGGGCAGAGTTGTGTTGGGCACCAAGGGTCTACGACAACCACGACGGCGGCGACGCCGGCGTGGCCACCATCGACTCTCTGCGCGTAAAGGGTCAAGGGCCGCGGATCCGGCCAGCGGCCAATTGATACTGGCCCGGCTCCACTGCCGTCGCCCTTGCCACCGAGTACCGACTCCAGGAGGCCCTCAAGAACTTTCACGTCCTCGGACCGATGAGCCCGTAGACGTCCGTTATCAACGTGGAAAGCACGTTCTCGGTCCAGAATCTCCCGGGCGCGCGCGCTCACGTCAACGATGGCGCCGCTGTTGTCCAGCCTGATCAGCCCAACTTGGCGTTGATCCACGAGAGTCTCAGCGAGACCGGTCTGGCGGACCGGCATCGGGTCGAATGACTCAGCGAGGACCGGGGCCATGGCGGGTCTCTAACTGAGGTGACGCAAGTTCCTCCTTCCGGCCTCGGCTGCGTCCTTCCGTGCCCAGTTGCGTGATCTGGCTCCGAATCTCGCTCTCCAGGATGGCCCATACGCGTGGGTCCATCACACGCACTCCACCGCTAGCACTCGTCCACCCAGCTTCGTCGCTAGCGCAGATGAACAGGTCATCTCCTTGCGCGAAGAACCCGCCCACCTGTTGGCCGGCCCCGGATGCGGTGACGCAATCCAGCAGGGCACCAAGGAAGGCAGCATCATGCGTGAGAGCGTCCTGAACGCTCGGTGAGCGAATCGGGTTGGCCACCGCGGCGGAGATTCCCGCTGCCGTAACTACCGCAAGAGCAACAGTCGAGACCAGCGCCCGAGGACGTGCTCGACGGGGCTTGAGGATCGCCCTGATCCTCCTCTCCAGTTGCGACTGTTGCGCCATGCGCAGTGACAACGCCCTCCGAACGAGAGCGCTGCTCTCCGCCAATGAAAGCAGGTGGCGAGCGTAGTCGGACGGCCGGGCGCCGGTGGCCAGCACTTCTTCGTCGCAGGCTTCCTCGCGCCTCATGGCGGCAAAGTGGGACGCCACCCAGGTCAGGGGATGAAACCAGTAGAACGACAGGACCGCACGCCCCAACAGTTGACGTAAGGCGTCGTGTCTGCGCACGTGAACCAGCTCGTGCGTCAGGACGACACGCCGGCGGGATTCAGACCAGTTCGCTGCCGACGACGGGAGCAAGATCACCGGCCTGCGCAAGCCTCCCGTCATCGGCGTTGCGGAGTCGGTTCCAAGAACGAGCCGCACGTCGGCGCGAACGGACAGTTGCTTCCGCAACGAATCCAGTTCACCGAGCCACGCCTCGCCCTCCACAGGTTGCCCGGCGCGCACCAGCCTGTGAAACCGCCAGAGCCCCACTCCGACAGAAACCAAGGCAGCACCTGAGCCGATCGCCCACAGGAGTAACGCCAGCTTGAAGAAGCGCCTGGGTTGCGCCGCTGCCACTCTCGCTCCTTGTGCCTCGAGAGCGTCAGCAAGCACGGGCGAAGTCCTTTCGGCCGAGACGACGGAGGCGCCGTTTTCGAGGGCTTCCAGACGAGTCACTTCTGGCCCACGGGCTCCAGGAAGGAGCGGTACATCCCACGAGGGGCCGAACACTCTCAGAGCGGGGAGAAGGAGGAGGAGAGCGAATGTCACCGTCCACAAGTGGTGGCGCTCCGCAGCCGACCCCTTGCGGGTCAACCACTGGAGAGTCATCGCCACGGACAGCACGAGCGTCGCCCGGACAACGAATTCGACCAAGCCCGCCGATTCGACTGTCGTCAAGAACCTCGTCATCGGCCTTCCCGGGATGCTTGCTCTATGAGGGCGCGCAAACGCCCTCGATCCCCTGGCGTGAGGGTCGCGTCTTCCAAGTCCAGAAGGGTAGCTACCGCTCCCTCCACCGAGCCGCCGAAGAACGTCCTGACGACATGCCGCATTGCCGCACGGCGCGCCCGCGAAGTAGGCACGCTCGGCAAGTACACGTAGCGCACTCCCTCCTGCCGGTTGGAGAGGTGGCCCTTTCTCACGAGAATCCGGAGCACGGAGCGAACGGCCGAATCGGTCGGCGGCTCAGCCATGTGCGAACGAATCTGCGCGCTCGTGGCCGTTCCAAGTTCATGGACGATATCCATGACCTCGCGCTCTCTTCGGCTGAGCTGGGGAACCTCGCTCACGGCGAGCCCTCGCCGTGTGTGTCCAGCGGTCTTCCCCCCATGGCCGCGGCACGCTAGCCAAGACATGTCGAAAAATCAACATCTGCCAGCGCCCGCCCCCGGTGAGCGGTCAGCGTCAAGCGTCCAAGTCGACCTCCGTGATCCGTCGCCGTTGGCCAACGACGGTGCGTGCCTCGTCGCCCCGGCGAACCAGGTAGGTGCCGACCGGGAGGTTCGCTATCGTCTCGCCGACCGAGAAGGTCGGCGTGCCGCCGAACCACATGCGTAGTTGACCCAGATCCCAGCCGCCGGGCGTCGAGATCGTGACGCCTCCATCGCGACTCCGGCCGATCAAGGCCAACGAGGCGGTCGAGGCGGTCGGGTCGAACGCCAAACCCCGCTCCAGTACGTCGGGGAGGCTCTGCCAATCGCCGAGCACCCAGCGTCCTTCCGCGTTGCAGGCGGCCCGAACCACCTCGCCCAGAGGCGGGTCGACTGGAACCTCGGCGAGCCCGTCGCGTACCTGGACGACTTGGTTTCCAGACGCGGTGTCCGTCTCCACGAAACAGAATCCCGCGCTGCCATCGGTGAGTTCGAGCCGGAACCGGTCCGACACCGGCTCCTCGGAAAGATGAAGCCGCACGGATGCACGATCTCCCGGCCGGCTGAGCTCGACCTCGACAAGGTCGGAGCGAAGCTGCTGCCGGCGCGCCCGTATCTGGTAGCGCCCCGGCTGCATGCCGAGCATCCGGAAGGTCCCCTGACTATCCGACACGACCGAAGGCTGGCCGGGAAACGCCTCCACGGTCGCCCGATCGGCCGGGCCGCCGTCCGGGTCGAAGACAGCGCCTTCCACCGAGACGCCGTCATAGGCGATGTCCCGCACAATCACGTGGCCCCCTGCATTCGGGACCTCTACGACCTGCGGCTCCTGGGCACCCCCGGCCTCAGGCACCCACAGGACTTCCCACTCACCCGGAAGCACCGAAGCCAAGCGGTAGAACCCTTCGCCGTCCAGTGGAGCCGCGAGGTCCTGAAGCCCACTCGAAACAACACTGACTCGCTCCAGACCGCCGCTACGGGAACGGACGAAGCCACCCGGCACGTCGACCTCATCGCTCCGCGAGCGCCAGAGCAGTCGCCCGGCCACCGGAACCCCGTCCAGTGTGACTCGACCAGTGACGCTCACGCTTCGATCGTCGCAAAGGACGCTGAGGTCACCCTCCGGCTCATGGAGCTTCTCGGTGCAGACGGGCTGCCCCTCTCCGTTGAGGACCACGATCGCAAGCGGCCCCTTGGGCACCGTCCGAAAGACAGCCGTCCGCCTCTCGATGACCGCGGTCATCTCTTCATGCGGGAGCGCGTCGCCAGCCGCTAGTTCGACCAGGCCACCTTCCGTGTCCGACCGCACCGTAATCTGCCGGCCACGATCAAGCGCGATCGTGCCCAGGTCGATGCGCTCAGCTCTTTCGATGCTGACCTCCAGGCGGCGCGGCGCGTAGCCCTCCGTCGCGATCCGGAGGCCGACAGGGCCAGCCGCCAAACCGTGGAGTTCGAAGTAGCCCTCGGCGTCGGATGTCGCATTGAGAGTACGTCCGAGCAGCGGCGCCATGAGCGGCCCCGCCTCGGAAGGGAGCGTAGAGCCCACAGATACTCCCACTAACGGCTGATGGTTGTCGCCGACAACGTAGCCGGAGACGACGGCAGACGGCGACGCGCGAACGAGTCCGAGATCGATCGTCTCACCGCCGGGCCCGGTCACATCCAGGAGCACCGAGCCCACGTTGCCGGCGCTTAGCTCAATCTCCCAATCGCCGCCACCCGGCAGGTCCACGGTGAACGCCCCATCGGCCCCGATCGTCCCGGTCAGGAGCAAGTCACCGGCGCCTCGTGCGATAAACCGGCCGTTGGAAGCCGGCGTGATCCCGTCAGCTGCCACGTAGACACCGGTCACACTCAACGCGGGCTCCAGTTCGATCAGGAACGGCGAATCCGCAGCGCGACCGACACGGGGCGGAAGCCGCGGAAGAGAGACGCCGTACCCACGTGCCGTCACTTGGAGCTCCCTGCCAAAGCGCACTTGGACAAGCGAGAGTCCGTCCGCCCCGGTCCGGGTCACCTGGCCATCCGCCGCTCGGATCAAGGCTCCATCCACGGGCAACCGATGCTGGGCGTCGACGATCCGAACCCAGACGGTCTCCACGTCGCTCAGAATGACGTCCCCAAGGTCGACCGACCTCTCAACGTCCAGGCGGCGGGCGAACTCCAGATCGCCATCGACGTCTGCAACCGCTCGCAGCGTTGCAGCGCCTGCGGAGAAGCCGGCTAGGCGGAAACGGCCGTCGGCTCCCGTTCGGCCCTTCTGCAACTGGGTCAGGCCGAAACCGTCCCTAATGAAGGAGCGACCATTCATGCGGGCTGTAACCGGATTGCCGGCCGTATCTACTACTCGACCGCTCAGGAAGAAGCCCGGCTCAAGCTCCACCTGGTTCGGCACGTCGCCCAGCGTCCGGTAAGCCACAGCATCACGCCCCTGAGCAGAGACGACCACAGCCGACCCTTGTTCGCCTGAAAGCCGTAACGTGACCCGCCCATCCTCATCCGACTGCTCAAGGCCGAGGATTTCTGTTGGATTGAGGCCACTCCGGCCCGGCCGAACAAGATAGAAGCGGACATCGGCGAGTGGGGCTCCATCCGCCGTGGCCAGGTACACGACCACCCGGGCCGGGTGGAGTGACAAAGACACCTCCCCCGCCCCTTCCGGAACGTCCGTCCAGAGCGAGCAGCGGTCCTTGGCGCACGCATGAACCCGCCACGGGCCGGAGCGGTTCGACAACCGAACAACAGAACTCTCCGCGTCCCAGACCGGCAGCAAGCTACGAGGCACTTCCCGCCACATTTCCGAAGGCGCAGCGGTCAACGTCAAAGTGGATGAGCTGTCCGGACTGTCTCCCAGATTCGGCACCCGCAGGACCAAGTCCGATCCGAACGGGACCGTCGACTGGAGCTCCGGCGTGCTGCAAGCCGCCTCCAAGTCCGCACCTGGTAGGCGCTTCACCGGCGGGCACCCGTCACTCCACACCCAGCAAGCGCGGATATCGGTCTCCGACCCGACCAGTGCCGAGATGTCCGGCCAAGTGAGTGTTCCAGTCGTAGCTGCTGCCGATGTCACCGGATGGGCGCCGCCGTCGCTGTTCAAGCAGACAAGTCGACGGTCGCCTCCGACCTGCGCTGTGGCCTGGTCAACAAAGCCCACGAGCAACACGAGAAACGCAGCGATACAGACCAAGCGCCCACCCCACGGCAGGAGAGACGGCACCACGTTGCAGCCCAGCTAACTGCCCGCGCGTAGCCGGGCCAGGAAGAACTCGGAAGGAACAGACCTGGCCACGGCTCCTGAGGCCAGGCGCGTAGCACCCCGGACGAGCAGGACCGCCCGGTCCCCGGACAGGTCAACGCGCAAGCGAGCGTCCGACATCTCCGACTTCAAGACGCATGGCGCAGTCGACACTCGGCCCAGGTCCTCCACGTGCGCATGGACGAGGTCCCAGCAGACGCCGGCCTTGGCGGGTGGGAGGGTCGGCGAACCCGGTGGCCGGGCGCCTTCACTCCCTGCCGCCTGCGCCCTCGCGGCCGCGACCACTCGGGCCGCCAGCTCCCCATCGAGGACGATCTGGCCACTCTCCGAGGCCGCCCCGTCAAGCAGCGCCTCCAACTCGCCCGCGGGCAAGCTGTCCAGGCTCAGCGCCACGACAGTGGGCCTTTCTTCGCCGGTCCCGCCTGCGTCGGTCCTTTCAACGCTCGCCCGCGGACGAACCGCCGTTGAACCAACACTCGTCGACCCAGGCGTGGCACTCACCGGTCGGCGCTCCTCCACGTGGCGAACGAAGAAGAACACGTCTCCCTCACCGTTGGCGGCCACCTCGTCGATGACACGGTGTCTGCTCAGCCACGCGGTTCGAAACTCTTCCTTGTAGAGCAAGGGCTTCTGCTCCGGTCCGCAGTCCGGTCGGCTACCAGAGAACGTCGCTACGTCCACAGTCCCCCGAAGCATGCCCTCCGTGCCGTACAGGAAAGCGCCTGGCTCGGCGCCGGGAATCACCAGAACCAGATCGTCCGCCACGAATCTGGCAAGTGAGAGTTCGACTGGATAGCAGGCGTCCAACGCAGCCCCACCGTCCCGAGTCGGCACTAGACCCTGGACACCGCCTTCGGTATCGAGCAACCAAGCAACGTATGGCTCCCAGACATCGTCAGGCCCGGGGAACGGCTCCGGCTGCCGCGCGAGCCCCACGGCTACCGTCCAGCCGTCCTGCTCATCCAGATCACCGACGATCTCCAGATTCGTCTTGAGCGGCGTGATCCGACCATCCTGTTGCCGGTACACACCGAAGAGATCGCCGGCAAAGACCACGCCGCCGGCAGGCCCGCCGCCGAGTCGGCTGTAGTTTCCGTACCTCCCCGCACGTCGGTGCGTCGTTCCCGCGAGGGTAGCGAGCAACTCAGATCCGCGCGTTCCGGGACGCCACACGTAGACGCCGTCCTGACGAAGGCCCACCTGCAGACTACCGTCTGACTGCCAGCGGACATCCGCTGCCGATCCGATCGAGTCCGGCGCGTCCAAGGAGCGAAGCCCCTCCAGAACCGGCGGCGAGGTGTCGGGACCCTGCGCGACGACCGACTGCGTGGCAACGATCGCGCAGAGTGCGAACGAGCCGAGCGAGCCCGTCTTCAAGGAGCTGACGCTTGCTTCCACAACTTGCCTCGGGAACGGTCCTTCGCGGCAGGAGGGACCCGTCGCCGAGTGACGACTCGCATCCGGTCATACAGCCTGGAAGGCTCTTCGCAGGCGGGCAACTTCTCAAGCGCCGGCGCAAGCGCCGTGTCCCCCGCGAGACTGACTGGCTGGATGGGCTCGTGCGTGTGGTCGAAGCCGGATGTGTAGGAGGCCAGCGCCGGCCCCTCAGAAGGAGGACCCGTCGGTCCTCCACCTTCGAACCGCTTGAGCATGAAGATCGTGCACTCCATGCATCCCGGTCCACGTCCGTGACAGAGGTTGGCGGCAGTATCGGCATACGAATCGCGGTACACACCACAGATCACTACGATCTGTGACTGAGCGACTGCCGGGCCAAGCACGGCGAACGCGACCACGACGACTGCGGTACGAATGAGTCCGATTCTCTCGCTCACTTGAAGGTCTCCCTGCAACGAGGCTGTTGGCAGGCTGATCAAAGTAGTTGGAGACCACCCCGAGTGTCGCCCTCCCTATGCATGGGGT
This sequence comes from Holophagales bacterium, assembly GCA_009837085.1. Taxonomy (GTDB): domain Bacteria; phylum Acidobacteriota; class Thermoanaerobaculia; order Multivoradales; family Multivoraceae; genus Multivorans. The sequence continues at coordinate 12,800 of VXUF01000146.1, forward strand.
CATTCGTACCCATGCAGATTCACCCATACAAACGCAGGGGATCCCCGCCGCCAACCCCGGAGTGAGAGAATCCCGCCAATCCGCACGGAGCACCCAATGACCTGGAACGACGACGTCAAGGAGATCGAACGGCAGCGCCGCATGGCCGAGCAGATGGGCGGCGCCGACAGCGTCGCGTTCCAGCATGGCCGCGGCAAGCTGACGGTGCGCGAGCGCGTCGATCTACTGGCGGATCCGGGGACCTTCCACGAGATCGGCGCGCTGGCAGGCACGGCGACCTGGGAAGACGGTTCGGTCGCGGCGCTCAAGCCCTCCAACATGGTCATCGGCACGGTGCGCGTCGACGGCCGCAAGGTCGCCTTCTCGGGCGGTGACTTCACGATCCGCGGCGGCGCCTCGGACGCGAACATCGGCAACAAGAGCCGCTTCGCCGAGCAGTTCGCGCTGCGCAGCCGGCTGCCCTTCGTCCGGCTACTCGATGCGACCGGCGGCAGCGTCAAGACCTTCGAGCAGATCGGCAGGACCTACCTGCCCGGCGGCGCGGGAACCGACGTGTCGACCCATCTCCTGCAGGCGGTGCCGGTGGTCTCGGCCGTGCTGGGATCAGTCGCCGGCCTGCCGGCGGTGCAGGCGTGCCTCTGCCACTTCAGCGTCATGGTCAAGGGCACGAGCCAGGTGTTCGTCGGCGGTCCGAAGGTGGTCGAACAGGCGACCGGCCAGCGCATCACGAAGGAGGAACTGGGCGACGAGCGCACCCAGATCAGGAACGGCGTCGTCATGAACCTCGCCGACGACGAGGCCGGCGCGATCGCCCAGGTGCGGCAATTCCTCTCGTACCTGCCCTCGAGCGTCTGGGAGGCGCCGCCCGAGCGGACGCCGGACGACGATCCGGGCCGGCGCGCCGAGTCGCTGCTGTCCGTCGTGCCGCAGGATCGGCGGCGAACCTACGACCCTCATGCGATCATCGAGGCAGTCGTCGACGAGGGCAGTTTCTTCGAGATCGGGCCGCTCTCCGGCCAGGCCCGCGTCACCGGCCTCGCCCGCGTCGACGGCATCCCCTGCGGAGTCATGAGCAACGATCCGCGCTTCAACGGCGGTTCGATGGACATCGCGGCCGGCGAGAAGATGCTCCGGCTGCTGGAGCTCTGCGAGACCTTCCACCTGCCGCTCGTCTACTTCGCCGACGAGCCCGGCTTCTCCGTCGGGCCCGCGCAGGAGCGCCTGGGCATCGTGAGGGCCGGCGCCCGCGTCGTGACCGCGCTCAACTCGAGCCGGACGCCGTACATCTGCTTCGTCGTCCGCCAGCTCTACGGAGTCGCCGGCGGCCTCCACTGGCGCGGCCAGGGCCTCTACCGACGCTACGCCTGGCCCTCGGCCCACGGCGGCTCGATGCACATCCAGGGCGGCACCGCGATCGCCTACAAGCGCGAGATCGAGGCAGCCGAGGACCCGGAGGCCAAGCGGGCCGAGATCGAGGCCCGCCTCTTGGCCATCTCCTCGCCCTTCCGCAATGCCCACGCCTTCGGCGTCGAGGAGATCATCGACCCGCGCGACACGCGGCCGCTGCTGGTCGACTTCATGCGCGACGCGCGGCGGGTGGTGGCGGCGGAGCTTCTTGGTCCCGCGACCGGACCCAGCTACCGGCCGTAGCGGCCTCTCACTGTAGAGGGTTGCGAGAGACCCGGCGCAAGGTACTGCGAGAAACCCGGTGCAGTGCCGGTACGCGCGAACGCCGGTGAACACTCTGTTGACGAACGGACCGCTCCCCTGCCGGGCGCCGAGCTCCTGGCAAGCTCCCGGCCGCTCGATTTCGGACGCCAACCCGCCACCGCGCGTCCTCGTACGCGGCCTACGGTGCGGCGATGTCGAACCGCCGGAACATCGTCCTGTGCTTCGACGGCACGTGGAACCGGGAGGACGGCAAGTGGCCTACCAACGTGGTCCGAACAAGTCGCGCGGTGGCGCCATCGACCGACTCGGGCGTCGTGCAGCTTCGCTACTACGACCGCGGCGTGGGAACAGGACGATTCGACCGGTTGCGCGGCGGCGTGGCCGGTCTGGGGCTGGCCCGCAACGTGGAGCAGGCTTACGTCTGGCTGAGCAGTCGCCACCGTCCACGTGACCGGGTCTTTCTGTTCGGCTACAGCCGGGGCGCGTACACCGCGAGGAGCCTGGCCGGTCTCATCGGACTTTGCGGCATCGCCGACCCCGCGAAGTGCGCTGCCGTCGGCCGCCCGGTTGCGGATGCCGCGCTGGAGGGGATGTCGATCTACCGGCTGGCTTCCGGTCCGGCGCGTGAGGACCGTGCCGCGTGCTATCTCGAGAACTGGACCCGCTCGTCGACTCGCACAGGCCGGTCGGGACGCAACCGGCACTGTCGCGAGGTCCACTTCGTGGGCGTCTGGGACACGGTCGGGTCGCTCGGCGTTCCGTTGAGTGGCCTGCAGTGGATCGCTGCCCGCCGGCACCGGTTTCATGACGTGAGTGTCGGCGATCACATCCGTCATGCCCACCACGCGATCGCGATCGATGAGCGTCGCCGGCCGTTCGCGCCGGCGCTGTGGCTGAACGAGCCCGATGTGGTCGGGCGGGTGGAACAGGTGTGGTTCCCCGGCGTTCACGGCGACATAGGCGGCGGCCGCCCCGCCTCCGGCCTATCGGAAGGCGCGCTGCTCTGGATGTGGTCGAAGGCCTGGGCGGCGGGCCTTGCGTTCCGGCCCGCAAGCGCCGAGACGGTCAAGCCCGATCCGCTTGGCGTCCTGGACGACTCTCTGCCGCTCGTCTACCGGGCCTGGGGGCCCTGCGACCGACCGGTCGGCGCTCGCGGTCGCGACGGCGAACCGGCGGCCGCCGGCGAAGCCCTGCACTGGTCCGCGCTTCGACGCCTTGAAGCGAGCGAGACCCGGGCCTACCGGGACGGAGTGGCGGGCCGCACCGTGCTGCCTTTGCTGGAGCGCGGTCTGCTCGGCCGCGCCACCGTGGACTCCGCTGAGGGGGACCCCCGCTCGGTCGCCTGGCGGAACCCGACGGCCTGACCGGTCAGGCGTCGGCGGGCTCGAGCTGGATCGCAAGGTCCGACCAGATCCAGCCGGGCTGTGCGGGCTCCCGCTCGTGCTCGCCGCGGTAACCGAAGCCGACCGCGACCTTCTGGTCGGCGGCGAACGGAATCCCGGTGACATTCGGCCGGCCGACGGAATGGACGAGTTCGGCGCCCTCCGGGTCGGCAAGAGTGAAGAGGATTCGTCCCGCGCCGGCATCGAAGTCGAAGCAGACGTCGTACGTCTCGCCGGCCTCCATCAGGTATCGCTCCACCACCCGCTGCTTCTCCGTGTGTCTGGTGCCCCAGTCCGTGCGATAGAAGACCTGCGGTGGTCCGCCCGGGCCTTTGGCGACACCGAACCCGAACAGATCGCGGTGCCTGTCGCGTGCCAGCCAGAACAGATGGTGGTTCCTGGACGGGACCGCGTTCCAGCCGCCGTGGTGAACGCTGAAGCGGAACACGGCTCGCCGGTAGAGGCCGGGGGGTACGTCGAGCCGGGTTTCAAAGCTGGGTTCTTCGCTCGTGGCGCGATGGAAGGCCCCGGCCAGGCGAAGGTGGACGACACCGGAATCCACTTCCGGGATCTCCGGAGTCCGGGCCGCGGCGGCGTTTGCCATCCCCTGGGCCTGCCGGCAGAGGTCGATGAAGGCCGAACGATCGTGACCTGCCGGAAGCCTCGCGGCGATGTCGACGACCGCCTCGGTCATCGTCTCGGCGATCCGCTGCTGGAGTTCGATGGCCGCCCCGCTAGGAGGGTGGTGGCGGAAGGCCTCGATGATCTCCTCGCGTTTCACTCCAGATCGCTCCCCTACTCACCGCGTTCGGCGAGCAGGACCTTGTGGATGTTATCGAGAAGCCTGTTCCCGGCCCGTATCTCACCCTTGATCTCGGAGACCGACTTGGCGACCTCGGTGACGCGTCCGTCGAGTCGGGACAGGTCGCTGTGCTTGGGGAGTTGACTGCCGGTCGCCTCGAGTACGGAGATGCGTTCCTTGGCGCTCGAGAGATCACTTCGGAGGCCGTTGATCTCGCTCGTATGCACGGCCTCGATCTCGACGATCTTGCTCTCGTTCGCCTTTCCGCGCGCAGTCAGGTGGGAGTAGACCCCGTTGACGACCACGAGCAGGACGGGCCACAGGGTGGCGATGGCATCGAAGCTCATCGTTCCGCGTCTCTTGCCATGTCGGCCAGCGAGGCGCAGCTCCGATAAACGCCCCCTGTCCAATCGCCGATCGCCAGCAGGTTCCGTCGCCTGCGGGGTCCGTGCGAGATGTGGACCCACGCCGGTGCGCCGAAGCGATCTCCATGCTCGTGGATGACCTGGTCGACGTCGAGTTGCTCGATCAGAGCCGCCGCCACCGCGAACAACCACCCGTTCGGCGTCAGGGACTCCACGCGGCCGCCGGTGTCGTCGAACACCCGCTCCAGGGGCAGTCCTTCCTGGCCACGGTCGATCGTCCATCCGGCGGCGAGGCGAATGTCGGCTGCTTCGCCGCGGCAGTGCTGCGAACCGGAGACGCCGCCGACGCGACGGTTCAGTTCCATGCAGCGGTAGCCGCTGTTGACCAGGATCGGCCAGCCGAAGAGGTCCCGCAGCGGCTGCAGGGTGTTCACCGCCAGCCGTCGCATGGCCTTCTCCACTTCCGCCGGCGGAGCGCACTGGCGCCGCCAGAGTCCCGGGTCGCGACGGGCCGTGCCCGACTCGATCATCTCGGCTACTGTGAAGTGCGCGCTGAGCCGCTCTGGGGATCCGGCCATGGCCGGCCATTGTCCTTTGGGCACGCTGACGCGGAGCGGCGACAGCGTGTCACTGCGACACGCTCTTCAGTGTCCGTGAACGATGCGCCGGATCTGGCGGACGCTGAGGCCATGACGCTGGGCGATCGCGGCGTAGTTCGCGCCGTCGAACTGGTCCTTGATGCGCGCGTTCCTGCGGGCACGGCGGAACTCGCTGCGCACCGCTGCCGCGGTGGGCGCCGATCCGTCCAGCGCGTCGGCGACGGCGAGCACGATCAGCGCGGCCCGCTCGTTCTCGTCGCCCACCGCCGCCATCCACTCAGGCGAGCGGAGCACGCGCCAGACGGCGACAAGGAGCGCGGCAACGTTTTCCTGAGTTCTCACGACGGCCGCAACCTCAGGCCCTCCGTTGCCTCAGGCAACCGCTTCCCGCTGCTCGTCGGCGTTCAGGCTGGCCAGGATGTCAGCCACCGCGTCGTCGTCGGCCGTTGGCCTCTTGATGTCCGGCGCGGGACGACGGTTGGGATGGAGTACTGAGAGTGCGGCGTCTCTGGTGATCCGATCCTCTCCACGGGCCGCGGCTTCCGCCAGGCAGTCATCCACCAGAGCCGCCAGGTCGAGCCAGTTGCGAGCGCGCGGCGAAGCGGCGAGCGCCACGATCGCGTCCGGAGCGACGATCTTCTGGCCGCTGCGACGGTTGAGCGCCCGCTCGAGCGCGGCGGCCGCATCTTCGGGCAACAGTCCGCCAAGCCAGAGCCGGTCGGATCGCAAACCGACTTCCGCGACCGCTTCGGCACGGTCGGCCTGACCCACGAGCACGATACCGAGCAGCGGTGCGACGCCAAGCCAGGTCAGCTCTCGCAGCCGCTTGAGAGCGCGCAGCGTGGCGTGGTGCAGCATGTGCGCATCGTCGATCACCAGGACGATTCGCACGTCGCGCGCGCCCTGGCCGAGGAGGCGCCGGACCTGGACGCTCCTCGCTTCGCCCGAGCGGCGCGGTGCTTCGTTCGGAGCGAGTTCGCGGACGATCGCGCTCTCGATATCGCCGACGTGGAGGCACTCTCGCCGCAGACGCAACGGTTCGACGATGCGGACCTTGGGGACCCGCTGAAGCGCCCTCCGCACCGCGTGAGTCTTGCCGGCGCCGCGGGCGCCGAGAACGGACACGAAGAGCCGCGCCTCGGCGGCGGCTTCGACCGCCAGGGTGATGCGCGCGGTGTCGGCGGTTTCCAGGTGGAAGCCGGCCCACGGGTCGGCCGCGAGGCCGAGGCGCTTGCGATGTAGGGTCTTCACGGGCCTGCTCCTCCCTGGTGAGTCGTCAGCGAGCCGCCCGGTTCAGTCCAAGCAGGCGATTCGCGAGTTCGACCACGGCGCTCCGGGCGAGCCGGTGACGTTCGAGGTAGGCGGCCGCCGCGGCGCGGTTGGCGGGCGACAACCGGTGCGGATACAGCGCGACGAGAGCGCGCATGGCCTGGTCGAGATGCTCGTAGCAGCCACTGCGAAGGGGGTCGTCCAGCGGATCGGCGTCCGAGGTGCGGGCGGGAATGGAGAGCAGCCCGGAGGGCGCCTTGGCCCGCCTCGGATCGAAAAGGTCGGCGCCGGCGACGTCCCGCGCGGTGCGCCGGGCGACCACGTCAGCCTCGGTCAGCCGTTCGAGCGGAGTCGCCGGCGCCGACCGGATGTCGCCATAGGCGCGCGGGCGATAGGGGTGGGCGAGCGCTCGCTCGCCCGTGGCAAGGTCTTCGATCACGAGGGCGTCCCGGTCCGCGTCCGCTGCCAGCCCGTGCCGGGCGATCACGCCGCGGCCCACGAAGCGCGGCGCGGCGGCGGCCTCAACCTCGTACTCCCGGCCCTGCCAGCGGACGATGCCCGCTATGTCGACCCGACGCCGGGCCTCCCGGGTCAGTGTCCGCATGGGGTTCTCCGGCATGCGACGGAGCGGATTGTCCGTCGGACGGCCGTTGGTGAGCGCAACCCATGCCGCCGTGCGGCTCACCGTCCGGCCCGCGACCTTCGTCCGGGAGGGCCGGTTCGCGTTCTCGCGAGCCTCGAACTCGGCGAGCCGGGAGTTGAGGTCCCCGAGCGAGAGCTCGGTCTCAGCCCGAAGGAAAAGGCTGCGCTCGAACCGCGACCACCGGGTCCGGTGACTTCGCTCCACGCCGCCCATGCGTTCCTTCTCGTACGGGGCGCCATTCACCAGGGCGATGCCAAGGCGCCGCAGCAGGTCGGCGGCGGCGGCTGACTTGAACAGGGGTCCATGGTCGGTCCAGAGATCGTCGGGGATGCCGCACAGCGGCGCCCTTGCGTCGTCCCGATCCTCGAGCGCCCAGCACAGGAAGTCGATCGCTCCGAGAGCGTCCTCGCCGCGGGCGACCGTGTAGCGGGACACGATGTAACCGGTGCACATGTCCCACAACGCGTAGATCAGCACGCGATGGCGGTCCGGACCCAGCGGCTTGTTCTTGTAGCCGGAGGCCGCGTAGGGGCGCCGATGAAGCCGAAGCAGCCAGTCGTCGCCGTCAGCACTCTCGAGCCGTCGCAGCGGGACCAGATGTTCGGAAGAGGACCCGTCGATCTGCACCGCCTGCATCGGATAGTCGGCTCTCATCCGGCTGCGACGCTTCGGTCGGCGCAGGCCGAGCTCCTCGCGCGCGATCCGCCGAGCCGTCGCGACCGGCATGGCCGCTGCCTCGGGCGGCAGTTCCCCGCTCTCCAGGCCGGCGCGAATGGCGAGATCAAGCGGCACGGGCCGGGGTGCTCGGTGCGCGATGGCGACCGCGGTCCGGGTCCAGTCCCGGTAGCTGGGTCGCTGTGGCGACCGCTTGCGTTTCTTGCCGCCGACGGCGGCGGCCCGCCAGACCGTCGCTTCCGACACACCGTACAGCGACGCAAGACGACTGACGGCACGGGTGCGCGAGCCTCGCGGCGTCTGACTCAGGGTCTCGACAATCATCCTGACCGCGGCGGCTGACAGGGATGGCGGCACGACAGAGCAAGGTGGTTGATTCGCTCGATGTGGTCGGTGGCGATGGCAGCAAGGCTAAGCAGCCGTTCCCGCCCCGTTTCGGGCATCGGGTCGCCGCCTCCCAGCACCATCTCGGCGGTCAGGAGGAGGTCGGCGAGTTCGCTCTCGATGGTCTGCAGCGCCGCGCGGAAGCCCGCCAACCG
>VXUF01000016.1 GCA_009837085.1 Holophagales bacterium
GTTCGTAGCCGGACGAGGTGAACTCGTAGGCGATGAAGGTCGTGAAGTTCCCCGGGTCGTTGTGTGCTTCGGCCGCCTCGATGATCTTGGTCCAGGCGTCCCGGACGACGTCCAGGCTGAGATGCTCGTCTTCGCCCTTCCGGGCGCCCAGGTAGGGCCGCATGCCGACGAAGATGCCGCGGCGCTCGTCGGCCTCCTCGGCCGCGCGCATGTCGGCGGCAATCGGATGTCCGTATGCCGGTGAACCTTCCTCCGTCATCGCCGGCAGCATCCCCAGGTACATGCCATGGTCGGTCACGCCCTGGAAGTCGAGCGGCCGGTCGAGCTTCATATCGAAGCCGGCGGGGTGCTTGATCGTGCCGCCCTTGGCGAACTCGTAGGCGTCGTTCGGATCCGTCGTCGTGCCGAAGATGAAGGCGTCGAACGAATAGCGGGTGTGGACGTGGAGATCTCCGAAGTACGCGTTCTTCGTCGGGTTCGGGCCTTCGGCCGTTGCAGCGGCCGTCTCGCCTGCGTCGGCCGCCTCCTCGCCAGGAGCGCAGGCGGCAATCAGGAACACGAAGAACACGGCCATCGCCGCGACAGTCGTCAGCTTCTTCATCGGCTCTCCTCTAGCAGCGTGTTGAGGCAGTCTACTATTGCCTTGCTATCGCTGTTTGGATTTCCTGCCTCGGCGCGTGAAGGGAGGTTTCGCTGTGCGGAAACTGAGGGGCGGATTCGTTCTTGTCGTAGGGATGCTGGTGGCAGCGTCGCCGGTGCTGAGTGCCGAGTTGGACCCGGACCTCAGGGCTCGCGTCGACGCGTTGATCGCGGACGTCGGCGAATCCCCGACCACGGTCTCCAACGTCGCCGAGCGCACTCCGGTTCTGTGGGAATGGGCGAATGCCGTCTCCATGTAGGGCGGCTTCGTGCCCAAGAACCTGCCCCTCGTGGCGTTCTACGGCCCCTTCCCCCGGCCTGGAACGGAGCCGGCGCCCTTCCAGTTGGCGTCGATGGACGACTACGTGCGCCAGCTCGCCTGGCTGGAGGAGGACGAGGAGGCTCTCGGCACCGTGACGCGAACCGGGTCCGAGGTGTTCGAGGCGCGTAGTTGGGTGACGATCGAGGTCGTCTACGCCGTCGGTTCGCTCGGCATGGAGGAGGGCGGCGGGATCGTGATCTCGACGCAGGGCGCCGGCGGCTACGGCCGGCTGCAGACCACGGACCCCGCCGGCGATCACTACGTGTCCGCCCGCGTGAACCGTGAAGGCATCAGCCTGGAGCAGGATACGCACCCGATCTGGGGACCCTACGGCGGCTTCCGCGGTCCTGCCGGTTTCCCGACTCTTCGGGTTCGCGGCGGGGATCTCTCGCCGGGCGACACGATCACGTTGACCTACGGAGACCGGAGCGGTGGCGGCCGCGGTCTCGGCATCGGCGAGTTCAGCAACGACCGGATCTCCCTGCCGATTCACGTCGACCCGGGCGACGGCAGGGTCTACGAGATGCCGCCGGCGACGTACGAGGTCGTGGGCGGAGCGGCGGAGCGGGTCCACGGCTTTGCTCCGTCGATCGTCGGCGCTGGCGAGACGTTCACGATCTCCGTGCGCGCCGAGGACCGGGTCTACAACCGGGCGACCCGGGACATTCCGGCCCTTCAGGTGCTGCTCGACGGCGAGCAGGTGGCCGAACTGCCGGCCGGGCAGGCGATCCACCTGGTCGAGCTTGTGGCCGACGCGGAGGGAGTGCAGCGCTACACGTTCCGCAGCCCGGACGGCGAGGTGACGGGCGCCGCCAATCCGGTCTGGGTGCGGGCGGTCCCCGAACACCGGCTCTACTGGGGCGAGACGCACGGCCATTCCGGCTTCGCCGAGGGGCAGGGCACTCCGGAGGGCTACTTCGCCTTCGCCCGCGACGACGCCCGCCTCGACTTCATCACGATGAGCGAGCACGACATCTGGTTGACGGACGGACTCTGGGAGGAGTTGAACGATGCGGTCCGGGAGTTCCACCGCGAGGGCGAGTTGCTGGTCTTCGCCGGCTACGAGTGGACATCGCCGCGCCAGCGCGGAGGTCACCACAACGTGTTCTTCCGGAACGTCGGCATGCAGCGGGTGGGCGTGCAGGCGGCGCCGAACCTCTCCGAGCTCTACCGGGGGCTGCGCGCCGAGTACGACACGGACGACGTCCTGATCATCCCCCACGCCCACCAGAACGGGGACTGGCGTCAGAGCGACTTCCAGATGGAGAACCTGATCGAGATCATGTCCGGGCACGGCACGTTCGAGTGGTTCGGCAGCCGCTACCTGGAGCAGGGCTTCCGGGTGGGCTTCGTGTCGGCGTCGGACGACCACCGGGGTCATCCGGGCTACTCGCCCGGTCATCAGGCCGGCGCCTCCGGGCGCAGGTCGAACATCTTCCAGTTCGGCGGTCTTGCCGCCGCCTGGGCGCCGGCCCGCACAACGGACGCCGTGTTCAACGCGCTCAAGGCGCGCCACGCCTACGCCACCACCGGGGCGCAGCGGATCGTGCTCGACGCCCGGCTCAACGGGGCGCGGATGGGCAGTGAACTGGACCAGACCGATCGCCGTGTGCTCGAGGGGCGGGCGATCGGCACCGGGCCGATCCGCCGGGTCGACCTGATCCGAAACGGCGAAGTCGTGGCGACCTTCGACACCCGCGGCGCGGGCGGCTCGGCGCTGCCGGCCGGCCAGTTCGAAGCCCTGGTCAGCTTCTTCTCGGAGACCTGGGTCGATATCCGGGACAATCCGCGGGGCCAGCGGCCGTGGCGGGGCACCGTGACGGTCGAAGGCGCGAAGCTGGTCGGCGGTCGTCTGACCGGAACGCCGCTGCCGCCGGACGGCTTCAGTATCGACGGGAACACGGCCAGCTTCGACTTCACGACTCGGGGCTCGCGCCGGTCCTTCGCGCTGGTGCTGGAGGGCGATCCGGCGGCGGTGCGCCTCGACCTGGAGATCGCGTCCGCCGTCGAGTACGGCACCGCGCCCACCCAGGTGCGCACCCCTCAGCGGTTCGCGGCGGCGGAGTTCACGCTCGCCCTGCCGGCGGCGCCGGGCACTTCTGCTGGCGCCCGCGGCGGCAACGAGCACGTCTTCCACGAAGGCGACTACCGGGACAGCGTCCGCGTCGACTTCCTGGAGGGACTCCGCGACGACGTGACCTTCCGCTTCACCGACTTCGGCGAGGAGGAGGACTGGTACTACCTGAGGGTCGAGCAGATCGACGGCCACCTCGCCTGGTCGAGCCCCTGGTGGGTCGGCGGCGAGAAGCCGCGCTAGGAGCCTGCGCGGCACAAACTGGGTGCGCCGGCGTCCTCGCCGGCATCCGGCGCGTAGCGCCGGCTTCTGGATTTCTGCCGCGCGGGGCGGCGACGGTTGCGGTGGGCACCCGCCGGTCCGGAGCCTGAGGGGGAGGGTCCCAGCGGACGCTTGCGCTTTCTGGGTGAGGGGGATGAGTGCGCTCGCTCC
>VXUF01000149.1 GCA_009837085.1 Holophagales bacterium
GTTAGGAAGAGGACCAGCGCAGCGACCCAGAGCAGATTCCGGCCTGCCGGCCGGATGCCGGCGGGGACGCCGGCGCACCCAGTGGCAGACCCGTGTGCCCCTCGGGGGATGCCGCACCCAGTGGCAGACCGCGGTTTCTCTCTGTTCAAACCCACCTCCGTCTCAGCCCGCGAGGTGGACCGGCTCGGCCAAGGTGTCGATCCGGCCGGTGCTGTCCGCGAAGGAGTCGAGCCGCACGCCGACGCTGTCGAGCAGCGTCAGGTGCAGATTGGCCATCGGCGCCGGCTCGTCGTAGACGATGTGCTGGCCGCCGCGGACGGTGCCTCCGCCGCCGCCGGCGACGACGATCGGCAGGTTCACGTGGTCGTGGACGTTCGGGTTGCCCATGCCGCTGCCGTAGAGGTAGAGCGAGTTGTCGAGCAGATTGCCGTCGCCCTCCGGCACCGCCGCGAGCTTCTCCAGGAAGTAGGCGAACAGCGAGACGTGGAACTGGTTGATCTTCGCCAGCTTCGCCAGCTTCTCGGGATCGTTGAAGTTGTGGGATGTCGTTTGGTGCTGATCAGGGACGCCGATCTCGGGGTAGGTCCGGTTGCTCGACTCGCGGGCGAGCTGGAAGGTGATGACCCGCGTCACGTCGGCCTGCAGCGCCAGCACCTGGAGATCGAACATCAGCCGGGCGTGGTCGGCGTACGCGGCCGGCACACCGGCAGGGCGGTCGACGTCGGGCAGAGCGCCCTCGTCGGCCTGGCCCTCAGCCTTCTGGATGCGCCGCTCGACTTCGCGCACCGAGTCGAGGTACTCGCTGACCTTGACCCGATCGCCGGGGCCCAGCATGCCCTGGAGCCGGGTGATGTCCTCGTGCACCCAGTCGAGCAGGCTGGCCTTGCGCTTCAGCCCCTCGCGCCGCTCGGCCGCCGTGCCGCCCTCGCCGAACAGCCGCTCGAACACGATCCGCGGATGGGCCTCGGCGGGCAGCGGCGTCGTCGGCGACGACCAGGAGAGGTTGTTCTGGTACACGCAGGCGTAGCCGTTGTCGCACTGGCCGACCATGTCCATCAGGTCCATCGCCAGTTCGAGCGACGGCAACTGGGTCTCCTGGCCCATCTGCTGAGCGGCGATCTGATCGACCGTCGTGCCGAGGTAGTAGTCCGTGCTCTCGGTCCACTTCGCCTTCGCCGCGGAAAGAAACGCCGCGTTCGAGGTCGCGTGGGTCCCGGGATAGGCGTTCTTCAGTTCCAGGTTGCTGATCACCGAGATCTGCTTCCTGAAGCCCTCCAGCGGACTGAGCGACGGAGAGAGTTCACCGAGCGCCCCGCTGCCGCCGGCCGGACGCCAGCGCGTGATGTCGGAGCCCATCGGGATGTAGACGAAGCCCAGGCGTCGCACCGGTTTGGCCGCCGTCTTCGCCCAGGCGGTCATCGACGGCACCATCGCGTCGAGCAGGGGCAGCGCGATCGCCGCGCCCATGCCGCGCAGGAAGGTCCGGCGCGGTAGCGACTTCTTGGTCAGGATCATGACGATGCTCTCCTCATCTGGAAGGGATCGCTGGCGACGACTGCCTGAATCAGGGACGACAGGCGGTAGTCGTCGGTTTCCGCACGGCGCAGGATCGCGCGCACCGCGGGGGCGTCGGTCGCGGTCACGCCGCGGCCGGTGCCGAACACGAGCAGCTTCTCGGTCAGGGTGGTCAGGAACAGCTCGGGCCGCGCCAGCATCGCCGACTCGAGTTCCCTAACGCCGCCGAGGGCGGTCCCGTCCCACAGCTCGCCGGAAGCGTCGATCGGGAAGCCCGCGTCGACCGTCCGCCAGCGGCCGATCGCGTCGTAGTTCTCGAGCGCGAAGCCGACCGGGTCCATCAGCCGGTGGCAGCCGGAGCAGGCCGGGTTGTCGCGATGCGCCGACAACCGCTCGCGCATCGGTAGCTCCTTGGCGACGATCTTCGCCTCCGGCAGGTCCGGCACGTCTGGCGGCGGCGGAGGCGGCGGCACGCCGAGCAGGTTGCCCAGCACCCAGTTGCCGCGCACCACCGGCGAGGTGCGCGTGGCGAACGAGGTCACGGTCAGGATGCTGCCGTGACGCAGCAGGCCGCCGCGCACGCTGTCGTCGTCGAGCTCCACCCGCCGGAAGCGGCTGCCGTAGACGTGGGGAATGCCGTAGTGCTTGGCCAGCCGCTCGTTGAGGAACGTGTAGTCCGCCTGCACGAGATCGAGAGCGCTGCGGTCCTCCCGCAGGATGCTGCCGACGAACAGTTCCGTCTCGCGGCGCATGGCCTGCCGCAGGTTGTCGTCGAAGTCCGGGAACAGGCGCTTGTCGGGGGTGACTCCGTCCAGATTGCGCAGATGAAGCCACTGGGCGGCGAAGTTCGTGACCAGGTTCTCCGCCCGTGGGTCGGCGAGCATGCGCTCGACCTGCTGCTCGAGCACGTCCGGCTCGCTCAGTCGGCCGGCTGACGCGAGCTCCAGCAGTTCGTCGTCGGGGATGCTGCTCCACAGGAAGAAGGCGAGCCGCGACGCGAGCTCCACGTCGCTCACGCGGTACGGCGCTCCGGGCTCCACGCCGGCCGGATCCCGTTCGATGCGGAACAGGAACTCTGGGCTGACCAGGACCGCCGCCAGTCCCATCTCGATGCCGGCCTCGAACCCGTCCTCGGCCCTGGCCTGTTCGTAGAGCGCGAAGGGTCCGCGTACGTCCTCGCCGGTCACGGGCCGGCGGTACGCCCGGCGCATCACGTTGGCCAGGATCTCCCGCGCGCAGGGGTCCTCCTCGGCGACGTTCTCCGGCTGGCAGACGAAGATCCGCTGGCGGCTCGGCGTGTCGCCGGCGCCGAGCGGCAGATACGGCCCGACGATCGAGACGGAGAAGATGGCCGGCTGCACCCGCGGGTGGCGGTAGTAGTTGAAGTGCGACTCGTAAGGCTGCCGCGCCGTCTCGAGCAGCACCCAGGGACGGGCCGGGAAGGTGACGCCGACGTCATGCGGTCCCGCGGTGACGGGCACTCGCACGACCAGGTGATCGTCGACGTCGTCCTGCGACGGCTGGTAGTTCAGCGCCACGTCGCTCATGAGGTCCGGCGGCGCCACGGTGAACGTCTCGACCCGCTCGCGGTCGATCAGAAGCTCCAGATCGTGCGGCTCGCGCAGACCCTCGACGTGCTCGTTGCGATCACGCGCCAGTCGAATCGAGAACTCGTAGACACCGTCGGCCGGGAAGTTCCAGGTCGCGAGAAGGCCACCGCGGGTGCCGATCGGCAGACCCTCGACGTGCTTCTCCTGGGTCAGATCGGGATCCGTCCGGAACGTGATACCGACCGGTTCCGCGTACGAGCGGCCGACCGCCAGCCGGCTGATCTTCTCCGCCGCGCCGACGTAACGCTCCAGCAGGGTCGGCGAGAGGTCGCCGACCGTCACGTTGTCGAACCCGAAGCTCGCCGAGTCCGCCGGCAACAGCGAGGCGACGTCGACCTCCAGCGCCAGCAGATCGCGCACCGCGTTGTGGTACTCGGTGCGGTTCAGCCGGCGGAACGTCTCCGTGCGGCCCGGGTCGGGCTGGTCGACGGCGATCCGATCGAGCTCGCCCTCCAGCGACGAGAGGGCCTCCCGGTACGCGCTCTCGTCCGGACGGCGGCGACCCGGCGGCGGCATCTGCCGCGCGCGCAGCTTGCGAGCCACCTTCTCCCAGGTCGCACGGTCGAGGGTCTCGTGCTGTTCGACCAGAGCGTCGAGTTCGAGCCCTGCCGTCTTCAGCCGGGCGTTGTGGCAACCCAGGCAGTGGCGCGAGATCAGGGCGCGGTGCGGCGCGTCGGCGTCGAACGCCGGGGCGGCCGCAGGGGCCGCAGGCGGCCCGGCAGCCACGGTTGCAACGACCGCCAGGAACCAGCACGCACACACGGAAGCCACCCGAATCGCCCGCTGGCGACGTCTGAGGCTCAGTGGTGGCTGATGCATCTCCAACTCCCGGGCTGAAGACCAGTTCTTGCTGCGACGGGACGCCCGCCAGTGTAACAGTGTTAGCGGAAGCCACCGGCCGGGCCTGGCCATAGGATTCCCACCGAAAGGGGGGATCGTGGAGACGCATCGAATCATCCGATCCGCGTCCGTCGTCGCGGCGATCTTCACCCTGACGGCCACTACACAGAGCTCGGCGCAGACCAGCTACGAGCACGCGCTGGCGGAGTGGCGTAGCCAGCGCGTGGCGACGCTCAAGGGCCCGGAGGGCTGGTTGAACCTGGCGGGCCTCTACTGGCTAGAAGAAGGCCCCAACAGCTTCGGCGCCGCGGCCGACAACGACCTCGTAGCGCCCGAAGACTCGGCGCCGCCGAAGCTCGGAGTCTTCCTGGTCAAGGACGGCACAGTCACCTTCAAGACCGAACCGGGAGTCGATGTCATCCTGGGTGAATCACGCGTCACCGAGATCCTCCTCGCCGACGATCAGGAGAAAGAGGCCACCCTGCTCACCTCCGGCCCCCTGGCCTGGACCGTGATCCGCCGCATGGATCGGCTCGGAGTGCGCCTGCGCGACTACGACCATCCCGCCGTTGCGGCATTCGCCAGCATCCAGTTCTATCCCGCCGACCCGAGCTGGCGCCTCGAGGCCCGCTTCGAGCCCTACCCCGAACCTCGGACCATCCGGGTGCCAACCGTGGTCGAAGGTCTCGGCTGGGAACCGACCGTCCCCGGCACCCTGGAGTTCGAGGCCCAGGGCGAGTCACTGTCGCTGGAGGCCTACCGATCGGACGACGGGTTCATGATCGTTTTCGCCGACGCAACGACCGGCGACACGACCTACCCCGCCGGCCGCTACCTCGCCGCAGCCCTGCCCGGCCCCGAAGGCACCACGATCCTCGATTTCAACCGGGCCTACAACCCACCCTGTGTCTTCACCGAGTTCGCCACCTGTCCGTTGGCCACGCCACGCAACCGCCTGCCGGTCGCTGTCCATGCTGGCGAGAAGTACACGCAGGAACCGTAAACGCCGGCCAGAGGGCCGGCGCACCGACACCGAAACCGCGTTCCGAACCGGACGACGACGTCCAGCCGCGGCGTGGTCCGGAGGGGGGAGGGTCCCAGCGGGCTGGAGGCAAGCGACGGCCCGTCAAGCCCCATGAGCCGATAGCGCGACGGAGCGCAGCCGACCGAAGCGAGCGCCAAACCTCTCCATCCACCAAGAAGGCGTGAGCGTCCGTCTGGGACCCTCCCGCCTCCGGGCCACGGCGCAGGCGGGTACCACCGAAGCCGCTACGCTGCTGCCGGACGGCTGCGGACGAGCCGGCCGGGCAGGGCGCCGGTGACCTCGTCGTTCTCGAGGACGACTTCGCCGGCGCAGATCGTGGCGTCGTAACCCCGCGGGCGCTGCATGTAGCGCTTCGCGTTCTCGGGCAGGTCGTAGACGAGGTACGGGGCCTCGGACGACAGGCGGTCGAAGTCGATCACGCTGATGTCGGCGCGCTTGCCCGGCTCCAGGACGCCGCGGTCGGACAGGCCGTACAGGGCCGCGTTGGCGCCGGTCTGCTTGTGGACGATCGTCTCCAGCTCGATCCGGTCGCCGCGCGTGCGGTCGCGTCCCCAGAACGACAGGTTCCAGGTCGGCATGTGCGCGTCGCTGACGGCGCCGACATGGGCTCCGGCGTCGCTCAACCCGTTGCAGGTCAGCGGATGACGCATCAGACCCGCCATGTAGTCGAAGTTCCGCTTCGAGTAGCCATCGAGGTAGAAGAGCAGCAGCGTGCTGCCGTCGCCTTCCGTCAGAAGGTCGTAGAACGCCTCCGGCCCCGTGAGGCCATGGCGCCTGGCATGGGCCGCGACACTGGCCTCCTGGTCCGGCTCGTAGTTCGGGGGATCCCCGAGCACATAGACCGCCTCCGGTTGCGAGTGCATCAACTCCAGCAGTCCCGGCAGCAGGCTGCCCGGTGTCGCGTCGACCAGGAACGGGTGATCCACGTCCTCGGGGCTGTTGCGCCGGGCGTCGTTCGTCATGTCCCAGTCGCTCGCGAGGATCTTCGCGCGCACTTCCGGGTCGCGCATCCGCTCGAGCCGCTCCGGCATCGGCAGGTGGCCGACCAGTTCGCGATAGGCGTAGTTCAGGACGTACGGATGAAGTGACCCTTCCAGGTTCATCAGCACCGTCGTCCCGCGGCCACGGATCTGCGGGAAGACCCGGATCCCCTTGTAGCGACGCGCCTCGAGCGCGGTCAGCCCTTCCTGCGCCGCCTCGCCCGAGAGATAGGTCACCGTGATCCCGTCCTTGCGGCCGAGGCCGAGCAACCACTCACGCTCGAACGGCCCGACGAACTGGAACACGCCGCCGCCGGCCTCGCTCATGCCGTTCGCGATCGCCTCGAGCTCCGGATAGCGAGCGAAGGTGCCCGGGACCATCTCCCCCTCCTTCGTGCGATGCGCCAGCAGCCGGTTCGACGAGACGCCGAAGGCGCCCGCCCGGATGCTCTCGCGCACGAGACGCTCCATCTGCGCCAGTTCGTCCTCCGTCGGCTGGATGTCCTCGGCGCCGCGCTCCCCCATGACGTAGGTGCGGAGCGCGCAATGGGGAACCTGCGTGATCACGTCCATGATCCGCGGCTTGTCGTCGATCGCGTCGAGGTACTCGGGGAAGGTCTCCCACTTCCACTCCATGCCCGCCGACATCGCGATCGCCGGAATGTCCTCGACCGCGTCCATCAGGTCGAGCAGCCAGTCGCGGTCCTTCGGCTTGACCGGCGCGAAGCCGACGCCGCAGTTGCCCATGACGATCGTCGTGACCCCGTTCCAGCAGGAAGGCGTCAGGTAGGGGTCCCAGGACACCTGGGCGTCGAAGTGGGTGTGGATGTCGATCCAGCCCGGGACGACCAGCTTGCCTTCGGCGTCGATCTCGCGACGCGCCTTGCCCACGCCGCCGTTGACGCTGGTGATCACAGCGCCGTCGATGGCGATGTCGCCCTGGAACTCCGGGGCGCCCGTGCCGTCGATGATGCGGCCGTTGCGAATGGCGATGTCGTGCATGGTCTGTCCTCTTGGCAGAGCTGATTGGGGATGGCGCGGATGATACAGACGACCCTGTCGCTCTTGACGACACTGTCGCTTATCGCTACATTCCCCCGGTGAAGGAGGTCGTCTACAGCCGGAGCGCCGTGAGGACCCTTACTCGCATGCCCCGCAACCACGCCATCCGCATCCGCCGCAAGATCCGGGCTTTCGTCGAGAGTCCCGCTTCCCAGGAGAACAACGTCTCCCGGCTTCGGGGCTCCGGTGGACTACTCCGGCTCCGCGTGGGCGATTGGCGGGCGATCATGCGTGACGGTGATCGCCTTGAGATCCTTCACATCGCCAGCCGTGGCAGTGTCTACAGGGAGTGACCATGACCGAGACCGTGACGATTCCGAAGGCCGAGTATCAGCGCCTGTGCGGCGTCGAGGAGGACTTGGCCGACATTCAGGCCGGGCTGGCCGTGGAAGCGAGAGTCGATGCAGGAACCGAGGAGTTCGTCCCCGAGACGGTGGTCGGCCGCCTGATCGACGGCGAGTCGCCCCTGCGGGTCTGGCGGGAGTACCGCGGTCTCTCGCAGGCCGCTCTGGCTCGCGCCGCGAACACCAGCCGTGTCCAGATCGTTGACATCGAAGCAGGTCGACGAACCGGCTCCGTGCACACGCTTCGCCGGCTTGCTGATGCCCTTGGACTCGGCCTGGACGACATCGTTTCGGTCTAGGCCGGAAGGCGCCACGCAGCCTCAGAAATAGAGCTGGATCGCCTGGCCGTGCAGTTCGGCGAGCGTCGACCGCTTGCTGACCCACATCGGTTCGGACAGTTCCGCCTCCCAGGCCGCGAGCGCCGCTTCGAGGCGTTCGACGACCTCTGGGTGCTGGTCGGCCACGTTCACCCGCTCGCCGACGTCCGCCTCGAGATCGTGCAGCACGGTGATCTGGCCGTGCGCCGACACCGGCGGATAGTCCTCCTCCGGCAGCAGGCGACCGCCGAGACCGAGCACGGAAGCCGGGTCCCGGTCTGTCAGGTCGACCCGCCACAGCTTCCACTTGCCCGAGCGAACGGCCGCGTTCGGCAGGGACCGCCAGAAGAGGTACTCGTGGGGCGGCTCCTCGATCTCGCCGCGCAGGTACGGCAGGAGGTTCACGCTGTCCTCGGTACCCGCGTCCGACCCGGCTGCCGCGGCCATCGTCGCGTACAGGTCGAGGACGCTCGCCGGCCGGCTGTAGACGTCGCCTCGGGGCAGGCCCGCCGGCCACTTGGCGAGGTACGGCACCCGGATGCCGCCGTCCAGGTGATAGCGCTTGCCGCCGGAGAGCGGCGAGTTCGTACAGATCACCGCCGGCATGTAGTTGATGCAGCCGTTGTCGGAGATGAAGACGACGAGCGTGTTCTCCTCCAGCCCGTGCTCGCGCAGCGTCGCGGTGACGCGGCCCACCATGTCGTCGACCGACGACACCATGGCCGCATAGATCCGGGCCCCTGGTTCCTCGATGTGCGCGTAGCGGTCAACGTACTTGCTCGTGGCCTGAATCGGCGTGTGAGGCGCGTTCGGCGCCAGCATCAGGAAGAACGGTTCGTCCGCGTAGCGCTCGATGAAGCTGACGGCGCGGTCCGCGAACACGTCGGGCAGGTACTCGTCGACTTCCACGACCTCGTAGCCGTCCAGGATCGCGCGCGGACCATCGCCCCGGTCGCCGGCGACCGGCGCCGGAGTGGTCGTGTTCGGCTCGGTCGTGGCGGGCTGCCTCCGCGGCCAGCTATGGCCGTCCGGGTCGTTGGGGTCGAGGTAGCTCGTGCCGCCTCCCAGATGGCCGAAGAACTCGTCGAAGCCACGCTTCAGCGGGTGGTATTGCTCGCGGAAGCCCAGATGCCACTTCCCCACCAGGCCGGTCGCGTAGCCGGCCTCGCGCATCATGTCGCCGAGCGTCGTCTCGTCTTCCGGCAGTCCCAGCTCGGCGTCGGCGTTGCGCTCGTAGTTGGCGGTCGGGTTGTACTCGTAGCCGAACCGGTTCTGGTAGCGGCCCGTGAAGAGCCCCGCCCGCATCGGACTGCAGACCGCTGCAGACACGTACCCATCGGTCAGCCGGACACCGTTCGCCGCCAGTTCGTCGATGTGCGGAGTCGAGATGACGGTCGATCCGTTGGCGCCGATGTCGCCGTAGCCGAGGTCGTCAGCGAGGACGACGATGACGTTCGGCGGTGGGGGCGCTTCTTCAGCCGCGTCCGGAGCGGGAGCGCAACCGGCCATGGCAAGGGCAAGCCCGAGGGCCGGTGAGACCGCCGACGCGTAGATGGTCCGCTGTCGCGTTTCCATGTCGAACTCCTCTCCTCAGTCCGCCGGGTGATGCCGGCTACCTGCAACTCCAGTTCGCCGCGTCGTTCACGTCGCCTTCGCCGTTGTACTTCGCCGCCTCCGGATACGCGCAGAGCGGCCGCGTGAACTCCGGCTCCGGCCCGGGGCGGCTCGCCTCGATGCGGTCGGGGGCGACGCCCTTCTCCGTCCATGCCACCAGCGGGTCTACGTAGTCGGCGACCCAGGCGCCGGGACCGCGGGCGCAGTGGATCATGCCGGGGACCATGAACATACGGTAGAAATCCGCCGCCGCTTCCGCGCCGCCGTTCTCCTTCTCCACCGCGTGCAGGTAGTCGATCGCTCGCTGCGGGCGCAGGGGGTAGTCGTTCCAGCCCTGGTACATCAGCAGCTTGCCGCCGCGTCCCCGGAACGCAGAGAGGTCCGCGGTGAGCACGTCGAGCGGCGCCGTCACGGCGGTGAGGAGCTCACGATCGGTGACCGGGTCGAAGGTCTCGACATCGAAGTCCGGCTCGAAGCGCATCAGGGCCTCGAGCAGCACGTTCATGCCGTCGATCAGGGACTGATCCGGCGCCCCGCGCCGGGCGGTCGGCAGCATCCACGTCGCCCAGTCGCCGGCGTCCTCGGCGCCCGGCGGCACGCCCGGCGAAAGGACGTTGCCGTCCGCGTCGACGACGTCCCCGTACATGTAGCGGGCGGTCTGGAGCTGGCCGGCGGTGAGGCAGTTCTCCGTCGAGTCCGGCGGGCATTGCAGGGCGTTCAGATCGAAGACGTCCGCGGCGCACTTCATCGGATCGTCGATCACGCCGTCCTCGACTCCGTCCAGCGCGTCGCACGCCTCGCGGGAGGCCTTGCCGAGCAACTGGAACGACTCCGCGGTCAGGGGATGCTTCGCCTGCAGGCGCGCTCCGCCGATCATCCACGGCACGAACTCCTGGAAACGGAAGGCCGGCGCTCCGGCCAGGACGCCGTCGTAGTCGTCGGGAAAGCGGGTCGCCTCGAGCATCGCCGCACGCCCGCCGTTCGAGCAGCCCTTGACGTAGGAGTAGTCGATCTCGCGGCCGTAGTAGCGCTCAATCACCCGCTTGGCGGCCGCGGTCGCCAGGTGGACGCCGCGGTAGGCGTAGTCGAGCAGGGCCTCGGGCTGCCGCACGTAGTCGCGGTCCTGACCCTCGTGCCCGGTGTCGGTCGACGCCATCGCGAAACCGCGGCCGAGCAGACTCGTCGTGTCGCCGATGAACCCCGCGGCGCCGCCGACCGTGCTGAACATCATGCGGCCGTTCCAGTCGTCGGGCAGCGTGACCTCGAAGCGGATCGCCCGGTTGACGACGCCGCGCACGCGGCAGTGGGCCGGCGCCCGTTCCGAAGCCGCGACCCGCATCCCGGGCTCGATCGCGTGATCGAGGTCGGTCAGGGCGACCAGGCCGCGGCAGTCGCGGCCGGCGTCGTTGGCGGCAAGAGGCGCTGCGGCAACCAGGAGGAGCAGTAGTGCGAGGGCAAAACGTCGAGTCGTCATTGATGCTCCTGTGGGGAGAAGTGTCGAAGTCACGCGGCAACGCCGGCGCGGGCGATGAGCGCCACCGTGCCGTCCGTCTTGGCGATCCACACGAACGCTGCGGTGCGTTCCGGGTCGTCCGGGTCCGGGCCGGTCACGACGCCATTGACGGTGATCGTGTCGCCCGGCCACACCGGGTTCGTGAACTTGAGGTCGAAGGAACCGCTACGCCACCATGCCTCGCCGAAGCGCTCCTCGAGAACGTGGCCGACGTAGCCCATCGTCATCCGGCCGCCGACCACGACGTCCTGGAAGCCCAGCTCGCGCGACGCCTCCTTGTCGGTGTGGTAGTTCGCGTTGCCGTGAAAGAACTGGCCGCACATCTCGAGTGAGATCGTGCGCTCCAGACCGCCGAACCGTTTACCCTGCGGCACGTCGAAGCGTCGCGCTCCCGGCTTCTTTCGGGGATCGCGCAGGTCGACGTCGCCGGTGTACTCCTGGTCGCGCAGGAAGCTCTGGTGATGGTGGGTCTCCAGGACCTGCCGATCGTCACCGTCGCTGAGTCGGACCCGGTAGTCGACGACGACGCGGTTGCGCCGGTCGTAGATGTCGCAGATGTCACCATCGACCGTGTAGACGGTGCCCGCCTTCATCGGCGCCGACAGCGCCCATTCCTCCCGCATCCAGAGATGCCCGGTCTGGTTGGCGAACGCGATCTCGCGGAAGTAGTCGCCGTCCGGGCCGCTCGCGATCGTGGACGGCAACAGGCCGCTGCTCGGCGGTTCGAGTTCCAGGCCGTCGTAGTAGTCCGCGAGCACCGCGTCGTCGACGACGAAGCTCCCGCTGCTCAGCCGCTTTCCAACGTACGGCCCGTTTCCGTTCGCCCCATCCATCCCTTCCCCCTGTCTCTACTGCACTTGAGAAAGACGGAGCCTATCGCTCAAGGGCTGCACCCGGCGTCTCGACCAGCAGCGGCCACAGGCCCGCCCCACCGGAGCGAATCGCCATCTCGCCGACACTCTGCCGCCAGTAGCCCTCGTCCCCGTCCGCGTCCCGCCAGGCCCAGAGCCGGCGGGTGAAGCGGTGCAGGTCGTGCTCACGCGTGTAGCCGATCGCACCGTGGAGCTGGTGCGCGATGCGCGTGACCTCGTAGCAAGCCTCGCTGGCGCGCGCCTTGGCGCACCCCGCCATGAACGTGGCGTCGCCGACATGGCGGTCGAGCACTGTTTCGACCGCGGCGATCGCGGTGTCCGCCGCGACGCCGACCACCGCGGTGTGGCTCGCCATCACCGCGACCAGTTGCTGCACGGCCTGGAAGCGGGCCAGCGGCCGCCCGAACTGGACCCGTCCCTGAACGTGCTCGATCGTCAGATCGAGGACGCGCTCCATGGCGCCGGCGATCATGGCGGCACGGGCGACGGCCATCAGGGTGGAGGGAGACCGCTCCGAGTCGAGGCCGCCCGACTGTCCCGGCGGAATCGGCGGTGGCTCGCGCAACCGCCCCACCGGTTCACCTGCACCGTTCGTGCCGTGCTCGAACTCGAACTCGCCGGCGGCGACCCAGCCGACGCGGTCCGCGGCGTCAGACACGACTAGCGCCGAGATCTCGTCCGGCCAGGCCACCTCGAGTCGGCCGGCGGCGGTCACCACTCCCAATGGACCCGCAGGCGCCCCGAGGCCGGCTCCCGAGAGCAGCCATCGGCCGATCATCGTCTCGACGAGGGGCAGCGGCAGCGCAAAGGCGCCGGCCGCGCGCGCCACCGCCATCGCGTCGCCGAAGCCGACCGCGGCGCCCCCGGCCTCCTCGGGCAGCAGCAGGTCGACCAGTCCGTTCTCCTCGAGCGCCCGCCAGTGGCTCAACGGGCGGCGACCTTCCTCGACCGCCTTGAAGACTTCGTCCATCGACGCCGCCTCGAACAGGCGCACCGCCGTGTCCATGAGGAGCTGCCTCATCTCGCTCATCGCAGCCTCAGTCCCCGGGCGACGATGCCGCGGAGGATCTCCGTCGCGCCGCCCTGGATCGTGTACGAGGGCGCCGCCAGGATGACCTGGTGCAGGATGTCGAGGACCACCTCGTCGGCAACCCCTTCATCGGCCACAACGCGGCGGACGATCTCCGGCACGTCCTGCTGGAAGTTGGTGCCCAGGTCCTTGACCAGGGCCGACTCCACGTTGGGCGTCTCCCCGGCCTCGAGCGCCGCGGCAACCGAAACCGAGGCGGCGCGCAGCGCCCAAAGCCGGCTGACGAGCCGCCCGACCTCGCGCTGCGCCCCCGGCGACGCGCTGCCATCCAGCGCGTCGACCAGTGCGCGCAGCAGATGGAAGTTCGTCAGGAAGCGCTCCGGACCGCTCCGCTCGTAGGCCAGCTCCGACGTCACCTGCGCCCAACCATCGCCGGAATCCCCGAGCAGGCAGTCATCCGGCACGAACGTGTCCTCGAAGAAGACCTCGTTGAAGTCATGGCGGCCCGGGAGGTCGATGATCGGCCGCACCGTGATCCCGTCCGAGTTCTTCAGATCGACGATGACCTGGCTCATGCCGGCGTGCCGCTTGTCCGACTTCGGCTCCGTGCGCACCAGGGCGACGCAGTACTCGGCCTCGTGCGCGTAGGAGGTCCAGATCTTCGAGCCGTTGAGACGCCAGCCGCCGTCCGTGCGCTCGGCCCGGGTGCGGATCGAGGCCAGGTCGGAACCGGAGTCGGGCTCGCTCATGCCGACCGCGAACGAGAGCTCGCCGCGGGCGATCGGCGGCAGGAAGCGCTGCTTCTGCTCCTCCGTGCCGTAGCGGAGGATGCTTGGGCCGATCTGGCGGTCGGCGAACCAGTGAAACGCGGTCGGCGCACAGGCTGCCAGCAGCTCCTCAGTCACGACGTAGCGCTCCAGGTAACTCCGCTCCGATCCGCCGTACTGGCGCGGCCACGTCATGCCGATGAAGCCCGCGTCGCCGAGCGCGCGGCTGAGCGCCGGGTTGCGGCCCCACCAGGAGAGTCCGTCCGCTAACCAGACGCCCTCGGCGCGCGTTTCTTCGAGTAGTACCCGAACCTCGGACCGGAGGTTCTCGGCCGCTTCCGGCAGGGCCGCGGGTAAGAAGCGGAGATGGACCGTGGGGGCCTTCACAGAGGGACGGCAGAGTAACAGCGACCTCCGAACCGTCAGGGAATAGGATGCCGGCAATGACCAAGACCAGGAAACGAAGCCGCTTCCTCTCCTTCCTGAAATGGACCGGCATCTCCGTGGCCGCGCTCGCCGGCCTGGCGCTGGTGCTGAACCTGACGACCGGGATGCACCTTCAGATCTCGGGCGGTTTGATGCCGCAACTCGATTTTCACCACGAGGACCGCCACTACCGGGCGATCGAGACGCACCGTGAACAGAGCCCGGCTATCGCGCCAGTTGCCAGCCCCGCGCCGCCCGAGTCGGTGGCCGATGAACCCGGAGAAGCCGTTCTCGAAGCCGAACAGACCGAGGCGCCTGAATCCGGCCTGGACCCCGCAACTCCGTCACCGGGTTCCTGGCCCTACTACCGCGGCCTCCACATGGACGGCCGCTATCCCCAGCCGATCAACACGGCCTGGCCGAACGAAGGCCCGCCGGAACTCTGGCGCATTCCGGTCGGCGGCGGCTACGCGTCCTTTGTCGTCGGTGACGGCCTCGCCTACACGATCGAGCAGCGGCGAGAGCAGGAGGTCGTCGCCGCCTACGACCTGCTGACCGGCGTGGAACGCTGGAACGCAAGTTGGGACGCCCGTTTCGAGGAGAGCATGGGCGGCGACGGTCCCCGCGCCACGCCGGCCATGTACGAGGGCACCCTGGTCGCGCTCGGCGCCACCGGCGAACTACAGGCGCTCGACGCCGCGACCGGCGCTTCGATCTGGCGCACGAACATCCTCGAGGACTCAGGCGCGGCGAACCTGACCTGGGGCATGGCGGCGTCACCGGCGATTCTGGACGGAGCGGTCCTCACGGCGCCCGGCGGGCCGAACGGGGCCGTGATCGCCTACGAACTGGAGACCGGAGCGATTCGCTGGCGGGCGCTCGACGCCGAGGGCGCCTACACCGCGCCAACGGTCTTCACGCTGGACGGCCTATCCCAGATCGTCCTGATCGGCGCCGATCAGGTCACAGGGATTGCCACCGACGGCAGCGGGACCTACTGGAGCCGGCCCTGGGCAACGATGAACGGCATCAACGCCGCGCAGCCACTCCAGGTGGCGCCGAACCGCATCTTCGTGTCGTCCGGCTACGGCCACGGTGCCGCCGTGCTCGAAGTCGATGCGGATCTCGAAGCGAACACCGCGTCGGTGAGCGAGATCTGGTTCAACAACCGGATGAAGAACACCTTCTCGACCTCCGTGTTCCACGACGGCTACGTCTACGGGCTGGACAACGGCATCCTCGCCTGCGTCGACGCCGAAACTGGCGACCGCATGTGGAAGGGCGGCCGCTACGGCCACGGCCAGCTTCTGCTCGCCTCAGGCCACCTGCTGATCACCACGGAACGGGGTCAGCTCGTCCTGGTGCGCGCCACGCCCGAAAGCCACCAGGAAGTTGCCGCGCTGCCAGCCGTTTCCGGACGCACCTGGAACAACCCGGCGATCGCCGAGGGAATCCTGCTGGTGCGCAACGACCGCGAAGCCGTGGCGTTCGACATTCGGCCGCAGACGTAGCGGGTCAGGCCGCCCCGGAGGCCTTGCGGGATTTCGCTGTTCATGCCCATGCGAGCTCGCCATTTGTGTCTCTATAGGGTTGCCTTTTGCCCCCACAAAGACTCGACATATATGACCCTGACAAGACACCATTCCTACCCCTAAAGTTGTTCGGTCCAGCACATGCAACGCGCCACAGCGGTGCCGGTCGGTTTGGCCGGCTTCGAATGCGGCCACTCTCTCTCCATGAGACCATTCGACCCAAAACCTGCATCTCGCTGAAGCGGCTCCTGGACGGAGCGCCACAAGAGGCCGACCAGTCGAGTCTCGCTCTTCATGAGCTTGCCGAACTCGTGAGCGCTGGCGGTTGGCCGGGGCACATCGGCCAACCCCTAAAGCGGATTCTGGTCGCTAACCGTGACTACCTGAACGAGATCCGCAGAGTCGACGTCCCCGACGTGAGCGGTGGGAGACGGGATCCGGTCAGAGTTGGCCGCCTACTGCGCTCGCTGGCTCGGAACGTCGCCACGCCGGTCGCGACCTCGAAGCTGGCCGCAGAGGCCAGCGCCGACGGTGAGGCGATGAAGCCGCAAACGGCCGCCCGTTATCTGGAAGCGCTGGAGCGACTCATGATCGTCGAAGATCAGCTTGCATGGTCTCCCCACTTACGATCGCGAACCGTCCTTCGGGCGGCGCCGGTGCGACACTTCGTCGATCCATCGCTCGCTGTGGCCGCTCTTCGTGCCACGCCAGAGCGCTTGCTCCAGGATCTCCGTTTCTTTGGCCTCCTCTTTGAGTCCCTGGTCATTCGCGACCTGCGAATCTACGCTCAGGCGGCCGACGCGGAGGTCTTCCACTACAGGGAGAAGGACGGTTTGGAGGTAGACGCTGTAGTGGAAGGCGCCGACGGACGCTGGGCCGCGTTCGAGGTGAAGCTAGGCGAGCGTTGGGTCGACCAGGGCGCCCACAACCTCCGGCGCTTGGCTGACCGCATGATGGCGGGTCGCCATAGGCACCCGCCACCGTCTGCCCTGGCAGTCATCGTCCCGAACGGCTACGGCTACGTCGGGAGTACCGATGTTGGG
Source organism: Holophagales bacterium (assembly GCA_009837085.1). Classification (GTDB taxonomy): domain Bacteria; phylum Acidobacteriota; class Thermoanaerobaculia; order Multivoradales; family Multivoraceae; genus Multivorans. Next base: position 16,511 of record VXUF01000149.1, read on the forward strand.
GTCATCCCGATCGGCGCGTTGGGTCCGTGACGCAGGTCCGCCTACGCGGTCAAGAGCGAGGTCCGAACAGGCGCCCAAGCGTCGCTTGCGCGCCATCCGTGAAGCGCAACTCGATGACGTCGGGGCCAACCAGATCACCCTCCGCGAGGAGATCTCCCTTGGACAGCCACTCCTGCCAGATCCGTATCCGCCCGCCGTCCATCTCGAAATGGTGGTTCCGCAAGGCGCCGTCTTCGTCCCTGAAGACGACCTGGAAGGCACGGTTCCGTTCGAAGAAGACGTGGCTGATGTTCTCCGTCTGTTCACCGAGTACTTCCCAGGTGCCGTCGATCTCCGTCGGCAGCCGGTTGTTGAAGTTGGCGACCCAGTAGGTGAACGAGAAGGCGAGCACGCCTGCCAGCACGACGCCGCCTAACGTGGCCACCCGAGCCGCTCGGGTCGACTCGTGGTCGATGAACAAAGCGGCCAGCAACTGCCGCACATGGGGTATCAACAGATAGAGGAGTCCGCACATCAGGACGATCGCCATCGGCAGCCCAGCCTGCGCCACCCCGAAGCCGACGTCGATCAGCACGATGTTGACGATCGCCGCCAGCAAGACCAGGGTCCCAAGGAGTGCCGTGCGCCGAAACGCGAGCAGCACGCTACCGCCGATCTCGACCAGCGCGATAAAGCCCTTGTACAGGCCAGAGTAGCCGAAGAAGTACCACACCAGCCAGAAAGCTGAAACATCCTCGAGTGGCGTCGCCAACTGGGAGTCGAGAACAGTGAACTGCGAGCCGTTCACCTTGGCGAAGCCGTAGATCATGAACTGCACGGCGCAGAACCAGCGCACTACCGCTCGCACGATTGACTCCCGCGAGTCGCTCCCGGGCCTCACTTCACTCATCGCCCACCCACTTCCTTCTCTTGCTGTGTCGTCCTAGCCTACGACGCACGCAGTATGTCGCCGCTTCGCGGCGCGTCTTTCTGGCCGCCTTCGGCGGCAGCCGGCGGGGACGCCGGCGCACCCAGTGGGCGACGAGTTCGCTATGCGGTCACTACCTGGGGATGTCGACCACCAGGTACTCGCCTTCGCGAGTCACCGCGTAGGTCTCGGCCGTGTACGGGCCCTTGACCATGCCCGGGGCCGGGGCGTCGGGATCCTCCACATTGGGCGCCTCGGCATCGGCGGCCTCGGCGATCTTCTCGCCGGCGACGGTCTCGACCTCGTAGCGGCGCACTCTGAGCCGCTCGGGCGCGCACCAGGACTGGCCGGTGCGGACGTGGAACTCCCAACCGTGCCAGGGGCAGCAGAGGATCTCGCGGCTCGGGCGATACTCGAAATCGCCCGGACGGTCGGAACGGATCACGCCCCAGAGCTTGCCCTCGCAGAGCTTCCCGCCCTGGTGCGGGCAACGGTTGCGGAGCGCGAAGAACTCGCCGTCGAGGTTGAAGACGCCGATCGAGCGGCCGGCGACGGTCACGATCTTTCGGCCGCCCGATTCGATCTCGGACGCCTCGGCGACGACGTACTTCATGCGCGGGCCGCCGGCGCCGACACCACCCGCGGCGGCGCCCCTAGAGCCCGTAGAGGGCCCGGGCGTTCTCGCACTGGATGCCCTTGACGAGTTCCTCGTCGAGTCCCGAGGGCAGGACAACATCGGGGTTGTCGCCGTCCCAGTGCGGATAGTCGCTGGCCAGCAGGATGTGGCTCCGAAGGTCGCCGAAGTGCTCTATCAAGGCCAGGAAGTCCCGGCGCCTCGGCGGCTCCTCGATCGGCTGGGTCGTCACGTAGACGTGCTCGGCGATCACCTCCGAGGGCAGCCGCTCGAGGTGGGGCGCCTCGGCGCGCAGCAGGCTCCAGGCGGCGTCGAGACGCCACATCAGCGGCGGCAGCCAGGCAAAGCCGTTCTCGACCGAGATCATCCGCAGGCCCGGGAAGCGGTCGAACACGCCCTCGACCACCATGCTCGTGATGTTCGCCTGGACGGCCTGGGGCGGACTCGTGTGATCCTCGATGTAGTAGGAGGCGTGGCCGCCCCCGGTGATCGGATGGCCGTAGGCGCCGAAGGCGTGGGACGCGACGTGCATCCCCGTCTCGACGCAGGCCTCGTAGATCGGCCAGTACCTCCGGCGGCCCATCGGCTCCTGCATCCGGCCCATGAACAGCACCTGGGCGAAGCGCCCGTCGGCGCCGCAGCGCCGGATTTCCGCGGCCGCGGCAACCGGGTCCTGCGGCGTGACGACGACGGAAGCCCGCAACCGCGGCTCCGGATCGAGCCACTCGGCGATCTGCCAGTCGTTGGCGGCGGTCGCGAGCGCCGCCCCGAGGTCCAGGTCGAGCGCCGAACTGACCGGAGACAACGGGTTCAGGATGGCGTACTCGACGTTGTACGGATCGAGAAAGTCCTCCGCCGCGAAGCCGACTTCCGAACCGGGGGTGCGCCCCGACGGCGGCCGTGCCTCCTCGCGGTGATCCATGAAGCGCGGGTAGTAGCCGCTGTTCGGATGGCGGATGCCGAAGGTCTCGAGGTGGTCGCGCCAGCGCTTCGAGAGATACGGATACAGATCCTTGATCGAGTCGAGCTCGTTGTGGAAGTCGCAGTCGATGATCGGCGGCCGTGTGGGCTCGGCCCCGGCCTTCAGCACCGAGGGTTCGGTCGACGGATCGAGCAGGGTGACTGTCATGGCTACCCTCCTTCGGAAAGACGGTAGAAGCTGCGCGCGTTCTCGGACCTGATCTTACGCCCTAGAGACTCCGGCAGCAGCCGCAGCAGGAGATCCCCGGCGTCGCATGCGTGGACGTGGGGATAGTCGCTCGCATACAGCAGCAGGTCTTCCGAGCCCAACTGATCCACGACTTGGCACAGGTGCGCCGGGTCGGGCGGCGCGTCGAGCGGCTGGATGCCGACCCGGACGTGCTCGCGGAAGTAGTCGGAGGGCGGACGGCGCACCCAGGGCACCAGCCGCCGCAGATTCCGCCACTCCTTGTCCATGCGCCAGAGATGGGACGGAATCCAGGTGAAGCCGGACTCCAGGAACACGACCCGCAGACCCGGGCAGGCGTCGAACACCCCTTCCACGATCATGCTGGTGAGCTGGGTGGCGAACACCTGCGCCATCGCCGTGTACTCCTCCAGGAAGAACGACGGCCAGCCCGTGGGCGTCGGCGGCATGACGGGCGCGCCGCCAAAGTGGATCGCAGCGACCAGGCCACTCTGCTCGATCGCCTTCCACAGGGCGTGGTAGTGACGGCTTCCCAGCGGGTGCTCGGTGCGGACGGGAATCAGGACCTGGACGAAGCCGGGCCTGCCGGCGCAGCGCTCAACTTCCTCCGCAGCCGCCGCGGGCAGCCCGATCGGCACCACGACCGAGCCGCGAAGGCGGGGTTCGCGCTCCAGCCACTCCCGGGCTTGCCAGTCGTTCGTCGCGGTCGCGAGCACCGCGGCCACGTCCGGGTTGTGGATGCTGTCGACCGCGTAGAGACAACTCGAGATCGCCACCTCCGCGCCGCCTTGCTCAAAGACCGCTTCACGCAACTCCTCGAGGCCACCGCGGCGACCGCTGACGGGCGACTTGGGCGGGTAGTACTCCTGCGAGGCGCCCTTGTCCATCGTGTTGTCGAAGTGCTCGACCCAGTGCTCCGGCAGCAGCGGGTAGAGGTCACGAAGGCGGGGATTCGGGATGTGGACGTCGGCGTCGATCATGGCTACGAGGGAAACGTCAGGGCAGCGCCAGCGCGACCAGCTTCGGCGTCGTCTTCTGAGCCGCCAGCGCCGCGATCTGCTCCTCGCTGAAGTTCAGGCCGGGATCCTCCGCGATCTCGCCGAGATCGGCGAAGAACGAACCTCCTCCCACCGCGACGACGATGTACTGCCTGCCCTCCACCATGTAGGTGATGGGGTTCGCGTGGGGCGTATCCGGCAGTGGCACATGGCCCAGCAGTTCCCCCGTCCCCTTGTCGAAGACGTTGAGGCGTGGCGAGTTGTCTTCGCCCCGTCCCCGCCGCTGGGTGACGAAGAGCAGCGACTTCGTCACCCAGCGG
>VXUF01000018.1 GCA_009837085.1 Holophagales bacterium
CATCGCCGGCGGGCACACGTTCGGTCCTTCCGGATTCACGTAGATCAGGCCCATCTGCACGGCGCCCAGTGGGTTTTCGAGTTCGCGGTCGCCGGTGTAGCGCTCGTCGCCGAGCCAGGTGCCCTCGGAGCCCCAGTAGATGTCCTCTTCGGGGGCCCAGACGTCCTCGCGTCCGCCGGCGAAACCGTAGGTCGTAAAGCCCATGGATTCCAGGGCGCAGTTGCCGGTGAAGATCATGAGATCGGCCCAGGAGAGCTTCCGGCCGTACTTCTGCTTGACCGGCCAGAGCAGCCGCCGCGCCTTGTCCAGGCTCACGTTGTCGGGCCAACTGTTGAGCGGCGCGAAGCGGAGCGTGCCGGAGGCTCCGCCGCCGCGGCCGTCGTCGATGCGGTACGTGCCCGCCGAGTGCCACGCCATCCGGATGAAGAGCGGCCCGTAGTGGCCGTAGTCAGCCGGCCACCAGTCCTGCGAGGTGGTCATCACCTCCTCGATGTCCTGCTTCAACTCGTCCAGGTCGATCTTCGCGAACTCCTCGGCGTAGTCGAAGTCCTCGCCCATCGGATCGGCAAGAGCCGAGTTCTGGTGGAGTGCCCTCAGGTTCAACTGGTTCGGCCACCAGCGCTGATTCGCGATGGTTCCCATCGCCGAATGCCTGTCGGTCCCGGCCAGAACCGGGCACTTGCCTGTGCTCGTCATGTCGTCCATCGTGCTGCTTCTCCCCTCTGTGTTCAGCGTCTCTCGCTAACCGCTGTATACAAGGATCCGGAGGCATTGAAAAGTCCCGGGGCGGCGGAACATGACAAGCTCACCGGGATGACCGGAGCGCCGCCGGCAGGACCACCCCCAATGCCACCGGGCTCGCTCGAAGCGTGGGCGATGGAGACGCCGCTTGCGACCGCCCTCTCGGACAGGAGACGCTCCGTCGACTGGGCCACCTGGAACGACCGCGCCAACCGGCTGGCGAACGCCCTGGAGCAGGAACTCGGGCTCGCGGCGGGAGGCCGTGCGGCCGTCCGGCTGCGCAATCGGGTGGAATGGTTCGAGGTCGGGTCGGCGCTGGCGAAGGTCGGCGCGGCGCCGGTTCCGGTCGGCACCCGTCTGACCGCCGACGAGGTCGCGTACATCGTCGGCCACAGCGGAGCGCAGCTCTTCGTCACGGACGATCCGGAGATGGCGCGGGCCGCATCCTCGTTCCGGGGCGACGCCCTTCGCGCGACCATTCTGGTCGGCGGTGACGCGCCGGATGGTGTCCCGAACCTCGAGGAGCTGATCCGCGCCGGACAATCGGTCCCTCGGGTCGCCGGGCCGCCCATCGGCGCCAAGAACATCTCGTACACCTCGGGCACGACCGGCCGCCCGAAAGGCGCCGTCCGCTCCTACACGCCTCAGCAGTTGCAGGCTCTCGGCGCGATCGTCGCGACGATCAACACGAAGCTCCGGCTCGGCAGCGACGAGAAGCACCTCGTCGTCGCTCCGCTCTACCACGCCGCGCCGTCGTTCTGCGCGCAACAGGCGAGCCGCGCCGGCGGTCACCTGATGCTGCATGAGCGGTTCGACGCCGAAGCCGCGCTCGAGGAGATGGGCCGGGGTGTCACCAGCACGTTCATGGTGCCCACAATGGTGCGCAGGATCCTGGCCCTGCCGGAGGAGCGCCTTCGGACGACCGATCTCTCCTCGCTGCGAGCCCTGATCCTCGGCGGCGCCCCCTTCCCCGCCGAGATGCGCGCGCCGGCCCAGGAAGTGCTCGGCGAAGTCCTCTTCGACATGTACGGCTCGACCGAGACAGGTTTCGCCACGATGCTCGAACCGGCCGATCAGGTGCGCAAGGCAGCGTCGGTCGGCCGGCCACTCGACGGCGTCGACGTCCTGCTGCTGGACGAAGAGCATCGCCCCGTGGCCCAGGGCGAACGGGGCGTGTTCTTCATCAGGAGCCCGATGCAGGTCAACGGCTACCACGCCGACGAGGAAGCGACGGCGGAGAGCGCCCACAAGGACTACTTCACCGCCGGCGACGTCGCCTACGAGGACGACGAGGGCTTCCTCTACATCGTCGACCGGATCAAGGACATGATCCTGGTGGGCGGCGCCAACATCTACCCGGCGGAGATCGAACAGGTCCTGCGCGCCCATCCGGCCGTCCTTGACGCCGCGGTGTTCGGCATCCCCAACGAAGATCTGGGCGAGGAGATCAAGGCGATCGTCGAACTCGCGCCGGGAGAGACCGCGGAGCCCGAGGAGCTGATCGCCCACTGCGGCGAGCGGCTGGCGAAGAACAAGTGGCCCCGGAGCATCGACTTCCTGGCCGAGCTGCCGCGCAATCCCACCGGGAAGGTGCTGAAGCGGGAACTACGGGCGCCTTGGTGGGAGGGCCGGGATCGCTCGATCTGAGCCCTCTGCCCCGAGCCATCTCAGTCGACGATCGCGGCCCTGATGGCGCTCTCGAAGCCTGTGGACACGCCCTTGCTGCCCTGCTGGACCATCAGGACGGCCGTGATCTCGTTCGCCGGGTCGGTCCAGGACACGGTTCCAAACGCACCGCCCCAACCGAAGGCGCCCTTGCCCCGCGCGCTCTTCGCGGCCACCGGGTCGAGCACGACGGAGACGGCGTAACCGAATCCCGAGCCGGGCTGCTTGCCTCCCTGTCCGTAGAGCCCACCAACCTGGTTGCTCGACATCAGCGCGACCGACTCCGGACTCAGCAGACGGTTCCCGAACAGCTCGCCGCCGCCGGCCAGCATCTGCTCGAAGCGAAGAAAGTCCTCGGCGGTGCTGGAGAGCCCGCCGGAAGCCGACGCGTAGCGACTTGGCTTGTCCCAGCCCTTGGCCTTGCCGTCGAGGCCGTGGATGACGACCCGTCTGGATTCCTTCTCCGGCGGCAGGAAGAAGTGGGTGTCGACCATGCCCAGCGGCTCGAAGATCCGCCGGCGAAGGAAGTCGTCGTAGGACTCGCCCGAGACGATCTCGATGATGCGGGCTACGACATCGTGTCCGATGCGCGGGCTGTAGCCCCATCGCGAGCCCGGTTGAAAGTCGAGCGGCATGCGGGCGTACAGCGGCACGCGGCTCGCCAGGGTGTCGTCCGGGCCGACGTTCGGCAGCTTCGCGACCGCCGTGCCCAGTCCGTAGCTGCCCAACCCGGCCGTGTGGGTCAAGAGATCGTGGATCGTGATCGGCCGCTCCGCCGGCACCAGGCGGTGCTCCGGTGTCTCGCCCGGCGCCACGAACGCGGGAACGATGTCCTTGTCAGCCGGCTCCCTGAGCACGGCGACCTGCATGTCCCTGAATTCGGGCAGGTACTCCGCGACCTCGTCCGCCGGATCGAAGAGACCCTCCTCGATCATCATCATCGCTGCGACCCCGAGCACCGGCTTCGACGAGGAGGCCATCCGGAAGATCGCATCCTTCTCCATCGGCCGACCCCTATCTGTGTCCATCAGGCCGTACGCCTCGAAGTGGACAATCTTCCCGCGCCGGGCCACCGCCGTGACCGCCCCCTGGATCTCGCCCCCGTCGACGTGGCGCTTGATGACGGCGTCGATCTCGAGCAGGCGTTCGCTCGCCATGCCCACGTCCTCGGGCGATGCCGCGGGAATCTCCTGAGCGGGAAGCGCCGTCCAGGCAATGGTCGTCGCGAACAGCGCCAGCAAAGCGTTTCCAAGGGACCTCTTCATTTCACTCACCTTCCGTCGAAGCCGCCCAGTAGAAGTACGAGATCGCCTGGCGCGACCGCCGGCTGCGGTTCGCTTCCGACCAGTGCACCGTCAGCGAGCTGTGAATCGTGGCGTCGCCCGGCTCGACCTCGATCGCGACCGCCTCCTCGGACTCCGCACTGAAGCCCTCCAGGCCGACAACACTCGGCAGTTCCCGCCGGTGGGTGCCCTTCGCGTAGTAGAGGCAACCGTTCTCCCGGTCCGCCCGATCGAGGGCGATCCAGATCGTCGCGCCCTTCTGGCGGTGCCCGACCGCATCGAGATGCGGCCTGATCCCCGATGTCTCTCCGGGAAGCCGGGCGAACCAGGCGGCCGTCGCGGGTTCGAGGTCGTCCTCCAGCAGCGCGGAGATCAGCTCCCTCTGCCTGCCGCGCTGGAGCTGGTCCTCGAACCACGGATCCACCTTGTTCAGGTTCTTGACGACGCCGGGGTACGCCTCGCCTTTCTCGGCCTCGCCAAGACACCCTTCAGCGCGCGCGCGCAGCTCTTCGAGCTCCCCGGGCGAGAGAAAACCGCGCAGGACGACGTAGCCGTCCCGGTCGAAGTCCCGTTTGAGCTGCTCCAGGCTCATCCGCCGCCGGCTCCCGTCGCGCGCGCCGCGCGCCTCGCCTCGAGCACGGTCATGATCTCCTCATGCCTGCTGGCGTTCAGGCGGTACAACATCATGAACAGGATGCCGACGCCGTAGATCACAAGGCAGAGGGGTCCGCTCATCACCAGCAGGCCGGTGAGCGTCCCCGCCGACACCCCTTCCGCCTCGGCGTTCTGCGGGAACCGGATCAGTTCCAGCCCGAAGCCCCCGATCAGCCCGCCGAAGCCCTCCGTCGCCTTCATCGCGAACTCCCGAACCGAGAAGATCGTGCCCTCCGCCCGGCTGCCGGTCCGGAGTTCGTGGTCGTCCGCGATGTCGACCAACTGGGAGTCGACCACGATGGCCATTACCGTCACCAGGGCATAGCCGACGAACAACGGTCCGAACAGCAGGGGCAGCAGCAGCGCCGAGTCGTTGCCCGGAAACAGACCCGCCAGGCGCAGGACATGCGGAAAGGCCACCAGGACGGCCGAGACCGCGCTGGTGAAGATCACCGTCGGCTTCTTGTCGAAGCGACGCGTCATCCACGCGGCGAGCGGAAGGGCCACGAAGATCCCTGGAATCTTCGCGAAGGCCAGCACCGAGAACTGTTCCGTCGACAGGTCGTAGACCCAGATCCAGGTGAAGATGTTGACCATGTCCAGGACGCCCTGGGCCGCGGCGATGGTCAGCCAGGAGGCAGTCACTGACACGAAGGATCTGTTCGCGAGCAGTTGCCGCAACTCTCCGTAGTGGTCGCGGAAGTTGAAGCGCCGGCGCGTGGTCGCGTGCAGGTGGGGAATCTGGTCGGCCGTCCCGAAGGTACAGACGAGAACGGCGGCCAGCACCACGACAGCGCCGAACCCGGCCAGGATGACGTACCGGTTCGGGTCGAGGAGCCCGTTGCTGAACTCCGGCGTGGACGGAAAGACAGCGTTCAGGACCAGCAGGCTCAATCCGACCGCGGCGCCCGTGGCGACGACGTTGTACCAACCGAAGACCGAGGTCCTTTCGTGGTAGTCGTCGGTGAGCTCCGCGCCGAGCGCGTCGCGCGGGATGTTGTGGAAGGACGTCGCGATGCGGAGCAGGACCAGGAAGCACACCTGCCACGCGAAGAGGGCGCCCTCGCTCAGGCCGGAGACGGGCTGATACAGGAAGTAGAACGAGATCGCGATCGGCAGGGCCGACATCAGCATCAGCGGATGGCGACGCCCCCAACGGCTCCGGAAGCGATCGGAGATCGCTCCGACCATCGGATCGGAGACCGCGTCGACGATGCTCGCGATCAGGTAGGCGACGCCGCACAGAGCCGCCGAGACACCCAGCACCTGGTTGTAGAAGATCAGGGTGGTGAGCCGGCCGGCAACGACCATCCCCTCCTGGAAGCCGCCGGAGGAGAACGCGAGCTTGGTGCGCAGCGGCACGCGTCGACGCCGATCGGGGCGCCCGCGGCCAGGCGAGTCGGCGGCCGTCTGAGGCTGGATGTCGGCTGTCATCGCGGCGCGTCACAAACTTGGAACAGCGTACCACTTGGAGTAACTTACGACCCATGGAGTTTGGCGCCCAGCTCAGCAGCTACCGCGTGCCGTGGTCGGAGACAGAGGCCACGGTCCAGGCGATCGAGAACGGCACCTGGAGCAGCCTGTGGTTCTCGGACCACTTCCTGCCGCCGGCCGCTCCCAACGACGAACACCTGTCGGCCCTCGAGGTGTGGACCCTGGTCACGGCGGCCGCGGTCGTGACCGAGCGGGTGCGGCTCGGCACGCTCGCCTGCGGCGTCACCTACCGCAATCCGGCCCTGCTGGCGAAGATCTGCGCCAGCGTCGACCACATCAGCGGCGGGCGCATGGAGCTGGGGATCGGCGCCGCCTGGTTCGAGCGCGAGCACCAGGCCTACGGCTGGGACTTCCCCACCCTGCGCGAGCGCTCCGACCGCCTGGAGGAGGCGGCCCAGCTCATCCGCCTCCTGTTCACCGCGGAAGAGGGCGAGAAGGTCAGCTTCGAGGGGAGCCACTACAGCCTGGACGAGGCGCCTCTCGTGCCGGGTTCGACCCGGCCGCGTTCCACCCGGACGGCCCACATCCCCATCCTGATCGGCGGCAACGGCGAGAAGCGCACGCTCCGCACCTGCGCCCGCTACGGCGACATCAGCAACCTGGACTTCTGGCATCCGGCCGGAGTCGACGTCTTCAAGCACAAGCAGAAGGTCCTCGACCGCCACTGCGAGGACGCCGGACGCGATCCGGCGGAGATCAAGCGAACGGTCGGCCTGCCCTTCCGGCTCTTCGCGAACGACGAGGAAGCCGCGAAGTCACCCGGACAACCCTGGTACTGCTGGGGCACCGCCTCCTACGTCCAGGACCTGCTGCACCAGTACGTCGAAGCGGGCGCCCAGGAGATCGTCCTCTGCGGCATCGGCAACCGGCCGGAGGCCTGGCAACAGATCGACGAAGAGATCCTCGCGGCGTTCCGTTGAGGGCTACAATCGTCCCATCCCCTGGCTTTCAACCGGGCAAGGAGAAACCCATGCAGCTCCGTCTCGCGCTCCTCATTCTCAGCCTCGCGTTCGTCGCGACCGCCATCCTCGCCGCGCCGCCGGCCAACAACCCGGCTGACCCGTCGACGGTCACCTGGGCGGACCACATCGCGCCCATCCTCCACGAGAACTGCGTTAGCTGCCATCGACCAGGGCAGACGGCGCCAATGTCACTGCTGACGTACGACGAGACGCGGCCCTGGGCGAAGTCGATCCGCCGGGTCACCAGCGAGCGCACCATGCCGCCATGGTTCGCCAACCCGGAGCACGGCGAGTTCGTGGAGGATCCGAGCCTCACCGACGCCGAGATCGAGACGCTGAACAACTGGGTCGCCGCGGGCGCACCGGCCGGCGACCTGTCGCAGGCTCCGGAGCCGCCCACGTTCGATTCCCACTGGAAGCTGGGTGAGCCGGACGTCATCTACACCGCGCCGGAGTTCCACGTCTCAGACGACATCGAGGATCACTACGAGTGGCTCCAGGTGGACAACCCGGTCGACGAAGAGCGCTGGATCCGGGCGATCGAGATCCACCCCGGATTCGTCGAAGCGGTACACCACCAGTTGACCTACCTGGCGCCGCCCGACGCCACCATCGCGGGCGTGCGGAGCACGACCGGAACCCTGGACCTCACCTTCGTCGGCGGTTGGGGTCCGGGCGTCGCGCCGCTCCAGTTCGCGGAAGGGCACGGAATGCGCATGCCGCCGAACAGCACGCTGTTCTTCCAGATGCACTACCACAAGACCCCGGGCCCGGGCACCGGCGGCACCGACCAGACGACGATGGGCCTCTACTTCCACGACGAGAAGCCCGAGAACGTCGTGGAGACGCTCTGGCTGGTCGACCCGACGCTGAACATTCCGGCGGGCGAGAGCGACTACCACTCCTGGTCGTCGTACACCACCGAACACGAGGCGGTGCTCTTCGACTTCACGCCCCACATGCACCTGCGGGGCAAGTCGATGACGTTCACGGCCGAGTACCCGGACGGCCGCAAGGAAGTCCTGCTCGATGTGCCGAACTACGACTTCAACTGGCAGCTCACCTACACGCCGACGGCGCCCAGGGTGATCCCGGCCGGCACGACGATCCGCGTCGACGCGAAGTTCGTCAACTCAACCGACAACCTGGCGAACCCCGATCCGACGTCCAACGTGACCTGGGGCGAGGCAACGACCGACGAGATGATGGTCGGCTTCATCCACTACACCTTCAGCGACAAGACGCAGCAGACGAACATGCCCACCTTCATCGTGCCCGAGCAGCTCAGGCAGCAGATGGAGCAGATCCGGGAGTTCCGGCGCAAGCAGCGGGAAGCGAAGGCAGCCGCCGAAACCGGCGGCTGATTCCGGCCACTGGGTGCGCCGGCGTCCCCGCCGGCATCCGGCGCGAAGCGCCGGCTTCTGGACCTCTGCCTGGTCTGCCCGGCCCGGCCTCAGCGGCCCAACACGGCGTACGTCCCGTCCAGCACCAGCCGCACCGCCACGTACAGCCCGAACATCGGGACGACGACCCAGATCGTGTTGGGCGCCCACACCCACACGAGCCGGTCGAGCCGGCCGATTGCCCGGTGCCCGCCCGAGACGTAGAAGCTCACGATGTACAGCGAGCTGACGTAGACCCACTGCCAGAACAGCGCGACGCCGAGGATCCCCGCGACCACGGCAGGCAGGAAACCCGTGGTCATCGACAGCAGCAGGACCATCGACGGGATCGGCGTGGCGAAGCCGTTGCCGACGTCGCAGTTGAAGCCGAAGGTCCGCCGATCCGTATAGGCGTCGTCGTACACGGAGTAGGCCGCCCAGACGTCCGCCCATGCCGTCGGCGAGAGGATGCCCGTGAGCGGGATCCCCGAGAACAGGAACAGGAGCGCCGGCGGCCGGCCGGTCTCCGCGCCGCGTTCGCGCCAGTACTCGGCCCGCTGCGCGATGACGTCGCGCCGCAGGTACAGGCAGGCCTCCCAGTAGCAGATCAGCAGGTTGATCGACAGGAACAGGCTGAGCACGAAGTAGGTCGGGTCGATGCCTCCGTGCAGCCGGTAGCTCGCCACGTTCCAGGCCGCTGTCTGGAGACCGACGACGATGACGACGAAGGCCGCGACCGGGATCTTCGGCCCTCTCATGCTTCCGGGTCTTCGTCGTCTTCCGACCCCGGAGCCGTCTCCCACTCGTAATCGATCCCCCGAACGTGGCGCTCGAACCAGTCGATCTCCACGTTCACCTTGAACAGCTCGTGGCGGAGCTCCCGCCAGCCGTGGGGCTCACGCGGCGCGATGTAGAGGTGGGTCTCCACTCCGTTCGTCTTCAGCGCCCGATACAGCTCCACCGACTGGGGCGGCGGCACGCGCACGTCGTTCTCACCGACGAGGACGAGCGTCGGCGTGGTCACCCTGTAGACGTCCTTGAGCGGCGAGTTCTCCCAGTAGACGCCGATCGGAGCGTCCTCCTGCCACGGCGTGCCCCCGAACCAGGGAGTGCGATAGGTCCGTACGTCGCTCTGGCCGTACATCGAGATCCAGTTCACCGCGCCGGCGCCCGACGACGCCGCCTTGAAGCGGTCGGTGTGGGTGATGATCTTGTTCGTCATGTGACCGCCGCCGCTCCAGCCCATCTTGGCCATGCGGTCGCCGTCGACGAGTCCGAGCTCGATCAGGTGGTCGACCCCGGTCATCACGTCCAGGTGCGCCTGGTGGAAGTAGTGGCCGACCATGTCGCGCAGGAAGGGGTCTCCGTAGCCGGTGCTGCCCCGGTAGTTCGGCTTGAAGACAAAGTAGCCGCGGGCGGCCAGCACCTGGACGTAGTTCGACCAGCGGCCGAACCCGAACTTGTCCGAGGCCGCGGGCCCGCCGTGCGTCTGGACGACCAGGGGGTACCGCGTGCCCTCCTCGTAGTCGAGTGGGTAGTAGAGGAGGCCCTCGACTTCGACGCCGTCCTCGCCCGGCCAGCGGATCGCTTCCTGGCGGGGCAGCAGGAAGGTCTCGTCCAGGTAGTCGTAGACCGAGGTCACCTTGGCGGGCGCGCCTCCGCCCGCCGGCATCACGTGGATGTCGCCGGCGTTCTCGCGAAGGTTGATGCCGAAGGCATGCAGGCCCGCGCCCCGGGAGTAGTGCCACGAGCCCAGCGCGTGGTCCCCGTCGGTCAGCGCCCTCGGCGCTGAATCGTCGACCGCGGCGTGGAAGAGCTGACTTCGCACTCCTGTGTTCGCGGTGAAGTAGATCGTGCCGTCCTCGGCCCAGCGGGCGCCGTTGACCTCGTGGGGCATCTCCTCGTACAGCAGACGGTGCGGGCCGCCGCGGGCGGGGACGACGAAGACGTTCGTGTTGAAGTAGGTCTCCAGGTCGGCGCTGGAGTTGGTCAGGAACATGACGTGCCGCCCGTCGGGAGACAGCTCGGCTCCCGACTCGCTCACCGTGTTGTCGGTGAGCTGCAGGGCGTTCCCGCCGTCCGCGTCCATGATCCAGACCTCGCCCTCGTCCCGGTTGTCGAAGAGCGGCGAAGGCGCCCGGTGGTGCGCGATGCGCGCCCCGTCCGCCGAGATCCGAAAGCCGACGACCGAGAAGTCGCCGTCGGTGATCCGCTCGACGTTGCCCCGGTCGTCCCCGGTCCAGGCGACCCGGAAGAGGTGGCGCTGCTTGTAGTCCTCGTCGAAGGCGAAGACGTCGTCCTTCAGCTCGTCCTTCTTCTTCTCCTCCGGAGTTTCCGGATCGGGAGCCACGAAGTAGATGTGCTCGCCGTCCGGGGAGAACTCGAAGCTCTGAACGGAACTCTCGTGGCTGGTCAGCGGCGAAGCTTCCCCGCCTGCGTTCGGCAGGAGGTAGATCTGGGAGAACTCGTCCTCGCCACGGGTCGCGAGAAAGGCCACGTAGTCCCCGTCCGGGGACCAGAGCGGGCTACGCTCCCCCTTCTCGCCGTACGTCAACCGGACGTCTCCCGTGCCGTCCGTTCCGATCCGGCGGATGTGGGTCGTGCGGCCGTTCTTCTTCCAGTCCGTGTCGCTGCGCGTGTACAGGAGCTGGGCGCCGTCCGGGGAGATGCGCGGACTGCCAATGCCGGGCACGTCGATCAGCTCGACGATCGTCATCGGCCGCTTGTCCCCGGCAAAGCTCGGCGCCACGGCCGCAGCAAGGACAAGAGCAAGGGCAAGGGCCGCGGCCGGGAGAACAGGCTGGCGCAAGCCGCGGGCCTGCAGCGTCAAAGCGCGTGTCATCGAATCTCCTCGCTGTCGTCCGGGGATAGGGTTCGGCCGATCATCGTATCTCGCTGAAAGGCCGTACCAGGAATGACCAGAGCCCATCTCCACCGCACCGCAATCGGCCATGCGCTACTGGGCCTGATGCTGGTCGCGAACGCGCCGGCTCAGGACGCCGGGCTCGCGCCGGAAACAGCCGCCCAGGTCGACGCGGTGTTCAAGCTCTGGGACCGGGAAACCACCGCCGGCTGCGCCGTCTCCGTGACCCGCGCCGGCGAGACCGTCTACGCCCGCGGCTTCGGCATGGCGCACCTGGAGCAGCCGGCGCCCATTACGCCGGAGACGGTCTTCGAGGCCGGCTCGGTCTCCAAGCAGTTCACCGCCGCGGCGATCGTGCTCCTCGCGCTCGACGGCAAGCTCTCGCTCGACGACCCGGTGCGCGAGCACCTTCCCGAACTGCCGGACTTCGGCGCGCCGATCACGATCCGCCACCTTCTGACCCACACCAGCGGGCTCAGGACGTTCCGGCCGCTGGTCGCGCTCCGGGGACGTCCCGACGGCTTCGCAGTGCATACCAACGCCGAAGTCCTGGCCCTCATGGCCCGGCAGCAGGATCTCAACTTCCCGCCCGGCGAGGAGTACCTGTACAGCAACGCTCCCTACATCCTCAGCGTGCTGCTCGCCGAACGCGTTTCCGGGCAGTCGTTCAACGAGTTCACGACCGAGCGGATCTTCGGCCCGCTGGGCATGACGAGCACGCTCTGGCGGGACGACTTCACCCAGATCGTCAAGGGTCGCGCCACCGCCTACGGATCCGGCAGGAGCGGCGGGCTCCACACCAACATGTCGAACACCGAGGTCTTCGGCAACGGGGGCCTGCTGACGACGGTGGGCGATCTCCAGCGCTGGAACCAGGAGCTCGACGAGCCCAAGGTCCTCGGTCAGCGATTCGTCGACATGCTGGAGACGCCCGGGCGGTTCAACGACGGGACGGAGAGCGACTACGCCCTCGGGCTCGCTATCGGCGAGTACCGCGGCGAACGCGAGACCTCGCACAGCGGCGGCACCGCCGGCTACCGGGCCTGGCTGGCCCGCTACCCCGACCGGGACCGCCTGTCGGTCGCCCTCCTGTGCAACCACGGCGACATCAATCCCGTCGCGGTCGGTCACCGGGTGGTCGACGTCTTCCTCGGTCCCGCCGACGAAGCCGCGGACGCCGAGAGTCCGAAGCCGGGTGTCGATGTCGCGCTCGAAGACCTGGAACGATGGGCGGACCCCTATCTCCACACCCGCACCGACTCGATCGTCCGGATCACGGTCAGCGACGGCGCGCTCTCGTTCGGCAAAGTGAGAGCAAGGCCCCTGGGCGAAGACCGGTTCGCGGTCGGCCTCTCCGGACTCGTCGTCGCGTTCCGCATGGAAGAGGACGGCACGAGGACGGCGACCCTGGGCGACGATCCGGAGCGCCGCTATCGGGCGATGCCCGCTGTGACACCGACGCCCGAGGAGCTGGCGGAGTACGTCGGCTCCTACAAGAGCGCCGAACTCGACGTGACGTACTCGGTCGAGTTCCAGGACGGCAAGCTGCTGTTTCGCCGTCCGCTCGAGAAGCCGCGCACACTCGAGCCCCTGTTCCAGGACGCTTTCGAACTCAGCGATCCGTTGCTGGAGAGGTTTCCGGCCCGTGCGCTGTTCGTTACTACCGTGGCCTGGCCGGCGCGCTTCGAGCGGGACAGCAGCGGGCGGGTGATCGCTCTGTACATCAGCGATTCGTCGCGGGTGCGGCGGTTGCGGTTCGACCGGCGGTAAGCGGGAGAAGTCCGGAGGCCGGCGCTGCGCGCCGGATGCCGGCGGGGACGCCGGCGCACCCAGTCAGCCGATGTCGCCGGTGTTCCCGGCCATCAGCCGGATCGCCGCCTTGCGCGGGAGGAGACGCGTCAGCAGCACGGCGACCAGCCGGTTGACGAGTCCAGGCACAAACCGCGGACCCTTGCCGAGCGCATCCAGCGTTCGCCGCGCCACCACGTCCGGCTCGAGCATGCCCGGCACCCCGCCCTTGCCCGAACGCTTGTAACCCGGCGTGGGAATGGCGCCGGCGCAGCAGGCCACCACATCGATGCCCTGCTCGCGGAGTTCCTGCCACAGGCCCTCGCCGAGGACGGTGTTGAAGGCCTTGGTGGCGGCGTAGGCAGCCACCCGCGCCGTCCCCTGCAGGCCCGCCAGCGAGGACATCAGGATCACCGCGCCGCGGCCACGCCGCTCGAGACCCGGCAGCAGCGCGTGCAGCATGACGACCGGCGCCCGGACGTTGACGTCGACGGCGCGCTCGAGTTCCTCGGCGTCGGCGTCGACGAAGCGCCCAACCGGCACGAAGGCGGCGTTGTAGACGAGCACACCCAGGTCGAGGTCCTCAGTGGCAGCAGCGAGAGCGTCGGCGAGGCCCGGGCTGGCAAGGTCCATCGCCAGCGGCCGCACCTCGACGCCGTACCGCTCGCGAAGCCTGTCAGCCAGATCCTCGAGCAACGACTCACGCCGGGCAATCAGCACGAGATCGCAGCCGCGCTCGGCGAGGCACTCCGCGAACGAGGCGCCGAGACCCTCCGAGGCGCCCGCGACGAGCGCCCAGCCCCCGTAGCGGTCGCGGAACGGGGTCACGCCGCCACCGGGTCCGCGAACGTCTCCGCTACGCTGCGGTGCCGACGCTCGCCATTTGAAGCACCCACCATGGAGACTCGATCGTGAGGCTAGCAACGTCTCTATCCGGAGTTCTGCTCTTCGCGCTCGCCACGACCGCGTTCGCGCAGCCGCCCAACGTCGTCCTCGTGATGACGGACGATCAGGGATACGGTGAACTCTCCGCCCACGGGAACCCCGTGCTCGAGACGCCGCATCTCGACCGCCTGCGCGGCGAGAGCGTGCGCCTGGACGACTTCCACGTGGCGCCGATGTGCACGCCGACCCGCGGGCAACTGCTGACCGGCATGGACGCCGCCCGCAACGGCGCGATCAACGTCAGCAGCGGTCGCGCGCTCCTGCGGCCCGAGATCCCTACGATGGCAAACATCTTCGCCGAGGCCGGCTACCGGACCGGGGTCTTCGGAAAGTGGCACCTCGGCGACAACTACCCCTTCCGCCCGGAAGACCGCGGATTCGACGAAACCGTGTGGTTCCCCTCCTCCCACATCGGCTCGGTGCCGGACTTCTGGGGCAACGACTACTTCGACGACACCTACATCCGGAACGGCAGACGCCAGGCGTTCAAGGGGTACTGCACGGACATCTTCTTCGACGAAGCGATCGACTTCATGCGGCGATCGGCGGGGTCCGGCGATCCCTTTCTCGCCTACATCGCTCCGAACACGCCGCACGGTCCGCTGATCGCCAAGGAGGAGGACGAAGCCGCGCTGGCGGCCGCACTGGCCCGGCCCGAGTTCGCCGACATGAGCACGGCGCTGAAGACCAGGCTGAGCAGGTATCTGGGCATGGTCCGCAACATCGACACGAACATGGGCAAGCTCGCTGACTTTCTCCAGGAGGAGGGGCTCCGGGAGAACACGATCGTGATCTTCATGACGGACAACGGCAGCACTCACGGCCCGCTCTACTTCAACGCCGGAATGCGCGGCATGAAGACCGAGCTATGGGAAGGCGGCCATCGGGTGCCCTTCTTCATCAGTTGGCCGAACGGCGACCTGGCGAACCCGCAGGACGTGACCGGCCTGACCCAGGTCCAGGACGTCCTGCCGACGCTTCTCGACCTCTCCGGCATCGAAACGCGGGCCGCCCGGAACTTCAACGGCATGAGTCTGGCGCCCGTGCTGCGCGGCGACGTCGGCGTTCCCGAAGACCGCATGCTGATCATCAACTACAGCCGGATGCCGTCCGGCTTCAACTACCCCTCGCCCTACACCCAGTCGATCCTCACCCGGAGTCACGCGGGGGTCCTGTGGAAGCACTGGCGCCTGCTCGAAGACCGTGAGCTCTACGACCTGGAGTCGGATCCGCTGCAGACCACCAACGTAATCGACCAGCACCCTGAAGTGGTCGCCAGGATGCGGGACCATCTGTACGAGTGGTGGGACGAAGTGGCCCCGACCGCCAACGAACCCCAGCGAATCGTCATCGGCGACGACATCGAGAACCCCATGATGCTGACCGGCTGCGAGTGGCTCGACGTCTTCGTTGATCAGCAGGCGCAGGTTCGACGCGGCACGCGGAAGACCGGGTACTGGCTGCTCGACGTGGCCGAGGCGGGCGAGTACGAGTTCGCGCTGCGACGCTGGCCCAGGGAACTCGACGTACCGCTCGCATCGGCGCCCGAGGGCAGCACGGCGTTGCCGATTTCCTCGGCACGCCTGTTCATCAGCGACCACCATCACCTCGATATCGGCGACAAGAGGCCCTACGGCTTCGAGGGGCTGACGACGCGTGTCGACTCGGACGACACGGAGGCCACCTTCACGGTGACCCTGCCCGAGGGCACCATGGCCCTGCACACCTGGTTCGAAGAGGGGCGCGAGGTCATCGCGAGCGCCTACTACGTGTACGTGACGAGGAAGTAGAATCCACCGTTCAATCCAGAGTCCTCAATGATCCGCGCTGCGCCCTTCCTGTTTGCCTGGCTGGCGGCGGTCGGAACGGTCGCCGGCGCGTCGGAGATCGATCCCGCCGACCTGGAGTTCTTCGAGTCGAAGATCCGGCCGGTCCTGGCTGAGCGCTGCTACCAGTGCCACGGCGGCGATCCCGCGAAGATCCGCGGGGGCCTGATCCTGCTCGATGCCGAAGGCGTGCGCGCCGGCGGCGACAGCGGCGCCGTGATCGTCCCGGGATCGCCCGAGGACAGCCTGATGATCGAGGCGCTCCACTACGAGGGTCTCACCCAGATGCCGCCCGACGGCAAGCTGCCGGCGCACGTGATCGCCGACTTCGAGCAGTGGATCCGCCGCGGCGCCCCCGACCCGCGCACCGGCGGGGAACAGACGGTGGTCGCCACGAGAGCCGCCGAGACGTTCGACTACGGCCCGGGCCGCGAGCACTGGGCCTTCCGGCGGGTCGAAGACCCCGCTCTGCCCGAGGTCGAGGACGAGGCCTGGGTTAGCCATGACCTCGACCGCTTCATCCTCTCGCGCCTCGAGGAACGGGGCCTCGCGCCGGTAGCCCCGGCCGACAGGCGCACGCTGCTGCGCCGAGCCACCTTCGATCTGATCGGCCTGGCCCCGTCGGAAGCCGAGATCGAGGACTTCCTCGCCGACGAGAGCCCGGATGCCTTCGCCAGGGTCGTCGACCGGCTGCTCGCCTCGCCGCACTACGGCGAACGCTGGGGCCGCCACTGGCTCGATATCGCCCGCTACGCCGACTCGAACGGCCTGGACGAGAACATCGCCTTCCCCAACGCCTTCCGCTATCGCGACTACGTCGTCGACTCCCTGAACCGCGACAAGCCCTTCAACCGCTTCGTCCGCGAGCAGATCGCCGGCGACCTGATGCCGGCGGAGACCGACGCGCAGCGCTTCGAACAGATCACCGCCACCGGCTTTCTCATGCTGGGCCCCAAGGTGCTCGCCGAGCAGGACGTGGACAAGATGCTGATCGACATCGTCGACGAGCAGGTCAACACCCTGGGCCGCGCGTTTCTCGCCCTGCCGGTCGGCTGCGCCCGCTGCCACGACCACAAGTTCGACCCGATTCCCACGGCCGACTACTACGCGATGGCCGGCATCCTGCGCTCCACCGAGACGATGAGCGACGCCGCCGGCATGCGCTGGCTGGAGCGGCCACTGGCCCCGGAAGACAAGATCGCCGAGTACGAGGCGGCGCAGAAGCTGGTCGCCGAGGCGCAGGAGAAGGTCGACGAGGTTGTCCGCGAGCAGAACGACGTCCTGCGTGGCCCGCGCCGCGCGGCTCTCGCCGATTACCTGCTCGCCGCGGAGGAGGCCTACCCAAGCTGGAGCGCCGACGAGGCGGTGCAGGAGGAGGCGAAACAGGCGTTGGCCCGCATCGCCGGGGACCGGGGTCTGGAACCGGCCGTTCTGGAACGATGGGTCAGGGCCTTCCACCGATACCGGGAGGGCCCGCCGGTCGAGGGGGACGCCCCGAGCCCGAGCACCGTCTTCGTCATCTGGAACGCGTACGCGGCCGCCTCGCCCGATCGCTACGAGCAGGTGACCGAGGACCTGCGGGCGATCATCGCCTCGGAGAAAGTGCTGACGGCGCCCCTGACCCGGAGCCTCGTCCGCGGGCCGGCGCCGAAGACGCTGGAGGAAGTCGCCTGGCGGTACGCGAGCCTGTTCGCGACGGTCGAGATCGCCTGGGAAGAGCACCTCATGCGACTGGGGCTCAAGGGCGAGGACGAACTCCGGCCATCGGACTTCAGGCTGCCGCGCGAGCAGGAAGAGTTGCGATGGCTGGTCTACGACGGCTACTTCTGCATCCTCTGCCTCGACCAGGAAGAGGAGGAGAAGCTCTACCCGCCGGACGCGCTGGAGCAGCTCGCCAGGCTGCGCGCCGAAGTCGAACGCCGGGAGAAAGCGTCACCCCCCGCGCCGCCCCACGCCATGGCCGTGGACGAGACCGCGACGGTCGATCTGCCGGTGCACATCCGCGCCAGCCACCTGAACCTCGCCGACGAACCGGAGCCGCGCGGCTTCCTGAAGGTCACGGACCACCTGGTGCCGCCGCCGCCAGTCGCCGGCGACACCAGCGGACGGCTCGAGCTCGCCCGCTGGATCACCCACCCCGAGCACCCGCTCACCGCGCGCGTCATCGTCAACCGCGTCTGGCACTGGCACTTCGGCCGCGGCATCGTCGACACGCCGAGCAACTTCGGCGTGATCGGCAGCAAGCCCACGCATCCCGAGCTTCTCGACTGGCTGGCGCGCCGCTTCGTCGAGGGCGGCTGGTCGCTCAAGGACCTGCACCGCGACATCATGTTGTCGAGCACGTACCGGCTGTCGAGCGACTACGACGCCGCGAACGCCGCTATCGACGAGGAGAACCGCCTCCTCTGGCGCAACAACCGGAGACGCCTTGAGGTCGAGCCGATTCGCGACGCCCTGCTGCAGCTCGCCGGCCGGCTCGACCTGACGATCGGTGGACGGGTGGAGGAGTACAACGCCCGGGGATACGTCTTCGGCGAGTACGGCCCACTCGACCGGGTCGACATCTACGACGCGCCGCGGCGTTCGATCTACATGCCGGTCGTGCGTACCGCGGTCTATCCGATCTTCGGCGGCTTCGACTTCGGCGACGCCAGCGACTCGGTCGGCGATCGATCCGAGACGGTCGTGCCGCGGCAGGCGCTTCTGATGATGAACAGCCCGTTCGTCCAGGAGGCGGCGCTCGGCTTCGCAAAGCAACTGCTGGAGATCGAGGACGCCGACGCCGCCGAGCGCATCGACACGGCCTTCGTCCGCGCCTACGGGCGCCCCGCCGACGACGCCGAGATCGCCGAAAGCCTCGCCTTCCTCGATGAGATGCGTGCCGGGGCTTGCGCGGCGGACACTGGGTGCGCCGGCCCTCTGGCCGGCATCCGGCGCGAAGCGCCGCCTTCCGCCACTTCCGCCGCGCCAGAGCCGGCGGAAGAAGCGGAGATCTACGCCTGGACGCGCCTCTCCCATGTCATCCTCGCGGCAAGCGAGTTCATCTACATCAACTGAGACGACCGGTCCCTGACAATGCGCTACCCCCACTACCAGCCGCCACCGCTCACCCGCCGCCAGATGCTGAAGACCTGCGGCTGCGGCTTCGGCGGCCTCGCGCTCTCGTCCCTGCTCCAGCGCGACCTCCTGGCCGCGACCTCCACGAACCCGCTGGCTCCGCGCGTGCCGCATTTCGCGCCGAAGGCCAAGCGGATCATCTTCCTGCACATGCACGGCGGCCCGTCGCAGCACGACCTCTTCGAGTACAAGCCGCTTCTGATTCGCGACGACAACAAGCCGCTGCCCTTCGCCAAGCCGCGGGTGCAGTTCGCCGAGACCGGCAACCTGTTCAAGAGTCCCTGGGAGTTCAGGCAGCACGGCCAGTCGGGCGCCTGGGTGAGCGAACTGCTGCCCAACATCGCCTCCGTGGTCGACGATCTCTGCTTCATCCGCTCGATGTGGGGCACGAACGCCGCCCACGGCGGGGCCATCCTTGCGATGAACACCGGCAGCGACCGCTTCGTGCGACCGTCGATGGGCTCGTGGATTGCCTACGGACTGGGCACCGAGAACGAGAACCTGCCCGGCTTCATCACGATCTGCCCCTCGTACCAGCACGGCGGCGTCCAGAACTACTCGTCGGCCTTCCTTCCCGCCGCCTACAACGGCACCGCGATCGGCACGACCCGGATGAAGACCGAGGACGCGACGATCGACTTCCTCGACAACGAGTCCGTGTCGCCGGAGGTGCAGCGGAGCGAACTCGACCTCTTGCAGCGCTGGCAGCGCCGCCAGCTCGAAGCGACCGGCCCCGACCAGGCGCTCGAGGGACGCATCGAGTCCTTCGAACTCGCCTTCCGCATGCAGACGGAGGCGCCCGAATTGATGAGCATCGAGGGCGAGTCCGAGGCCACCCGGCGGCTCTACGGACTCGACGACCCGGTGGCCCGCAACTTCGGGCTCCGCTGCCTCCTGGCCCGGCGCTTCTCGGAATCGGGCGTGCGCTTCGTGCAGGCGACCCACGGCCCGGACACCAAGTGGGACCACCACTCGGGCCTGATCACCGGCCTGCCGCAGAGCTGCGCCGAGGTCGACCGCCCGGTGGCCGGCCTGATCAAGGACCTCAAGTCACGTGGACTGCTCGACGAGACCCTGGTGCTCTGGGGCGGCGAGTTCGGGCGCACCCCCGGCGCCGAAGCCGGCGCCCGCAACGGCCGCGACCACAACCCGCACGGCTACACGATGTTCATGGCCGGCGGCGGCACAAAGCCCGGCCACAGCCACGGCCGCACCGACGACTACGGCTACTACGCGATCGAGGACAAGGTCCACATCCACGACCTGCACGCAACGATCCTGCATCTGCTCGGCCTCGACCACGAGCAGTTGACGTACCGCTCGCAGGGGCGCGACTTCCGCCTGACCGACGTCGAGGGGATCGTCGTAGACGACATCATCGTCTGACACTGGGTGCGCCGGCGTCCCCGCCGGCATCCGGCGCGAAGCGCCGGCTTCCGGACCTTCTACAGCGATCGTCGAGTCTCCTAACCCGTTCCCATGACCATCGCGCCCGTCGATCTCTTCATCATCGTCGTCTACCTGCTGGGCATCCTGTTCGTCGGCCTGTGGTCGGTGCGCAAGATCAAGCGGCAGACCAGCGAGTCGTACTTCCTGGCGAGCCGCAACCTGAAGTGGCCCGTGGTCGGCGCCGCGCTTTTCGCCTCGAATATCTCGACGATTCACCTGGTCGGGCTCGCCGAGAGCGGATTCGGCGTCGGCATGGTCGTCGGCAACTA
>VXUF01000087.1 GCA_009837085.1 Holophagales bacterium
TCTACGTACCGGGCAACGGCGCTTTCAGTGTGGAGATCACGGACGAGGCGGGCGGGCGGTTCGGTGGACTGGACTACCTCGAGGTCGTGGGCGATCTGGCGGCGGAGGTCGAACTCGATCTCGTGCCTGTCGTGGGACGTCTGATGCTGGACGACGTGCCGGTGCCCGGACTCGTGTTCTTCGGCGGTCGCCAGACTTCGCCGGAACTGACCTTCCGAAGCGATGACGACGGTTGGTTTCGGGGCGCGCTGCCGGGACGGGAGGATTGGCGGGTCGATGTGGTCGCGCCGGACCACGAGGTGATTCAGTTCTTCCACAACATCGACGTACCGGCCGACGAGCCTCTGGTTCTGGAACTCGCCGACACCGTGGTTCAGGGCCGCGTGCTGAGCGCGTCTACGGGTCAGCCGGCGGAGCGCGTCATCGTCCGCTTCGAGTCCGCGGACGGGCAGCTCGTTCACCAGGCGACCTCTGGTGAGGACGGCTCATACTCCGCTCGCGGCGTTCCGCCAGGCTGGGTGAGGATCTCGGCCCAGCGCTTGACGCTGACCCGCTGGGAGGTAAGTGAGGCCTTCGAGACGATCCTGAATCCCCGGCAGTCTCTGACGGTGGACCTCGTGTTGCGGGAGCGGATGGAGTAGCTGGTACCCTGCGCCGCCATGGGTCCGCTCGACGGCTTGCGGGTGATCGAACTGGCGACGATGGTGTCGGGGCCGATTGCCACGATGCTGCTGGCGGACCAGGGCGCCGAAGTGATCAAGGTCGAGGCGCCCCCGGGCGGCGACATCATGCGCCGGCTGGGACCCCAGCGTGGCGGCGTCACGGCCGGATTCGCGACGATCAACCGGGGCAAGCGCTCCCTCGTGCTCGACCTGAAGCACGAACGTGGCATCGGGATCCTGCTCGACCTGGTCGGCACCGCCGACGTCTTCGTTCAGAACTTCCGGCCCGGCGTGGTCGACAAGCTGGGCCTGGGCGCCGATCGCCTGCGCGAGTCGAACCCTCGTCTCGTCTACGTGTCGATCAGCGGATTCGGCCCGGAAGGGCCGTACGCTCAGAAGCGCGTGTACGACCCGATCATCCAGGCTCTGTCGGGCTTCGCCGACATTCAGGCCGATCGGTTAACGGGTGAGCCGAAGATGGTGCGGACGATCATCCCGGACAAGGTGACCGGCCTGACCGCGGCCCAGGCGATCACCGCGGCGTTGCTGGCCCGCGAACGGACGGGCGAGGGCCAGCACCTGGATCTCGCCATGCTCGACGCGACGATCTCCTTCACCTGGCCCGAGGGCTTCGTGCGCCAGATTCTGGTCGGCGGCGAGGTTGCACACGGCCGGCCCGGGTCGACCAGCGACCTCATCTACCAGACCGCCGACGGTTACATCACGGCGTCCACGATCTCCGACGCCGAGTGGGAGGGCATGGCGCGGGCCACCGGCCATCTCGAATGGCTGGAGGACGAGCGGTACAACACGGCGGCGGGCCGGATCTCCAACGCGGACTCGCGCCTGGGCATGGTCGGCGACGTCCTGCGGCAGCGCACCTCCGCGGAGTGGATCGCCGCGCTCGAAGCGGAGGACGTGCCCTGCGCGCCGATCCTGACTCGCAACGAGGTACTGACCGACCCGCAGGTGGTCGAGAACGAGCTGCTGCGGGAGGTCGATCATCCGCAGGTCGGCCGCATGAGGGTGCCTCGTCCGGCGGCGAAGTTCTCGGGCACGCCGCCGGCACCGGTCGCGCCGTCACCGGCCCTGGGCGAGGGCGCCGACGACCTGCTGGAGGCGTTGGGCATGACCGCCGCCGAAATCGACGAATTGCGCCGGCAGAAGGTCGTCGGCTGAGTCGGCTCGGGCGGCGTATTGTGGCCGGTCGGAAGGGTCTGGAAGGGGCCGGCCGGCGGAGATAGAGTGCGCCGGTCGTGCGCTGGCTGCACTACTACCTCCGGCTGCTCGCCGCGGCGTCCCTGCTGCTGATCGCGGCCGGCGGCCTGGTCACGAGCACCGACTCGGGACTCGCCGTTCCCGACTGGCCGAACACGTACGGCTACTTCATGTTCGCCTTCCCGTTCTCGAAGATGGTGGGCGGCATCCTCTACGAGCACGGCCACCGCCTGATCGCGAGCGTGGTCGGCCTGATGACGATCGGTCTGGCGGTGTGGGCCTGGCGCGTCGAGAGCCGCGCCTGGGTGCGTCGGCTGGCCTGGACGGCGCTCGCCGCGGTCATCGCGCAGGGCCTGCTCGGCGGCATCACGGTGATCTACCTCCTGCCGAAACCGATCTCGATCAGCCATGCCGGTCTGGCCCAGCTCTTCTTCGCCCTCGTCGTGAGCCTGGGCATCTTCACGTCGGCGGGTTGGCGCGCGCGTTTCGGGCGCTCGGAACCGCTGGACGACCCGCTGCTGGCACGGCTGGCGCTGGCGGTTCCGGTTCTCGTGTACCTCCAGATCCTCCTTGGCGCGACCATGCGTCACAACGACGCCGGGCTCGCCATCCCGGACTTCCCGCTGGCCTTCGGCCGGTTGCTGCCGCCCGAGTGGAGTCTGGGCATCTCGCTTCACTTCGCGCACCGGCTGGGTGCCGTCGCCGTGACCATCGCGGCGGTGGCCCTGATCGTGCGCGTCCTCAGGGTCCATCGCCACCGGCGCGAACTTGCCCGCCCGGCCCTGCTCCTGGGCGCCGTGCTGCTGGCTCAGGTCGGCCTGGGCGCATGGACCGTCTGGAGCGGCCTGCAGCCGCACATCAACACGGCGCACGTGGCGACCGGCGGCCTGCTGTGGGTCGTATCGGTGGCGCTGGCGCTCCGGGTGCACCGCGCCTGGTTCGGCGACGCTTCGGCGATCCAGGCGAGCCGCTTCGCGCCGAGCACCGGCGACGCCCCCGGGCGGGTCCCGGCGTGACGCTCGCAGGGTTCTGGCCGCGTCGAAGCGGACGCCGGCCTGATGGCCGGCGCGTTTTCCTGGCCGCCTCCGGCGGCAGCCGGCGAGGACGCCGGCGCACCCAGTCCGCGGCCAGTACCCCGCGCAACCGCGTCGCCCTGTGGCTGGCACTGGCCAAGCCGCGGCTCAACGCCCTGGCCGTCGCCACGGTCGGCATCGGCTACTACCTCGGAGCCGGCGCGCTCGACCTGGGAGTCCTCCTCTCCGTCCTGGTCGGCTCCGGTCTGGTCGCCGCGGGCGGCGCCGCGTTCAACCAGGTCGCCGAGCGCGACCTCGACGCCCTGATGATTCGCACCCGTTCCCGGCCGCTGCCTCTGGGCGGCATCTCGCCGGCGGCGGGCCAGCTCTTCGCCACCGTTCTGAGCATCGCGGGCCTCAGCGTCCTTGCCGTCGGCGCCAACCCGCTTTCCGCTGTCGTGGCGCTGGCGACCCTCGTCAGCTACGCCTGGATCTACACGCCGCTCAAGCGCCGGACGTCGCTGGCCGTCCTCGTCGGCGCGGTGCCCGGCGCCCTGCCGCCAGTCATCGGCTGGGCCGCCGCGACCGGCGCCCTGACCGTCGAGGCCTGGCTTCTCTTCGGCATCGTGTTCGCCTGGCAGCTCCCGCACTTCCACTCGCTGGCCTGGCTGCACCGCGACGACTACGCTCGGGCCGGCTTCAAGGTGCTGGCAGTCGCCGACTCGAGCGGTCGCCGCACGGCCCTGGAGTCCCTGTCCTGGGCTTTGCTGCTGGTCGTCCTGAGCACACTTGCCGCCGCGGTCGGCCTGACCCCTCTGAGGTTCGCCATTGCGGCTGCCGCTTTCAGCGGTGTCTTCGTTCTGTTCGCCATGCGGTTTGCATCCGACCGCAGCCGCGCACGCGCCCGGACCCTTTTTCTGGGTTCGCTGGTCGTTCTGCCTCTGATCTGGATCACCTTGGTCGCGGGCCACGCCACCCTGTAAGGAGCGAGGCTTCGCCTCGCCGTTTCTCCCGGCCGGCGAGGACGCCGGCGCACCCAGTGTGAACCGGCGTCGAGTAGCGGCGGCCACGTTCACGGCAGGGCGTCGAGCCTGCGGCGGTCCGCTGGCACCCTTCCCCCCGGACCGCCGCAGGCGGCATGCACCACCGCGCTATGCGGTTCCGGGAGCGGTCCCGAACTCGGCCCGGATCGCGGCGCCGTGCTGGTCGAGTTCAGGCACCGGCGGCAGGCGTTTTCCCGGTTCGTTGGGGGCGGCCGCGGGTGCGACCATGTCGATCTCGGTGCCGTCGGGGAGAGGTTGTCTGGCCCGGCGGAGTTGTGGATGCCGTGACAGGGCGGCCACGTCGTTCAGGAAGCCGTAGGCGATGCGGGCCTGGTTCAGGGCGGCCTGGATCGAGGCCCGGTCGTGTCGGAGGAAGACGGCGCGGATCGCTCCTTCGACGGCGTCGCGGGCATTGGCGCGGTCCACGTTGCGCGGGTAGACCTCGGCCAGTTCCGGCTGGTCGAGAACCTCGTTGCAAAGCCGCACGAACTCGCGGTCGTTCTGGACACCGATCAGGACAGAGTCGCCGTCACCGAGCTCGAACAGGCCGTAGGGCACGATCGTCGGATGACCGAGGCCGACGCGCGGCCAGTCGAGACCCTGCTGCTCGAAGCGCAACAGGGGCACGGCCATCCAGTCGGCCATCGTGTGGAAGAGGGTGGCCTCGACGTTGCGCCCGGCGCCGGTGCTCGCGCGCTCGATCAGGGCTTCGAGGATGGCGGAGTAAGCGTAGATGCCGGTGGCGAAGTCGCAGATCGACACCCCGACCCGTCCGGGTTCAGCAGGCGAACCGGTGATCGACGCGACGCCGCTCTCAGCCTGGACCAGGAGGTCGTAGGCGCGCATGGACCGGTACGGACCCTCGTCGCCGTAGCCCGAGATGTCGCAGGTGATCAGTCGCGGATGACGCTTGCCGAGGTCCTTCGACCCGAAGCCGGCGCGCGCTGCGGCGCCCGGAGCGAGGTTCTGGATGAATACGTCCGCGCGCTCGACCATCCGCTCCAGCAGAGTCCGGTCCTCTGCGTCCTTGATATCGAGAACGATGGACTCCTTGCCGCGGTTCAGCCAGGCGAAGTAGGCCGAGACACCGCCGCTGCCGTCGTAGCCGCGGGCGAAGTCGCCGCCTTCGCGCTCGACCTTGATCACCCGCGCGCCCGCATCGGCCAGCCGGCAGGTCGCCAGCGGCGCCGCCACCGCCTGTTCGATGGCCACGACGAGCGTGCCCTCGAGCGGTCGGGCGTCGGTCATCAACGCCAGGCGAAGACCGGTTGCTCGTAGTGGGCTACGCGGACATCGTTGCCGCGGAGCACGACCTCGAGCATCTGGTACACGATCGCCGCGGTCGGCGAATGGACGAGGCCGCCGCGGATCGGCATCGAGAGCACGGGGTTCTCGCTCTCCGGTATCTCCCGCAGCACCGGCACGTCGGGGCGGTCCAGGTCGATCAGCGGAATCCGGTACGCCCGATAGACCTCCGCCGGGTTGGGCGCCAGTTCGCGATAGTCGTCGCACCAGAAGACGACCGGCGTGATGACGAACCCCGACCTGGTGCCGAAATCGTCGAGTCGTCCGAGGACGGCCGACGAGTCGAGGTCCAGGCCGACCTCTTCGTGGAGTTCGCGAAGCGCCGCCTGTTCGGGCGTTTCGGCCTCGTCGATCCGGCCGCCCGGGAGCGCCCACTGGCCACGAT
Organism: Holophagales bacterium; assembly: GCA_009837085.1. Lineage (GTDB taxonomy): Bacteria > Acidobacteriota > Thermoanaerobaculia > Multivoradales > Multivoraceae > Multivorans. Next base: position 5,627 of record VXUF01000087.1, read on the forward strand.
GCCGCCGAAGCCGGAGCGACCGCCGCGTCAGCAGGAAGCAGCCGCGGCCGCCCTTGTCGGGCAGCAGCGTCACGGCGACCGCGGCGTGCGCGTTGGCCGGCGCCGCGCCGGTGTGGCCGGAAGCCTCCGCTGCCCGCGCCGCGGCGGTTTCCGGGTCGAGCGCGCGCTGCTCGAAGCGCCCCAGGTTCCGCTCGGCGTGCGCGAGGAGTTCCTCGCCGTGCCGTGCCGGGAAGCTCATTCGGCCGGCGAAGTCTCCTCGTGGACCAACTCCAGGAACCGGCCCAGGGTGTCGAGCCGCTCGCGCACCGTCGCTCCGGCCGGGTTGAGGCGCAGGGTGGTCACGCCGGCGTCGCGGTAGGCGCGAATGCGCTCCCGCACGCGGGCTTCGTCGCCGATCAGGGTGTTGCCGAGCACCATCTCGTCCGGAACCCGTGCCGCGGCCTCCTCCCGCTTGCCGGAGATCCAGAGAGCCTGCACCTCGCGGGCGGTTTCGATGAAGCCGGCACGGCGGTAGGCATCGTTGTAGAAGTTGGTCTGCGCCGAGCCCATGGCGCCCAGCGTGAAGGCCATTGCCGGCTTGCGGCGGGCGGCCATCCGTTCCAGGTCGTCGCCGAACTCGACATCGCCGCCGACCTGGATGTCGATGTCGCTGAACGATCTGCCGGCGCGCTCGGCGCCGGCGCGCATCGAGGGGAAGAAGGCGTCGGTGTGCTCCGGGATGAAGGACGTGCCGAGCCAGCCGTCGGCGACCTCGCCGGTGTACTCCAGGGACTTCGGGCCGAGGGTCGCGAGATAGATCGGCAGTTCGGGTCGCGGGGGTTGCGACATGCGGATCGCCTTGCCCTCGCCTCCCGGCCGGGGCAGGGTGTAGTGCCTGCCGTCGTACGCGATCTTCTCGCCCGAGAGGGCAATCTTCAGGATGTCGACGTACTCGCGGAGGCGTCCCAGTGGCATCGCGAAGGGCACGCCGTGGAGGCCCTCGACCACCTGAGGACCGCTGACGCCGAGACCGAGCACGAAGCGCTCCTTCGAGATCGACGCCAGCGACATCGCGGTCATGGCGGTCATCGACGGAGCCCGCGCCGAGATCTGCATGATGCCGGTGCCGAGCCGTACCCGCTCGGTACGGCCGGCGAGAAAGGCGAGCGGAGTCACCGCGTCGGTTCCCCAGGCCTCGGCCGACCAGACGTCGTCGATGCCCATGCGGTCCGCCTCGACGACGTACTCCGCCAGGGCGTCCCAGTTCGTTCCGGAGGCATAGGCGCTCCCGATGCCGATCGCAGTCCGCATCTCTCGTTGCTCCTTGTGTTGCGTCGTCGGCGACAGGTCGGCGCCGCTATTGGACGGCGGTGGCCCGGACGAAGTAGTTCTTGCGGATGTCGGGGCGACCCTGTTCCGTTCGTCCGAACCTGGTGAGCAGCAGGTTCTCGCCGTCCTTGGAGAGTTCCCATATCTGCTGGATGTCGGCCTCGAAGGGGAACTTGATCGTGTAGGAGACGGTCAGCTTCCTTTTGCGCCACTTGGCCCGCACGTCACGCGGGGTTCCGCTGTCGATGTCCGGCACCGGGTTCGGTTTGTTGTCGGTGATGTAGTGAGCCGTGGTCGTTCGCGGCGTCGGCCAGTCTCTTCGCCGGCTCGTGAAGACCATCACCACGTCTTCTCCGTCCAGGCTGATGTCCAGCTCGATGTCGGCCGCGTTGGGCAGTCTCCGGTCGTGCCGGTGAGGCCAGTCGGCATCGCTGCGCTGGAGGTCCTTCTGCCAGATGCCGACCATCCGTTCGTCCTGTGCCGCGGCCGGTGCGCCGGCGAACCAGGCAACGGCGCGCGTGGCGCATAGGATAGTGGCGAAGGCTCTGTGGCCTGGTGCAATCGGAGATCTGGGGACGCTCGGGTTCATGGACATCTCCTCGTGGCTGGTTCTGTCCATCGGGGTGCTTGTGGATCGTCTGATCCTACAGGCCCGGCCCGCTACTCGCCCAGCAGCTCCGCGAAGTAGCGGATCGTTCTGTCGAGGCCGGTCTCCAGGTCGATCCGCGGCTCCCAGCCCAGCAGCTCGGTGGCCCGCCCGATATCGGGCTGGCGGGTCTTCGGATCGTCGACCGGCAGGGACTGGAACTCGATCTCGCTGCGGCTCCCGGTCAGGCCCTGGATCACCTTGGCGAACTCGAGCACGGTCATCTCGTGGGGGTTGCCCAGGTTGACCGGGTCGGTTTCCGAGGAGTTGAGGAGCCGCCAGACTCCCTCGACCAGGTCGTCGATGAAGCAGAAGGAGCGCGTCTGGTTGCCGTCGCCGTAGACCGTCAGCGGTCTGCCGGAGAGGGCCTGGCGGATGAAGTTCGGGACGACGCGGCCGTCGCGGAGCCGCATTCGCGGTCCATAGGTGTTGAAGATGCGGACGATCCGCGTGTCCAGGCCGTGGATCCGGTGGTAGGCCATGACCATCGCTTCGGCGAAGCGCTTCGCTTCGTCGTAGACGCCGCGTGGACCGACCGGGTTCACGTTGCCCCAGTAGGACTCCGACTGCGGATGGACCAGGGGATCGCCGTAGACCTCCGACGTCGAGGCGAGCAGGTAGCGGGCGCCGTGGTGCTTGGCCAGGCCGAGCGAGTTGTGGGTGCCGAGCGATCCCACCTTGAGGGTCTGGATCGGCAGCTCCAGGTAGTCGACCGGGCTGGCGGGGGAGGCGAAGTGGAGGACGTTGTCGACGTCGGGCCCGACGTAGACGGGCTTGCTGACGTCGTGCTCGATCAGGGTGAAGCGCTCGTCGTCGCGCAGGTGTTCGATGTTCGCCGGACTGCCGGTGATGAAGTTGTCGACACAGTAGACGCGGTGGCCCTCGGCGAGCAGCCTCTCGCAGAGGTGGGAGCCGATGAATCCGGCGCCGCCGGTGACGACGGAAAGCGGTTGGCTCACGATGCCTTCACCCCGGGAACCGTGGCTGCCGGAATGGCGTCGGCGCGCCCGAGCGAGGAGTATCGGAGGCCGGCGTCAGCCACGCGCCCGGGTTCGTAGAGATTGCGCAGATCGAGAATCTGTGGCTCGCGCAGCAATTGCCTCAACCGCCCGAACTCGAGCGCCCGGAACTGGTTCCACTCAGTGAGGATCACCAGCAGGTCGGCGTCCTCGGCCACCTCGTACGGGTCGTTGCAATAGACGGCCTCGGGGCGGATGCGGCGGGCGTTGTCCATGGCCGCCGGATCGTAGACCCGGACCTTGGCGCCCCGCGACAGGAGGTTCTCGAGCACGAACATTGCGGGAGACTCACGGATGTCGTCCGTGTTGGGCTTGAAGGATAGCCCCAGGAGCGCCACGTTCCGGCCCGCGGGGTTGCCGAGCACGGACTCGATCCGGGCGAGCATCCGTTCCTGGACTCGATGGTTGACCTGAAGCGTCGCCTCGACGATCTCGGCCCGGGCGCCGGCGTCGCGGGCCATGGACACCATGGCCCGCGTGTCCTTGGGGAAGCACGACCCGCCGAAGCCCGGTCCCGGGCGCAGGAACAGCGGTCCGATCCGGCGATCCAGGCCCATGCCATGGGCCACGACCTGGACATCGGCCCCGGTTCGCTCACACAACTCCGCGACTTCGTTGATGAAGGAGATGCGGGTGGCCAGGAAGCTGTTGGAGGCGTACTTGATCATCTCCGCGGTCTCGACGTCGGTGACCACGATCGGCACGCCACGCGCACGGAGCGGCGAGTAGATCTCCAGCATGATGTCGGTAGCGCGCTGGTCGCGGCTGCCGATGACCAGGCGGTCGGGACGCATGAAGTCCTCGATGGCCGAGCCCTCACGCAGGAACTCGGGGTTGCTGACCACGGAGAACGTGTGCCCGCGGCCGATGATCTCTTCGATCATGCGGCCGGTGCCGACCGGCACGGTGCTCTTGGTGACGATGGCCTTGTAGTTGTTGAGCCGTCCACCGATGGCCTGGGCCACTTCGCGCACGTAGCGGAGATCCGAAGAGCCGTCCTCGCGGGGCGGCGTGCCGACGGCGATGAAGACGGCGGCTGCGGCCTCGAGAGCCGGCCCCAGGTCGGTCGTGAAACTCAGGCGCCCGGCTTCCTCGTTCTTGGCAACCAGGGTCGCCAGGCCTGGCTCGTAGATCGGAATCCGGCCCGCCTGCAACTGGGCGATCTTCGTCTGATCCTGGTCGACGCAGACGACGTCCATGCCGAAGTCGGCCAGACAGGCGCCTGTGACCAGACCGACGTAGCCGGAACCGACGACGCAGATTCTCACGTCAGCCTCGGCTTGCGGGTGGCGGTCATATCGTCCGGGCTGCGGATCGTCCGGGGGCGCGGTGCCGGCGGGCCATCGCCGGCCTCGCCCGGGGACGGTACGACTGCTATGTTACAGGGCTCGGAGCGTGGACATGCGAAGGACCGACAGACGAAGGACGGCGGTGAGTCGATGAAACGCGGGCGGCGGCTGAGCAACGCGATCGCGACCCGCAAGTCGGTAGTCACCGCGCCGCGCCGTTTCAGCAAGGTGCAGCGCAACGAACCTTGCCCCTGTGGCAGCGGCAGGAAGTACAAGGACTGCTGCTTCGACAAGGGCGAGGCGTTCCTGCGGAAGCTGGAGCGCCAGCGCTACAAGGAGCAGCAGAAGGCGGACGGGACCCCCTGGTACGTCCGCTGGCTGACCTGAAGAGACTGGGTGCGCCGGCGTGTCATCCGTGCGCCCGATGACGGGCGTACGGACTGTGACGCGTGTGGCGCGGAGCGCGCCACACGGGTTCCCGCCGGCATCCGGCGCGAAGCGCCGGCCTCTGGACCCTCTGCCGCGTTAGGCGACCGGCGTCGGTTCCGCCTTGGCGTCGACCGCGGCGTCGTGGTCCTGCTTTGCCTTGAGGAGCTGCGGCATGATCAGGTCGATGTCGCGGTTGTCCCACATGCCGTCCTTGCTGAACTTCCGGATCACCTTGGGCTGCTGCATGATGCCGACCCAGCCCCGCATGACGTCGATGATCTGGGCGGTCATGTCCTGGCCGGCGTCGGATGCCAGCCAGGCGCAGACCGGGGCGATCTGATTGGGGCTCTGCTCGGGCGCGTCCTCGTCGATCTGCATGCCCCGCGAGGCGCGGAGTTCCGCCGTCATCCGGGTCGTGGCGCCCGGCGAGATCGTGTTGACCGTGCAGCCGTACTTGGCGAGTTCGAGCGCCAGCACGCGTGACAGGCCGGCGATCCCCGCCTTGGCGGCCGCGTAGTTCGACTGGCCGAAGTTGCCGTAGAGGCCGGATACGGAAGAGAAGTTGATGATCCGGCAGCCGGCGCGGTTCGTTTCCCGGATGTAGCGGGCGAACGGCCGGCTGCAGCAGTAGTGGCCCTTCAGGTGGACGTCCAGCACCGCGTCCCAGTCCGCTTCATCGAGGTTGAAGATCGTCCGGTCGCGCAGGATGCCGGCGTTGTTGACGAGGACGTCCAGGCCGCCGAACGAGTCGATCGCCGTCTGGAAGATGCTCTGGCCGCCTTCGACGGTCGCCACGGAGTCGTAGTTCGGAACCGCCGAACCGCCGGCGCTCCGGATCTCCTCGACCACTTCGTCGGCGATCCGCGAACCGCCGGTGCCGTCGGTCGCGCCGCCCAGGTCGTTGACCACGACGTTCGCGCCTTCTTCCGCGAACTTGAGCGCGATTCCCTTGCCGATACCGCGCCCGGCGCCGGTAACGATCGCCGTCCTGCCGTCGAGGATTCCCATCTCTTCCTGTCTCCGTCCGTTGTTTCAGTGGTTGGCGGGGCCGGTACTCTACGCGACGACGGCCACGCCCTGGCTCACAGCCTCCTGGCCCTCCGCGTTGAGGACCCGGAAGGCGACCTGGAGCCCGCCGTCCTCGGTCTCGCCGGCAGTCGCGTGCTCGACCGTGATCGATGTACCGGGGATGACCATCGCGCTGAATCGGCCGTAGAGGCGCCGGAGCCGCAGGGGATCGCCGCCGCCGTAGGCGCGGAGCACCTCGCGGCCGGCGAGCGCCCAGGTTGCCGTGCCGTGCAGGATGATGTCGGGCAGACCCGCCCCCAGCGCCACCTCGCGTTCCGTGTGGATCGGATTCCAGATCCGGGCGCACTCCGTGTAGACGTGAGGCATCTCCCGCGGCACGAAGATCTCGCAACGGCTGCGGTTGTTCCCGGCGAGGCTCAAACGGGGTGGCTCAGGGCAAGGTTCCGTTTCGGCGTTGGGGCCGGTGGTGTCGACGCCGCGGAAGATCGAGCGCGACCAGGAGGTGGTGACCGGGCGGCCCTCCAGGTCGACGGTGTCGAGGCGGGTGGTCAGCAGCACGCCGGCGCGTGTGCTCCGGATGCCGACGTATCGGCCGCGGGTGGTCAGCGAGTCGCCGGGGCGGATCGGACGGTGGAAGTGCGAGTCCTGGCTGGCGTGGACGCCGCGCCGCAACTCGTGCGGCTCGCCGCCGAGGATCTCCGACCCCCGGCCGCGGCTGACGACGGGCCACTCGAGGGACACGCAGTACGGAGGCGGCGCCGCGACGCCGCCGTTCCGGGCGTCGTCGAACACGGCGTCGCAGGTATCGCCGATTCCGGCCGCGTAAGCGAGCACGTCGCGGACCGTGACCTCGATCGTCGAGGACGAGAGTTCGCTGCCGGCGGCGGCGGTCGACAGGGGCATCGCGTCGCGCGTCCGGGGCCGGTCAGTCGGTGTCGGTGAGGCGGCGTTCGAGATCCTGAAGCCGACTCCGCAGTTCATCGAGTTCGGCGCGGGTTGCTCCGCCTTCGTCCGGCCCGGGCGGGTCAGTGGGAGAAGGGGGAGGCGCCTCCTGAGCGTTGGCGCCGCCGCCTCTGCCGAACACTCCTTCCATCTGGCGGGTCATCTGCGCGTGCATCTCCTCCGCCATGGCGCGAGGGTCCCAGAGGCGCATCCAGGACGGATCAGGAGCGAACGGACTTCGCCGCATCGTCTCTCGCATCCGTTCGTAGACCTCGCCGGCGCTCTTCAGGTACCACTGGAAGAAGTCCCGTCCCGCCTGATCCCGGGCCCGCACCAGGTCGCGGAGGAACTCGAGTGGCGGTCCGTGCTCCGGGTCCTTCGCGCCGTCGACGATGATCTGGGTCAGAACGTGGCGGGTCACGTCCTCGCCCGTTTTCGAGTCCACGACCTGGATGTCCCGGCCGCTACGGACCAGTTCCGCGACGCCGTCGAGGTTGACGTAGCGGCTGCTGTGGGTGTCGTACAGCCGGCGGTTCTCGTACTTCTTGATGACGATCGGGTCGGTCATGCGGAGGGGGGTTGACACAGCGCAGCATAATGTGCAGCATTCTTGCTGCACTGCACAAGACGGACGCCGTCAACCGAAGCGACCGTCACCGGTGCAATCTTCGAAACAGGCTTGCGAGCCGAAACTACGTGGGCCATCCGGGCAACGGATCGTACCACCCAGGAGACCTCAGATGACGACCAGCACAACCACGGCGACGACGAGCCCGAGCCTGCCTTTTCGCGGTGCGATGATCGACGCCAACCGGCGGGCCCTCGACTTCCAGAAGCGGGTGTTCGACACGAGCTTCGACATGGTGGCTTCGATGCAGGAGCGCCGCGAAGAGGCGATCAGCAAGTGGACCGAGAACTCCGAGCGGCTCCCGGCCGAGGCCAAGAGCCTGGTCCAGGAGTGGATCCGCCTGTTCCAGGACGGCCGCAGCTCCTACCGCTCCGCGATCGACGCGAGCTTCGGTCTGGCGAACAGCTACCTCGACTCGCTCACCGCGCAGGCGGAGGAGTCGTCGTAGTCTCGAAGCAATGACCGACGATCGCCCGCCCCAGAATCCGCCCCCCGACCCCTTCGCCGCCTGGCGCGAGTGGGTTACGCAGTCCGAACACCAGATGAACAAGGTGTTCAACGACATGATGGGCACCGAGCAGTTCGCCCGCGCTTCGGGCGGCTGGATCGAGGCGATGACCATGTTCCAGCAGACGATGAACGAGGGCGCGCAACGCTACTTCCAGGCGGTGAACCTGCCTACCCGCAACGATCTCAGCGAACTCGCGGAGCGCTTGACCGCGGTCGAGGAGAGGTTGCTGCGGATCGAGGGGCTGCTGGCTCAGGCGATCGGCCGGAAAGGCGACGCGAAGCCGGCGCCCCGGCCGGCTCGCACCCGCCGTCCGCCGTCGGAGCAGAAGGCGACAGCTCCGGACGAAGGGCCGGCGTCGAAGTGACGACGCCGTCCGGCGGCGCTTCCGCCCGCAGCGCAACGCCCGTGCTGGACGCGACCGCCGGGGTCGCGGACAGCGTGCGGCGCGAAATGGAGCGCACGTTCCGCCGGAGCGTCAAGGGCCTCGAGTACATCGCGACAGGCGACCCGGGGGTAGGCCTGACGCCGAAGGACACGGTCCACAGCCGGGGCACGCTCCGGCTGTACCACTACCGGGCGCGGGTGGACGAGGTGTACCGGACACCGATCCTGCTGGTCATGTCCCTGATCAGCAAGCCCTACATTCTTGACCTGGCGCCCGGCCACAGCCTGATCGAGTTCCTGCTCGACCGCGGCTTCGATGTCTACATGATCGACTGGGGCACGCCCCGGCCCGAGGACAGCCGGCTACGGCTCGAGGACTACGTGCTCGACTTCATTCCCGAGTGCGTGGAGGTCGTTCACGAACGGAGCGGCGAGCCCGACGTCTCGGTCGTCGGCTACTGCATGGGCGGTCTCCTGGCCGCGCTGTACGCGGCCTTGCATCCCGACGTTTCGTCGGGCGGGCGGCTGCGCAACCTGGCCTGCTTCACGACACCGGTCAACTACGACGGGATGGGGCTGTTCAGGACCTGGACCGACCCGGCCCACTTCGACGTCGACCGGATCGTCGACCGGCTGGGCAACGTCCCGCCGCAGATGCTCTACGCCTCGTTCAACGCCCTCCGCCCGGCGTCACAGGTCGCGGGTCGGGTGCGGCTCTGGGACAATATGTGGAACGACGAGTTCGTTACGTCGTACCGGCGGCTCCAGCGCTGGGCCGCCGACCAGATCCCCTTTCCGGGCGAGTGCTTCCGTCAGACGACGAAGGAGCTCCAGCAGCAGAACCTGCTGATGAAGGGCGAGTTCCGGCTGGGCGGCAGGCTCGTCGACCTCTCGAACATCCGGGTGCCCTTCATCCATGTCGTCGCGGAGCACGACCACATCGTGCCGTACGAGGCGGCCCGCGACCTGGTCGGAATGGTCGGTTCCGAGGACAGGCAGGAACTCATTCTGAAGGGCGGCCACGTCAGTCTGGTCGCGGGGGCGAACGCGGTGCGCCGCCTGTGGCCGCGCCTCGAGGAGTGGCTGGCGGAGCGCGCGGTCTAAGGGGAAGAACGAGATGGCGGACGAGAAGAAGAGCGTCGCGGACAACAGACCGGTATCGATAGCGCCAGTCGACCGGGTGGCGCGGCGGCTGAACGCCCGCGAGCTGACGGTGCGGCCCATGGACGCGGACGACCGGTCGGCCGTCCTCGCCTTCGCCGAGGGTCTTCCGGACCACGATCTCCTGTTCCTGCGTCGCGACATCCGCGACGCCGCCGTGGTCGACCAGTGGATCGGCGAGATCGATTCGGGCCAGATGACGACATTGCTCGCCCTGGCGGACGCCGAGCTGATCGGCTACGCCTCGATCGACCGCAGCCAGTTGCAGTGGTCTTCCCATGTCGCCGAGATCCGGGTCGTGATCTCCGAGACGGCGCGTGCAAAGGGCCTCGGCCGGTTGCTAGTCGAGCAGGCGTTCCAGGCGGCCGTAGCGGCCGGCATCGAGAAGGTCGTGGCGCGGATGACGCCGGACCAGAAGGGCGCCGTCGCCGCCTTCGAGGGTCTCGGCTTCCGGCCCGAGGGGTTGATGCGGAACCACGTCCGCGACCTCTCCGGCGAGAAGCACGACCTGCTCGTCATGGGGCTCGACGTCGTCGCCCTGCACGGCACGCTCGAGGGCTACGGCCTCGACGAGGCAGTGGCCGCCGCCGGCGACTGAACACAGCGTGAGCCGGCGCGCTACGATCCCGACCGTTACTGGTTTCAACGGTCTGAGGAGTAGGAATCCATGCGAGACAACGTCGGACTCATCCTGACCAAGCGCGCCTTTCTGTCGCCGGACATGGAGGGCTTCGTCGATGTGGAGAGCGAACGCCGCTTCACCTTCGTCGAGTGGAACCTGCGCTCGAACCGGACCGCCAACGCTCTTCGGGAACTCGGCGTGGGCAAGGGGGACCGCGTCGCGCTGCTGCTGATGAACAGCGTCGAGTACATGGAGACCTTCTTCGCGATCGCCAAGATCGGCGCCGTCTGCGTGCCGCTGAACTGGCGGCTGACGCCCGAGGAACTCTCCTTCATCATCCGCGACGCCGGCGCCGGGACGCTGATCTTCGGCGACGAGTTCCAGCCCCAGGTGCTGGACCTGATCGCGCGCGGCGGCGGCGAGAACGGCACGAACGTCACGAGGTGGGTCCACGTCGGCCCGGACGAGCAGCGGCCCGACGGTTGCCTCTCGTACCTCGACGCGACGACGGCGGCGAGCGATGCCGAGCCCGAGATCGCGGCCGCGGACAGCGACCTGCTCTACATCATGTACACGTCGGGGACGACCGGTCTGCCCAAGGGCGCCGTCCACACCCACGCCTCGGCGCTGTGGGCGTCCCTGACGATCATGGCAACCACCGATTTTCGTTACGGCGACCGCTTCCTGGTCTCCCTGCCGCTGTTCCACGTCGGTGCCCTGACCCCAGCGACCTGCAACGTGCACGCCGGCTGCACCAGCGTCGTGATGCGCTCCTTCGATCCCGTCCGGGTCTGGCAGTTGGTCAGCGACGAGAAGATCGACATCATGCTGAAGGTCCCGGCGATGCTCAACTTCATGCTCCAGGTCTACGACCCGGAACGCTGCAAGCACGAGCGGCTCCGCTGGTGCATGAGCGGCGCGGCGCCGGTGCCGGTCAGCCTGATCGAGGCCTACGAGAAGCTCGGCATCGAGGTCCATCAGGTCTACGGCCTGACCGAGACCTGCGGCCCGGCCTGCATGATCTCGCCGGAAGACGCGATCCGCAAGGCCGGCTCCACCGGCAAGGCGTTCTTCCACACGTCGGTGCGGCTCGTCGACAACGACGGCAACGACTGCGCTCCCGGCGAGGCGGGTGAGGTCCTGGTCGCCGGCCGCCACCTGATGAAGGAGTACTGGAACCGGCCGGAGGCCACCGCCGAGACGATCGTGGACGGCTGGCTCTACACCGGCGACGGCGCGGTGATGGACGAGGACGGCTTCGTCTACATCCAGGACCGCCTCAAGGACATGATCATCTCCGGCGGCGAGAACGTCTATCCGGCCGAGCTCGAAGAGGTCATCGGGCGCCACCCGAAGGTGCTCGAGGTCGGCGTCATCGGCCGCGAGAGCGAGAAGTGGGGCGAGTCGCCGGTCGCCATCGTCGTCCGCTCCGACGAGAGTCTGGAAGGCGAGGAGATCCTCGACTTCTGTCAGGACAAGCTGGCCCGCTTCAAGCAGCCGGTCGCGGTCCACTTCATCGACCAGTTGCCGCGCAATCCGTCGGGGAAGATCCTGAAGCGGTTGCTGCGCGAACAGTTCAACTGAGTCGGCGCCCCCAGCTCCGCGTCGGGCAGGACAACATCACCCCGTTCGGGCTCGACATTCACCACCCGGTGTTCGTCGTCTCGGGTGCCGTGATCGTCCTGTTCGTGCTCGGCACGCTGGTCTTCCAGAGCCAGGCTGCGCGGTTCTTCAGCTGGCTGCTCCCGGCGATCCTCAGCGCTTTCGACTGGTTCTTCCTGTCGGCCGGCAACGTGTTCGTTCTCTTCGCCCTGCTGCTCGTGTTCCTGCCGGTCGGCAGGGTGCGGCTGGGTGGCCCGGACGCGAAGCCGGAGTTCTCGTACGTGGGCTGGTTCGGGATGCTGTTTGCCGCCGGCATGGGGATCGGCCTGATGTACTTCGGCGTTTCGGAGCCGCTGTCCCACTTCGGCGCCGCCTTCGACGGGCCGGTGATCGACGGCGACGGCCTGCGCAGCGACGCCGCGCCACTGGGAGGCGCCGCCGGTGACGCGATGGCCGCGCGCGACCTCGCGATGGCGGCGACGATCTACCACTGGGGCCTGCATCCGTGGGCGATCTACGCCGTGGTCGCCCTGGCGCTGGCGTTCTTCGCTTACAACCACGGCCTGCCGCTGACCCTGCGCTCGGCGTTCTACCCGATTCTGGGCGACCGTGTGCGCGGCTGGTGGGGACACCTGATCGACGTCCTGGCCGTGTTCGCCACCCTGTTCGGCCTGGCGACGTCGCTTGGGCTGGGGACCACCCAGGCCCTGGCGGGGTTCAACCTGCTCTACGGCTGGGGTACGGGCGGTCTGGCCGCCGTGGTGCTGATCGGCGTCATCACGTTGCTCGCCGTCGTCTCGGTGGTACGCGGCCTGGACCGCGGCATCAAGGTGCTGTCGGGAGTCAACATGACCCTTGCCCTTGTCCTGTTGCTCGCGGTCATCGTGATTGGACCGACTGGCGAGATCCTGGTCACCGCCGCCAGGGGCGCGTTGGCCTATGGCGCGAACTTCGTGCCCCTGGCGATGCCGTTCGGTCGTGAGGACACGGGCTTCTCGCATGACTGGACCACGTTCTACTGGGCCTGGTGGGTGTCCTGGTCGCCGTTCGTCGGCATGTTCATCGCCCGAGTCTCTCGCGGCCGGACTGTGCGCGAGTTCGTCGTGTGCGTGATTCTCATCCCGACGCTGCTGTCGATCGTCTGGATGGCGGCCTTCGGCGGCACGGCGATCTCCCAGACGATCGAGGACAGCACGGCGCCGGTGGCGTCCGCGGCCCAGGAGGTCATGCTCTTCCGGATGGTCGAGCAGTTCCCGCTCAGCGCGGCGCTGTCGCTCGCCGGCATCGTCCTGGTGCTCGTGTTCTTCGTCACCTCGTCCGACTCCGGCTCGCTCGTCGTCGACACGATCACCGCGGGCGGCAAGGAAGACGTGCCGACCAGCCAACGGGTCTTCTGGGCCACCCTCGAAGGCGTCGTCGCCGCGGTCCTGCTCCTGGTCGGCGGCACCGGCGCGCTGGACGCCTTGCGGGCGATGACCGTCTCGACCGGCCTGCCGTTCACACTGGTCTTGCTGGCGATGTGCTACAGCATCTGGGTCGGCCTGTGGGCCGCGGTGAGGGAGAAGAGCGGCGTTTGATGGGCACCGTCAAGTCGTTTCGGCGCGCAGTTCGGGCTGTTCGTGCTTGAGCCGGCCGGCTCGCGGCAATCCGAATGCCTCGTGCAGGTGTGGCACCGGCAGACAGGCCGAAGCCACGTGCACGAACGAGTACTCTCAGGCTCAGGGTCCTGATGGACTATATGGACTGTTTGGACTGTTTGGCCTGGTTGCCGCGTTTGTGTTATGGTCGACCGATGATCGCGATAGGCCGAATCGCCGCGACGGAGGTCGTCGAATGAGCGGAAGAAAACGAATCGTCCAGACTGAACTTCCGCGTGTTTCGATCCAGAAGGCACTTAGAGTTCCGCGTGCACTCGTCGAGCAGTACGCGGGTCAACCCACGGCACCGGTGGAAGTTGCCGTGGCTGTCGGAGTGAAACCGAGCAGCTCAGGTTGGCGAGCCCTGACCGGAGCAGCCATCGGTTATGGCTTGACCGACGGGGGCTACAACGCTCCCACGATTGCTCTCACTGACTTGGGGAGGCGTGCCGTCGCCCCCCAGGAAGAAGGTGAGGACGTCGTAGCGCTGCGCGAAGCGTGCCTGAAGCCACTGATCATCGGTGGCTTCCTGCGGAAGTACGACGGAAACAAGTTTCCTCGCGAAGACATCGCCCGTAACGTCCTGAAGGGGGAGTTCGCCGTGCCCGATGCCCGCGTGGGGGGAGCGCTGGAGACGATCCTAGAGAATGCCGAGACCATCGGAGCCTTTCGGACAATTGGTGGTGATCGGTACGTGTCGTTGGCCCCCCTAGCGCCAGCCGAATCTGCTGCTGTCGACGTGCCCCAGGAGCCACCCGCTCAAAGTTCTTCTACCCCATCTGCGGACTTCATCGCGGAGGGTAGCGGGTCGCGGACCGAAGCTGCAGCGCTAGCGCCCCAAGAACGACGTCCCGTTCGAGCAATCTTCGTCGGCCATAGCAGCGGTACGAAGGTGCTGGAGCAGGTCAAACAGCTACTCGAGTTGGCAGAGGTTAGGGCCGAGGTGGCTGTCGAGCAGGAGACTGCCGCCATTCCCGTTCCAGACAAGGTCTTCGAAGCGATGAGCCGGTCAGACGCGGCGATCATCTGTGTAACGGCCGATGCGGAGCAGCAAGCTGACAATCGCTACTCCGTCAACCCCAACGTCTTGATCGAGATCGGTGCCGCATACGTGCGCCACGACAAGAAGCTTGTCTTACTTTGGGACCGGCGAGTGGAGGTGCCATCCAATCTTCAGGGGCTCTATCGCTGCGAGTTCGAGGGTGACGAGCTGTCATGGGAAGCGGGTACCAAGCTCCAGAAGGCGTTGATCGCGATCAAGAAGGGGGAGGTGCCGTCTTAGGACGGCTACGACAGGCGTGCCAACCGTCTCGTGATTCCCCCCAGATAGCTCGACGCCAAGAAGTGCTTCACGGCTAGCTTTAGTTCTTCATGAAGGTAGTACTCTCAAAAGGGGCTGAGCGAGACATCAGACGCATAGCCGATGACATTCACCTTCGGCGCGTTGTCAGTGCAATCGAGAAGCTGGCAGACGACCCCAGACCTTCGGGCGCGAAGAAGCTCGGCAGCGTAGCGG
>VXUF01000044.1 GCA_009837085.1 Holophagales bacterium
ATTCTATCCCCCCCAACCGCCCCCGCCCGGCGTCTCAAGCACGAGGAGGTCGCCGGGCATCACGTCCGCCTGGTCGACGGACGCGAGTTCGCGGACGCCGCCCGCGGCACGCAGGATACGGGCGCGGCCGACACTCCCGCTCTCTCCGCCGTCGACACCGTAGGGACGCTCCACCCGGTGCTGGCCGAGCACCGAAACCTGCTGTGGCACGAGGAACCGCAGCTCCCGGCGCAGGCCGTCGCCGCCGGGATAGCGGCCCCGCCCGCCCGATCCGCGGCGCACGGCGAACCGCTCGAGACGCACGGGATAGCGGTGCTCCAGCACTTCGGGGTCGGTGATGCGCGTGTTCGTCATGTGGGTATGGACGCCGCTCGCGCCCCGGAAACCCGGTCCGGCCCCGGCCCCGCCGCCGACCGTCTCGTAGTAGCCGAAGGTATCGTCGCCGAAGAGGGTGTTGTTCATCGTTCCCTGCCCGCAGGCACAGAGTCCAAGCGCCTTGATCAGGGTGTCGACGACCCGCTGACTCGTCTCGACGTTGCCGCCGACGACAGCCGGGCAGCGCCTCGGATCGGCCGGGAACTCCGGGTTGAGCATGCCGCGCGGAATCTCGATCTCGATCGGTTCGAGCAGTCCCTCGTTGAGCTGGAGCGGTACGCCGATCAGCAGCCGCAGCACGTAGATCGTGGCGCTCCGGACGATCGCCGGAGTGGCGTTGAGATTGCCACCGTGGACCGGAGCGCTGCCGGTGAAGTCGATCCGCGCCGAACCGCGATCCACGGTCACGCCGACCTCGATCGGCGAACCGTCGTCCAGGCGTTCCCGTGCGTGGAAGGACTGGCGGCCGGTGCTCCGCACGTGGTCCTCCAGCGCCGACCGCATGCGGTCGGCGGCGCGCGAGTAGAGGGCCGACATGTAGCGGCGGACCTCGTCCTCACCGGCGTCCGCGGCGAGCTGGCGGAGGGCGGCCACGCCGCGCCGGTTGGCGGCCACCGCCGCGCCCAGGTCGGCGAGGTTCTCGGCCACCGAACGGGATGGCGCCGGCCCCCGGCTGAGCAGTGCCTCGATCCGCTCCCACTGCGGCTCCCCTCCCCGCACCAGATACTGAGGCGCGATGACCACACCCTCTTCAGCGAGGCTCCGAGCCTCGGGCGGCATCGAGCCCGGCCGGATGCCGCCCAGTTCAGCGTGGTGGGCCCGGTTGGCGACGTAACCCAACAGCCGGCCTTCCACAAGGACCGGGGAAATGACCGTGATGTCGGGCAGGTGGGATCCACCGTAGCCGGGGTGATTGGTTACCGCGACACAGCCTTCGCCCAGCTCGAGTTCCGCCGCGACCCGTCGCACGCATTCGCCGAGCGCGCCGAGGTGGACCGGTATGTGCGGCGCGTTGACCAGCAGCCGGCCTTCCGCGTCGAGCATCCCGCACGAGAAGTCGAGACGCTCCTTGACGTTCACCGACATTGCCGTCCGCTGCAGCATCACGCCCATCTCGGACGCGATGGCACCGAACCGGTTGCTGAACAGCTCCAGCCGAACGGGATCCATCGGCGCAGTCTACGCGGGCGGTCACCGAGTCGCTAAGGTACCGCTCCGACACCAGCCAACACCCCCAGAACTGCCGGACCCTGGAGCGCCGCGATGACACTCAGCACGATGATGGACTTCCCGCTGACGATCAACATGATCTTCGATCACGGACGCCGGGTGCACAGGGACAGCCGGATCATCACCTGCCAGGAGGACGGCGCCCGGATCGGCACCTACGCCGAGGTCGCGGAACGCAGCGCCCAGCTCGCCCACGCGCTCAAGGGCCTCGGCATCGAGCCGGGCGACCGGGTCGGCACCTTCGCCTGGAACAACCAGGAGCACCTGGAGGCCTACTTCGCGATCCCATGCATGGGGGCGGTCCTTCACACCCTGAACATCCGCCTGTTCCCGGAGCAATTGACCTACGTCACGAATCACGCCGAGGACCGCGTCGTGATCGTCGACGACTCCCTGGTGCCGCTCATCGGGCAGGTCGCGGCCGACCTCGAGACCGTCGAGCACTTCATCGTGGTCGGCGACGGCGACGCCTCCGCCCTCGAGGCGGGCGGCGCCTCGATCCACCGCTACCACGAACTGATCGAGGGCCAGCCCACGGAGTTCGACTGGCCTGAGATCGACGAGCGGGCCGCCTGCGCCATGTGCTACACGAGCGGCACCACCGGCAACCCGAAGGGAGTCGCCTACAGCCACCGGTCGTCCTTCCTGCACGCTCTGGGGGTGGCTTCCGGCGGCGCGCTCGGCATCAGCCAGGCGGACAGCATCCTGGCCATCGTGCCGATGTTCCACGCCAACGCCTGGGGCCTGCCCCACGTCGGCTGGTTCACCGGCGCCGACTTCGTCATGCCCGACCGCTTCCTGCAGGCTGAGCCCCTGTGCCGGATCATCGCCGAGCATCGACCGACCCTCTCCGGCGCGGTGCCGACGATCTGGAACGAAGTCCTCCGCTACTCGGAGCACCACGAGGTCGACTTCTCCTCGTTCCGCGCCGTCCTCTGCGGCGGCTCGGCCGTGCCCCGCTCGCTCATCGAGGGGTTCCGCGACCGCTTCGGCGTCGACATCATCCAGGGCTGGGGCATGACCGAGACCTCGCCGCTCGCGGCCATGGCGATCCCTCCACGCGGCACCCCGCGCGAGGAAGAGGTCGACTGGCGGGTCAAGACCGGACGCATCATTTCGGGAGTGGAGATCCGGATCTGCAACGACGACGGCGAGGAGATGCCCTGGGACGGCGAAGCGGTCGGCGAGATCGAGATCCGCGGACCGTGGATCACCGGCTCGTACTACCTGGACGACGATCCGGAGAAGTTCCACGACGGCTGGCTCCGAACCGGCGACGTCGCCTCGATCGACGAACTCGGCTTCCTGCAGATCACCGACCGCGCCAAGGACGTCATCAAGTCTGGCGGCGAGTGGATTTCCTCGGTCGACCTGGAGAACGAACTGATGGGGCACCCGGCGGTCGCGGAGGCCGCCGTGGTTGGCGTCCCGGACGACCGCTGGGACGAGCGGCCGCTCGCCTGCGTCGTGCTCAACGACGGCGCCGACGCCGATCCCGGCGAACTCCGGAGTTACCTGGCCGACCGCGTCGCCCGCTGGTGGCTGCCCGAACGCTGGACCTTCATCGACGAGGTCCCGAAGACCAGCGTCGGCAAGTTCGACAAGAAGGTGCTGCGGGCGCGGTACGGCGACGGGGAGCTGGACGTCCTGAGCTAGCGCGGCGGAAACTGGGTGCACCGGCGGTCGCGGGGGGGGTGTTGGCCACCGGACCCGCACCCCGCCCGGAAGACCCCGCGTAAGGTCCCATGGCCCCGGGGGTACGTGCGGAGAGCACCCCCCCTG
>VXUF01000097.1 GCA_009837085.1 Holophagales bacterium
GCCTCATCCAGCCCTCGCCGAACCTCAAACGAAGCCATCTGCGGCAGCGGCAGCAGTGTATCCTCCGCGTACCTGTCGTATGTTGCGACCAGTGTACTCACCGCATCCTCGCCGATTGCCTCGAAATCAGGAACGACCAGCTTGCGTAGATCGTCCAGCGACCGATTCGGATATGTCGGCTTCCTGTTCGTGCGGTCCCCAAGAAGCGCCAAGATACCCACCGATGAGTTCAGGAATACACATAGCGCTTTTTCCCAGTCCCCGAGCGAGCTCTGAGAAACGCTTATGTTGTATGGAACCTAAGCTGACCCGACAACCGGCTATCAATTAGCACGGCAGTTACTCTGGCGGTCGTAAGCCTCACACGAGTCGGCAACAGGAATCTGCTCCGCTCTTCCCAGTATCTATCAGCCCGACTCGCATACTTTTGTTTGGGGAATTATATACGGTGTTATCCAACGCACTTGAAAAGTTAGTTTTCAGAGCCTCTTGTAAAGTAGTTGACAATTTGTCACCCTATATGTACGGTATTGCACACTTGCAACCATTACAGGGTTGTAACAGGAGAACGGAGGAGAACAGCGGCAGCAGCCAAGAAATCGGCTGTGAAACGGCCTGTTGGGCGTCCCCCGCAACCTACCCCCAAGATTGACGCCTCGTTTGAGAAAATCATCAAGTCGGACGTCACACCAATGCGGAAAGGTTCATAGAAGGGATTGCCTGAGAACCGAGTAGCTATTTGGAGCGTACTGGAAGAAGACCAACGTTGGTACGCTTGGTTGTTCCCTGGGCTATGGCTATTAGGTTCGTTGTATCATGCCTATCTCAGATTTTGGGTTGCGCCCGAATCTCAGTCAGTACTGACAGTAGGTGAGTTTACCAAAGACATAGGCATTGTTGGTTTGTCTGCTGCGATTTTAGCCCTCATGATAATAGCGGGACGGAGAGGTACAATGGCTCTATTTGATTGGGCAAACAAGGAGAAGACGAGAGCAGAAGCAGAGGCAGAGAACAACAGAAGGTGGGAGGCGTGGCTAGCACGCAAAGATGAAGCAGAGGAAGCCGGTCGCGATTTTACTGAGCCACCACCTAGTAGGCGCGAGAAAGAAGCACAAGTGGCGTAAATCATAAGAGAGGCTCCGAAATTTCGGAGCCTCTCTCTTTTTATTATTATTCTGCAATCAAGTCATGATACTGCAATCGCTTCCCGTCCATTCATGCTATGACTCCCCGAATCTGGTTAATCGTGTCAGCAGGTCGGGAGTTATGCAGCCCCTCGAATTCAGCCGCAATCGGTGAAGATGCCTTGGACTGATATGGTGATACGTTCCGACGATCCCTCGCTTTAGCATCGCCCAATGACTTTCAATCCCATTGGTGTGAACCATAACTCGGACATACCCACCCGTGCTATGCCTAACTGCATCGTGGGGTCTGTCTATGCCAACGTATGACGTGGATTCGTCTGTGCATCACTCTCAGTTCATTCCTCTACGAGTGACTGAAGCGTTGACTTTCTGGTGTCTGGCATGACCTGAGTTGAAACCTGATTGGTTGCCCTGTCCAGACTCGCTGACAACCCAGCCGCCGCCAGGTCCGGATCGCCAAGCTGCATCGGCGCTAACTTCACCACCGACGCCAGTTCACCCAGATTCGCTTCCGTCCACCGCGCCTTCCCCGGCTCCACCAGGCCGTTCGGAGCGCGGATAGTCCACAGCATACGACTGTCCGTTATCTGTTCTTCACTCGTTACCCCCTCCGGGTAGCACACCGCGATAGCGCAGTCAGCGTTCTTCTGCTTCAGTCGCTCGTCCGCGTCCGATATCGCCTCCCGCCTCTTCACCGCGCCCTGCCCCTGTTCCGCTTCCAGCGCGATTTTCACCGGGCCGATTCGGACCTCTATGTCAATCCGCTTACCGCCCACCTGTGTCTGCTCCTGACGCGCGTCCAGCCCGTACAAGCTGCGCAACAACCCGGCTGTCCATGCGTTCAACGTGTGTTCATGTTCTCCGGGCATTCAGACACTCCATTGCTGACTGCATTAAATCATACGTTCTCATATCGTCCATCATAGTGAGGATAGGCTACTCTGTCAAACGGTAGAAAGCTATCACCGCCGAAGTCCACCATCGCCGCGAACAAGCCCGCCGTCTGCGGTCTGAGGCGGAATCCGGTTGGCAGGATGCGAAGCGTTGGTTCGAGGGGCAGCTATTAAGCGGATGAGTTAGGTTACCTTACACTCATTCCATTTTGGCCGCAGGAGAATCTGCGGCGCGGAGCCTGAATCCCAACGCCTGCGTTACCTTGAGGATAGTCGCGAACTCAGGGTTGCCCTCAGCGGACAACGCCTTGTACAGGCTTTCCCGTCCCAGGCCGGTTTCTTTCGCGATTTGTGTCATTCCCTCGGCCCGCGCGATGTCTCCCAACACCACGGCTATCAACTTGGGGTCTCCATCTTCGAGCGCAGCGTCCAGATAGGCTACCATGTCTTCCCGGGTGTTCAGATAGTCCACCGGATCCCACGGATATGTCTTAGTCCTTGCCATCATTGCACCTTCTCATAGTCCCTCAGCCAACCGGATAGCCGTATTAATGTCACGTCTCTGGGTTGACTTGTCTCCACCCGCAAGCAGAACGATCAAAGTCTGCCCACGTCTGACGAAATACACGCGATAACCAGGTCCGTAGTCAATCCTCATCTCTGAGACGCCTCTGCCGACCGGCCTCACGTCTCCAGGATTTCCTGACCGCAAACGTCTGATGCGCGTATTGATTCGCGCTCTTGCCCGTACATCGCGCAACCTGCGAAACCATATCT
This sequence comes from Holophagales bacterium, assembly GCA_009837085.1. Taxonomy (GTDB): domain Bacteria; phylum Acidobacteriota; class Thermoanaerobaculia; order Multivoradales; family Multivoraceae; genus Multivorans. The sequence goes on from VXUF01000097.1 coordinate 2,819, forward strand.
CGTACTCTTCTGTTCTGCGAATTTCTATCACACGATTCATTGTAGCCCGCAGGATACAATAGGTCAATCGCACCGTTTCACTAAGACACTCCCGACCAGGAAAATCCTCCCATCCCGCTGCTCCACTATGCTACAATACGAACATACAAACTAAGACCGCAGCAACCATAAATCATAAATTTTAGGTTATGCAGATGAAAAATAGAGGGCCTGAAAAAAGCCCCTCATGGCTAACGCAGGTGAAACTCTGGTCATCAACAGGTGTTCTAATGCACCAGCGCGCGCCTGTTGGTCACCTGTTAATTCACCTGTTGCCCACCAGTATATTATAAATTGCACATTATACAACCTGCTGAATGCACCCTTCCGCCGCCGGTTATTCGGATAGTATATGATAAGGGCCGACACCGCGCGGTTCACGACGTCCTGAGAGGTCCGCAATGACAAGCAAGACGATTACGCCCACCAAGACAGAGAG
>VXUF01000125.1:0-1383 GCA_009837085.1 Holophagales bacterium
ACCTATCCACTTCCCTCCAAGCCCCTCTTCTTCTTGAAAGATGACTACGGCGAGCGGTATCGCGAGAGCTATTTCGACCACTGGCGGGGCGTCTGGCGCCACGGCGACTGGATCGAGTTCGACGAGGACGGCAGCTCCGTCATCTACGGCCGCTCCGACTCGACGCTGAACCGGGGCGGCGTGCGGATGGGCACATCCGAGTTCTACCGCGCCGCGGGGGAGCTCCCCGAAGTCGAGGACTGCGTGATCGTCGACACCGGCAGCCTGGACCGCGAGGGCAAGTTGTGGCTGTTCGTCGTGCTGGCTGCCGGCACCGTGCTCGACGCGGCCCTCGCCGGGCGCATTCGCCGCCACCTCCGCACGCGGCTGTCGCCGCGCCACGGCCCCGACGAGATCCGCGCGATTCCCGAGGTTCCGACAACGCTCTCCGGCAAGAAGCTCGAAGTGCCGATCAAGCGGATCCTCGCCGGGGAGCCGGTGGAGACGGCGGTCAACGTCGGGACCCTCAAGAACCCCGAGTCGATCGCCGCCCTGGTCGCGTCGCTCTAGCCGCACACTGGGTGCGCCGGCGTCCCCGCCGGCCCGCCGCCGGAGGCGGCCGCGAAACGCGCCGGCCGAAGGCCGGCTCCGCCTTGGCTACTGATTCAGTTTGTTGGCGAAGTCCCCGCCCCGGAAGATCGAGATGGCGTCCAGCGAGATGTACTTCCGAAGCGCGGCGTTGACTTCGTCTAGCGTCAACTCCTCGATCGCCTGCTCCTGAGCAGCCGTGAACGCCATCGTCCGGCCAGTGAACAGGTTGTTGTTCAGCATCGAAGCGATGGCGCGGTCCTGCGACCGTCCGTTCTGCTGTCTGTCGAGGAAACCCCGGCGCGCGGCCTCGAACTCCTCCTCGGTGAAGCCATCTTCAAGCGCCTTCCGCACCTCGTCGCGGAAGGCGGTGACCACCTTGTCCGCGTTCTCCGGCGCGAAGATGGCGAACGTCAGAAAGACGGCGCTGTCGTCGATCGATGGCGCGGCAACCTGGGAGCCGACGCTGTACGACAATCCCTCCTCCTGGCGAATCCGCGTCGCCAACCGGGAACTGAGAAAGCCGCCGCCCAGCATGTCGTTCGCTATGACCAGCGCCGGGTAGTCCTCGTTGTCGTCGCGCATGGAGAAACTCGTAACGGCCATCATCACCGCGTTCGTCTTGTCCGGCGTCTCAAGGTCGACGCTGACCGTCTCGACCTCACGGTACGGATCGGCGACCCGCTCGTAGGGCTGGGCCGCCTGCCAGTCTCCGAACAGTTCCTCGAGAACGCCGGCGATCTCGTCGGGGTCGAAGTCGCCGACGACTCCGATCGTGCCGCCCTCGCCGCCGTAGAACGAGGACCAGAAGTCCCT
>VXUF01000125.1:1393-19745 GCA_009837085.1 Holophagales bacterium
TCGCCGCATTGAGACGCTCGATCTGCTCGTCGAAGGTCGGCGAGTAGCGGGGATGGTCGGCCGGCCAGCGGTTGAAGTGCCGGTTCATCGCCGTCGGCACCTGCGCCATCGGCTCGGACCGCTGGCTCTCGATCCCCGCCAGGCGCTCCTCGCGCAGGAGATCGAACTCCTTGGCATCGAAGGCCGGCTCGTGGAGGATCTCGGCGAAAAGACGGAAGACTTCGACGAGGTTCTCCCTCACCGTCGTGAAGGAGCCGCTCGCGATCAACGCGCCGCCGCCGATCCCGCCTTGCGCCTTGAGCCTGTCCAGTTCGTCACTGATCTCCTGGCGGGAGCGGCTCTTCGTGCCACGCATGAGCATCGACCCGGCCAGGTCGCCCGCAGTTGCACGGCCCATCAACGCCGCCTCGGTGCCGTGCCGGAAACCGAAGCTGACGCTGACCGACTCGCCCCGGGTCTGCTTCGCCAGCAGCGCGACCTTGACGCCGTTCGAGAGTTCGAGCGCCCGTGTGCGCCGATCGATGTTCGCCGGGGTCGGATCGAAGGCCTCGCCTTCCGCGACCGCCTCGCGCCCGGTGTAGTCGGCGACCAGGGCCGCCACGTCGGGCGGCTCGGGGATCTCGGCCCGTTCCGGCGCCTCGTCCGTCGGATGGAAGTACCCGACCGTGCGGTTCGAGTCTCGCAAGTAGGTCTGGGCGACTTCGTGGACGCCTTCGGCGGTCACCTGCTCGAGGCGGTCGCGGTGCAGGAAGAACAGTCGCCAATCGCCCATCGAGGCCCACTCGCTGAGCTGAAGCGCGATGCCTTGCGGATTGTTGAACGAGAGTTCGATCCGCGACAGGTAGTCGGTCTTGGCACGCTCGACCTCCTCTTCCGAGGGCGGTTCCGCAGCGATCTCGTCGAGCGTCGCGAACAAAGCCTCGGCCGCCTCCTCCAGCGAGTCTTCCTCCCTCACCATGACGTTGGCCATCAGCACGCCCGGTTCGTTCAACTGAAGAGCGGATGCGAAGACCGAGGCCGCCAGTCCGGGTTCGACCAGGTTCCTGTACAGGCGCCCCGCCGGCTCGACGCCAAGGATGTGGCTCAGCACCTCGACCGCGGCGTACTGCTCATGGGCGCCCGGCGGCACGTGGTAGACGGCCATCACGAGCTGCGTGTCGCCGACCCGCCGCAGGGTCACCGTCCGCTCGCCGTCCTGTGCGGGCTCGGCGGTGTAGGTGTCGAAGAGCGTGTTCGCGCCGGTGCGGTCGGGGCGCGGAATGGGACCGAACTTCTCCGCCACCAGTTCGAGCGCCCGATCGACCTCGAACCGCCCGGCCACCACCAGGATCGCGTTGTCCGGCTGGTAGTACTTGCGGTAAAAGGCCTGCAGCCTCTCGATCGGCACGTTCTCGATATCCGCCCGCGCGCCGATTGTCGAGTTGCCGTAGTTGTGCCAGTCGAAGGCGGCCGACATGACCCGCTTGCGGAGCACCCCCGTAGGCTGGTTCTCGCCGCGCTCCCACTCGTTCCGCACCACGGTCATCTCCGACTCGAGGTCCTCGGCCGAGATGAAGGAATTGACCATCCGGTCCGCCTCCAGATCGAGCGCCCACTCGAGGTTCTCGTCCGTTGCCGGGAAGGTCTCGAAGTAGTTCGTGCGGTCGAACCAGGTCGTGCCGTTCGGGAAGGCGCCATGCTCGGTCAGCTCGGCTGGAATGTCCGGGTGGTCCGGCGTGCCCTTGAACACCAGGTGCTCCAGCAGGTGTGCCATCCCCGTCTCGCCGTAGCCCTCGTGACGGGAACCGACGAGATAGGTGATGTTCACCGTGATCTGCTGCTTGCTCTGGTCCGGAAACAGGAGGAATCGAAGTCCGTTCTCCAGCCGGTACTCGGTGATCCCCTCCACCGAGGCCACCTTGGTCACGCCGTCGGGCAGGTCCTGCGCCGGAAGCGGCATCGCCGCCAGAAGAACAAGCAGGCAAAGGGTCATCCTCAGGGCGAGCTTCGTCGTTGGCTTCATCGTGCTTTCTCCGCAGAAGGGGCCAACGGAGCCTAACCGGGTTGGCCCAACCGGTCCTTGGCCTTCAGGTCTTCCTTCACGTACTTCGCCGCCAGCATGAACAGCACCAGCGCCAGCAGCTTGGCCATCCCCACCCAGAGCAGCGAGTAGCGGATCGACTCGATACCGTACATCGGCGCCAGCTTGTCGTTCAGGTAGCCCACCATCTGGGGTCCGAGCCCCATGCCGATCAGGTTCAGGACGAACAGAAAGACGGAGGACGCGAGCGCCCGCATGCGGACCGTGACCAGGGCGTGGGTCATGGCGATCGCCGGCCCGAGGTAGACCGCGCCCAGGGCGAGCACGACGAAGTAGGAGAGGATCGCCGGGACCGCCTGGTCGAGCAGCAGAAACGCGAGCATGAACGGAAAGTAGACCGCGATCGTGAGAGCGCCGATCCAGACGTACCAGCGCGGATCGCGCTTCGCCAGCCGATCGGCGACGAGGCCGGTGATCACCATCCCCAGGGCGCCGCCGACGCCCGTCTCGATCCCCATCCAGGTGCCGATCTCGCCGCTGCCCATACCGTGGACGCGGCCCAGGAACGGCGGGACCCAGGCGCCGAAGCCGTAGGCCGTGAGCGAAGCGATGCCTGAAGCGACCGCCAGCAGCATGAAGGAGCGGAGCGACCGGAGGAACCTGACCACCTCGCCGAGCGAGTACGACTCCGTGTCGGCCCCGACCGCCTCCGACATGCCGCGCGGCGGTTCGCGAACGGTCAGCCGCATGATCACCGCCAGCAGGACGCCGGGAATGCCGACGACGAAGAAGGCGGCCCGCCAGTTGAAGAACTCGACCATCCAGCCGCCCGCCAGGTAACCGAGGGCCACGCCCACCGGAATGCCGATGCTGTAGATCGAGAGCGCGGCGGCCCGCCGCTCCGGCGGGAAGTAGTCCGAGATCAGGGAATGGGCTGGCGGACTGCCCGCCGCTTCGCCGATGCCGACTCCGATGCGCGCCAGAGCGAGATGCAGGAAGCTCTGCGCCAGCCCGCAGAGCGCGGTCATCACGCTCCATACAGTGAGGCCAAGGGCAATGATCGACCGGCGCACGCCCCGGTCCGCCCAGCGCGCGATCGGGATGCCGAACCCCGTGTAGAAGATGGCGAAGGCGAAACCCGTCAGGAACCCCATCTGGGTGTCGGAGGCGCCGAGTTCCTCCTTGATCGGGTCGATCAGGATCGAGAGGATCTGCCGGTCGACGAAGTTGAAGACGTAGACGACGAACAGGACACCCAGCACGTAGCGGGAGTAACCGGGGCTAAACCGCTCCGTCTGCGGCTTCTGCTCTTCGGGCAAGTCGGCGACCGTAGCAGACGGCGATCGGCGCTACCGTCCGGCCCGGGTGTCCAGGCTGACGCTCTTGAGCAGCGCGAAAACCGGCGAACCGGCCGCGAGGCCCAGCTCGGCCGCCGACGCCCGCGTGATCCGCGCCCGCAGCCGGTGCGAACCGAGATCGACCGTGGCCTCGGCGAACGCGGTCGACTCGTCCTGATGCAGCGACGCGAGGACTCCGGACAGCACGTTGCGGATACTGGTCGGCGACGGGCGTTCCGTGGCGAGCGAGACGTCCCGGGAGCGCACCAGCAGCCGGGCCGACTCGCCGACGGCGAGGTGCTCGATCCGCGGCACGCTGAGCCGCTGGCCATCGAGATCGAGCCAGGTCAGGCGGTACTCGTCGTCGTGGGCGCTCACCTGCGCCTCGAGCACCGCCGCGGCCTGGAAGCGCTCGGTGAGCGGTGCGAGGTCGAGTTGCTCGAGGACCTCGACCGTGCCTCCGAATGTCTGCACCCTGCCTTCGGCAAGGACCAGGATCCGGTCCGCCAGGAGCGCCACCTCGTCCACCGCGTGACTCACGTAGAGCGTCGGAATGCCGAAGCGCGGATGCAGGGCCAGCAGATACGGCATGATCTCCGCCTTGCGACGCCGGTCGAGAGCCGACAGGGGCTCGTCGAGGAGCAGCAGGCGCGGCCGGCTGAGCAGCGCCCGGCCCAGGGCCGCGCGCTGGCGCTCGCCGCCCGACAGGGTCTGGGGCCGCCGGCCGAGCAGCGGCTCCAGGTCCAGGGCATCCACAACATCGTCGTGGGTGATCGACACCGCGTTCACCTCGCCGCTTCGTCGCTCGGCGTAGCGCAGATTGCCGGCGACATCCAGGTGCGGAAACAACCGTCCATCCTGGAATGTGCAACCGACGGGGCGACGGTGCGGCGGGACCGCGACCCCGGCTTCGCTGTCGAGCCACACGTCGCCGTTCAGGGCGATGCGGCCGCGGCTTTCCGTCTCGAACCCGAGCAGCGACCTCAGGAGGGTCGTCTTACCGCTCCCCGAAGGACCGAACACCGCGGTAACGCCGGCCGCCGGGATCGCCTGCTCAACCAGGAGATCGAAGCCCTTGAAGGCGACCTGCACGTCGACCTCGAGGGTTGTTGCCTCACGGTCAGGCGACATGAACCGGCAACCTCCGATTGAAGACGTAGACGAACACCAGAACGACGAACGCGAACAGCAGCAGACCGGCGGCAAGCGTGTGCGCCTCCGCGTAGCGCAACGTCTCGACGTGCTCGTAGATGGCGATCGAGATGACCCTCGTCTTGCCCGGGATGTTCCCGCCGACCATCAGCACGACGCCGAACTCGCCGATCGTGTGCGCGAAGGTCAGGACCGCCGCGGTCAGGAAGCCGCGCAGCGAGAGCGGTGCCGCCACGGTCAGAAAGGCGTCGAGAGGCGAGGCGCGAAGCGCGGCCGCGGCCTCCAGAGGCCCTCGGCCCAGCGACTCGAACGCGGCCTGGAGCGGCTGCACCATGAACGGCAGCGAGTAGATGACGGAAGCGACGAGCAGCCCGGCGAACGAGAAAGTGAGGGTCGTGTCCGTGACCTCGACCCAAAGTCCGCCCAGCCAGGACCGGGGGCTCATCAGCAGCAGCAGGTAGAAGCCCAGCACCGTCGGCGGCAGCACCAGCGGCAGCGCCGTCACCGCCTCGATCACCGGCTTCAGCCGCGATCGGGTACCGGACAACCACCAGGCCAGCGGCGTCCCGAGAACCAGGAGCACCGCGGTCGCCGACGCCGCGAGCTGCAGGCTGAGCCACAGCGGGCCGAGTTCTGGCAGGTCCACAGCGAGCCGTCCTCAGCGGGTGCGCGCGTGGGCGTGGATGGGGCGGCGTCGGTTGTACCCGCCCGAGGAGAAGCCGGGCTGACTGCCGTCGAGCGGCCCAACCGCCCGGCCGACGATGAAGCCGAACGACTCGATCGTCGCAAGAGCCGTCGCACTGCCCAGAAAGAGATGAAACGCTCTGGCGGCGATGTTGCCTCCAGCGCGGTCGAGCAGCACCGCATCCTGGCGGATCGGGCTGTACGTCTCCGGAGGCACTTCCCAGTAGCTGCCGCCCTGGCTCAAGACGGATGACAAGGCAACGAAACCGAGTTCCGCGTTGCCCGAGGCGGCCATGGTGAAGCTCTGACCTACGTTCTCTCCCACGACGATCTTCGAACGGAGACTCTCCCATAAGCCAAGTTCGCTGAGGACGTCCCGGGCGGCGGCGCCGTAGGGCGCGAGATCGGGGTTCGCGATCGCGAGTCGCCGGAACGAGCCCGCGCGCAGCGTATGGGCGGCGTCGACTTCGGCGTCCGGGCTCCAGAGGACGAGCCGACCAACCGCATAGGTCAGGCGAGAACCCTCGACAGCCAAGCCCTGCTCCACCAGCAGTCGCGGACGTTCCTGGTCCGCCGCAAGGAACACGTCGAAGGGCGCGCCGTGGAGGATCTGGGCATAGAGCTTGCCCGTCGAGCCGACGGTGACCGTGACGCGATGTCCCGTTCGCTGCTCGAAGTCGGCCGCCAGCGCCTCGACTGCTTCGGCGGCGTTCGCGGCCACCGCGACAGTGACCTCTCCGGCGGAGGCCCCGCTCGCCGCCAGGAGGAGTACCGACGCGAGCCGAAGAACTCGCCTCAAACGGCGACCGCCTGCGCCGTCCGCCTCGGGTCGCCGCAGGCGACGGCGCCGTTCTCCTCGATCAGAACGCCCTCGAACGAGCCGCAGAGCCAGTTCCAGGGATTGACCACTTCGACGGTCGCGCCCGCGTCTTCCAGCCGCCCGACCGGATCGCCGGCCAGATCGGCCTCCACGATCAGCGCGCCCGGCACGCTCATCGACGAGCCGCCGAACCGCGGTTTGTGGACCGAGGTTTCGAGATCCAGGCCGAAGTCGAGCAGGTTGACCGTGTTCTGGACGATGTTCTCGGTCAGCGAGACGCTCGGCGAACCCGACGCGAGCACGGGTTTGCCGTCGCGCGTGAACATGTTCGGGCAGATGCGCGCGTGCGCCCGTCCGCCCGGTTCGACCGGACCGGAACCGAGGTGGACGCCGGAGGCACAGGCGTAGACGCCGTCGACGTAGATGCCGGTCCTGAACGGCATCGACATGACCGAGTGCAGCACGGTCGCGACGTTCCCCGCCGCGTCGACCACGGTGACGTGGTTCGAGCCCGGCGGAGGCGGCGGCACCACGCCCAGCGCCTCGTACCGGTCGTTGGGGCCGGCCGGTCTCCCTTCGAGCGCGGCGAACCGCTCCGCCGCGTACTCCTTGGAGGTCGCCCGCTCCACGCCGGGCAGGGTGCCGTCGAAGCGGCCGCCCACCGCGTCGGCGTAGACCCGGCCGATGATCTGCATCATCTTGAGCGTCGTCTCGCCGGACTCGAACGCCGGGCCCGCCTGCTGGAGGTCGAGCAGCTCGACCATGTTCATGATCTCGACCAGTGCCTGGCCGCCGAAGTCCGGCGCCGGCGAACCGACGACACCGTAATCGCGGTAGGTGCCCTTCACCGGCTCGTCCCAGAACGCCTCGTAGGCCGCCATGTCATCGGCGGTGATCAGGCCTCCCCTGGCCTGCACGGTCTCGGCGTACCGGCGGCCGAACTCGCCCCGGTAGAAGTGGTCGCCGCCTTCTTCGGCGAGCCGATCGAGCGTGTCGGCGAGGGTGCTCTGCACCAGCTTGTCGCCGATGTCGCGCAGCGTGCTGCCGTTGAAGTAGATCTCCCGGCTGAACGGCTCCCGACCCAGCACCGCCGACTCGACGAACATCTCGCCCCACAGAAACGGGTGGATCTCGAAGCCGTCGCGAGCGTAGTGGATGGCCGGCCCCATCACGGTAGCCCGCGGCAGCAGCCCGTGGCGCTCAAGCCCCGCCTCGAAACCGCCCCAGAACCCGGGCACGAAGCAGAGCGTGCCGTCGGTCTTCGTCATCAGCGCCCCGAACTCGGCCACGTCCATGTTCCGCACGTCCGGCACTGCCTGGGGCGCCGCCATCATGCCGTTGACGTACGTGTACTCGCCGGAGGCGGCGTCGTAGTAGAGCATCGACAGGCAGCCCGACAGGGTCGTCATGTGCGGCTCGACGACGGCCTGGGCGATGCTGGCGGCGAGCACCCCGTCGCAGGCGTTGCCGCCCAGGGCGAGCATGTCGGCCGCGGCGGCGGACGCCAGGGGGTGGGTGCAGATGGCGAGGCCGTTGGCGCTGCGGACGGCCTGCTTGGGTCCGAAGCGCGCCGTCGCCACCAGAGCGCGCCGCCGCTCATCGTCCGGAGGCGTCCAGCCGTTGACGGCAGCGGGTGCGGAATCCGTCGGCTCGGAGCCCGATCCACAGCCAATCGCCATGGCTGCGCCACCTGCCGCCGCGGCCAGCAGGGTCCGGCGATTCAGAGTCAGGTCCGCCGTTTCAACGAGTCCTCTTGCCATCGCTGCCTCCTTCACGCAGGTACTCCGGAAGGTTACCGCGTAAGATGCCGCACCCGTTCCACCGAAACAGGGAGAACTCGAGCATGTCGGAACCGGTCCTGCTGGTAGAGAAGTCCGAAGGCATCGCCACCCTCACGCTGAACCGGCCGGGCGTGCTGAACGCCCTCTCGGAAGAGCTTCGCAACGACCTCGCCGGAGCGATCGAGGACCTGCGCGGAGACGACAACGTCGGCGTGGTCATCCTGACCGGCGCCGGCCGGGCCTTCTGCGCCGGCCTCGACCTGAAGGAGATGAGCGATCCGGACCGCAAGCGCAGGGCGATCGCCGATCCGCCGAAGCTGCTCCGCTCACTCCACCAGCCCGTGATCGGCGCGATCAACGGCATCGCGGTCACCGGCGGCTTCGAGATCGCCCTCTCCTGCGACCTCCTGATCGCTGCCCCGGAGGCACGCTTCGCCGACACCCACGCCCGGGTCGGCCTGCTCTCCGGCTGGGGTCTCTCCGCGCGCCTGTCGCGGGCCATCGGCCCGGGCCGGGCCAAGGAACTCTCGCTGACCGGCAACTACCTCTCCGCCGAGCGCGCCTGCGAATGGGGCCTGGTCAACCGGATCGTGCCGCGCAACGAGCTGCTCCCCACCTGCCGCGCCCTGGCGACCGACATGCTCACCTGTCAGCGCGACGTGATGTTCCAGTACAAGCGGATGATCGACCGCGGCTTCGACCTGACCCTCGGCGACGCAATGGACTACGAAGTCGAGGTCAACCGCATGTACCGGGGCCCCAGACCCGAAGAAGTCGGCGAACGCCTCGCCGGCATCCGCGCCCGCGGCCGCGCCCAGGCCGAAGACGCCCGCTAGTCGGCGGAGGCGCGCACCCGCCCGGGAGGGGCCAGCGGGGCTTGGCTCTTGCGGCCGTTCGCGCTCTTTCGGAAGATGGGAGGGCGGCGCTCACTCCTTACCGTCCGTAGCGCGCCGAAGTAGCAGAGAATTCAGGCACTTCCGGGGAATGACGGTCCAGGGCTGTCCCCCAGCAAGGTCCCGTTTGCCTGATAGTCCTCTTGTCGCCCCTGCCCCCTAGTTGCCCAAACCACAGTTCCGACACCGGCATTCGCCCACCGCCGACGGCATGTGAGGTTGTGGGAAAGACGTCGAAATTACGATGATCTGGTGGAGTTCAGTGGTACAGTAATCTAGAGGGATGGGCTATGAGCGTGCACAGGTCGAGATCCTCCGCAGGCGACTAGCCGGGGCTCCGTCGGCCATCCAAGCTGTCATCGGGCCACGCCAGACCGGTAAGAGCACGATCGTGGATCAGGCACTCCGAGGACTCCGACACCTCTACGTCTCCGCTGACGACTGGAGTCCCGACAGACAAACCGACTCCCACTCCATTCATCCCCACGCACGATTGCCCGGCGGCGACAGAGACCGAGCGTGGCTGACTCGGAACTGGGAGGAGGCGCGCCATTATGCGGAAAGCCGCGGTGACGTCGTCCTGGCAGTCGACGAGATACAGAAGATCAGCCAGTGGTCGACGACGGTCAAAGGGCTCTGGGATCGCGACCGAAGGGAGGAGCGGCCCCTCCACGTGGTGGTGTCGGGTTCGGCGCCGATCCCCATGCAGTCCGGACTCACGGAAAGTCTTGCCGGTCGGTTCGACCGCATCCCGGTACGCCACTGGTCGTTTCGAGAGATGGAGGACGCCTTCGGGCTGAACTTGCGCCAATACGTCTACTATGGCGGCTATCCCGGCGCGGCCAGCCGGATCCGAGAACCTCTTTTCTGGCGGGACTATGTCCGCTCAAGCCTGATTGAACCGGCTATCGATCGGGACATCGTCGACCTCAACCGTGTCAAGAGGCCCGCGCTGCTTAAGCAGCTCTTGGAACTCGGTGCGCTCTACTCCGGCCAGGTCCTCTCCCTCGAGAAGATCCAGGGCCAGCTTCGTGGCCACAGCGACCTCCACACGGTCGCCGACTACCTCCAACTCCTATCCGTAGCGGGCCTTCTAGACCGCATCCAGCCTTTCTCCCGAAGTCCGGCTCGGAACGCCGCTTCACCACCGAAGCTCATCGTCCTCAACACGGCCATCATGACAGCCCTATCCGACTACACCTTCGAGGCCGCACAGGCTGACCGAACGTTCTGGGGCCGTCTAACGGAGAGTGCCGTCGGGGCACATCTTCTGAACACCGCTGACAGCATCCTCTCGATCCGCTACTGGCGAGACAGCCAGGGCCGCGAAGTCGACTTCGTACTGACTTCCGGCAAACGGCTCGTTGCCATCGAAGTCAAGAGTGGCACTGGAGCCCGAGCGACGCGTGGCATGGCGGTGTTCAGGGAGCGCTATGGTCCAGAGCGGATAGTACGGATCGCCGACGACCGGGGGCTGAACACCGTGTCACTTGCCGAGTTCCTCTCGCGACCTGCCGGTTACTGGTTCGAGAATGGAAGATGACGGCCGTCGTTGATCGCACCTGCACCGAGGTTCCTAAGGATGGAACCAACCCGAAAGAAGAGCAAGTGGGCCGGCCGCTCTCCGACTACGATTCGGTGCCCGCGTACGTGCTCCTAGGCGATCCCGGTTCGGGAAAGACCACCTGCTTCAAGCAGGAACGTCGACGGTTGGGCGACGCAGCGGAGCTCGTCCCGGCTAGGGACCTCGAGTTGTTCGACGTGTCGGACGATCCGGAATGGGATTGGACGCTCTTCATCGACGGCTTGGATGAAGTCCGGGCCGGACACAGCGATGGCCGTACGGCACTCGATCAGATTCTTGTTCAGCTCCACAGACTCCGTAGACCGCGCTTTCGCCTGTCCTGCAGAGAAGCGGACTGGCTGGGAGCCTACGACCGGAAGCGGTTGGAGAAGGTCGCTCCTGAGGGAGAACTCACCGTGCTTCGGCTCGACCCACTGACGACAGCGGATGTCGAGAAGATCGTCGAGTCTGAAGCGCGAGTGGAAGACCCCGCGCTGTTCCTACAGGAGGCTGACGCGAAGGGGTTCAAGCCGCTTCTGGCGAACGCTCAGAACCTGGTTCTGCTCATCGGGGCTGCCGCAGACGGAGATTGGCCTGAGACCCGACGCGAGATGTTTGAGTTGGCCTGCCGGCACCTTCTCCAGGAGTCCAACGAGGAGCATCTGTTGTCTAGTCTGACGCGACCCGGCGACAAACCGATGCTCGAAGACGCGGGTCGCGTTTGCGCCTTGCTATTGCTTTCTGAGATTCCGGGAGTAAGCCCCACGCGGGTTGTCGGCAGCTCTGATGACCGCTATCCGGCCGTCGAGTTCCTCGATCCAATCCGCGAGGAAACGGCTGCGGAAGCCGAGGCCCTCGCGCATCGACGGCGTCTGGCCCTATCGAGCCGGCTGTTCGCTGCTCCAAGCGGCGACGCTCCGGCGAAACCCTGTCTCGAACCCGTTCACCGCCACATCGCCGAGTTCCTCGCTGGTCGATATCTGGCCAAGCGGATCCGTGACCGCCGTCTCCCTGCGGGGCGCGTCACCGCGCTGTTAACGGCCCAGGATGGCGGCGTGGTCACGCCTCATCGGGGCCTCTGCGCTTGGCTGGCAGCGCACTCGAAGCAGATCCGGCCCGATCTGATCGAACGCGACCCCGTCGGCGTGGGTTTGTACGGCGACGTTCACGTTTTCTCGAACGCTGAGAAGCGACGCTTGCTTAGCGCCTTGATCCGCGAGGGGCAGCGTCTCCACGATCTAGGCTACGGGAACGCAGCTGCCTTTGCGCCATTGGCCTCCCCGGCCCTTGAACGTGAACTTCACGACAGGCTGAAGACGAGCCCGCAGGACGACAACGACCAGCTCTCCACTGAGTTCCTCCTGAGAGTGCTCCGTCATGGAGAGCCGATGCCGGCACTTGCCGAGACGATTCTTGCGATCGTCTACGAGCCGTCGTGGTGGCCCCGTGTTGCCTATAGCGCTGTCGACGCCTTCGTGCGGCAGTGCCCAGACGCCAAGACGCGAGCTACGCAACTGACGAAACTGCTGGACGACATCTACGCGGAGCAGGTACCGGATCCGGACGGGGAGTTGGTCGGGAGGATCCTCGACAAGCTCTATCCGGACGTGATTGGGCCGGCGCAGATATGGAGCCACCTACGCCGTAGTCAGCCCACGAATCTGCCCGGCCACCGCTGGTTGTTCTGGACACGGGGGCTTGAGGAGAAAACGGGGGACGATGCCTTGGCTGTGCTCCTGGACGAACTAGTGGCGCAGCAGCCTAGTCTGGCAATGGTCGATAGAAGAAGCGGTGAGGGCAGAGCGTTGGTGGAGAGGCTCGTGGCCCGCGGTCTCGAGATTCAAGGAGCCGACCTGACGCCACAACGCCTGTGCGACTGGCTGACTGCACCTGCCCAGACCTACGAGGACTTCTTCGCGCTGCGTTCGTCCCTTGGAGGGCCTGAAGCCTCAGCCGGGGTGCGGGCATGGCTTGAAGCGAATCCAGACGGCTACAAGGCCGCGCTGCTCGAAGGGCTCGGCCGCTACAGCGACGACGAAGACCTGCGAGGACGATGGCTGCTAGCGGGGGAGATCCTACGGGGTGCAGAGCCGCCCGCTGACTTTGGCTGCTGGTGCCTGGAGCAGGCGCGGAGGATTGTGAAGGACCAACCAACCCTCGCCCGACGTCTGTTCGAGGAGGCAAACTGGCGTCTGAGGCAAGGCGAAGATGGCCTGTCCCAAGAACTTCTCGACAAAGCTGCTCAGGGGAACGCCGCGTTGCGTCCTGTTCAGCAAGCCTTCGTCCGACATCGGGAATCGGGACTACGACACGAGGCCAACGAGAGTGCCTACCGACAGGAACGACGACAGAGGCAGATGTCGAGACGCCAGCGGCGAGAGCAGCACTGGCGAGACGCGGTTCGCGCAGAACTGCCAGCACTACGTAGGAGCCGTGCGGCTCCGGCCCTCCTTAGCAGTCTGGCCTGGGAGTGGCTCGGGTCAAGGCCGGACGTTTCGCTGCTGGACTGGCTAAGGGAGGAGCTCGGAAGGGACGACGAGCTTGCCGTAGCTGCCTACGACGGTCTGGTCGGCGTCGTCCATCGCCCGGACCTCCCGGGCGTAGACGAGATCGTCCGTCTCAACTGCGAGTCCGGTATGCACAGGCTGTCGATGCCGTTTCTTGCGGCCCTGAAGGACATGGACCGGCACGGCAAACGCTCTATCGACGACTTGTCCGAGGACTTACGCCGACAGGCGCTTGCATTCCACTTTTGTGTGCCGACGGGAGACGAGGGTCCGGACTGGTATCGGCATCTCGTTAAGGAGAGTCCCGATCTCGTGGTATCTGTGCTCGTGCCCCTGGTGCGCAGCCAACTTCGCTGCGGGAGGGAGCACGTCACCGTTATCTCGGAACTCGCGTACGACTCGGACCACCGTGAACTTGCCCGCCGCGCAAGCCTGACCCTTCTCCGTGGGTACCCTATGCGCGGTCCCGCCAGCCAGTTGCCGAACCTGATCCGCCTCTTGTGGTCGGCTCTGAAGCACGCGGACCACCAAGAACTGCTTAAGCTCATCGAGAAGAAACTCGCCGGCAAGAGCATGGCAGTCGCCCAGCGCGTCCACTGGCTCGCGGCCGGTTTGGTCGCATCTCCCAACGCCTACTGCGAACGTCTAGGGAGCTTCATTGACGGCAAGGAGCTTCGAGCGCGCCAACTAGCCTCGTTCCTCTGGTCAGAGCCCGACTTGTTTCGCCCCGACGAGCTGTCGCCCGCCGCACTTGAGGTAGTCGTCCGACACTTGGGCCGCGCTTTCGGTAGGTTCCAGTTGAAAGACGGACCCGTGGACCCAGCGCAGAAGGCCCACTGGGAACTCCAGTTTCTCATTCAGCAGATCTCTGAGTCTCCGGCACCGGAGGCAGGAGCAGCCCTACGACGACTGGCCCTCGACGAGAGCCTCTCACCTTGGCGCCACCACCTGCGAATAGCCAGTAATCGGCAAGGGACCATCGCGCGCGACGCTTCGTATCAGACTCCGAAACTGGGAGCGATCCGTGCGACGTTGGACAACCTTGCTCCGGCCAACGCGGCGGATCTACTCGCCCTCGCCCTCGACCGGCTCGACGAAGTGGCCAGAAGCATCCGAAGCGCCAACACGAACGACTGGAGCCAATTCTGGAACCAGGAGCCCAGAAGACCTCCGTGGCCCAAGCCCGAGAACCCGTGCCGAGACGCCCTGCTCAGGCTCCTCCTGAATCGGCTGCCTGACGGTGTCAGCGCCGAGAAGGAGGGCCAGGAGGTCTCGGACAGGCGGGTCGACATTCGGTTCTCTTACGGCGGATTCCAGGTACCCATAGAGGTCAAGAAGGACGCTAGCCCCGACCTGTGGCACGCAGCGACCGACCAGTTGGCGGCCAAGTACGCGCAGCACACCGATGGCCACGGCATCTACGTCGTGCTTTGGTTTGGAGATCCGACCAAGATAGCGTCCGATGGTAGCGGAAGCCGTCCTGCGAGTGTCAAAGAGCTTCGGCAACGGCTCCAAACCGGAATCGCAAGACAACTGGCGCCGGAACAGGCGCACAAGATAGCGGTTCGGGTCATCGACGTGAGCAAACCGTAGGATCAGGACCGGTCACGGCCCAAGGGGGGCGGGCAAGGGCAGCGCGCCGGAACCGACCTCGCGCCGCTTCCAACTCGATGCCGGTCTCGGCACTGGTTGGACCTCGGGCCGATTGGAAGCCATGGGGACATTTTCGGTTGCCATTGGCACCATCCTGCGCCCGATAGCGGGCGCAGGGACTGGTTCGCGGGGGGCGCGTCTCGCGCCACCCGGGTCCCGGCCGGTATCAAGCGTAACGCTGCCGGGGCTGTGGTTCTCCTTCGCCTGCCAACACGAAGTTCAGATAGGACAGGAACGAGATGACCTTGAGGCTGTTCTGCTGAGTGCCGTAGCTGACGCTCTCACCATGCAGCACCAGATGTCGGTTGAGTTCCGAGAACCCCGTTCCCCTGTCCTTCTTCGACGACAACAACGGGATGGGGTCACCGAAGAGGCCGACCAACTGGCTGCGCATGTCGGAGTCGCTGCTCTTCACGATCTCCTCTATGCCCTTCTCACGCTCTTTGCCAATGAACAGAAGGAAGTCCAGGCGCTCGTGGCACATGCCGTCAGCCTGTGCGATGAAGACTGGGATCGACAGATTGAACTTCCCTTCGCGATGAGCTTCGAACGCGTCCGAGAGAACGTTCTCCCGGCCGGGAAACGATGCTGCCAGCGTGGCCTCGATCTCGTCCACCCGTCCTTGGAAGTGGTGCGCGAGTTCTTCTGACACGCGATCCGGTTCTTCTTCACGAAGCGCTCTTGCAAGTTCCGCCGCGGCACCAACCGGCAACTCAGGATCCAGGTACCAGCCGTACTCGGCCAGGGTCGCCAGGTCCTCCCGCCGAATAGGGCTTCTCGCCCTCGCGGTCGAGGTGGTCCTGAAGGTGAACTCCTGAAGAAACCGGCGGTCGACCTCGAACAGTCTCGGCAGTTCGATGGCAGTCAACTGGGGCGTACGAAACAGTGTGGGCCTGATGCCAATGGACCGAGCCGCGCTCTCGGCCGAGACCAACCTGGCTTCCAAGTGCCGGATGAGGTCGGTGCCCATCCGGGATGTCCAGCGGCTCAACTCAAGCGAGAATCGATGGGAGTTCACCTGAGTGACACCTTCGTCGGCGCCGAGGGCTTCTCAAAGCCCTTCGGTGTACTCGACGGCAAGCGAATACCCCGCGCTTTCGCCGATCAGTGGGCATTCAGCGGCCGGACAGATACGAGGCAGGGCCGAGAAAGTCGACAAGTTCTCTGGTCGATCGGTCGAACTCGGGAAGTTCGCATTCCCACAATGTCAGTACGCTCCATCCAAGCTCGCGGAGTTCCGCCGTCTGTTCCCAATGACGCTCCACGTTGCGGGCTATCTTCGCCTTCCAGTACTCGGCGTTCCGGACCGGCTGCCGGTTGCCGCGCTTACAGTCATGGCCGTGCCAGAAGCAGCCGTGGACGAAGATGACCTTCTTGCGACGCGTGAACACGATGTCCGGCGTTCCGGGGAGGTCTCGCCGGTGGAGCTGGTAGCGGTATCCCATGGCGTGCAGC
The DNA here is from genome assembly GCA_009837085.1 of Holophagales bacterium. GTDB lineage: Bacteria > Acidobacteriota > Thermoanaerobaculia > Multivoradales > Multivoraceae > Multivorans. The sequence continues at coordinate 17,260 of VXUF01000125.1, forward strand.
AGGCGCCGCACGCGGAGTTCCGGCTTCGTGTCCCTTGACTGCACCGCCTGCATGGTGCGGCGGCGTTTCGCGGAGACGGCGGCCACGCTGGTCGGGGGCTGTGGCTGCGAGACCGCCTGGCCGTGGGGCGTCGGGTGGGGCATTGATCGGGGCGTTGGAAGAGTGAACTATGGCATGGGCCACTGGAAGGTCGCTTCGCCGTCCTGGACTTCCAGGATGCGGATCGCGCTGTTTCGGACCCAACCGGCGGTGACCTGTTTCCGGAAGCGCTGTTGGCCTTCGCGCGAGTACGGCTTCTCGGCCTCCCATGCCGTGAACAGGTCGTCTAGTTGCGGGCCGTCGGCGTACCAGACCTCGACATGGCGCAGTTCGTCCTGGTGCCAGATGAAGACGTGACCGGCGCTTCTGTCCGCCTCCAGTTTCTCGCGCCATGAGTTCTTGTGGTACTGGTACTCGAAGGCACCGCCCGCGACAGCCGACTTGACTTCGATGTCCCCGAGATCGGGCCCGGTCAGGCTGGCGACGCCCTCCTGCCGCAGCAGGATCGCGGCGAAGACCTCCCAATCGTCCGCCATGACCATGCGGGGCTTAAGCCCTCTGCGGCGAAACAGGCGGATGCGGCCCTGATAGGGGCCCAGCATGTAGGCGTGGTAGTAGATCAGCGCGGCCTGGACATCCAGGATCGTCGGCAGGGGCACCGGATCGAAGTGGCTACGGCGCGAAGAGTTCGCGCTGGTGTTCCGCCGGCTCGTGCAGCGAGGCGGCAGCGGCCAGCGGAAGAGCTTGGCTGTCGTCTACGGCCTCGTCGAAGATCAGGAAGGTATGCTCGACCAACCATCGGACGGCGGGAACGCAGACCGCGTCGCCGAAGCCCATTCGGGCCTGGCGGTCGCCGACCGCGATGGGGAAGTCGCCGGCACCCTGAAGGCGCCCGTACTCGCGACCGGTGAGCGGCCGGATGCGGGCTTCGCCCGAGCGGCAGTCCACCAGGAACTGAACGCTGCTACCACCCTGCGGCGTTCGGAGACAACCGGCGATCCGGTCGGGGCGGACTTCGCCCACGGTGCGGCCGTTTCGGCGACGACGGAAGAGAGTCGCCACGCCGTCCCGCTGGCCGGCCAGCAGTTGGTCCACGCGCTGTCGATGACGCGGGTTCATCGAACCGACCGCCTCCGCAGTGCGTTCCCGCAGCCACCAGCGTTCGTCGTCGGTTGCTACTTCCTCCAGGAGGTCGACCAGGTGGGTTTCCGCCCGAAGCGGAGGCTCGGGAACCGCGAGATCCACGAAGGGGAGGTTCGGGTGGGCGATCTGGAAGCGCCTTAGGGCTGGCGGCCGAAGACGCGAGGGCGGCCTGTCGGCAGGACGTTCCGGGCTTCCCCGCCACGCTGTAACGAAGAGTCGTGGCCGGCTCTGTGGTGTGAACCATCGGGCGTCGATCACGGCAAGGTCGATGCAGTAGCCGAGTCCAGCCATGCGTTCGCACACCGCAGCTAGGTCGCGTCCGCCGCGGGAGGTCAGGAAGCCCGTGACGTTCTCGAGCAGCAAGAGTGGCGGCACCGTCCGGCGGCATTGGGCCTCAACGAGGTCCAGAAAGGGCCAGATCGTTCCCGAATGCTTGCCGGCTAGGCCGGCACGTTTGCCGGCCAGGGAGAGGTCGATGCATGGGAAGGACGCCGTCATCAGGTCCAGGTCGAGCGGGAGGTCGGCGATGTCGAGGGCGTTCACGTCATCGACGACGAGGTCGTCAGCGCCGAAACGCTCGACGTACATCTCGGCCTTGCCCGGTGCGATGTCGTTGGCGAACACACACCGCCAGCCGATCGGCTCCAGTGCCTCCCGGACCAGTCCGATGCCGGAGAAGAACTCTGCGAACCGGGGCTGGCCGTTATCGCCCCTGCTTTCCGGCCCCGCTCTCCGGTTTGCGATGGACCCATTCACGGCTTCGAATATAGCGCAAGATCGGCGGCGGACGCAGGCTTCGGACTACCCCTGCACGGGGTTGCGGTCCGCGTCTATGGAATGCATCTCGCCAAGCCCCAGCGCCCGGATCTTCTCCTCCGATCTGGACGCGGTCACCGACGACGGTCCAGACCAGGTTGTCCGGCTGGAGCACCCGGCCCGCCTGGGCGCTGACAGTCGGAGAGGCCGCCTCCCCGTACGGCGTCCGCGAACGTGTCCCAGTAGTCGTCCGGCAGGAAGCGGGTCATCTCGATGAGGCTCGCCATCACCGCGCCACCTGTTTCCCAGCGCCCGGGCAGAGTCAGCGTGTTCTGGTCCGTCACCTTGTCCAGCTCGTCCGCCGTCGGCGGAACGTCGAGGACCGAGGCCCTCCGGACCGGAGCAAGCGTCCCAGGAGGCTTGGAGGAGCCGGCGTCTCCGACTCGTTCGCGGCGATCAGTGGTCCGCTCCGAGCCTTCCCGCAGGGATCGATTCTGGACGTGAGCGACCCTCCCGGCGGCCTGAAACAGGCCGGCACATGGGAGACC
>VXUF01000079.1 GCA_009837085.1 Holophagales bacterium
CCCCCACCGACTCGATCGTCCTGGCAGTCGGCAACGAAAGCAGAGGTCTCTCACGCCCGCTCCTGGACCGCGCCGACCTCCTCCTCTCCATTTCCACCGCACCCGCCGTCGAATCCCTGAACGCCACCGTCGCCGCCTCTCTCGCACTGTTCGAGCTCCGCCGCCTACTCCCAGGGGCCAACACGTAGCCTCCCCTGAAGCGAAGGAACGGAGCCGGCCTCACGACCGGCGTAGCGGTTCAGGTCGCATCGTCCGACCCGGAAAGCGCGAGCGGCCGCTGGGACCCCTTCCCCTCGCCCCCGGCGGACGGCTGATCAATCCGAGCGTCGCGCTTCCAGCAGGCGCGTCAGCACCGGCGCAACCTCGTGGAGGTCGGCGACGATGCCGTAGTGGGCGACGCTGAAGATGGGAGCTTCGGGGTCCTTGTTGATGGCGACGATGATGCGGGAGCCGCTCATGCCCATCAGGTGCTGGATCGAGCCGGATACGCCGAGGGCAACGTAGAGGTTGGGGGTGACGATGTGGCCGCTCGAGCCGACCTGGTGGTCGCGGGGCAACCAGCCGTTGTCGACCACGGGCCGGCTCGCTCCGAGTTCGGCGTCCAGCGCCTCGGCCAGGTCCGCCGCGACGGAAACCTCGTCGGGTCCGCCGACTCCGCGGCCGGCGGTCACGATCCGCTCCGCGCTCGCCAGATCCACGCCGCCGGCGCCTGCCGCTTCCCGGCCGAGAGTCTCCCGCTCCCGGTGTTCTTCGATGTCGGCCGGCCGACCGACCTCGACTACGTGGTTCGGCGGCCCTGCCGACTCGGCGCCGCCGAACGCACCGATCTGCACGGTGGCGACCACCGTGCGCGTCTTCGGCCGGACCTCGGCCTGGAGCTTGGCCTGAAGGATGGAACGCCGGAAACGGAGACTGCCGCCATCGTCGATCGTCGCCCCGCTGACCGAAGCGATGTAGGCGGCCCCGAGCCGTACCGCAAGTCGTGGCGCGTACTCGGCAGACTGGTAGGTATGCGGCAGGAGAACGACGATCGGCACCGGATCCTCCCCGTCCTCCGGAGCGATCAGGGCCCGCAACGCCTCGGCGTAGAGGCCCGGCGCGTAGGGGCCGAGACGCTCTTCCTCCAGAAGGGCGCCCCGGCAGTTCCCGCCGAGCGCCTGTCCACAGGCTCGGACTTCCTGCGTCCCCGGTCCGCCGCCCGCGGCTTCGACCAGCCACACGGCGGGCGCCGCCGCGCTCAGAGCACCGCCTCCCGCTGGAGGTGAGCGACCAGTTCTTCCGCTGCCGCCTCGGCCGAAGCCCCCTCGATCACCACGCCACCGGCACCGATCGGCGGCAGGGTGACGGATTCGGTTTCGACGCCCGCGCCCGCGGCCCCAACCAGACCCCTATCCAGGCCGAGACCGCCGCAATCCTCGAGTCGAAGCGGCTTCCTGCGGGCCTGCAGGGTTCCTCGCAGGGAAGCGAATCGCGGTTTGTTGATGCCCGCCTGGATTGCCAGTACGGCTGGAAGATCCAGTCTCAGGACCTCGTTCATGCCCCCCTCCAGCTCGCGGACGACACGCAGCGAGTGCTTGCGTGAGTCCAGTTCGACCGCCATGACCAGCCAGGCGTACGGAAAGCCGAGGACTTCGGCGATCACTGCCGGTGTGGCCGCCTGCCCGAGATCATCCGACTGGGCTCCGGCCAGGACCAGGTCGCAGTGCTCCTTCGCCAGAACCGCCGCCAGGGCACGTCCGTCGGTCAGCGCGTCACCTCCCTGCAGCAGTTCGTCCGCCAGGTGAACGGCGCGGTCGGCGCCCAGTGCCAGGGCCTTTCTCAGAGCTTCCTCGACCCGTGCCGGACCGAGGCTGAACACGACAAGCTCGGGGCGCTCCTCCCCGCGGGACACCTCCGCTTCGGCAAGCAGAAGCGCCTCCTCCAGCGCACACAAGTCACAACTGGAGATCACCCAGTTCAGATCGCTGTCGTCGATCCACCGTCCGGAGTCCGCGATGCGCAGTTGCGAATCCGTATCCGGTACCTGTTTGACGCAGACGCCGATCCTCAACCCTTCCTCCCGCGCCACTACTGGCGCCACGCTCTGCCTGGCGCGCGAGCATAGCGCCGCCCGTTCCGGTGCCGAAGCCGGCCTGCGGCCGGCCGGGGAGGCCAAGCTATAGACGTTTGTCTATCTCTCTGGTACCTTCCTGACGGTGCTTTCGTTCGCCATTCCCGTAGCCACCCTGATGGCCGCCGGCGATTCCGCGGTCATCCACTTCTTTCTGCGCTCGGGTCCGGTGGCGTGGATCGTGCTCAGCATCCTGGCGCTCATGTCGCTTTCCTCCTGGTACGTGCTGTTCCAGCGACTGATGCTGTTTCGGCGCACCGGCCGGCAGAATCGGAGTTTCCTTGCCCTTTTCCGCAAGGCTGCCCGGTTCAGCGACATCGGGAAGGCCGCGTCCGATCACCGTGCCGCCTCCCTGGCCGGACTGTTTCAGGCCGGTTACCTGGAGATCGACACGCAGATCAAGGCGCTGCGCGAGCCACACGGAGACGACGAGAGCCTGCGCCTGCAATCGCTGATGGGCCTCGAGCGGACTCTCCGCCGTGCGTCGAACGTCGAGCTTCGGGTTCTCGCGCGCAACACGTCCTGGCTGGCCACGACCGCCGCGGCGGCGCCCTTCATCGGCCTGTTCGGCACGGTCTGGGGAATCATGATCGCCTTCAACGACATTGGCACCACCGGCACGGCCACGATCACCGCGGTCGCTCCCGGCATCGCCGAGGCGCTGGTGAACACGGCCGCCGGCCTGGTCGCCGCGATTCCCGCTCTGGTCGGCTACAACTATCTGGCCACAAGGCTTCGCCAGTTGCGCGCCGAGATGGACGACTTCACGCTCGAGTTCCTGAATCTGGCCGAACGTAACTTCGGCTGAGCCCGCTCCCGGAGGGGACAGAATGGCGTTCTTCCAGGACACCGACAGCGACGACTCGGTCCTCGCCGACATCAACGTGACGCCCCTGGTGGACGTCATGCTCGTCCTGCTGATCATCTTCATGATCGCGACGCCGATGCTCCACCAGGGCGTCGAGGTGACGCTGCCGGAGATGGAGTCTCCCGCGTCGCTGGCCATCCGGGACGAGGATCCGCTGATTCTCACGATCGCCCGGAACGATCTCGTCTACATCAGGGACGAACCGGTAGCCACGGCGCTGCTGGTCGCCCGGCTGCTCCCGTTGCTCGAACTGCGCGACTACGAAGCGGTGTTCGTCA
>VXUF01000004.1 GCA_009837085.1 Holophagales bacterium
CAGGGCCCCAGGTCCTCCTCTTTGCCGGATTCGGCGCCGCGATCGCCTACCACGAACTCCTCTTCGGCAGCGCCTTGATCGGGCTGGCCTGCGTGCTCCTCGCGCTCGCCACGGCGCCGCCCCCCGGCCATGCGACGGTCGCGGTCGCGCGCGACTGGTGGCGCGCCCTCTACCTGCGCTGCGGCGGCGCCTACGTCGGTTGCGTGAGCGCCGTCTTCCTGCTCCGCGTCGTGATCGCCGAGTTCGTGTTCCAGGAGCCGGTGCTGTTCAAGTTCTGGGACCAACTCACGCACCGGCTCTACGGCGCGCCGCGCAGCTCGATCCACCCGGACATCGACCCCTTCTACGCCTCCCGACCCACCATGGAGAGGTTCCTCGAACGGGTCGGAGACAACCTCGGCACTGTCGGTTTCGGTTCGAGCGCCGTCGCCTTCATCCTGATCGGCGGCGCCGCGCTGACCCTGGTCGCCGGCACCGTCTTCGTCCTGCAGAAGCGGCGTTCCCTGGAAGAGCCCTGGCGCTGGCTCGGCATCCTCGCCGCCGGCTGGTGCGTTCCCGCGTGGTTCGTCGTCTTCTCCGCCCACACGATGGCGCACGTCCCGGTGATCGTCCGCCTGCTGGCGCTGCCCTACGCGGCGGCGGCGATCCTGATCGTCGGCGTTGCGGTGTTCGGCCGACGATCCGTGGTCGCTTGAGATCTAGGAGTGGGGTGGCTGGTTTCTCAGTGTCGACAAGGAGGAGGCAACCATGAGGGCGTATCTCGACTTCGTCAGCGGAACTCTCGTTCTCGGCGTCACGTTGGCAACGACTCTCGTTCTCCTGTTCGCGGTGTTCCCGGCGCTGCCCATCGGAGGCGAGATGCTCGATGTGAAGGCGGGCTACACCCACCCGGAGGTCATCGCCGAGATGGAAGGCTACGGCGACCAGGGGCGACGAGTGTACGCATGGTCCGCAGCGACGCTCGACACGCTGCTGCCGCTCGTCTATGCCAGCTTCCTGGCCGGAATCGTCTTCCGGTTCCGGCCAACGGAACGAGCCTGGAGGCTGGCCTGGCTGCCCCTGGCGGCGGGAGCGCTCGATCTTCTCGAGAACGTCCAGATCATCGTCATGCTGACTCGTTACCCGGACGTTTCCGCGGGGCAGGTGGCGATCGCGTCGCTGTTCACCCGGTCGAAGGCGTCTGCGCTCCTGCTCTGCCTGGCGTTGGCCGTGGTGCTGGCGATTACCGCGGCGGTCCGGCGCGGCCGCCGGGCGTAGCGACCGGGTTCGAGTTCCGCGACTCGCCCCTGCGCGCATACACTCGCCGGAATCTGTCAACAGAACTTGACATCGGGCAGGTCTCCGCCAGCGGGAGGTATCAGAGGCTCGGGCCGGCAAGAGGGGAATGCAGCAGACAGCCACAAGCACCGACATCCCCCGAGTCGGCATGCTCGCCCGGGTCCGCAACCGCCGCGGCATCGTCGCTTCCGTAGAGCCATACGACAGTCCACACGGCGATGACGCGGGCCGCCTGCACCTGGTGCAGGTCGAGTACAAGGACCACGACTCGCCCCACAGCGAGCGCCTCCTCTGGGAGCTCGAACCGGGTCGGAAACTCCTCCCGCCAAGCCAACTGCCCACGGGTCCACGACACCTCTCCGATGCCGGCCCAGGACTTCGACGCGCTGCTACGCGCCGCGCGCTGGACGGCGCTCATGCCATACCTCGACCCCGACGGCACCGGCCCTCTCGACCGTCAGCCGGTGTCGAGTCCGCTGCACAGTGGCATCCGGGTAGAGGACTACCAACTCGTCCCTCTGCTGCGCGCGCTGCAGATGCCGCGGGTGAACCTGCTCATCGCCGACGATGTCGGCCTCGGCAAGACCGTCGAAGCAGGGCTGATCCTCAAGGAACTCCTGCTGCGCCGGCGCATCCGCCGCGTGCTCGTCCTGGTGCCGGCCGCCCTGCGCCTGCAGTGGCGCGACGAACTCGACACCAAGTTCGCCTTGCCGTTCGAGGTGGTCGACCGTGAGCGCACCGAGCGCCTGCGCCGGGAACTCGGAATCGACGCAAACCCCTGGCGCTCGTTCAGCCGCATCGTCGCCTCCTACCACTACCTGCGCCAGCCGGACATCCAGGAGCAGTTTCTGGCCGCCAGCCAGACGCACGATGGGTCGCCCCGGCTTGCCTGGGACCTTCTGATCGTCGACGAATGCCACAACCTGATGCCCTCGCCCTTCGGCGACGACAGCGAGCTGTGTCAGATGCTGCGGCAGATCGCTCCCTGCTTCGAACACCGCCTGTTCCTCTCCGCCACGCCGCACAACGGCCATACCCGGTCCTTCACCGGTCTGCTGGAGATCCTCGACCCGGTGCGCGTCAGTCAGACCGACGAACTGACCGACCGCGCGCGGGACCGCGTCGGCCAGTTGGTCGTGCGCCGCCTGAAACGCGATCTGAACCGCGCGTCAGCCGCGCCCCGGTTCTGCACCCGCAAACCACCCAAGCCCGTCCTTCTCCGCCGCAGCCGGCGCGAGCAAGCCCTGTCCGAGGCCTTCCACGCCTTCCGAAGGGCCGTACGCAGCGCCATCGCGGCAAGCCAGGCCCGCGAGCGGGCCGGAACCTTCGCGATCGAGATCCTGGGAAAGCGCCTCCTGTCCTGCCCGACCGCCTTCGCCGACTCCTGGTACCGGGCCAGAGACGGCTATGCGAGGGCCGAGCAGGCTGCGCGGGCCGCCACCGACGCCGACGTGACGGCAGCCCAACGCTCGGTCGAGCGTGAAACCTCCGACGACCGGGAAACCGAGGAACGCACGGGGACCGCTGCCGGCGTCGTTGGCGCCTGGCTCCTCAATGTCGCGGACTCTGTTGCCGGCGAGATGGCGGCCATCGACGATGCCCTCGAAGCCCTCGGCTTCACCTCGGACGGTCCGCCGACAATCGAGCAGACCCCCAAGGTCGATGCTCGCTTCGACGCCCTGTCGGCCCTGATCGAGGAGCTACTGCTTGTCCCGGCCGGCAGCGACGCGACGCCTGCGTTCAGGGACGACGAGCGCCTCGTCGTGTTTACCGAGTACAAGACGACCCTCGACTACCTCGAACGACGCCTGCGAGGTCGCTACGACCCCCACGTGTTGACCCTGTTCGGATCCGGCGGCGCCGGCGGAATGGATGACGCCGACCGCAACCGGGTCAGGGAGGCCTTCAACGACCCGGACTCCGGGGTGCGCATCCTGATCGCCACCGACGCTGCCTCGGAAGGCCTCAACCTGC
>VXUF01000042.1 GCA_009837085.1 Holophagales bacterium
CGAGATGGTGCGCACGATCGTCGCCTGGTACGCGGACGTGTTTCGGAAGAACTCCGGGATGATCCGCTGCCTGGTGCGCATGACCGACGTCGAGGAGACGTTCGCGGAACTCTGGAACCGCCGGAACCGCGAGATCGCCGACCGGATCGTGTCGTTCCTGGTCTCATTCCTCGGCATCGACGCGAAGGACCGGGGACCGCTCCGTGAGCTGGTGAACGCCCTCGGCGACGGCATGGACCAGGCCCTGTTCGCTCGACACCGAATCGACGACGCCTGGCATCACACGCCGGCCAAGCGGCGATCCTTCGTCGATCTGCACAGTCTCATCATCTACCGGGCCGCGTTCGGAGGCGATCCGGAGTTGCCGAAGTCGTCGAGGTTTCGGCGTCTGGTGGAGCAGACGGGCCGGCGCTAGAACTCGAGCCGTTTCCCGTCCAGCGTCGTGTACGGCGCGATCGGGTCGGTGGCGTGGAACCCGAAGATCAAGTCGCCGTGGTTCCCGTCCGGAATCTGCGTCACGTCGGGCAACCGGTGCGCCTCGACGAAGTCGGGATCGAGTTCGATGCCGAGTCCGGGACGCCGGCCGAGATCGAGCAGGCCGTCCTCGACCGTCAAGGGCTCCCCCAGCAGACCCTCGATGAACCGGTTGCCGGTCTGATCGACCTCGACGGTCAGTCCGTGCCGGTGCGCCGCCACGACGTGGCCGTTTGCGATCACGGCGACCGGATCGCACCAACTGTGGGGCGCGAACTGGAGCCCCGCGCTCTTCGTCATCTCCGCGATCCTGTTCAGTTCGCTGATGCCGCCGCAGCGGCTGGCGTCGGCCTGGAGGATGTCCGCGGCGCCGCAGCGGATCAGCTCGCGAAAGCCCTCGACGCCAAACTCGCACTCTCCCACCGCGATCGGCAGGCCGGCGACCTGCCTCAGCGCCACCAGGTCGTCGATCTCGAGCGGCTGGAAAGGCTCCTCGAACCAGAAGATCCGGTGCTCCACCAGGTGCCGCGCCAGCGAGGTCGCCATCTCCAGGTTGTAGCGCCGGGTTCCATCGGCCATCAGGTCGATCTTCGGGCCGACGGCGGCGCGGGTCAGGCTGACGGTCTCGCGGTCGTACTGCTCGTCGACGCCGGTCCGGAACTTGACCCGCCGGAAGCCCTTCTCGACCATGCGGACGGCCGTATCGGCGACGGTCTCGGGTGAGCTGTAGAGCAGGCCGCTGGCATAGGCCGGAACGCGGGAATCCTGGCCGCCGAGCAGTTCCCAGACCGGCTTCCCCTCCCGCTGGCCGAGAAGGTCCCAGAACGCCTGGTCCAGGCCGCCCATCGTCGTCAGCGCCACGCCCTTGCGGCCGTACCAGTTGGTGCGGAAGAACAGCCGCCACCACATCCTCTCGATCTGGAGCGGATCGAGACCGATGAGGAACGGGCGCAGGTGCTTGACCGTCACCTCCACCAGCTCCGGATGCGAGTAGGCCGAGCCGGTTCCGACGCGGCCGTCGTCGGTGTGCACCCGGATCAGCGAAGCGAGGCGGCCCTTGACCCTGCCCCAGGGCCCTACCCAGCCCTTCCCCTCCGGGTACTCGAAGTAGAGATGGATGGTCTCGATGTGGTCGATGCGCACGGCGTTCTCCAACCCGCGCAAAACTGACTTGCGGGTCACTTCTGACTATACTGAACCGGACGACGGCAAGGAGAACGACGCTTGGCCAAGCGGGTCCCGCTGCGACATCTGCTGTTCTACGCCAGCCCGGGGATCCCGCTCGCGCTGTTCATTCCGCCGATGCCGGCGGTCCTGGCCGCGTTCTACGCCCAGCACACCGCGGCGACCACCGCCGGCATCGGCACGGCGATGCTCGTCGCCCGGATAGCGGACGCCCTGACCGATCCGCCGATGGGCTACCTGTCGGACGCGACGAAGGGTCGCTGGGGCCGCCGCAAGCCGTGGCTCCTGGCGGGCTCTTTCCTCGGCATGCTCGCCATGTGGGTCTTCTTCATGCCCCCGACCGGCGCCGGCAACTGGTACTTCCTGCTGGGCCTGCTCCTCTACTACGTCGCGATGACGGTCATGAACATCCCGCTCCGGGCGTGGTCGAGCGAACTCTCCGACGATTACAGCGAGCGGTCGCGACTGTCGCTCTACCTGACGACGGCGCTGCTCGTCGGGGGCCTGCTCTTCTTCATCCTGCCGCCGCTGCTCGCCCACGAATCCGTCGGACTCCTGGCCTCGGCCGAGTTCGACCGCGACACGATGGCCCTGTTCGGCTGGATCGGCATCGCGCTGATCCCGCTGCTGCTCGGGGCGGCGTGCATCGGCGCGCCGGTCGGCCGCAGCGCCGGCCAGCCCCAGACGTCGATCATCGAGTCCTTCAAGGCGGTCCGGGGCAACGGCCCGTTCTGGTCGCTGATGACCGCGGAGTCGCTGAAATACATCGCCTCCGGCGTCTCGTACTCCGTGCTCATCATCGCGCTGTCGAACTACTGGGGCTTCGGCGACCGGGTGGCCATCTTCCTGCTCATCGTCATCGTGATTCAGGTCATCGCCATGCCGCCGACCGGCTGGCTGGCGATCAGGCTCGGCAAGCACCGGACCTGGGGGCTCGGCGTCCTCGGTCAGGCCCTGGTCTTCCCGCTGATCTTCGTCATGCCGCCCGGCGCCACGCCGTTCTTCGTCATCGCGCTGTTCGGCGCCGCGATCTCCATCTTCCAGGCGCCGCACATGATGATGCCGATGGCGATGCTCACGGACACCGCCGACTACGACCTGATGAAGAGCGGCAAGCAGCGCACCGGCAACTACTTCGCCCTCCAGCACCTGATCTACAAGGGCATGAACGCGGTCGGCTACTCGCTGGGCTACTTCCTGCTCGCCTGGGTCGGGTACGACCCGGCGATACCGGAGAACACGGCGTCGGCGAACCTCGGGCTCCAGGTCATCGTCGGCGTCGTCGCGCCCGTGTTCCTGCTGGCCTGCGGCGTCGTGCTGTTCCGCTATCCGCTCACCGCTGAGCGCCACGCGGTCATCCAGCGCTTCATTCGCCGCCGCGAAGCCCGGCTGTCGGCCGCCACCCAGCAGGTCCCGGGATGACGCAGAACGTGCCGGCCACGAACGCTTCCAGCAGCCTCGAACGCGAGCTCGACTCGCTGCTCGAAGGCCAGTCGGCGGCCGGCGCCAAGAACGCGGTGGCGCGCATCGAGGCGCCGGCGGCGGGTTTCGCCTATGAGCACGCCGTCGGCGTCGCGCGCGAGGACACCGGCGAGGCGATGACGCCCAGGCATCGCTTCCATACGGCGAGCGTGAGCAAGTCGATGACCGCGCTCCTCGTGCTTCAGCTCGCCGAGGAAGGCGCCCTCGGGCGCGCCGGGGTCGACGCCAGGTACGTCGAGTTCGAGGTCTTCCCCGACGAGGTGCAGGAGCGGCTCCTCACGCGGGGCGGGCGGCCCGCCTTTGCCGGCGTCACCCTCCGTCACATGCTGTCGCACACCTCAGGGTTCCGCGACGCCTTCGTCGACGACGGCTCCCGGACCTCAGCGGATGCCGGCGGAGCGGCGCCGGGATCGATCATCGGCAGCAACGCGACGCGGGACATGACCGTCGCGTGGTCCCCCTGGCTGCCGGACGGCGACGCGGAGAACGAACGCGGCGTCATCAACTACTACCTGTCGCAGCCGGGAATGAGCGAGGCGCTGTTCGAGCCGGGCGCCGCGTTCCACTACAGCGATACCGCCTTCGTCCTGCTCGCGCTGCTCGTCGAACGGGTTACCGGCGAGAGCTACCACGCGAACCTGAGGAACCGGATCATCGAGCCCTGCGGTCTCGGCGACACCTACCTGGCCTACCGGGACGATCCGCCGCTCGGCCCCCGTCGCCAGCCGGAGTCCGACGTCCATGCGCGCGGCACGGCCGTGTTGAGTTCGGGAGGAAACCTCTCCTTCGACTGGGGGGGCGGCGGCCTGGTCACAACCGCCGGCGACCTCGTCCGCTTCCTGCGGGCGCTGATGGGCCTGAAGCTCTACGGCTCGAACCGGACCCTGCGCGACATGACCGCCTGGCAGCAGCCCCCGGGCCTCGCGCCGCGACGAACCGGTGTCGGGCTCGGACTGTTCAGGACCGGTTACACGGCCGGTGATCTGTGGGGACACTCGGGCGCCTGGGGCGCGAAGATGGACCACGACCCCGCCGCGGGCATCTATTTCGCCGGCACCGTCAACCGCACCGACGCGGCCACCGGTTGGCACCACGCGCTGATCGCGACCGTCGCCGAGCACATCCGATGAGGAGGGCAAGACACCAATGCGCGACTTGATCCGACGCCATCCTTTCTGGACCTTCTACGCCGCGGCCGTGCTGATCGGCCTGCTGGCCTGGATCTACCTGATGACGGTCGAAGTCGTGCTGCAGGGCGAACGCGGCCCCGACTACAGCGCCTACGGCGAGTTCGTGGGCTACCGGGACGCGACCCGGGCGGCGCACCCGATCCTCCACCACCACGGCGACAGCGTCCTGCTGTACATGCAGGCGGCCGCCAGCAAGATGCCGATCCTGCTGCCCATGTTCTCGTTCCCGTTCGCGCCGACGCTGGCCGCCCTGCTGATCGTGGGGATCGGCTGGAAGCGGCTCGGGCTGCGGGCCCTGGTCGGTCTCTACCGCCCGATTCGGGGCAACGTGAGCCTGCGGGAAGGCGCGCAGCTCTACGCCATCCTGGTCGGCTTCCTGGTGACCTTCGTGAGCAGCCTGCTGATCGTCGAGCAGCTCTTCGGCGACCCCGCCAGGGTGGAGAACGCGGTCGCCCACATCGGGCTGCTGGACTGGCGGACCTTCGTCGTGACCCTCCTGGTCGCGGGCTTTCTCAACCAGGGCGCGCTGCTCGAAGAGCTGGGCTGGCGGGGCTACGCGCTGCCACTGCTCGTCCGCAAGTGGAACAACCCCCTGCTTGCCTGCGTCGTGCTTGGCGTCCTCTGGGCGCTGTGGCACTTCCCGCGCGAGATCCCGGGGATCCTGTCCGGCCAGCAGACTCTGACCGCCCTGGTGCAGTGGCACCTGATCTTCTTCCTGTCGACGATCGGCATGACGATCGTCGCGTTCTACTTCGTCAACGCCGCGGGCGGCAGCGTCATCCCGGCGATCCTCATCCACGGCGTCCTCAACCACGTCGGCAACATGTTCGGCGCCGAGCAGCTCGTGGGCCGCTCGTACGGCGGGATGATCGGCCCGGTCGGCTGGGCGGTCGCCGGCGTCGTGGTCATCACCCTGGTCGGGCCGGACCTCGGCTGGCGGCGCCGGGTCGAGGCGCTCGGCGACGACGACCCGAGCCTCATCTGGTCGGGAGACGCACGATGAACGCCTGCGTTGACCTGATCGAACGGAGCGTGGCGCCCGACGCCTCCTGGATCCGGCCCGACATCTTCGCCGACGAGGCGCTTTACCGGCTCGAGCAGGAGCGGATCTTCGGCCGCTGCTGGCTACTGCTCGGCCACGAGAGCCAGTTGCCGAAGCCCGGCTCGTTCTTTCGCACCCACATGGGCGAGGAGCCGATTCTCGTCACCCGCACCCTCGAGGGCGAGGTCCGCGCCTTCCTGAACCTCTGCCGGCATCGGGGCGCGCAGCTCTGCCACGAGGATCGCGGCGTGGCGAAGTCGTTCAACTGCCGCTACCACGGCTGGGCCTACGCCTGCGACGGCAAGCTGCTGGCGGCGCCGGGCGAGAAGCAACTCTACTACGGCGAGCTGGACAAGGAAGAGTGGGGCCTCGTCCGGGTGGCGCGGGTCGAGAGCTACAAGGGGCTCGTCTTCGGCAACTTCGACCCGGACGCCGAGCCGCTCGCCGACTACCTCGGCAACATGGCGTGGTACCTCGACATCCTGCTCGACCGCCGCGCCGGCGGCACCGAGCTGCTGGGCGTTCAACGCTGGCGGATCCCCGCCAACTGGAAGGTCGTCGCCGAGAATCACGTCGGCGACGAGTACCACGTCGGCTTCACCCACGGATCGCAGTTGCCGAGACCGATCGAGAGCCGCGCCGCGCCGATCCCGATGGCCCGCGAGATCCGTCCCGAGCTCGGCCACGGCCTCGGCGTCGACGTCATTCCCGAGGACATCTCACCCGGGGAGCGCGGCGGCTTCGACGAGGAGGTCAACGAGTACCTGCGATCGATCGCCGGGGAAATGAAGGAGCGCCTCGGCGAGATGAGGCCGCGTCTGTTCCCGATCCACGGCCTCGTCTTCCCCACCCTCGGCATGATTCCCATCCTCAACTCCATCCGGGTGATTCACCCGATCGGTCCCGGCGAAGTCGAGCTCTGGTCGTACTGCATGGTCGACCGGGACGCTCCGCAGCAGGTCAAGGACATCCTGGTCCAGCGATCGATCGCAGCGTTCGGCCCGGCCGGCGCCTTCGAGCAGGACGACTCCGCCAACTGGACCGGCGTGACGAGAAACACGGTCGGCCAGCAGGCCCGGAAACACCGGCTCAACCTGTCGATGGGCCTGGGGCACGAAGGAGAGGTTCCCGGCCTACCGGGCGAGGTCGGCCTGACCGCGAGCGACATCAACCAGCGCGGCTTCTACCTGCGCTGGGTCCGGGAGATGACCGGAGTATCGGCATGACGCCCGTCGACGCTCAACTGGTCACCGACCTGCAGCTCTGGTACGCGCGGGAGGCCCGCCTGCTCGACGAGCGGCGTTACGACCTCTGGCTCGAGATGGTGGACTTCGGCGTCCGCTACCAGGTCCCGACACGCTACCTCACAGCCCAGGGCGACGTCGGCGATTTCGGCGCCTGGACCGTCGAGCGCGAGCTCACCCAGGCCGCCGACGTGTTCCTCATCGACGACGACTACGAGGGAGTCAGGACGCGGATCGAACGGCTGCAGTCGGGCATGGCCTGGGCCGAGATGCCGCCGTCCATTACCCGCCGGATCGTCGGCAACGTCGAGCCGGGAGAGATGCGCGAAGACGGCGGGATCGAGGTCTTCTCGGCGCTCATGGCCTTCAAGAGCCGGGGGCCGCAGGAACGGAGCTTCCTCACCGCACAGCGCCGCGATCTGCTGAGTCGCAGCGAGGGCGACTTCCGCTTGCGGCGGCGCACGGTAATCATCGACGACACCGTGCTGATGGGCGAGAATCTCTCGATCATCCTCTGAGGGCTCAGGCACCATGACTGACTTCGAAGAAAAGACATGCCTCGTCACCGGCGGCGCCTCCGGCATCGGCAGGGCCACCTGCGAGGCGCTGGCCGCCCGGGGCGCGCACGTCGTCGTCACGGATGTCGACGAAGCCGCGGGGCGGGGCGTCGCGGACGCGGTCGGCGGCGAGTTCGCGCACCTGGACGTCAGCGACCGGGACGCCTGGACACACGTCGTCTCCGGGGTCGTCGAGGTTCACGGTGGCCTCGATCTGGTCCACCTCAACGCCGGCGTGACGACCTATCCGGCCGCCGGGGGCGGCTTTCCCGCCTTCGACATCGCCGCCATGCCGACGGACGCCTACCGCCGCGTCACGGGGGCCAACATCGACGGCGTCGTCTTCGGCGTGGGTGCGACCGTGCGAGCGCTGGAGAACCGGGGCGGCGGCGCGATCGTCGTCACGGCCTCGGTTGCCGGGCTGGCAACGTGGGAAGTGGACCCCGTCTACACGATGACCAAGCACGCCGTCGTCGGCCTGGTTCGCGGGCTCGCACCACTTCTCGCCGAGCGCGGAGTCACGCTCAACGCGATCTGCCCCGCCGCGGTCGCCACGAAGATCTTCGGCCCCGAGGCCGAGGAGTTCGTGCGGGAGGCCGACCTTCGGCTCATGCCGCCGGCCCAGGTTGCGGATGCCGTCATCGAGGCGGTGACTGGCGGCGAGACCGGCCAGTGCTGGGTCTGCTACGACGGCAGGGACCCGATTCTCTACGTGCCGGCGCCGCTACCGCGGCTGGCCTAGTCGCAAACCGACCGTCTTACTGGTAAGATTCTCGCCATGGCCGAGATTCAGACGACCAAGATGTCCTCGAAGGGCCAGGTTGTGATTCCCGGTGCCATCCGAACGCGGTTGGGGCTCGAGCCCGGCGTTCAGTTCGTGGTCATCGGGGAAGCGGACACGATCGTGCTCAAACCGATCGCTGCACCCTCGATACGCGAGTTCGATGAGGTCATGGAGCGAGCACGCGAGGCGGCCCGTCGCGCGGGCATGAAGCGATCGGACGTTGCCTCAGCGATCGCGGCCGTTCGCTCCCGGTGAAGGTCGTACTCGACACGAACGTGTTCGTGTCCGGAGTCTTCTTCGGTGGCACCCCGGGTCGGGTCCTGGAAGCGTGGCGGGATGGCAAGGCGGAGGTCGTCCTCTCTCGCGAGATCGTCGAGGAGTATGTGCGCGTGGGCGAAGAACTGGCGGATCGGTTCCCGGCCGTCGACTTGAGGCCGGCTTGGGAACTCCTGGCCGTCTCGGCCACTCTTGGCCCGGCGCCGCCGCTTCCGAAACCTGTTTCCCGGGACACCGACGACGACAAGTTCCTCGCGTGTGCCCTGGCGGCAGGGGCTGACTACGTGGTCAGCGGTGACCGGGACCTGCTCGACGTTTCTTCCTACAAAGGGGTCGTCGTGCTGAGTCCCCGGGGCTTCGTCGACCGACTTCAGTAGAGGTTTCCTGTCTGTTCCTCTGCCGGCCGGATGCGCACGCCGCGATGGCCGCCGACGTCGACGTAGCTCGCCCTGTCCACCCGGCCGTTCAGGTTCTGGCTCGCACAGCCGTGATCGACGTAATCCACCACCTCCCGGCCCTCCGGTGACTCCGGATCGACCGCGCGCACGGCGCCTTCCGGATTCAGCCGGCAGGGCACGAAGCCGAACTCGGAGGGCGCGCCCTCCGCGAGCTTGACGTAGCCCAGCGCCGTCATCCGGGCCTCGGGGTGAAGCGGCATCAGCGGCCAGCCCCTGCGCGGCGCCACGCCGTAGTAGTCCGCATCGTCATCGAGGACCGGCATGGCGGCGACCATCTCCTCCGGCCAGCGGTCCAGCCGAACGTCGAAGACGAAGTGGCCGAGGCCGTAGAACACCGGCCGGTCGCCATACCACTCCATGCCGCGCAGGACGTGCTGGTGATGGCCGACGACGATGTCCACGCCCAGGTCGATGCACAGGCGGGCGGTGCGCAGCTCGTGGTCGGTCAGGTGGTGAGCCTTGAAGTGGTCGCCCCAGTGGAAGCTGGCGACGACCAGATCCGCCTGCTCCTTCGCGGCCGCGATGTCGGCCGCGAGGTTGTCGTGGTCCGCCTTGTCGGGCACGGTCGATACCCGCGGGTCGGCGCCCGGCGTGTAGGCATCGTCGATCAGGTCCTGGTAGAAGTTGTGAGCCCTGAGCGGCGCCAGTCCGGCAAGGCTGCCCCGCGCCTCGTAGCCGCGGGGGAAGACCGAGGCGTAGGCGAGGTAGGCGACCTTCACGCCGCCGGCCTCGAGGATCGCGGGAGCGCGGGCCTCCTCGAGGCTGCCGCCGGCGCCGCAGGTACTGACCCCCTGCTCGTGCAGGCGCTGCCGGTTCTCGAGCATCGCCTCGCGCCCCCCGTCGAGGATGTGGTTGTTGGCCAGCGACAGCACGTCGAAGCCGACCCGGCTCAGAACGTCGAGATTGCGCGCCGGCGGCACAAGGGCCAACCCGGCGCTGGGCACCGATCGGGGATTGTCGGAGTACGGCCCCTCCAGGTTGCCGAACAGCACGTCCGGCGCGGCGAGTAGATCGCGCACCGGCGCGTAGGCCTCGTCCGGATCGTCGCGGTCGGTGAGCAGGTCGCCGACGAAGCCGAGAAGCACGTCGCCGTCGGCGGCGCGGACCACCGAGGGGCCGCCGACCAGGGCGACGACGCCGGCCGCAGCGCTTGATCTGAGGAACTGTCGTCGGTTCACGTTCGCACCTCCGGGTCAGCGGTCGATCCACTCGCCGCAAATGGCCACCGCCTCGGCGAGCTTGTCGCCCTGCCCGAGGTAGTAGTGGGTGGCCCCGGCGATCTCGCGGAACTCCTTGTCGTCGTGGGACACCGCGGCGTAGAGCCGCCGCGCGTGGCTCGGCGTGCACGCGTCGTCCGCGCCGTTGTTGACAACGAGCACCGGAACGCCGATGCCGGCGGCGCACGCCAGACCGTCGGCGTTGGACTTCTCAAGGCTCCACTGCGACAGCCAGCTTCGCAGCGTCGTGAACCGCGCCAGGCCGGTCGGCCCCATGTTCACAGTCTCCGGGTCGCCGAGGTAGCACCTGCCCGGCGCCCGGTCGTTCGGGTCGACCGCCGGGTCGAGCCAGCGCGGGTCGGCCATCGTCCCCTGGACGACGAAGCAGTGCTCCTTCCGGGCGCCGTCCTCGCGCTTCAGGTCCGCCAGCCTCTCGACCGTCCAGGCCGTGATCCGCGCGTTGCGGGCGACCTGCGCCTGCCGGTAGCGCTCGAGGAACTCGTCCGAGTAGGGCGGCTGATTCGGGTTGTCCGGGTCGTAGAGATCGAGCTCCGGGTCCTTCCGGTGCGGCTCGCGCTCGTCGAGGATCGAGGCGTCCATCCACTCGGTGAGCGTTCCGGCGCGGCTGATGTGCGCGGCCAGCAGCATAACGCCGTCGGCCGGAACCAGCCCGGCCGCCGTCAGATCGTACGGGTCCCCGGCCGGTGTGTGGGTGACGGTCGGGTTCTCCGCCTGCTGCTGGTAGTAGAGCGACAGCGAGCCACCGCCGCTCCACCCTCCGAGCAGGACGCGCTCGTAGCCGAGTTCCTCCTTGGCGTGCTGGATCGTGCGGCCGAGGTCGACCACGCACTTCTCCATGATCAGGGCCGTGTCGTTGCCGCGATAGCGCCCGTTGCAATAGATGACGTGGTGGCCGGCCGCCGCCAGTCCCCGCACCAGCGGCAGCCAGGCGCCGCCGCCGATCGGGTGGTTGAAGACGACGACCGTCTTCGATGCGCGCTCCCGCGGCCGCAGCAGGTGACCGTCGAAGAAGACGAAGCCGCCCGGCCCGCCGTAGACGTCGCCGAAATCGGCGGTCTCCCGGAAGAAGACAGGGAAGGGAACGCGATCGTAGGGCTCGATCATGGCGGCTCGGCCGGTCAGAACTCGACGCGAGGAAGCGCGGCCTCGATCGCTTCCCGCTGGGGTTCCAGGTGCTTCGGCAGCGAGAGGATCGCCCCCAGCGAGTCGATGTCCTCGTCCACCGTCCAGCCCGGGTCGAGGTTCGACAGCTCCAGGTTGATGCCTCCAGGGGCAGTGAAGTACGTCGAGTGGAACCAGCCGCGGTCCCGGGCGCCGGTCACGATCAGGCCGGCACCGGCGAGGATTCGGGTCCACCGTTCCATGTCCTCTACGCTGTCGACCGTCAGCGCGATGTGGTGCAAACCGCCGAGACCGTGCCGTCCCCAGGGCCCGTCGCCTCGCTCGACGACGTCGATCAGCTTGCCGGGCTCGTTGCCACCTACCGCGAGCCGCGTGCGGCTCCCTTCGGTGGCGACCACCTCGAAACCCAGGACGCCCACGAGGAACTGCAGGGTCAACTCGGGAATGCGCGGCGCGACCGTGGCGTGGTGGAAACCGCGAATCTGGTGCTCCGCGGGAAGGTCGGCCAAGTCCGGCATCCGCGCATCCTCGCAGCCGACGAGTTCCGACGAGATGCCGTCGAAATCCCGAAAGTGCAGGACGGGGTCGCCGAAACGAACCGGGCGCTCGGTGCAGGCGCAGCCGGCCGCGGTCAGACGCTCGCGCCAGAAGTCCAGGCTCCCGGGCGACACCGAGTAGCTCACGTCGGTGATCGACCCGCGACCGTCGACGGCCGGCGACATCGGGATGCCCTCGAGGACGATGTTCGTCATGATCGTCCCCGGGTGGCCCAGGCGGTCACCGAAGAAGAAGTGCCAGCCGGACGTCGGGTTCTCCTGGTTGCAGGTCTTCTTCACCAGGCGGAGCCCCAGCACGTCGCGGTAGAACCGGAGGTCGTTGGCGGCGGAGCCGACCAGCCCCGTGATGTGGTGGATTCCCCGGATCGGGCCGCGGGTGGGCCTCCTGAACTCAGCCATGGGTCTCCTCGTCATCCGCTCGATGCCCTGACGCGGCAGCTAGTCCAGAAGCCGGCGCTTTCGCGCCGGATGCCGGCGGGGACGCCGGCGCACCCAGTCTCTGCCGCGCAAGTTTCTGACGAGCAGATGTTACGTTCGTTGGCCGCATGAACTCCTCCCCCGCGGCACAACTGCGCGCCCTCATCGACGCTCCCGGGCTCCGGGTGATGCCCTGCTGCTTCGACGCGCTCTCCGCCCGGCTCATCGAGCAGGCAGGATTCGAGCTGACCTTCATGAGCGG
Organism: Holophagales bacterium; assembly: GCA_009837085.1. GTDB lineage: Bacteria > Acidobacteriota > Thermoanaerobaculia > Multivoradales > Multivoraceae > Multivorans. Next base: position 12,289 of record VXUF01000042.1, read on the forward strand.
GTTCGCCGTTTCTGCCAGCCGCCTGGGAATGCCGGACACGGGCCTCATCTCCTTCGGCGAGATGCTCGACCAGGGCCGCAACATCTGCGCGGCCACCCGGTTGCCGGTGATCGGCGACGGCGACACCGGCTACGGTAACGCCATGAACGTCAAGCGCACGGTGACGAACTACGCGGCCGCCGGCTTCGCGGGCGTGATGATCGAGGACCAGGAGGCGCCCAAGCGCTGCGGACACACGCGAGGCAAGCGGGTCGTCCCCCGCGCCGAAGCCCTGTCGCGGATCCGCGCCGCGGTCGACGCGCGCGAGGAAGGCGCGGACATCCTGGTCATGGCGCGCACCGACGCTCGCGCCACGGATGGGCTGGACGAGGCCATCGCCCGCTGCCGGGCCTTCGCCGACCGCGGCGCGGACATCCTCTTCCTCGAAGGTCCGCGGTCCGAGAGCGAGATGGTCAAGTTCTGCGAGGCGGTCCCCGGCCCCAAGATGGCGAACCTGGTCGAGGGAGGCGATACGCCGTTGCTGCCGCCGGCGCGCCTCGAGGAGATCGGCTACAGGATCGCTGCCTACCCGCTGACGCTTCTCTCCGCCGCCACCGCGGCGATGCTCGACGCTCTTCGAGCCCTGGGAAGCGGCGAGCAGCCTGACCGCGCCGTGGACTTCGAGCGTCTGCGGCGCATGGTCGGATTCGAGGACTACGACGCCGAGGCCGAGCGCTACCGCGTGGAGGACGAAGGAGACCGATGACACGACACGAGAACGACGTCGACGTCCTGATCGTCGGTGGCGGGCCGGTCGGGCTCTGCTGCTCCCGGCTGCTCAGCCGGATGGGCGTGTCCAACCGGGTGATGCAGAGGCGGTCCTGCCTGCACACGGCGCCGCAGGCGCATGTCGTCTCGGCCCGCAGCATGGAGGTCTTCCGGGCCGCCGGCATTCCGGCCGAGAAGACGGTCGCCGTCGCCACGAGACCCCAGGACCAGGGTTCGATTCGCTGGGTCCAGACGCTGGCCGGCCCGGTGATCGGCGACCTGCAACTGGGATCGCCGGAGCGGATCATGAAGACGTTCGCGTCGACGCCGACACCCACGATGAACATTCCCCAGCACCGGCTGGAGCCCGTTCTGTTCGAGGCGGCCAGCGACGCGGGCGCCGGGATCGACTTCGAGGTCGAATGGCTCGGCGCCAGGCAGAGGGAGGGCGGCGTCGTGTCGGAAGCTCGGGATCACAAAACCGACGAGACTCTGGAGATCCGCAGTCGCTACCTGCTCGGTTGCGACGGCGCGGGGAGTCCGGTGCGCCGGGCGCTCGGCATCGGGATGGAGGGACCGGCCCACGTCCAGAGCTACCTCTCGCTGTTCGTCCAGGGCAATCTACGCCAGGTCGTGAAGGAGCATCCCGGCCTGCTCTACTGGCATCTCGATCCGCTCGAGCCCGCGGTCTTCATCGCCCACGACATCGACTCGACCTGGATCTTCATGCACCCGTACGATCCGGAACGGGTGCCGCAGGACTCGTTCACGCCCGAGCGCTGCCGCCAGCTCGTCGAGGACGCCATCGGTGCCGAGGCCGACTTCGAGATTCGGGAGACCGGCTTCTGGCAGATGACCTGCCAGGTGGCCGACCGCTACCGCGACGGGCGGATCTTCCTGGTCGGCGACGCCGCGCACCGCTTCCCGCCGACCGGCGGCATGGGCATGAACACCGGCGTGGCCGACGCCTTCAATCTCGCCTGGAAGATCGCTGCCGTGCTCGGAGGCCGCGCCGACGACCGGCTGCTGGCCACGTACGACCAGGAGCGGCAGCCCGTCGCGTCGGTGAACGCGGAGCAGAGCCTGTCGAATCACCTGAGGATGATCGAGGTGGTCGAAGCCCTGCAGGTCGACCCGGGCCTCTCACCCGACGAAGCGCGCGCGGAGCTACGGCGCGTTCCCGAACAGGAGGAGCGCCGGAACGCGGTCCAGGCCGCCATCGATGCACAGAGGGAGCACTTCGACATGCTGGGCCTGGACCTCGGCCAGCACTACGAGTGCGGCGCACTGGTTCCGGACGGGACCCCGCCACCCGCGCCCGCGACGTCCACTTTCGACTTCGTGCCCTCAACCCGGCCGGGCAGCCGCCTGCCGCATGCCTGGGTCGAAGGCGAGGGCGGCCGGGTCTCCACCCTCGACCTCGTCGACGCATCCCGGCCGACCGTCCTCTGCGGCGCCGGGGGCGCGCGCTGGGTCGCCGCTGCCGAGTCTCTCGGGCTTGCCGCCCACGCGATCGGCGACGGCGCGGCGCTGGCGGATCCGCGCGGTGAGTGGCAGGCGATCAGCGGCATCGGTCCGGATGGCGTCCTCCTCGTGCGCCCGGACGGTCACGTCGCCTGGAGAGACGCGGACGGGAGCTCGGAGCCCGGCGCTGGTCTGGAGGCCGCGCTCGCCGCCGTCTACTGCACCACCCCTAACGCCGCAGAACCGTCGCCGCTGCGCGGCGCGTCTTCCTCAGAAGCCGGCGGGGACGCCGGCGCACCCAGTGGGAGGAATCGATGAGACTGTTCACGACGACCGAGGGAATCGCCCGCGAGGCGGCCGGCGGTGAACTCGAGATCCTCGATCTCCCTTACGGGGACCTCGGCGAGGCGCTACGAGCGGACCCGGAACTCGGCATCGTTCGCGATGCCAGCGCGAAGCGGCGCCGCGCACCCGGCGGCATCACGCTCCGCGCGCCGGTCCTCCGCCCCGGCAAGGTCATCGGCATGGGCATCAACTTCCACAGCCACGTCGAGGAGACGCGCGAGTTCCTCAAGGCCCGGGGCATCGAGCCGCCGTCCGAGCCGGTGTTCTTCCTGGCGCCCGGAAGCGCCGTCATCGGTCCCGGCGAGGAGATCGTGCTGCCCGCGGTCGCGCCCGGCCAGGTCGACTACGAGATCGAGCTGGCTGCCGTGATCGGGATCGGCGGCGCCTCCATCGACGAGGACGAAGCGCTACGGCACGTGGCGGGCTACACGCTCGCCAACGACGTCTCGGCCCGCGATCTCCAGCGAAAGTCCTTCGAGGGTCCCGAGTACTCCCTGAGCCATGCGAAGGGCCTCGACACGTTCAAGCCGATGGGGCCGGCGCTGGTCACCACCGACGAGTTCGCCGAACCGCTCGACATCTGCCTCCGGGCCCGGGTCAACGGCGAACTCCGTCAGGACGAGCGGACCACGGACTTCGTTCACTCGGTGTCCCGCTGCGTGGCGCATGTCTCGCGCTTCATGCAGCTCGAACCGGGCGACGTGATGCTCACCGGTTCGCCGGCCGGCGTCGGCGTGTTCCAGGGCAAGTTCCTCCGCGCCGGCGACGTCGTCGAACTCGAAGCCGACCGCGTCGGCGTCCGTCGCAACGTCGTGGCGGCGGCCTGACCAGAAAGGAGTCCATCGTGTCTTCGAACCCAACCATCCGCCCCGGCTACATCCACCACATCTTCCTGCGCACGAAGCGATTCGACGCGATGCGCGCCTTCTACAAGCTGGTGCTCGGCTGCGAGGCCTTCTTCGAGAACGAGATGTTCAGTTGGCTCAGCTTCGACCAGGAGCACCATCGGATCGCCATCGCGAACATGCCCCAGTCACAGGATCAGGCTCCAACCCAGGAAGGCCTCGACCACGTCGGCTACCAGTACGCGGGGCCCGAGGACCTCTTCGCCACCTACGAGCGCCTCCGCGACGTAGGAGTCGAGCCCTACTGGTGCACCGATCACGGCGGCACGACGTCCTTCTACTACAAGGATCCAGACGGCAACGGCCTCGAACTCCAGTACGACAACTACCCGAACAGGGGGGAGCTCCTGGAGTGGATGAAGGGCGGCGACTTCGCACGGAACCCCATCGGCGTCGACGTGGACCCGGAACGCCTGATCGAGACGTTCCACACCGGACTCGACCGGCTGGAGCTGCACCGCCGGTCCCGGCGAGGTGACTTCCTGCCGGAAGGGATGTCGATGGCCGCGCCCGCGGCGCCCTTCCCGGCCGATCCTGTGGGCTACATGATCTCAATCCGGCGGGCGGTCGGCGCGGGGCCTGAGTAGCGAGGCGTTCTCGCCCGCGGCCTGGGGCGGCGTGGCAATCCTCCGCTGAGGCCCTTACGGGTTGCAGGGGAACGCGCGCGTGTCGCTGATCACGCCAGCGTCGGTCGAGTAACCGTTCGGTCCGATGATCAGGCCACCGCCCCGGTGCGTGTACCAGTTGTAGTGCGACACCTGGCCCTCTGCATCGGCGGTCGCCAGGTCGCCGATCACAACGTTGTACTTCAGGTCCGTTGCAGCAGAACCGAAAACCCAGTAGTGATCGTTCAGCCAGCAGCCGTTGATCACCTTGACTAGCAGTTCAGGGTTGGCGTGATCGAAGAAGTAGAACAGTGAGGCCGAATCACCAAGACCGAAGGTGTCCAGCACTCTCGCCTGCCCCTTCTCAAGGGTCTCCGTCGAGTAGTCCGCAAACACGGTGAACCGCCAGTTGTTCACGCACGCATTGATGCTGCTCAGCTTGCAGCCGTAGTCCTTCGGGTTCTGCTGGGCTTCCGGGATCACGGTCGGCGAGTAGCGAGTCGCGTCGGGAATCGTGTAGCGAAGTGCCCGCACCGCGTCTCTCACTTGCGGGTCACCCAGTGCCCTACCGCGCACTGGGTGTTCTGACGTCGAGAAGGCGTAGACCTCACCGCCTCCCATGATCGAACCGTACAGGCCCACACCGGCCTGATCGAACTTCCGGTAACCGTGCCCGAAGGGCACGTAGGGAACCGTGGGAGAAACGACATCCTCAGGGTGGTGGGCCAACCCCAGATTGTGGCCCACTTCATGGGCTAGAGCAGTCGTAGTCAGGCACGCGGAGGTGACCGCGCCTACCGCAGCCAGCCGCACTGCACTCTGGGCCGAAGTTCCCCGGCCCCGAGCATGGGCCAGCCCGCATTGTCGTGACGCAGGAGTGATCGAGTAGAGGAGGTCCGCACCGAATCTCCGGCGGACTTCGGGTAGTCGCTCCTTCGATCGGCGCAACTCCTGCCACTGGTCGGTCAGCACTCTCGGATCGCGCTCCACGCCGACGATCCGCAGCCTTGCATCGAGGCCCGCGCGCCGCCAAGCGATGTTGTTCATGTTCACGGCATACTCGATGTCCCGCCGCAACTCACCGAGAGTCTGCGGCCCATGGGGCCTGCCGTCGGGCCGGGCGCCACCGACCGCGTCATCGCCGTAGATGAACGCGATGTCGACGACGCAGGTGCCGTCGCACCAGCGAGGGAGATCAGGCAGCTCGTCGCGGGCGGCCCAGGTCGCGCGCCAGGGCTCGTCGTGCGGCAGGTCGACAACGATCGGACCACCACAGAACTCCCCGACACCCTGGGGCAGGCCCTCAGTCGGCGGCGCGTAGGGCGGTTGAGCCGTCACTGGAAGTGCCAGCAGCACGGCCGGCAGTAGCTGCGTCAGGGGCCTCACGTCGCATCCGGGCCCGGCCGGGCAACCTGCCGAACCCAGCAGTAACGCTAGAAACCTGAAGTGCTCCAGTCACCGGTAGTCTTCCCGGGTTCTGCTGACGGGAGTGAATCCAAGGCCTCAGCCGCGGCCCCAGGCCCTGGGCGCTACCAGAGGAGGACGGCCGTAAGTACCGAGTCCCTATAGGGTTCCGCCGAGTTGGCTGACCAGGTCGTGGCCGCCATGGAAGGCTGGCTCTGGAACGTTTGTCCATGAGGCAACTCGCTCGGTGCGGCGTCAGGCGGGTGGTCTGTTGCGCCAACCCCGGTAATTCTACCGGGGCGTAGAGTCGTGCTCTCGGTCAGACTCCTTGCCTCTTCTGTCGTGAGCGACCAGGACGACTTCGAAGCTACCCTCGCGTCCTTGCATCGAGCCATGGTTGACGAGGCTCACTGGCCCCGAGCGGTGGCCCTGATCGAAGAAGTGTGTGGAGCACGGGGCAGCAGCCTGATGCTCGGAGAAGGCCCTCCGACTGACGTGCGCGCGAGCTTCGTCGGGCACTACCGGCGCGGGCAGCGCCTTGCGGGTCTCGAGCGCGAGTACATGAAGCTGTATCACCCGATTGATGAGGGCGTGTCGCGCTTCCGACGACTGCCCTACAATCTGCTGGCTCGTCACGCTGATCTCTACACCGAAAAGGAGAAGAGGAGGTCGACCCCGTACAACGAGGTTCATCTTCACGCTCTAGGGCGGGAGGCCCTTTGCGTAAAGCTAAGGGGGTCGGAAAGCTACTCGCACATCACCTGGACTGCCTGCCACCCAGTCGCAAGGGGCGGGTGGGAAACCGGGCAGATCGCGATGATGGAGCAGCTTCTTCCCCACATCAGGCAGTTGGTCGTCTTTCGCCAGGCGCTTAGCCAGGCCGGTGTGCCGGGAGCGGTCCTGACCGACCTTCTCGACTCGATTCGGCTCGGTGTCATTCACCTCGACCGGCGGGGTCGGGTCATCGGAGCGAACAATCGAGCCGCCGCCATGCTGAGGTGTGGCGATGCCCTGTCAGATCGCAGTGGCACGTTGTCTGCACACTTGCCGACAGACCGCAGGCGGCTTGAGAGCCTGTTGTCCGACGCGTTGCCACGGCACGGCGGCATAGCGGTTGCCGGCTCGATGATGCTCCGCGGTTCGCCCTCCCGCCATGTCGTCCACGTCAAACCCACGGCCGCCGTTGAGAGCGATTTCGGCGGCCCGCGCGTCGCGGCAGTGGTTCTGATCGTGGAACCGTCTCACGGTGGCCGCATCGATCCGAAAGTGGTGGCCAGCACGCTCGGCCTGACCTCGGCCGAGAGTCGAGTGGCGACCTGGCTGGCGGAAGGCAAGACCGTTACTGAAATCGCCGCGGACACTGGACGGCAACGACGCTCCGTCTACTGGCTCCTGGAGCAGATCTACGCCAAGCTCGGCGTCAGGCGACAGGTGGACCTGGTGCGGCTGGTGTTGTCCGTAACCGAGTTCGCCTGACGGTGTCTTCCCTCAATCCACCTCCCACTTTCCCGCCTCCTCCATCGCCTTCCGGTACGCGGACAGGCAGTACCAGAAGAG
>VXUF01000142.1:2500-8564 GCA_009837085.1 Holophagales bacterium
GACGCGGATCGCCAAGCAGCGGTTCCAGAACCCCAAGGTAGGAAAGGTGGGGAGCCAAGAGCGCGTCACGCACCGTCCGTTCGGAACCCGGCAACCGCGAACACAGGTCGAAGCCGGCCAGGTCGAAGAAGGCACGGCGGGCAAGCGAGAAGCCGTTCGTGTGGAGGCCCGCCGACGCCAGGCCGATCAACGCGTCGCCCGAGCGCACCGCCGAGCCGTCCAGGATTCTGCCCCGCTCCACGACCCCGACGATGAACCCCACGAGCTCGTAGTCACCGGGCTGGTAGAAGCCGGGCATCTCGGCGGTCTCTCCCCCCAGCAGCGCACAGCGGTTCGCGATGCATGCACCGGCGACGCCGCCCAGGAGCGACGTCATGGCCGAGCCCTCGAGTTTCCCGGCGCCGACGTAGTCGAGAAAGAAGAGAGGTGTGGCGCCCTGCACGAGAATGTCGTTGACACAGTGATTGACGAGATCGCCGCCGACCGTGCTGAAGTCGCCGGTCATCCGTGCCACGCTGAGCTTCGTGCCGACGCCATCGGCCGAAGCGACGAGGACAGGATCGCGTAGCGATGCCGGCAAGGCGAATAGACCTCCGAAAGTCCCGAGACTGCTCAGAACGCCCTCGGTGAACGTCGACTTCACCAAAGCCCCTATGCCAGCCAGGGCTCGATCCTGGGCCTCCAGGTCGACTCCGGCCTCCCGGTAGGCGTCGGCCTCCGTCATGTCCTAGCCGGCTTCAAGGCGAAGCGGGAACAACTCCGCCTGCGGCTCGCCATGGCTCTCGGCCGGAACGGGATAGTCGCCGCTCCAGCACGCGGTGCAGTAGGAGTCCGGGCTTCCCGAGACGCTTCCGAGCACTCCCTCGAGCGAGAGATAGGCCAGGCTGTCGGCTCGGATAAAGCGGCGAATCTCCTCCTGCGAATGGTCGGACGCGATGAGTTCAGTTCGCGTCGGGGTATCAATGCCATAGACGCAGGAGAACGCCGTCGGCGGCGACGTGATCCGGACATGAACCTCGGTGGCGCCCGCTTCACGGACCATGTTCACGATCTTGCGCGATGTCGTACCTCGCACAATCGAGTCATCGACCAGGACGATCCGTTTGCCGGCAATCAACTCGCGAACCGGGTTCAGCTTCACCTTGACGCCGAAGTGCCGGATCGACTGCTGCGGCTCGATGAACGTTCGGCCGATGTAGTGATTCCGGATCAGGCCGAGTTCGATCGGGGTACGGGAAGCGCGGCTGAATCCGAGCGCGCCATACAGGCCGCTGTCGGGGACGGGTACGACGACGTCCGCCTCCACCGGAGCTTCCCGGGCCAGCCGAGCCCCCATCTCCAGCCGGGATTGCGCCACGGTGTCGGAGAAGACCTCGCTGTCCGGACGCGAGAAGTACACGTGCTCGAAGACGCACCGGGAGGCCCTCGCAACCGGCGGCAGCCGGTAGCTCTCGATCTGATCGCCCCGGTCCAGAACGACTTCGCCGCGATCCAGTTCTCGGAGAGATCGAGCTTCCAGCAGGTCGAAGGCACAGGTCTCGGAAGCGAAGCATGGCTGTCCGTCCAGTTCTCCCATAATCAGGGGCCTGAAGCCGTGGGGATCCCGGGCCGCGATCAGCCCTTCCCGGCTGATGAGCAGAAGGGAGTAGGCGCCCCTGACGTCGCCCAGGACGCGTAGCAGCGACTCGACGATCTCATGATGTGGGCGGGTCGCCATCAGGTGGAGAAAGACCTCCGAGTCGCTGGTCGTCTGGAAGATCGATCCCGCCGCTTCCAGTTTGTTGCGAGTCGCCATGGCGCTCACGAGGTTGCCGTTGTGAACGATCCCGAGCGGGCCCATCGAGGTCATGACGACGATCGGTTGCGCATTCGTGATCACGCTCGAGCCGGCCGTCGAGTAGCGGGTATGGCCGATCGCGCGGCCTCCCGGGAGTTCGCTCAGCTTCCGCTCGTCGAAGATCTCGGCGACCTTCCCCATGCCGCGCTCCGCATGAAGCTGCTCTCCATCCCAGGAGACGATCCCAGCGCTCTCCTGGCCTCGGTGCTGCTGGGCATAGAGGCCCAGGTAGGTGAGGTTCGCCGCGTCAGGGGCGCCCTCAATACCAAAGATGCCGCACATTCCGGCCTAGCCTACCGCTCGCGGCAGCGCCTCCGCCCAGACCCGCCGCAGGTCGTCGACGGCACTATCGACGGCGCCGCCGTCGAAGTCCAGCACCAGACGGTCACCTCCCACCTCGCCAATCTCCCTGGCCGGCACTCCATGCGTCTCCGCCGCCGCCAGGAGATCCTCCGTCCGGCTGGCGGGAAGAGTGACGATCGCTCGCGCCTGACCCTCGGAGAACAGGGAAAGCGGGCCGCAGTCGACCGCGGCCCGCATGCCGAGCCCCCGAGCGATCGCGCACTCGGCCATGGCAACAAGCAGGCCGCCGTCGGCAAGATCGTGACAGCCGCTCAGCCAGCCGGCGCGCCGCGATTGCCGGAGTAGCCGGTGCAGCGCGGCCTCCGCCTCCAGATCAACCGCGGGAGGACGCCCCGCTTCGACTCCATGAAGCAGACGCTGGTAGGCCGATCCCCCGTACTCGCCGGTATCGGAACCAAGCAGGACTACCCGGTCGGCCGGCCGCCAGAACCCGCACCCCAGCACCAGGTGGAGGTCTCCCTCCGTCCCCACGTCCCGCAGGCGATCGATGACGCCGACGATCGCCACGGTGGGAGTCGGGTGGACGGCTTCACCCTCGGTCTCGTTGTACAGCGACACGTTGCCCGAGATGACGGGGACGTCGAAGGCCCGGCAGGCCTCGGCCATGCCCTCGATGCACTCCCGGAGCTGCCAGGCGATTCCAGGGTTCTCCGGCGAACCGAAGTTGAGACAGTTCGTCATGCCCACCGGCTCCGCGCCGACCGTGGCCAGGTTGCGAACCGCCTCGGCTACCGCCTGCCTCCCACCCATCCGCGGGTCGAGCCAGCAATAGGAGGGATTGACGTCCGACGTCAGCGCCAGCGCCGAAGGGGTTCCCTTGAGCCGCAGCACGGCGGCGTCGGAGCCCGGACCGACGATCGTGTTCGAGCGCACGGTCGAGTCGTACTGCCGGTGGATCCACGTCTTGTCGCCGAGTTCCGGCGTCCCGAGGAGTTCCTTCAGCGCCCGGAGCGGATCCTCCGGCGGCTCGCAGGCCACGACCTGCTGACGCTGGTGAAGGTCCGCCGGAGGGGCAGCCGGCCGATCGTAGACTGGCGCTCCGTCGACCAGCGGCTCGACCGGCATGTCGGCGACCGTACGCCCACGAAACGTGAGGCGTGCACGCCCGCTATCGGTGACCCGGCCGATTCTCGACGCCTCGAGACCCCACCGGGACAGGATCTCCACGACGGCCTTCTCCTGCCCCCTCTGGGTGACGAAGACCATCCGTTCCTGCGACTCCGAGAGCATGATCTCGTAGGGAGTCAGGGAGGCCTCGCGCAGCGGCACCAGATCGAGATCGAGATCGACTCCCGCCCCGCCACGGGCGGCCATCTCGAAGCAGGAGCTGGTCAGACCGGCGGCGCCCATGTCCTGAACCCCGAGCACCACCCCGCTCCTCATCGCCTCCAGACTCGCCTCGAGCAGGACCTTCTCCGTGAACGGATCGCCCACCTGTACCGTGGGCCTCTTCGCCTCGCTCTCGCTGTCGAACGCTTCCGACGCCATCGTGGCGCCGTGAATGCCGTCGCGTCCGGTGCGGCTGCCGGCATAGAGAATCGGGTTGCCGGCGCCCGAAGCGGTAGCGGTGAAGATCCGGTCCTCGCGGCAAACACCGAGGGCGAAGGCGTTGACCAGAATATTGCCGTTGTAGGACCGGTGGAACCCGGTCTCGCCTCCGACGGTAGGGATACCCACGCAGTTGCCGTAGTCCCCGATTCCGCGCACCACGCCGTCGACGAGATGCCGCATCCGCGCGCCCCCTTCCCCGTCGATCTCGCCGAACCTCAGTGAATCCAGGCAGGCGATCGGGCGCGCTCCCATCGTGAACACGTCGCGCAGGATCCCACCCACGCCGGTGGCGGCACCCTGGTAGGGCTCGATGAAGCTCGGGTGGTTGTGGCTCTCCATCTTGAAGGCCGCGACCCAGCCGTGGCCTACATCGACGACTCCGGCATTCTCGCCCGGCCCATGGACGACCCGCCGACTCCGGGTCGGGAACCGTCGCAGGTGAATCTTGGACGACTTGTAGGAGCAGTGCTCCGAGTAGAGGGCCGAGGCGATGCCCAGTTCGGTCCAGGTGGGACTGCGACCCAGCAGATCGCAGAGCCCGCCGAACTCCTCGTCGGTCAGGGCGTGATCGGCCGCCAGGACCGAGTCGACGACCGGCTCGCCTGCCGCGGGACTCGGCGTCGTCACCCGTCCTACCCGCCCGCCGCCGCCAGCGCACCGACGCGACCGTCGGCGGCGGCCACCGCGCCCGCCAGAAGACCCAAGCCGTCCCGGTTGCCCAGCATCTCTTCGGCGCATCGCTCAGGATGCGGCATCAAGCCCAGCACGTTGCCACCAGCGTTGCAGATACCGGCGATCGCCCGCTCCGATCCGTTCAGGTTGGCGCCCGGCTCGAGCTGGCCGGAGGCGTCCGCGTAGCGAAAGACGACCTGGCCGCGCCGTTCCAATTCGTCAAGCGCCTCCTCGGTGTCCACGTAGTTGCCCTCGGCGTGGGCGATCGGCATCCGCAGCACGTCACCGCACCGGTAGTTGGAGCAATAGACCAGGTCGTCCCGCTCGACCCGCAAGTGGACGTCGACGCTCAGAAACCGCAAGTCCCGGTTCCGCCGCATCGCGCCCGGCAGCAGGCCGGTCTCCAGCAGCATCTGGAAACCGTTGCAGATACCGAGCACCCGTCCCCCGACCTCGGCGTGGCGCCGCACCGCGGCCATGATCGGCGAATGCGCAGCCATGGAACCGGCCCGGAGATAGTCACCGTAGGAGAAACCGCCCGGCAGCACGACAAGTTCGCATCCCTCGAGCGACGTTTCCTGGTGCCACAGAAACGTCGTCTCCTGCCCGAGCACGTGATTCAGCACGTGGTACACGTCGTGGTCGCAGTTACTCCCGGGAAAGACGACGATCCCGCACTTCATTCCGAGACCCACTCCACCGTGTAGTCCTCGACGATCGGGTTGGCCAGAAGCTGCCGGCACATCCGGTCGACCGCCTCGGTCGCCTGCCTCTCGTCTTCGGCCTCAAGCGCGACCTCGAAGCTCTTGCCGGCACGGATGCGGCGTACGCCGTCGAATCCGATCCGACCCAGGGCGTCCTCGATCGCCCGGCCCTGGGGGTCGAGCACCTCGGCGCGCGGATAGACGAGCACGCGGGCCACGAAACGACTCTCCTGCGACGTCAACTCAACCACCTCCCCGCGGCGCTCAGCCGCCAACCTCCAGCCAGGGCCCGGGTCGATGCTGCTCGGCCACCAGCAGCTTCGCCCGCGAGCGGCGCCGATCGAGCACCGGCTGCACCGCCGCGAACGCGAACGCCGGCGAGTTGTTCGTTTCCGAGAGATGACAAAGGACGACCCAGGACAGACGATCCGAAAGCAGGGCCTCGACCCCGGCGGCGGCATCCTCGTTGCTCAGGTGCCCCCGCCTCGACGCGACTCGCTCCTTCAGGCGCCAAGGGTATGGTCCCGTGCGCAGCATGTCGAGATCGTGGTTCGACTCCAGCACCAGAATGTCGAGGTCCTGGAGGCTCCGCCATGCCTCCGGCGTTCGGCAGCCCAGATCCGTCGCCAGCCCGAAGCGGTATCCGCCGCTGCTCTCGACCACGATTCCGACCGGCTCCCGCGCGTCGTGTGAAACCGGAAACACCTCGATCCGGAAGCCGGCGGCGGTAAGCGGCACCCCGGCGCCCATCGGGCGGGCGAACGAGCCGAGGCCCCGCAACAGCGGCCCCTTGTACGTGCCCCGCGTGCCGTAGACCGGAACCTGGTGCCGCCTGGCGAAACGGTCGACTCCCCGGCAGTGATCGTCGTGCTCGTGGGTCAGGAGAACTGCGTCGACGTCGGCGGCGGATCGGCCCCCCGCCTCCAGCCTGCGTTCG
>VXUF01000142.1:8574-53138 GCA_009837085.1 Holophagales bacterium
CTCGACGATCGTGCTGTTGCCGCCGCTGCCGGAGCCGAGCACGGCAGCCCGCAGAGCCGCGCCTCCGCCCGCTCTCCGCCGGCGCGAGTGCAGCTTCGATTCGCGAGCGGCGGCTGCCAGCGCGCCGTCGCCGAAGAGCGGGAGTTGCCGGCGCAAGCTCCCGCTAGAACCGCTGGCCGATCCAGAACGTCGTGCGGCTGTCGCCCGACTCCTTGAGGTCCCACTGGGTCGCGAAGTCCCAGTGCAGATCGAGGCCGAGCATCCGCACCGTGATGCCGAAACCGTAGGCAGCGATCGCGTCGTCCAGCCGGCTGTTCTCCGAGTCCCAGACGTTGAAGTCCTGGATACCGTCGAAGTAGGCGCCGGCGATATCCACGAAGAAGCGCCCCTGGATCCCCTGGAAGGTCCAGATCGGCGTCACGAAGAAGTCGATCAGGGGGAATCGCAGCTCAAGGTTGGTGAAGAAGCCGTGGTCGCCGACCATGTCCCGAAAGTCGACGCCGCGCACCGTGTCGAGCCCGCCGAAGTACACCGGACTGGGGAAGTTCCCTTGCCTCACGCTGCCGAAGAGCCGGGTTGCGAAGACGCTGCGCCTGGTGAGCGGGAAGTACTTGCGCGCGTCGAGCTGGAAGGTCTGCGTTAGTGCCCCGGAAGTCTCGAGATCGGGAGCGTACTCCGCGGACAGGCGGTAGCGGTGCCCGCTCGAGGGACCGGCAGGTCCGAACACCGTCGTGTCGCCGACCAGCGCCGCCTGGATCACCGGATAGTCATCCTCTCGCGGAGTGATGGTCGGAATCGGCCGGCCGAAGTCATCCAGCAGCAGGTTGAAGTCGCTGTCCCGGGCATACGCCTGGTAGTCCAGCTTGCGTCGCATGTAACCGGCACCCAGTTCGAACCGCCGGTAGAAGCTCATCGGATAGGAGATCGAGAAAATGGCGCCGGTCTGCTGGAAGAACGACCTGCCCCGCTCGTAGTACCCGTAGTTGTAGTCGTAGCCGATGTAGAAGGCCCGGTCGTCGAACAGCGACACCTGCCACTGCAGCCGCCTCGAGAGGTTCAGATAGGTCACGTTGAACATCGAGAAACTCTCGATCGAGGCGAACGTCGTGAACAGTCGACGGTCACCGAGGAAGTCCGAGAACTGCAGATAGACCTGGCCCAGGAAGGTCTGGTTGTCGTCCACGCCGACCGCGGTCTGGGCATCCTCCAGGAACAGCCGCCAACCCCGCTTGTCCTCCTTGTTCGACTCGTCGATCGACACCTGAATGTCCGGCTCGAAGAGGTCGATCGCCGGGATCGGCTCCGAGGTCTCCCCCAGGTCCACGACCTGGACTTCCCCGATCGGTTCGTCGACGTCCGTCTCGTAGAGATCGAACCGGCCCTGCCAGAAGCCGGTGTACACCAGCCGGTCGTCGCTCCCGGCCCTGCCCAGAACGGTGGGCTGGAAGCAGCCGGTGATCGCGTTCGTGAACTGCCGGAGTTCGCCGGTCTCGATGTTCAGCCCGAAGATGTTCTCGGCGCCCGTGCGATCCGACGTGAAGTACACCGTCCTGTCGTCGCTCGAGAACACCGGATCCGTGTTGTGGTGCTCGTCGCTACCAAGCCGAACGCGCTCCATCGTCCCCAGGTTCAGACGGAACAGTTGGGCCGTCTCACCCGGAATCGATGAGAACACGAGCCAGTTGCCGTCATGAGAGTAAGACGGAGAGCCGTCGAAGACCGCGTCGTTCGTCAGGTTCCGGATCTCCAGCGTTCCCAGGTCGAGCTGGAAGATGTCGTACTGCCCGTTCTGGTTGCCGCCGAACGCGATGCTCCCCCCGTCCGGACTCCAGGCGGGTGCCGTCTGCTGCTCGATCTCCATGTCGATGACGCGGCGCACGCCCCCACCCAGGACATTGACGATGGCGAGGGAGTAGCCCGCCTCCTTGCGTACGAATGCGGCCAGCGAGTTGCCGTCGGGCGAGAACGCCAGGTCGCTGCCGTGCTTGCGGCCCAGGGTCAGCATCTGGGCGACGTAGTGGCGGAAGTCGGCCGTGTATCCCCGCGTCAGGTTGCGAACCGGCTCTCGCTCCTGGGTGTCGAAGAGGACGATGTCGACATCGCCCTGGAAGGTCGAGAACGCCGCCACCAGATCGCCGGAAGGAGAGGCCACGGGCGATGTCTCCTGGCTGCCCTGGGGACGGGTGCGGAACGGGCGCCCGAAGTCGCTGGGCTCTCCCGTAGCCACCAGCTCGGGCAGGTACCGGTTGCGAAGCCAGCGACGGAACTCAAGGTCGAAGTCCTCGGGGTCCATGCGGAAGGCCCGTTCGATCGCCCGGCCCACCCGCGAGCCGATCGTGTTCCTGAACTCGAACAGGAAGTCGATCACTCCGTCGGCCCCCCAGCGCTCCTCCATGAAGTCGAAGGCGGCGTGCCCGTAGCGGTAGGCGAAGAAGCCCCCCGCCTGGCCCGAGGTAATCGGCGGCAGGCGGTCGTTGACGACCGCATCCCGCAGGTACATCCGGTCGGAAGCGCTCTCATCCTCCGCGAAGTAGCTCGCCATGCCCTCCATCAGCCACTGCGGCGGGCTGTTCGTCATGGCCCGCCCCAGACTGCCGCCGAACAGGATGTGGTACTGGAAGATGTGGGTCAGCTCGTGCAGGATGAGTTCGTAGAGTTCGATGTCCGGCAGGTCGATCGGCAGGACCATCCGGAAACGCGCCGAGGTGGCGAAGGCCGCGACCCCCTCCGGGATGAAGTTGACCATCACGTTGTTCTGGAGGAAGTCGGAGTGCGTGTTGTAGATGATCAGCGGCGTCGGTTCCTGGATCTGGTAGTCCAGGTCGAGCGACAACTGGTCGTAGGCGCTCTCCGCGAGTGACGCCACCTTCTGCAACTGGGGCTCGCTCTCGGAGTAGTAGTAGATGTCGAAGTGAGTCGAGTGGTAGATGCGCCAGTCGAAGTCCTCGTAACGGATCTTGTTCTTGCCGAAGCCCTGCGCCTCGAGGCCAGCGGCCGCGCAGACCAGAAGCGCGCAGACGAGGGCGGTGAAGCGGATGGCCGGCGTGCCGGCCGGCCGGGATGGTGCTGAGCTCACTGCTCCTCCTTAGGGCGTGAAGATCACGCGCGAGACTTCGATGTCCTTCTGCGTGAACACGCCGAGAATGCGGTCTTCCAGCGCGTACAGGTTCTCGAACATCCCTTGCAGCGGGTCCGCCTGCTCGCCCTCGAAGCTCTTGAAGTCCTTGAAGTTGTCGTTGTAGATCAATTCGCCGGTCGAACCGTCGAAGACCATGACCACGATGTCGTACTCGAAGCCTGTCTGCTCGACGAGCACCTGCCGGTACATGGTGCGGCCGTCGAACGGCGAGATGTACTCCTCCGTGCGGTAGCCCGACCGATCCTGAATGTCGAAGTCCAGGGTGCCGGCGAGGATCAGGTCCGACTGCGTGCTCTCGCCGAGATTACGCCAGAAGTCCTCGTCCCTGGCCAGCATCTCCAGGTCGTACGTCGGGTAGTCGATCCGCCCCGCCTCGACGATGCGCAGGTCCGTCTCACGGCGGAGCACCTTGTTCAGGTAGCGCTCGAACTCGCCCTGAACGTCGATGTCCGATCCTTCGATCCGGCCTTCCCCTTCCTGGCTGACGACCAGGAAGGGCGCCGGGAGCAGCGTGTCGCGGCCGGTCAAGTCGATCCGCGCCCGCATCGGCAGTTTCAGCCTCACCTCGACGGTCCCTTCCGAAGCCGCCGGAGTCGCCGTCAGGGGCACCAGCAGGCCGGCCAGCAGAACAGCCGACGCCACGATTGCCGATCCTCTACTGGCCACTTGCGTCACGCGTCACCTCCGACCGTCGGGGCAAGCAAGAACCGTTCCATGACCTCCGAACAGAGCAACGCCGCGAGCCGGGAGCCACGTCACCGCGCATCGGCAAGCGGTCCGCTCGCGCCGCCTCCACCGCTCTCCGGGGAGGCGGGCTGGATGGCTTCCTCCGCCACCGGCGACACCTCTCCTTCGCCTTCGCGGTCTCCCCTGAAGTTCTGGTAGTACTCGACGAAGCGCGAGTAGTTCCGCCGAACGTCCCGCTCGCGAGGCGCAAGCCGCAGGGCCTGCCGGTAGTAGCCCAGGGCTTCCTCGAACAGCCCCAGCGCTTCATGCGCGACGGCGATGTTGCTCAGGATCGCCGGGTGTTCAGGCTCAATCCGGCGAGCCTGCTCGAATCGGAAGAGGGCCTCGCTCCAGAGGCCCCGGTTGGCCATGTCGACTCCGAATTGCCACTGCTGTTTGGCTTCGGGGGCCACCTTGCGTTTCTGCGCATCGGCGGCGCCGGAAACCGTCGCCAGGACCAGCACTCCCGCGATCAACGCCAGAACGCGCGGCCGGCAGTAAGCAGTGCGCGTCATCGAGCCAGTATAGATCACGGACATGGAATCCGTCTCTGTCTCTGAGCGCCGTTCCAGGAGAGCCGGACGATCCGGGAGGAAGGCAGCGCGATGGCAGAAACACCGGTCCCGAACGGAGATCCTCCGAAAGACGCAGACGATGTCCGACGAACGCTTGTTGCCCTGAATCTCGTGCATGGCGACCGCGGTCTCATCTGCGCGCTCGCCCAACGGCTCCGCACGGCAGGCGAACTCCGCAGCGACCGCTTCGCCGAGGAGGCGGCCGACAGCCTCGAAGCGCCGTTGGACAGGGTTCGGACCATCCTGGTCGCGGCGCGTGGCCGCCTCGACGACGCCCGCGCCGAGATGACGCGGGCAAGCGAGGACGACGTCGACATCGTCACCCTGGTCGATCGTGAGTATCCACCGGCGCTCGCCGACCTGGGACTGCAGGCGCCCCCCGTCCTCTACGTCCGCGGACGCCTGGGTCCGGCGCCCGGCATCTCGATCGTCGGTTCGCGCAAGGCGGACGCCTACGGTCTCGAGGTCGCGGCCTGGTTTGCACGCCGCCTGGCCGCGGCCGGTCTGGTCGTCATCTCCGGATTCGCTCGCGGCATCGACCAGGCCGCCCACCGAAGCGCGCTTGCCGCCCGCGCCGGCACGGGCCGCACGGCCGCCGTGCTCGGCTGCGGCATCGACGTCGACTACCCGCGCAACAGCCGCCGGACCGCAACCGAGATCGCACGGCACGGCTGTCTGATCACCGAGTTCCCTCTCGGCTGGCAGCCGCGTGCCCACCACTTTCCGATCCGCAATCGCCTGATCGCCGCCCTCGGCTTCGCTTCGCTCGTGGTTCGCGCCGCCCGGCGTTCCGGCTCCCTGATCACGGCACGCCTGGCCCTCGACCTCGGGCGCGATGTCTACGCGGTTCCAGGTTCGGTCCTCTCCCGGGAGTCCGCCGGCGCCCACCTGCTGCTGCGGGACGGAGCGATTCCCGCCCTCGATCCCGACGCCATGCTCGAGACCCTGCCCACGTCGATCCTGGCCCAACTCGAGAGTCCCCTGGAAGAGACGACCGAGCGGACTCGAGCCGACGCCGCCGGCGTGTCCGAGGTCGACGACCTTCTGGTCGCCCTGAGGGCAGGCGCTCGAACGCCGGAGGAACTAGCATCCCAACTCCAGCGCCCGGTGCCAGGGGTTCTCGCCACCCTCGCCCGCCTGGAAGTCGACGGACTCGTGCGCCGCTACGAGGGGGCGAACTACGCACTGATGGCCCGCTAGCGCGTCTTCTTCTTCGCCGGCCTCCGCTTCCGCGCCGGCCGGCGCCGGGGCGCCCTGGGGTCCTTGCCCTGGGCCACCAGCTTCGCCTCCCGCGCCGCCAGGAGTGCGACGGCCTCGTCCAGGTCGACATCCTGCGGCTCCTTGCCCTTGGGGACCGTGGCGTTGACCTGGCCATCCGTTACGTAGGGGCCGAAGCGCCCCGTCCTGATGGCGAGAGCGAGACCGGTCTGCGGATGTTCGCCCAGTTCCTTGAGCACCGACGACGAGCCCCGGCGGCGCTTCGGCTGGCGCAGCAGCGCCAGGGCCTCGTCGAGCCCGATCGTCGCCATCTGCTCCTGGCTCTCCAGGCTGCGGCTTTCCTTGCCGCAGCGTATGTAGGCTCCGTACCGTCCGTCCTGGACCGTGACGACCTCACCGTTGTCGGGATGGCAACCGAGCTCGCGCGGAAAGGACAAGAGCAGTAGCGCGTCGTCGAGAGTGAGACTCTTCCGATCCATCGACGGCCAAAGGCTCGCCATCTTCGGTTTGCGCCCCCCGCGCGCGGCCTTCCGGCCTGTCCCGGCCGGCGCCGGATCACCCAACTGGACGTAGTCGCCGTAGCGGCCCGTCTTGACGTACACCGGTTCGCCGGTTTCCGGATGGTGACCGAGGGGACCGCTCTGTTCCGAGGCTCCTGCGAGCATTGAAACCGCCCGCTCGAGGGTCAGTTCGTCCGGCGGCAGGTTGTCTTCGAGCGAAACCCGTTCCCCGTCGTCAGCCTGGACGTAGGGACCGTAGCGGCCGACCCGGACGGCGACTTCGCGGCCCTCTTCGTCCTCGCCAAGCAGGAGCGAACACACGGCGCGGGCGTCGATATCGTCGATCCCCTCCCCGACCAGCGACTGCAGGCCCCTACGGCCGGCACCCTCCGGCCCCGGCTCCCGGCCGAAGTAGAAGTTTCGTAGCCACGGCGTGGCCTCTCGCTCGCCACCGGCGATCGCGTCGAGATCGCTCTCCATGCGCGCGGTGAAGTCCAGGTCCACCAAATCCCCCAGGTGCTGCTCCAGGAGCCGGGTCACGGCGAAGGCGAGGAAGGTCGGCACCAGGGCCGACCCCTTCTTCCAGACGTACCCCCGGTCGACGATGGTCTGGAGGATCGCGGCGTACGTCGACGGCCGGCCCACGCCCTGCTTTTCCAGCTCGCGGACCAGACTGGCCTCGGTGTAGCGCGCGGGCGGCTGCGTAGTGTGGCCGTTCGGCTCGGCGGTCGCCACGCCGACCGTCTCGCCCCGGTGGAGCGGCGGCAGGAAACGCTCCTCGTCCTCCGCCCGGGTGCGCGGATCGTCGCTACCCTCCACGTAGACGCGCAGGAAACCGGCGAAACGCAGCACGCGGCCGGAGGCGGTCAGTTGAACCGCGCCGGCCCCCGGTGTGGACGTCTCGAGGAGCACAGCGGTGCTGGTGCCCGAGGCGTCCTTCATTTGGGACGCAAGCGTCCGCTTCCAGATCAATTCGTAGAGACGCAACGAGTCCCGGTCGAGGGCTCCGCGCACCTGGTCCGGCGTGCGGAAGCTGGTGCCGGCCGGCCGGATTGCCTCGTGCGCTTCCTGGGCGTTCGCTCTCCGGGCATAGACCCGCGCCTTGCCCGGAAGGTACTCGGAGCCGTACAGATGGGCGACCTGCCGCCGCGCAGCGGCGATCGCCTGCCCCGAAAGAGCGGTCGAGTCCGTGCGCATGTAGGTGATGTAGCCGTTCTCGTACAGCCCCTGCGCCACCCTCATCGTGCGCTGGGCCGTATACCGGAGCTTGCGCGCGGCCTCCTGCTGGAGGGTCGAGGTGATGAAGGGCGCATAGGGACGGCGGGTGAACGGCTGCTCCTTCACCTCAGCGACCACCGGACGGGTCGACGGCAACTCCTCGCCCAGGGCTTCCGCCTCGGCCTGCAACAGCAGGTGGGCCTCTGTCTTCAGCTTGCCCGTCGTCCGGTCGAAGTCCCGCCCGCGAGCCACCGTCCTGCCGCCGATCGCCGACACCCGCGCAGGGAAGCGCCGGGCCTGCCCGTCCTCCGTCTCGAGCTCCACCTCGACGGTCCAGTAACCCGCTGGCACGAAGGCCATCCGTTCGCGCTCGCGCTCGACGACGATCCGGGTCGCCACGGATTGCACCCGGCCCGCGGACAAGCGTGGCTGGACCTTCTTCCACAGAACCGGGGAGACCTCGTAGCCATAGAGGCGGTCCAGCACCCGCCGGGCTTCCTGGGCGTCGACGAGGCGGCGGTCGATGTCGCGCGTCCTGCTCAGCGCCGCCTCGACCGCTGACTGGGTGATCTCATGGAAGACCATGCGGCGCACCGGGACCTTGGGCCGGAGCACCTCCTTCAGGTGCCACGCGATCGCCTCCCCCTCGCGATCTTCATCCGTAGCGAGCACGAGCTCGTCGGCCTCCCGCAGCGCCTTTCGGAGCTTGGTGATCTGCTCCTTCTTTTCGCGCGGGATCACGTAGAGGGGATCGAAGCCACCTTCGATGTCGACACCGAGGCGGGCCCACGGGCGCCCGCGGTATTTCTGCGGCACTTCGGCGGCGGTCCTGGGCAGGTCCCGGATATGTCCGATCGACGACTCCACCCGGTAGCCGGGCCCGAGGTAGCGCTCGATCGTCCGGGCCTTGGCCGGCGACTCGACGATGACGAGTGAGCTAGCCATACGCGCCGGAGACGTCGGAGATAGATGAGATGCCCCTGTCAAGGACGATGGACGCAAAGTTGCTCATGCGCGGGGGACGATAGTTGAGCGGTGGACCTTGTCAAGCCGGCAGGGCCTTGCCATGATGCGCGAATGACCGCGCCCGTCGTAGTCGTTGGCGGCGGGCTCGCCGGCAGCGAATGCGCCTTCCAGCTCGCCTCCCGGGGCCGGGCCGTGACCCTGTACGAGATGCGGCCGCAACGCTCGACGCCGGCCCACGCGAGCACGGATCTCGCCGAACTCGTGTGCTCGAACTCGCTGCGCAGCGACGACCCGCACCATGCCGCCGGCCTGCTCAAGCGGGAGATGGAGTACTTCGGCTCCCTGATCATCGCCGCAGCCCGGAGGAACGCCGTTCCCGCCGGCGGGGCGCTGGCCGTGGACCGGACACTGTTCGCCGCCGACGTCACGGCCGCCGTCGAAACCAACCCCCTGATCGAACTCCGGCGCGAAGAGCTGACGGCGCTGCCCGAACCCGGCGGCGGCGACTGTGTGATCGCTACCGGACCTCTCACGTCGGAGGCGCTGACCCGGGAGATCGAGAGTCTGATCGGTGCGGACCATCTCTATTTCTATGACGCGATCGCTCCCATCGTTGCAGGAGAGAGCCTCGACCACGATCGTCTGTTCCGGGCCTCACGGTACGGCAAGGGAGGCGACGACTACCTGAACTGCCCGCTCGACCAGGAGGAGTACCGGCGCTTTCACCGCAGCCTGCTCAAGGCCGGCACGATCGAGCTGCGCGACTTTGAGCGCCCGCTGTTCTTCGAGGGCTGCCTGCCCATCGAGGAGCTCGCCCGGCGCGGCGAGGACACCCTGCGCTTCGGACCGATGAAGCCGGTAGGGCTGCGTACGCCAGACGGAAGACGCCCGCACGCCGTGGTCCAGCTTCGCCAGGAAGATCTCGCCCGCAGCCAGTACAACCTCGTCGGCTTCCAGTCCCGGATGACCTGGCCCGAACAGCGCCGCGTGCTCCGGACCCTGCCGGGACTCGCATCCGCCCGTTTCGTCCGTTACGGCCAGGTCCATCGCAACACCTTCATCAACGCCCCTCTCCACCTCGATCGCTGGTACCGGTTCGCCGGGCGACCCAACCTGAGGCTGGCGGGCCAGATGACCGGCGTCGAGGGTTACCTCGAATCGGCCGCCACCGGTCTCGTCATCGCGCTGTACCTCACGCTCCAGGACGGAAGCCGGCAGCCGTCGCCGCTGCCCGACACGACCGCGCTCGGCGCCCTCGCCAGACACCTCACCGAGTCGAACCCGAAACGCTACCAGCCGACGAACATCAACTACGGCCTGCTCGAACCCCTTGCCGAACGCGTCCGGCGACGCGACCGCCGCGCCGCCTACGTGGACCGGGCGCGACAGGCGCTCGTAGCCTGGGCCGCTAAAATGGGGATCGCGGGAGCGCCAACGTGGGAAGCACCATCGATCACGCCGGGCCAGGAAGACGAGACGAGCAGCGCGGCGCCCTCGCCGAACTGATCGCCGATTTCCTGGAATACCTGGAGCTGGAGCGCAATTGTTCCGAACACACCGTGCGCGCGTACGGCCGGGATCTCGCGGCCTTCGCCGAGTTTCGAACCGCCAGCGGCAGCGATGACCAGAACCTCGACGACATCGACCAACTGCTGGTCCGGTCCTTCGTCGCCGCTCTCAACCAGCGTCGACTGGCCCGGCGCACCCAGGGCCGGCACCTGTCGGCGCTGCGCGGCCTGTTCCGCTACGCCTGTCTGATGGGCCGGATGCAGTCGAACCCGGCCCAGTCGGTACCCGCGCCGAAGGTCGAGAAGACCCTGCCGCGTCACCTGCGTCCGGGGGAGATCGAAGCCCTGCTCGAGGCGCCCGCAGGCCGCGACGGTCCACTCGGCCTGAGGGACCGCGCGCTACTCGAACTCCTCTACGCCTCGGGGCTCCGGGTCGGGGAGCTGGTCGCACTGAACTGGCGCGATGTCGACCTCGGGGCCAGAGTGCTCCGCGTGGTCGGCAAGGGAGACCGCGAACGGATGACGCCCTTCGGCGGGCCGGCGGAGCAGGCGCTCCGCCAGTGGCTCGACGCCTGGGAAGAAGTGTTCCGGCGTCGAGGCGGCAAGGAGGCCGGACACCCGCAAGAGAACGGGCACCTGGAACCGGTGTTCCTGAACCGCAACGGGGGACGGCTCTCGGCGCGGTCCGTCCGGCGTGTTATCGACCGCTATGTCGAGGAGACGGCACAGGCAAACGGGGCTCACCCGCACGCCCTGCGCCACAGCTTCGCGACCCATCTGCTCGAGTCGGGCGCCGATCTGCGTTCGATCCAGGAACTCCTCGGCCACGCCTCGCTCTCGACCACTCAGCGCTACATGCACGTGGATACCGGTCGCCTGCTTCAGGTCTATCGGGAAAGCCATCCCAGGGCGAAGGGCGCCTGAGTTCCTTCCTGACAGTTCAAGAAGAGGACCTCGAATGAAACTCCCTGCAGCCCTCCGAACTACTCCGTGCGCACTGGCAATGGTCGCGTGCCTGACGGGCTCCGGCGCCGCCGTCGCCCAGGACGACCTGCGCGGCTTCCAACTCGTTGGCGACTACCAGCTCTTCCTCCAGGGACAGGTGGCGCCTGACGCGCAGCTCTACCTCTCCCGCACCGCGGGGGCTTTCCTCGTGGTCGCCGATGGCCTGCCGTCCCCGGTACTGCTGAGCGCGCGCAATCAGATGACCCGCAAGGTTCAGCTACTCAAGATCTCACCCGCCGGCGAGGACACCCTCGATCTCCTGCCCGGCGCCCTGTTCGGCCCCGCCATGCCGTTCCGCCAGATTCCGAAGGGACTCGAGTTCGCGGTGGACGGCGTGCTGGCCCAACTCCGGCAGCGCCCCTCCTGGGCCGGCGAGGCGACGCTCGCGGAGCTCTACGCCCACGAACCGGGCTATCGCCGCGACGCCAGCTCCTACGCGAGCGACCCGGCGGCGGTCGCGGAGGCGGCCGCGCTCGGCGCCGGGGTCGAGGTCCGCGTCGTGTTCGGGTCCTGGTGCCACGTCTGCGAGCGCTTCATGCCGCGCGGCCTGAAGGTCCACGAGGAGCTCCAGGACTCGCCCGTGCGGTTCACGTACTACGGCCTCGGGGACGACAACCCGTGGGGTGACGCCGAGGTTGACCGTCTCAGCGTCACGGAACTCCCGACCGCGATCGTCTACCGGAACGGCGACGAGATCGGCCGGTATATCGGCGGCCCCGGCTGGACCAACCCCGAGGTGTCCCTGCTCAACATTCTGCGAGAGAATCCGTAGACGAGCTGCGAGCGCCCCGCAACGGGAAGCTCCGAGAGCCCCAGCCAACCATGACGACGATCCTGCTCGTGCGCCGCGGCGACACGACATGCATGGCCAGTGACGGCCAGGTGACCAACGGCGCCGCGAACACGGTGGTCAAGGCGAGGGCCCGCAAGGTCCAGCGCGCCGGCAAGGGGCGAATTCTGGTCGGTTTCGCGGGCGGCGGCGCCGACGCGCTGGCCCTCTTCTCGCGGTTCGAGGCGAAGCTCGACGAGTACCAGGGGAACTTCGAGCGCGCCGTGGTCGAACTGGCCATGGACTGGAGGACGGATCGCGCTCTGCGACGGCTCGAAGCGCAGATGATCGTGGCCGACGGCCGCAAGAGCTTCCTCGCGATGGGCAACGGCGATCTCCTCGAACCGGACAGCGACATGCCGCTGGCGATCGGCTCGGGAGGGAACTACGCGCTGGCTGCGGCTCGCGCGCTGCTCGAACACACCGAACTCGACGCGGAACGGATCGCGCTCGAGGCGATGCGGATCACCGCTGATCTCTGCATCTACACGAACGACCAGATCACCG
Organism: Holophagales bacterium; assembly: GCA_009837085.1. Lineage (GTDB taxonomy): Bacteria > Acidobacteriota > Thermoanaerobaculia > Multivoradales > Multivoraceae > Multivorans. The sequence goes on from VXUF01000142.1 coordinate 20,766, forward strand.
TCGAGCGTCTCGAAGCCGACGGGGACGGCGCATGACGCTTCCGCCGGCGCCACCCGCTCCCTTCGTCGAAGATCTCACGCCGCGCGAGATCGTCGCCGCGCTCGACCGCCACGTCGTCGGCCAGAAGGACGCCAAGCGCGCGGTGGCGATCGCCATGCGCAACCGCTGGCGGCGCCAGCAGCTCGACCCGGAAACCGCCGAGGACATCGCGCCCAAGAACATCCTGATGATGGGCCCCACCGGCGTCGGCAAGACGGAGATCGCGCGCCGGCTGGCCAAGCTCGCCCGCGCCCCCTTCCTCAAGATCGAGGCGAGCAAGTTCACCGAGGTCGGCTATGTCGGTCGCGACGTCGAGTCGATCGTCCGCGATCTGATGGAGCTCGCGGTGGTGATGGTCGGAGAGGAGAAACGGGCGGCCGTCGAGGCCGACGCCGCGTCCCGGGCCGACGAGAGGCTGCTCCAGATCCTGGTCCCCCAGGCGCCCCAGCCGACTGCCGAGTCCGGTGATCCCGCGGACCAGCCCGCGCCCACCGAGACCCGCGAGCGCTTCCGCGAGTGGCTCGAGGAGGGCCGCCTCGACCACCGGATGGTCGAGATCGAGGTCGACGACGCTTCCCACCAGCAGTTCGAGATGTTCACGCCCCAGGGCGTCGAGGCGGTAGGCATCAACCTGAAGGAGATGCTCCCGGGCCTGTTCGGCAAGCGCAAACGCCAGATGGTCGAAGTAAGCGAGGCGCGGGAGATCCTGAGGCGGCAGGAAGCCGAGGCGCTGATCGACCGCCACGACGTTGCCGAGGAAGCCCGGCTGCGGGTCGAGCAGGCCGGCATCGTCTTCCTCGACGAGATCGACAAGGTCGCCGGCCGCGATGGCGGCCACGGTCCCGACGTGTCGCGCGAGGGCGTTCAGCGCGATCTCCTGCCGATCGTCGAAGGGACGACGGTGACCACCAAGTACGGACCGGTCAAGACCGACCACGTGCTGTTCATCGGCGCCGGCGCGTTCCACGTGGCGAAGCCGTCGGATCTGATCCCGGAACTCCAGGGTCGTTTCCCCATCCGCGTCGAACTGGGAGCGCTGGGTGAGCAGGAATTCGTCCGCATCCTGACCGAGCCGAACAGCGCCCTGACGACGCAGTACCGCGCGCTCCTCGGCGCCGAGGGGCTGGACCTCTCCTTCCGTGACGATGCGGTGCGGGAAGTCGCACGGCTCGCGGTCGAGGTCAACTCGCAGACCGAGAACATCGGGGCCCGCCGCCTGGCCACCCTGATGGAGCGGCTGCTGGAGGAAGTCTCCTTCGAAGCGCCGGACATGAACGGCGTGACCCTGGAAGTCGACGCCGCCTACGTCAACCGGGCGCTCGCCGACGTCGTGAAAGACCGCGACCTCAGCCGTTATGTCCTCTGAATCGAACCGGCGCCGTCTGCTTCCGCCGTCCGGACCGGCCGTGGTCCTGCCCGTCCTCCTCTTGAGCCTGGGCTGCGGGCTGAAGGGCGATCCCCTGCCCCCGAGCCGCCCTCCGTAACCTGTCCAGGTGGATGTCCCGTACGATACCGAAACCTGGGGCGTGGAGAGGGAAGTCTCCGATCCCGCTGCCGACGACAGCGACGAGGAGGAGGACGGCGACAGCGCTCAAGGGGTGGCATGAGCGACCAGGACGCCACGCCGTTCCTGCTCGTCTCCGGCGCCGGCAACGACTTCATCGCCCTCATCGAACGCCCGGCTCCGGCCGCCGGGACGATCAGGGCCTGGTGCCGCCGCGGCGTGTCGGTCGGTGCCGACGGCCTGTTCACCCTGCGCCGGATAGCCGGTGGACGCTACGCGCTCGACTACGCGAACGCCGACGGCGCTCGGGCGGCCCTGTGCCTGAACGCCGCCCGTTGCGCGGCCCGCCTCGCTTTCGAGCAGGAACCGGACGCCGGAAGCCTGACGATCGAGACCGGCGCCGGCGACCTCATCGCCGAACCGGTCGACGACACATGCACCGCCGTCCTTGTGCCGGCACCGACGGCGGGCCGGCGGATGACGCTGCGCGCGAACGGCCGGGATGTTCCGGGATGGCGGATCGACGCAGGCGTCCCCCACTTCGTCCTCCGGTGGCAGGGCGGCCTGGACGAGGCGCCGGTCGAGTCGCTCGGTCCGGTGCTGCGCGCGCATGCTGACCTGGGCCCGGAAGGCGCAAACGTCCACTTCGTCGACCTCGATCCACCGGGGCGCTTTCGCATCCGGTCCTTCGAGCGCGGAGTCGAAGCGGAGACCCTCGCCTGCGGCACCGGCGCCGTCGCGGCGGCCGCTTGCGGAATCGCCGAGGGGCGGCTGTCGCTGCCCATTGCGGCCGTCACCAGGAGTGGCTTCGAACTGCGTCTCGAGACCGCTCCGGACGGGCCAGACGGTCTCGGCCGCTGGCGCCTTTCCGGCGACGCCAGGATCGTTGCCAGGGGCCGGATCGCCGCGGCCGCCAGACCGTAAGAGAGCCTTGCTACCCTCCGCCCATGAGCAGCGGCTTTCCTCCCATCGACGAGCAGATGGAAGTGCTCCTCCGCGGAGCGGTCGACGTCGTCGAGGAGGACGCCCTGCGGCAGCGGCTCGCGCAATCCCGCGCGGAGGGCCGTCCGCTGCTCATCAAGACGGGCTTCGATCCCACCGCGCCCGACCTGCACCTCGGCCACGCCGTGCTGCTGCGGAAGATGGGCCACTTCCAGCAACTCGGGCATCGGGTCGTCTTCCTGGTCGGCGACTTCACCGCGATGATCGGCGACCCGACCGGCAAGAAGGCAACCCGCCCGCAACTTAAGCGCGAACAGGTCCTGGCCAACGCCGAGACCTACCAGGAGCAGGCCTGGAAAGTCCTCGACCGGGAGCTGACCGAGATCCAGCACAACAGCGAGTGGCTCGGAGCCCTCGGCGCGGAGGGTCTGGTCCGCCTCGCCGGCTCCTACACGCTGGCCCGGATGATGGAGCGGGAGGACTTCCGGGACCGCTTCGAGAAGCACGAACCGATCTCGATCCACGAGCTGCTCTATCCCCTGACCCAAGGCTATGACTCCGTCGTCATGGAGGCCGACGTCGAACTCGGCGGACACGACCAGTTGCTCAACCTCCTGGTGGGCCGCGACCTGATGCGTGCCCGCGGCATGGAGCCCCAGATCGCGCTCACCGTGCCGCTCCTGGTCGGCACCGACGGCACCCAGAAGATGTCGAAGAGCCTGGGCAACGCGATCGCGTTCGAGGACTCGCCACGCGAGATGTTCGGCCGCACGATGTCGATCCCCGACGACCTGATGTGGGACTGGCGGCTTCTGCTCACCGACATGGACGAGACCGAGATCGAGCGGCAGAAGGCCGACGCGGAGAGGGGGCGGGCCAGTCCACGCGACCTGAAGGCCGACCTCGCCCATGACCTGGTACGCCGTTTCCACGGCCCCGCCGCCGCCGACGAGGCGCGCACCGAGTTCGACCGCATGTTCCGCAGCGGCGGCGTGCCGGACGAGATCGAAACCCGCGTCGTTCCGTCCGGCCAGCCGCTCTTCACCCTGATCGCCGACACCGGGCTCACGGCGAGCCGGGCCGAAGCCCGGCGCCTGATCCAGCAGGGAGCCGTCTCCCTCGACGGCGAGAAGATCGGCGATCCCTACTTCACCCTGCCGGATGGTGTAAACGTGCTGCTCAAGGTGGGCAAGCGTCGCTTCCTGCAGGTTGTAGCTCCAGCCGCCAATGCCGCAGACTGAGCGTCACCCGGAACTGCAGGCGCACCCCGTCGGCGACGAGGAACTGCCGCCGCTGCGGGTCGGAGTACGCATTCTCCTGTTCGCCCTGGGGTCCTTTCTCGTCCTCTTCGGTCTGATCTTCGGCCCGCTGCCCCTCATCCCCGCGATCGTCCTCGTACCCGTGGGGGTGGCTCTACTGTCACTAGCCAGCAACCGGCTGAACCTGCGCCTAAGGGCTTTCATCATGCGCCGCTGGCCCAACGCCTGGCACAGGATCCAGGGAGTCCGCGCCTGGCTGCACCGGCGCCTCAGCTGAGTCGACGCTAGCCGACCTTCGATGAGCGCTTCTTCAGGCCCCGCAGGAAGACCCCGTTGAGCGCGATCAGCACGACCGCGACGACGATCCACTGCGCGAACATGTTGCCAACGCCCAGAGGCCCCCAGAGGGGCTCGTTCCGGGCGCTCCAGATCATCCAGGCCACCAGCGCCAGCGCCTCGATGGCGACCAGCCGGATCGCCCAGTCCCACCACGCACCGACCTGCATGTCCTGGTCGCCGCTGTTGATCATCTCGGCGCGGAAGCGGGTGACGCCGTAGCGGATCGCGATCAGGGCGAAGAACAGGCCGCACGACATCAGGGCGACGCTCCAGACGTTGTCCTGATTCAGGAAGAACGGCTGCCAGAGGGCCGAGGGAATGCCGAAGACGAAGGCCGCCGCCGCGAGAGAGATGATCGCCTTCCGCCGTTCGATCCCGGCCTCCTCGAGGGCCAGGCCGACCAACTGGAACATCGCGACGAGCGACGTCCAGGCCGCGAACACCAGGGCCATGAAGAACAGCACCATGAAGAAGGAGCCGCCCGGCATGGCGTTGAAGAGCTGCGGTATCCAGATGAACGTCAGGCCCTCGTTTCCGGCGCCGACGATCTGGCCGGCGGCTCCGGGCATGATCGAGAAGACCGTACAGAGCACCATGACGCCCGCGAGCAGCGACACGCTGTTGTTCCCGAACGCGAGCAGGAAGGAGTTCAGGTTCGTGTCCTCCCGGCGGCGCGAGAACACGGCATAGGTCAGCACCAGGCCCCAGCCGGCGCCCGTGTCCCAGGCGTTCTGCGTCAGGGCCTGCAGCCAGATGTTCGAATCCAGCAGATCGCTCCAGTTGGGCCTGAACAGGAACTCCAGACCGTTCACCGCGCCCGGCAGCGTCACCGCCCGGACGGCGAGGACCACGACCAGAACGAGCAGCGCCGGCATCAGGATCCGCACCACGCTCTCGATGCCCCGGATCCCCTTGAGCACCACGATCACGCCCATCGCGAGCGCCAGAGCGTGAAAGACCAGCACCTGGGGCGTGTAGGAGAACTCCTCCCAGAGCTGGACCGATCGCTCGCCCCGAAGCTGCATCGTGATGGCGGCCAGGAAGTAGCGCAGGGTCCAACCCATGACGACGGCGTAGTAGAAGCCGATCGCCGCCGCCACCCACGCGATCCACGCGCCCATCCAGGCGAACCGTTCGCCCATCATCGCCGCGAACGTCCCCACCGTCCCGTTGCGCATCCTCTTGCCGAGCGCGAACTCGGCCAGGATCAGCGGCACCGACCAGAGCATCAGGAAGACGACCCAGGCGACGAGGAAGGACCCGCCGCCGTTGGACGCGGCGATCCGGGGGAATCGCCAGATGTTGCCCGTGCCGACGGCCATGCCGAGCATGGCGAGCATCAGGCCCCACCGGCTCGAGAACAGTTGCGTCGCTGTGGTCAAGCCCTCTCCCGCGCTGGTTCTGCCGTGCCGACGAGGGACCCTATCAACCCGTCCCTCGCGGCAACGGGCGCGGCCAGCGGCGTGACGCGGCGCCCACCATCTCAGTTCCGCCAGCGCCAGAGGAAGTAGAAGGGCACCCCCAATCCGATGATCAGGAGACCGGCGCCTGAGGTCGCGGGACTTTCGCGGAGAGCATTGACGACGATCAGCAGGCTCGCCACCACGAAGAACAGAGGCGCGAGAGGGTAGCCCCACGCCCGGAACGGACGATGCTCCAGAGGCCGTCGCCGCCGCAGGACGAACACCGCGAACACGGCGATGCCCGCGAACAGCACGACGCCGAACCCCGTGTACTCGACGAGCTGGTCGAAGGTGCCGGTCAGGACCAGCACGCTGCTCCAAACGGCCTGGGCAGCAATGGCCACGACCGGCGTGCGAAACCGCGGATGCACCCTGCCGGCGGCGGGAAAGAACAGCCCGTCGCGGGCCATGGCGTAGTAGACCCGAGGCCCGGCCAGCACCATGGCGCTGATGGCTGCCGCGATCATCACGATCGATGCGGCCGCCCAGGCTCCCGCGGCACCGGGTCCGAACAGCCGTTCCACCGCCACGTCGCCGATGCGGAGCGCCTGGTCGGGAAACTCCGCCAGCGGCATGGCGTAGACGTAGACCATGTTCAACGCCAGGTAGATCACGACGACGATTCCCGTACCCATCAGCAGGGCTTTCGGAACGTTCTTCTCCGGGTTCCTGATCTCCTCGCTGACGTAGGCCGCGGCATTCCACCCCGCGTAGCTGAACAACACCGGGATCAGCGCGAACGTCCAACTGGCGAGAGCTATCGGTCCACCTTCGGCATAGTGCGCCGCGCTTCCGCGCCCCAACGAGAACCCCAGCGCGACGACGACGACCAGCACGGCGACCTTGGCGCCCGCCAGCAGGTTGTTGACGACGCGGCCGGGACCGAGACCCAGGCTGTGGACGACCGACATGCCGACGATCGCCGCAAGGGCCACCGCGCTCTGCGGTGACAACGTCAACGACACGAACCCGAGAGAAACGGAGAAGATCGGCGTGGTGTCGGCGGCCGCGGGAACGAAGCGGCCCAGGATCCCGGCCATGCCGACCGCACTGGCGGCAATGGCGCCGGAGAACCCGGCGACGAACGACGTCCAGCCGGCCAGAAAGCCCAGGAGGGGGCCGTAGGCTTCCCTCAGGTAGACGTACTCACCGCCGGCCTGCGGCCGCAGCGCCGCCAGTTCCGCGTAGGCCAGCGCGCCGGCAAGCGCCAGTGCTCCGCCGACCAGCCACACCCCGAGCATGGCGGCCGGGCTCGGCGCCAGTTGAGCCACCACGGCCGGCACGATGAAGATCCCGCCGCCGATCACGTTGGACACGACGATCGCCGCGCCGTCGAGGGCGCCCAGTCTGCGTTCGAGTGTCGGCGGCGGAGCCGTGGCCCGTCCCCTGAGGCGGTATCAGCCGACCAGGTCGCAGGCGGCGAAGAAGAAGGCCCGCTCAACGCCAGCGTTCTCAGGCGAGTCGCTGCCGTGGATCGCGTTGTTCTGGATGTTCGTGCCGTAGAGGTTGCGGATCGTCCCCTCGGCGGCCTGCGTCGAGTCGGTGGCGCCCATCACGTCGCGAAGATGAGCAACCGCGTTCTCGCGCGCCAGCGCGATCGCCACCACCGGACCGCTGGTCATGAACGCGACCAGGTCGGCGTAGAACGGTCGCTCGCGATGCACCGCGTAGAACGCCTCGGCCTGGGCTCGCGAAAGACGCATCCGGCGCGTCGCCTGGATCTCGAAGCCGGCATCCTCCAGGTGGGCGACGATCCGGCCCGTGTTGCCGGCACGGACGGCGTCCGGCTTGATGATGGTCAGCGTTTCTTCCATCCCGCCTGTCTCCTAGCTCCTATCTCCCAGGGCCGTAGCGACCCGCGCGCCCATCTCGGCCGGCGAATCCACAACGAGGACTCCGGCGGCGGCGAGCGCCGCCTTCTTCTCGGCAGCGGTGCCCTTGCCGCCCGCCACGATCGCGCCGGCGTGGCCCATCCGCCGGCCCGGTGGCGCGGTGGCGCCGGCGATGAAGCCGACGACGGGAATGTCGAGGTGCTCGCCGATCCAGGCCGCCGCCTCCTCTTCCGCCGTACCGCCGATCTCGCCGATCAGGACCACGGCCTCCGTCGCCTCGTCCTCGGCGAACAACTCCAGCACGTCGATGAAGCTCGTGCCGTTGACCGGATCGCCGCCGATGCCGACGCAGGTGGTCTGGCCGAGCCCTTCGTTCGTGAGCTGCCACACGGCCTCGTAGGTCAGCGTGCCGCTCCGGCTGATCACGCCGACGTTGCCGGCCTCGTGGATATGGCCGGGCATGATGCCGACCTTCGCCTGGCCCGGCGTGATCAGGCCCGGACAGTTCGGCCCCAGCAGACGGCTGTTCCGGCCCCGGAGGAAGGCCTTGACCCGGACCATGTCCTGAACCGGGATGCCCTCGGTGATGCACACGATCAGCTCGACGCCGGCGTCGGCCGCCTCCATGATCGCGTCGGCGGCGAACGGCGGCGGCACGAAGATCAGCGTCGCATTGCAGCCGGACTCCCGCCGCGCACGTTCGACCGAGTTCCAGACCGGAAAGCCCTCGACCGTCGATCCGCCCTTGCCGGGCGTCACGCCGCCGACGACGTCGGTGCCGTAGTCCCGGCAGCCCATCGCGTGGAACAGCCCTTCCCTGCCGGTGATGCCCTGGACGATCAGGCGCGTGCTCTCGCCTACGAGAATCGACATCGGCTCAGCTTCCCCCGACCCTGGTCTTCAGGGACTCGACCGCGCGTTCCGCGGCGCTCGCCATGCCGTCGGCGACGAGGAAGTCGAAGTCCGCCCGCTCGAGCACCTCGCGGCCCTCCTCGACGTTCGTTCCCTCGAGCCGGACCACCACCGGTACCCCCACCGGCGTGCCGTCCGCGGCCAGCTCGTCGATGGCCGCGACCACACCCCGGGCGATGCGGTCGGTGCGCGCGATGCCGCCAAAGATGTTGATCAGCACGGCCTCGACCGCCGGATCGGAGAGGATGATCCGAAAAGCGCTCGCCACCGCCTCCTGAGAAGCCGAGCCGCCGACATCGAGGAAGTTCGCCGGCTCGGCGCCGTAGAGCTTGATGATGTCCATCGTCGCCATTGCCAGACCGGCGCCGTTGACCATGCAGCCGATGCTGCCGTCCAGCTTGATGTAGCTGATGCCGTGCTCCGATGCCTCGACCTCCAGCGGGTTCTCTTCGTGCACGTCCCTCAGTTCGACGACGTCACGCTGCCGGAAGAGCGCGTTGTCGTCGAAGTTCATCTTCGCGTCCAGGGCGTAGACGTCACCCTTCGAGTCCACCATCAACGGGTTGATCTCGACCAGGGAAGCGTCGGTTTCCAGGTAGGCCTCGACGACGCTGGCGACGATCGATTGAATCTGGCGAGCCGTGCCGCCCTCGAATCCGAGTCCCGAGGCGATCCGCCGGCACTGGAACGGCAGCACACCGAGAAGCGGATCGATCAACTCACGCAGGATCGCGTCGGGATCCGACTGGGCCACTTCCTCGATGTCCATGCCGCCCGAGCGCGACGCCATCAGGAGGGGGCGTTCGGCGGCGCGGTCAAGGGTCACGCCCAGGTAGAGCTCCTGGTCGATCTCGAGAGCTTCCTCGATCAGCACCTGGCGCACCTGCTGACCTTCGGGACCGGTCTGATGCGTCACCAGTTGCATGCCCAGGATCTCGTCGGCCAACCGCTCCGCCTCGCTCGGGCTCGACGCCACCTTGACGCCACCGCCCTTGCCGCGACCCCCGGCGTGGATCTGCGCCTTGACCACGCAGCGGCCACCGAAGTCCTCGCAGATCCGCGCCGCTTGAGCGGCATCGTCGATGACCTTGCCCTGGGGCACGGCAGCCCCGAACCGGCGCAGTATCCCCTTGGCCTGAAACTCGTGGATCTTCACGGGCGACGGCTCTTCAGTCGAGGTTTTCGATGATCGCCTGGCCGAACTCGGAAGTCTTCAGCAGCGTCGCGCCCTCCATCTGGCGCTCCAGGTCGTAGGTGACCCGCTTCTGCCGGATGGCTCGGCTGATCGCGTTCTCGATCGACGTGGCGGCCTCGTTCCAGCCTAGCCAGTTCAGCATCATCACGCCCGACAGGATGACCGAGCAGGGGTTCACCTTGTCCTGGCCGGCGTACTTCGGCGCCGTGCCGTGCGTGGCCTCGAACAGCGCGACACCGTCCCCTTCGTTGGCGCCCGGCGCCATGCCCAGACCGCCGACCTGGGCTGCCAGGGCGTCCGAGAGGTAGTCGCCGTTCAGGTTGGTCGTCGCGATGACGTCGTACTCGTCGGCCCGCAGCAGCACCTGCTGGAACATCGCGTCGGAGATCCGGTCCTTGACCAGGATGTGCCCGTTCGGCATGCGGCCATCGTGCTTCGACCACAGGTCGTCCTCGGTCACCGTGCAGTCCGCGAACTCCTCGGCCGCGAGCTCGTAGCCCCACTCCTTGAACGCGCCCTCGGTGAACTTCATGATGTTTCCCTTGTGCACCAGGGTCACGCTGTCCCGACCCTGCGCGCGGGCGTACTCGATCGCCTTGCGGACCAACCGCTTGCTCCCGGTCACCGAGACCGGCTTGATCCCGATGCCGGAGTCGGCGCGGATGTCGCGGCCGAGATTCTGCTGGACGAAATCGATCAGCGCCTTCGTCTCCGCCGTCCCCTGCTGCCACTCGTGGCCGGCGTAGACGTCTTCCGTGTTCTCCCGGAAGAGAACCATGTCGACCTTCTCCGGCTCGCGCATCGGCGACGGCACGCCGTCGAAGTAGCGGACCGGCCGCACGCAGGCATACAGGTCGAGCAACTGCCGGAGCGCCACGTTCAGGCTGCGAATGCCCCCGCCGACGGGCGTCGTCAACGGGCCCTTGATCGCGACCCGGTAGTAGCGGATCGCGTCGACGGTGGCGGCCGGCAGCCACTCGCCGGTCTCCGCCAGGGCCTTCTCGCCAGCCAGAATCTCCAGCCAGGCGATGGCGCGCCCTCCCGAGTAGGCCTTCGCGACGGCGGCGTCCATCACCGCCTGGGCCGCACGCCAGATGTCGGGTCCGATGCCGTCTCCCTCGATGAAGGGAACGATCGGGCGATCCGGAACGACTAGAACGCCGTCCTGCCAGCCGACCTCCTGGCCGCCGGCTGGCGGCTCGACGGGGGGTTCGCTCACGGCGGCGCAGAGTATCACGTTCCTCGTCTGACGTCCGAGCCAGGGCGCGCAACGGACTGCTAAGGTCTCGTGAATGAGCGCGCGGGGCGTCTTTCACCTGCCGACGCCGGAGCACAGCGCAACGTGGGAGGGCATCGACTGGAAAGCTCTTGTCGACGCTGCCGTCCGGTGCCGGGAACAGGCCTACGCGCCCTACAGCGACTTCCGGGTCGGCGCCGCGCTGCTGGCCGCGAACGGCAACATCTACATCGGCTGCAACGTGGAGAATCGGGTACTGGGCCTGTCTCTGTGCGCCGAGCGCGGGGCGCTCTCGGCGGCGGTAACGGACGGCCAGCGCTCCTTCCTCGCCATGGCGCTCGCCACGGGCGCCGTGCCTCCGAGCACTCCCTGCGGGCAGTGCCGCGACGCCCTGGCCGAGTTCAGTTGCGACCTGCCGATCGTGGCGGTCACCGCCGGCGCCCACGATCCGTCGAACTGGAGCCGCTTTACACTGCGCGAGCTGCTGCCTGAGCCCTTCGTCCTCGATCCGCCCGAAGGCTGATTCCCCGGCACCCGCCGGCGGAGAACGCCAACTTCAGGCCGCCATGAGCGCCGGCACGGGCGCCCACGGGTCCGTTCAGGTCCCGCCGGCCTCTTCCGCGAGGGCATCCTCCACCGTGTCGTAGGTCGGGAACAGCGACGCGACGCCAGCCACCGTCAACAACTGGACGATCCGTTCCGAAGGTCGCACCAGGATCAGTTTCCGTTCTTCCGCGCGGAGCCTGACCAGGTACCCGACGAGCTCGCCGATGCCGGTCGAGTCCATGTAGTTGACATCGGAGAGATCGAGCAGAACATGGCCATCGCCGTCCGACAGGCTCCGTTTCAGTGCGTCGGCCAGGAACCGGGCGCTCTCTCCGAGCTTGATCACGCCCTCCACCGCCAGCAGGCTGGAGTCGCCGATCTGCTGTTTGTTGATGATCATCGGTGGGACGCCAGGGGCGGCGACCTGGGTGCTAGCGGCTGAAGCGACCCACGAAGGTGCTCCGCTTGCCGGGGCTCTTCCAGGTGGCACCGAGACCTTGACCTTGCCAGGTGTGCTCGATGGCGACGCCGGGCACGGCCCCGGCCGTCGGGGCCAGGGGCGGATAGAAGACCGTCTCGTTGCCGCAGAGGTGGTCCCGGTGATCGAGCGGCCGCGTCCTCACCGTGGCCAGGTCGCCTGCCGTGACCGAGGCGGCCCCGTTCGGCCGCAGATCGAACGTGACGTCCGCCGCCTCGACCCGGGCCACGTCCGCAACGAGCACTCCCCCCATGCCGCGCGCGAAACCCTCGAGCGCCGAACGCTGCGACCGGTCCGCGGCCGCGTCTACGATCAGCACGGATTCCGTGGTTCGCGATTCGGCGTACGGATCGCCCAGAGTCGCATCCGAGCGGACGACCGCCAGCACCGAGAGGCCCGAGAGGTCGACGCCGTCCCAGCCGCCCGCTTCGATCCGCCAGGCCATGATCGCTTCGTTGCCGACCAGCCCGACTTCGGAGTTGGCGAAACAGGGACCGGTGTAAACGTCAGCGGTCCGGGCTTCGAGATAGGTGCCGGCAACCCCGGCCGCGCTGGCGGCGGAGGGCAGGACGACCAGAAGCAGGGCGGGGATAAGAGTCCGTGAAGCGAATCTCATGTCGGCAGGTCTCCGTGGCTCTCGAAGCACCGGCGGCCTTCCCGGCAGTCCTCGCGGGAGGCTACCGCGCCGTCGGGCCCGAGACAGTTCATGCTGTGCGTACACCAGACAAAGCCGTCGTCGATGTCGTGCTGCGGGTCGACATCCGTGCCCGGCTCCACCGGCGCCAGGGCGATGAACATCGTCTTCCAGCGCAGCCGCCGGCAGAGCTGCGGAGCTTCAGGAGCGGGGAGTCGGTCGGCCATCGCTTCAGATCTCCATCCCGGCAGCGTGACCAAGCGCTCGCCGCACCGCGGTCCGGGCAAGCTGGACCTTGTACCGGTTGCCGCTCATCGGCCGGGCATCTTCCACCGCCGCATTCGCGGCCGCGGCGACCGTCTCCGACGTCAGTTCCTGCCCGGACAGGAGGTCACCCGCCGCCGACGCCACATGGGGTGTCGGGGCGGCGTGGCCGAGCACGATCCGCGCCTTCTCCGCTCGCGGTCCCGAGCCGGTGAGCGTCACCGCGGCCGCCATCAGCGGCCAGTCCAGCGAGCGGCGCTGGCGGACTTCGTACACGGCCGACCGGGATCCGTCGACGTTCGCTTCGACGCCGGCGAGGAGCTCGCCCGGCGCCAGCGTGTTCTCGCGTTCTCCGGGACTCAGGGGCGCCCGGTACAGCGCCTCGACCGGCAGGCGGCGCTCACCGGCGGGCCCGTGAACCACCGCCTCCGCCCCGAGCGCCACCAGCAGCGGCGCCAGGCTGGACGGGTTGACGAAGCGGGCCTCGCCTGCAGGGAAGATCGCATGGTAGCGATTGTCGCCCTCGGCAGCCATCGAGCGGCCGTCGGCGGTCAGCGCCAGCAGGCCGAAGCCCCGGCGGTAATACCAGCACCGGGGCCGCTGGAGCAGATCGCCGCCGACCGTGCCCATCTCCCGCAACTGTGCGCTGGCTACGCCGTCGATGGCGACCGCCAGGGCGGGAAGGGCCTCGATCGCATCCTCATGGTCCCGCAGTTCCTGCAGGGTCGTCATGGCGCCTACGCGGAGCCTGCCGCCGTCGAGCTCGATTCCGGAGAGACCCGCCACGCCGCGAAGCGCGACCAGGCGGTCGACCCGTTCGACATCGTCCTTGAGCAGGCTCAGAAGATCCGTGCCGCCGGCCAGCGCCTCGCTGCCCTCCGCTGCCAGCAGGCCGACCGCCTGTTCGACGGTCGCCGGCGCCGCGTAGCCGAACGGGCGCATCAGGCCGGCTCTCCGCGTCCGGCCAGAGCATCCAGCACCCGGTCGGGCGTCAACGGCAGGTAGGGCACCCGGACGCCGATCGCGTTCGCCACCGCGTTGCTGATCGCGGCGCCGGGTGAGATGACGGGCGGCTCGCCCAAGCCGATCACGCCGCGTTCGTCATAGCCCGGGCCGGTCATCATGTGGACCTCGAGCGACCCCACGTCGACGAGACCGGCCAGCTTGTAGAACTCCATGTCCGCGTTCAGCAGCCTGCCGCTCACCGGATCCGGAATCCACTCCTCGTAGAGCGCGTAGCCGACACCCATGATCAGACCGCCGTAGACCTGGCTCTCAGCCAGCCGGCGATTGATGATCAGGCCGCAATCCTGGACCGCGATCATCCGCTCGACGTGCACGACACCGGTGTCGACATCGACCTCGACTTCGGCGATCTGCACGCCGCCCACGCCGCTGGAAATCAGCCGGCCGGGACCGGGATTCCGGCCCTGAACGCTGATCGGCGCGCCGCCGATCTGTGCCGCCGCCTCGCGCCAGGACATGCCGCGCGAGGAATCCCCGTCCACGAACACCCGGCCGCCCCCGGCGACCAGTTGCTCCGGCTCGGCCTCGAGGCGCGGCGCCACGTGGACGAGCACCTCGCGCAAGGCGTCCTGCGCGGCCCGCCGTGTCGAAGCGGTGACTCCGCCGACCGTCGAACTGCCGCCGGAGGGACCCGACTGCGGATACACGTTGTCGCCCAGGGACACCCGCACCTGGTGGAGCTCGAGCCCGAACGTCTCGGCGAGCACCTGGGCCACGATCGTGCGGGTGCCGGTTCCAATGTCCTGGCTGCCGATCCGCGCCTCGACCGCGCCGTCCGGATGCACCGTCACGTCGCAGTTGCTCGAGTGGCCGCGCCCGCCCCAGGTGTGGACGGAGACGCCGAGCCCCCGCTGAAGAGCGCCCTCGCGCTCACGCCCGCGGGGCTGCCAGCGCTCCTTCCAGGACGCCATCTCCGCGGCGATCGCCAGTTGCTCCCGGTAGGTGTCCGGCCGCCCGGTCAGGTCCAGGTTGCGTTCGAGAAAGTCGATCGGGTCGAGACCCAGTTCGTCGGCCAGGTCATCCAGGACCGCCATCGTCAGGAAGCAGGCCTGCGGATGGTTGGGCGCCCGCCAGGCTCGGGAGCCGGCCAGGTTCGTCGGTACGGAGGTGTGACGGGTGCGGCGGTTCGGCAACCTGCTGAAGACGTACGGCAGGGGCGTCTGGCCCGTGCCCGGAAGGCCTCCCGAACCCCAGGAGTCCGAATCCCACGCGACGAGCTTGCCCCGCTCGTCGGCCGCCGCGCGGATGCGCGCAAAGGCGGACGGCCGGCTGCCCGCGACCGTCACCTCCTGGTCCCTTTCGAGGAAGAGCTTCACCGGGGCGCCCGCCTTGCGCGCCAACTCGGCGCCGACGATGCCCCAACGATCCGGCGAGAACTTCGAACCGAAGCCGCCGCCCATGTACTCGGTCCGGATCCGCACCTGGCTGGCCGGCAGGCCGAGTTCCGTCGCGAACTGCCCGGCCAGGGTCGAAACCGCCTGGGTCGAGGCGTGCACTTCCAGTTCGTCGCCGTCCCAGGAACAGACCTGGCCATGCGGCTCCAGGCACATGTGGGCCATCTGCGGCATGCCCAGTGTCCGCTCCACCGCGCGATGAGCGGTGGCGAAGGCGGCGTCGGGATCGCCCTCCGCCCTCTCCCCGGCCGGTCTGGCGCCGGGCGCCCCATCGCGGTCCTCTTCCGTGACGAAGTGCGGAAGGACCTCGTAGTCGACCCGAATCGCCCGCAGCGCGTCCCGGGCCAAGTCCTCGGTGACGGCGGCGACGGCCGCGACCTCGTCGCCGGCCCACTGGATCTCGGAGCCCTCGCCCTGAATCACGTGGACCACGCGCACGCCGGGCATCGCCTCGGCAGCCGAGGTATCGATCCCGACGATCCGGGCGTGGGCGTGCGGGCAGGTCAGGATCTTCGCCGCCAGAAGGCCATCCGGGTTCTGGTCGGACGGGTACTTTGCGAACCCGGTCGACTTGACCGGGCCGTCGAGTCGCGCCGGCCGGGCTCCGATCTGGGCCCTCCGGTCCGCCTCGGGCCACGAGTAGTCAGCCACCGCTCACTCCTCCGCCCTTGCCGCCCGCGACCACGGCGCGAATGCCCTTGTAGGTCCCGCAGCGGCAGAAGTTGCCGCCCAGGCCCGCTTCGATCTCCGGTTCCGAAGGCGCCGCGTTACGCGTGAGCAACGCCGCGGTCGCCACGACGAACCCAGGCGTGCAGTAGCCGCACTGCTGCGCGTCGTGGTCGACGAAGGCCTGCTGCACGTCGTGCATGGCGTCCGGCGAGCCCAGTCCCTCGACCGTCGTGATGCTGCGTCCCGCGGACTCGATCATCAGCCGGCTGCACGCGTAGATCGGGCGACCGTCCTCGAGCACGGTGCAGGCGCCGCAGGTGCCGCGATCGCAGACCCGTTTCGGACCCGTCACGTCCAGCCGGTCGCGCAGGCCGTCGAGCAGGGTGACCCGCGGCTCCACCGCCAGCCGGCGCGTGGCGCCGTTCACCTCGAGTTCAATCTCGACCGGGCCCGGACCGAGCGTCTCCGTCGCTTCGGGGTCAGTCGCGGCAGCGGCGCTGGCGGTCTCGCCGGTCAGCAGGCCCGTGGTCAGACCGCCCGAGAGGGCGCCCGCGGCGCCGCCACGCAGGAACGACCGGCGAGAGAATCCTGACCGCTTTGCGTCGTCCGTCACGCGCCTACCCTTCATCTACGCCCAACTGAATCGAAGCGAATCGGAAGCCGCCACTCTACCAGTTGGAGCCCTACGAACGTGCGCTCGCGTCCCGATGTCGAAGCCGGCGACACACCTCGACGAACTGAGACAGCCCGTCCGCGGTCAGCATCCCCTGCAACTCATGGTCGCGAACGACCCAGAGCGCCCTCGCCGGACTCTGGAGATCGCGCAACACGTCCAGCAGGTCGCAGTCCTCCGCCACCGTCAGCGGATCCCGGTTCATGAGCTCCAGCAGGGGCGTGTCGCTAGGGAACCGGGTCACCGATTCGAGCAGCCGGTCGCGGTCCACTTCGCCGGCCACCCTGCCCCAGCCGTCGACCACCGGGAACTGGCGCTGCGTGGTCGAGAGCAGCAGGCGGACCGCCCACTCGATCGTGTCCTGGGGCGCCAGACGCTCGCAGCGGGTCATCATCGCTTCGCCCGCGCGGCGACCCTGCAACACCTGGAGCGTCTTGACCAGGGAGGACTCCCGACTCGCGCCAACGAGGATGAAGAAGGCAGTCAGGAACAGGAACAGGTTGAACGCCACGCCGAACTGCCAGGGGATAAGAGCAGCCAGACCAAGGAGACCGGCGAGCACCATGCCCAATCGCGTGGCGACCTTGGTCGCCCGCTCCTGCCCCATGGCGAACGAGAGCGCCGAACGAAGGATGCGGCCGCCGTCGAGCGGGAACGCGGGGAGCAGATTCAGCGCGAACAGACACAGGTTGCCGACGAGAAGCCACTGCAGCGCCGACGGCACGTCGACGACCGCTCCGGCACCCAGCGCCGGCAGCCCCGCGACCGTCAGCCCGACGAAGAGCACGATCGCCAGTACCAGGTTGAGCAGGGGACCGGCGGCGGCGATCGCCAACTCGACCATGCCCTTGGGATAGCCGTCCAGACGCGCCACGCCGCAGACCGGTGTGAGGACGATGTCACGCGTCTCGATGCCGAAGCGCCGCGCCATGAGGGCATGGCCGAGTTCGTGGACGACGACGCTCATCAGCAGGCCGACGACGACGAACGTGAGCAGCAACGCGCTGCTGCCCATGTCCGGCGCCAGCACCGCGAGCCAGACGAACAGGAGAATGAACGTGAAGTGGATCCGCACCCTGATCCCGAACAGGGTCAGCATGTGGAACGCGAGACCGCGTGCCAGGGGTCTCATCCTGCTCGACCTCCGGCAGCGAAGGACGGGGCGACGTGCCCGGTCGACCGGCGGCTGAGAACGCGAACGAGGCCCTCGAGCCCGGCGGCCAGCACCTCGTCGCCGCAGGCGAAGGAGAGGCGCAGGTGACCTTCCCAGCCGAAGGCGGAACCGGGCGTGGCGGCGACGCGCGCCTCGTCCAGCAAGCGGCCGCAGAGGGAGGCCGAGTCGGGACACGCCTCGTCGAGGCAGGCGCTCACGTCCGGAAACGCGTAGAAGGCGCCGGCCGGTGGCGGGCAGACGATTCCGGGCACCCGTTCCAGTTCCCGTAGCACGAGGTCCCGGCGACGGGCGCAGGCCGCGACCAGTGCCGCCGACTCGGGCGGCTCCTCCGCCAGAACCGCTTCAGCCCCGGCCATCGCGAAGGAGGTCGCGTTCGAGGTCACGTGGCTCTGAACGGCGGCCGCGGCCGCGACCACTTCGGCCGAACCGAGCAGATAGCCCACTCGCCAGCCGGTCATGGCGTAGCTCTTCGAGAACGAACCGACCAGCACCACCGTGTCCGGGTAGCGGGCCGCCAGCGCCGCGACGCCGGCGTGCCGCCGGCCGTCGTAGACGAAGCGCTCGTAGGTCTCGTCCGAGATGAGGAGCGCCCCCCGCTCGGCGCAGGCCGAGGCCAGGCGTTCCAGATCGAGGATCGAGGCCACGGCTCCAGTCGGATTGCACGGCGTGTTGACGATCACCGCCCGGGTCCGTTGCGTCATCGCCTCGATGAGCGGCTGGGCCCGGATGGCGAAGCCGTCCTCCGCCGCCATCGGCACAGTCACCGCCTCGGCCCCCGCGAGTCGCACCTGGGCCGGAATGCTGACCCAGGCCGGTGTCGGCACGACCGCCTCGGCGCCCGGGCCCAGAAACGCTTGGGCAAGCTGGTACAGGGCCGCCTTCGCGCCCACCGTGACCAACACGTTGCCCGCGCTCCAGGGCCCTCCAGGAGCGCTGTACCGTTCCGCCAAAGCCGCTCTCAACTCGGTCGTGCCCTCCAGGACCGTATACTTCGTCCGGCCCTCGTCGAGGGCTCGCTGGGCAGCCTTCACGGCTGTCTCGGGCGAGGGGAAGTCGGGCTCTCCGGCTCCCAGGTCGAGGACCTCGATTCCCTCGCTGCGAAGCTCGGCAACCCGCCGGGAAACCGCCATCGTCGCCGACTCGCGCTCACCGGAAGCCATGGAACAGGATCGTAACAGCGGCAAGGCCGTCCGAACCGCCCTCCTCTTCGTCGCGGCACTGGCTCTGGCCGCGACGGCGGGCGGGCAGTTCAGACCGCCTGCCAAGGCCTCGGTCGAGGCCTTTACCGACCTCACGTCCTACGCCGCCGGTACGCCAGTCCGTATCGCCGCCGTGGTGACGATCGACGAGGGATGGCACATCCAGAGCCATACGCCGAGCTACAAGTACCTGATTCCCACCGAACTCGCGCTGGAGCTGCCGGAGGGCTGGCCCGAGGCCGTCATCCGCTATCCCGCCCACATCATGTGGCAGTCGCAGTTCGCGGAGGATCCGCTCGCGGCCTACGAGCACGAAGCGGTGATCCACGTCAGCGTCGAGCTGCCGTCCGACCTCGCGACCGGCGGAGTCGAGGTGCCGGTCGAACTGCTGTACCAGGCCTGCGACGAACTCGTCTGCCTGCCGCCGACCACCACCGAGACGACCGTCCGGCTCGAGATCGGCGAGGCCGGCCAGCCGACCGGACACCCCGCCTTCGAAGCCGCGGCGGCGGCGCCGCCTCCGACCGGCGGGGGCCTGAGCCTCCTCGCCGTGCTGATCCCGGCACTGCTGGGCGGCCTGATCCTGAACGGCATGCCCTGCGTCCTGCCGATCGTCTCGCTCAAGCTCTTCGGGTTCGCCCAGGCGTCGGGCAAGCCGCGCCGGGAGATCGTGGGCGGCGCGCTGATGACGACCCTGGGCATCCTGGTCTCGTTCTGGGCACTGGCCGGCGCGACGCTCCTCGCCCGCTCGGCCGGACAGGCGGTGGGATGGGGCATCCAGTTCCAGAACCCCCTGTTCGTGACCTTCCTGGCCCTGGTGCTCACCCTGTTCAGCCTGAACGTCTGGGGCCTGTTCGAGATCAATCTGCCGCACGCACTCGCCAACCGGCTGGGTGGCCACACCCACTCGGCGCATGACGGACACTCACACTCGCATTCGCACTCGGCGCCCGCCGCCAACCACCAGGCCGGCGGCGGAGGTGGATACTCCGGGCACTTCTTCTCCGGCGTGTTCGCCACCCTGATGGCCACGCCCTGCTCGGCGCCCTTCCTGGGCACCGCGGTCGGCTTCGCGTTGAGCCAGCCGGCGGCCACCATCGCCTTCGTGTTCACCACGGTCGGCATCGGCCTCGCCACTCCCTACCTGCTGCTGGCCGCCATGCCCCGAGCCACCCGGCTGCTGCCACGGCCCGGCGAGTGGATGGTGACGCTGCGCGGCGTGATGGGCTTCCTGATTGCCGGCACGACGATCTGGCTGCTCTACGTGCTCGCGGCCCAGATGGACAGCGCCCGGCTCGCCTTCCTTGAGATCGGCCTGCTGAGCCTGGCCCTCTTCATCTGGCTGCAGAGCCGGAGCCAGAAGACGGCCCTGCGCGTCCTCGGCCGCGCCGGCGCGGTCACGGCGGCCGTCCTGGTGATGCTGCTAGCGAACGGCGCGACCGCCCAATCCCGTGGCCCCGGCGCCGCGGCAGGCGGCGTGCAGGTCCTGGACTGGGTGCCGTGGGACCCGGTCCAGGCCGAGACGCTCGCCGCCGAGGGCCGGCTGGTCTTCGTCGACGTCACCGCGGACTGGTGCGCGACCTGCAAGGTGAACGAGCGCCTGGTGCTCGAAACCGACGAGACGGCCGAACTCTTCGACCGCTACGAAGTGGTCGCGATGAAGGCCGACTGGACCAACCGCAACGACGACATCGCCCGTTACCTGGCGAGCTTCGGCCGCTACGGCATCCCGTTCTACGCCCTCTACCGCCCCGGACAGGAGCCCCACGTGTTCAGCGAACTGTTACGTGGCGGCAGGCTGGAGCAAGCGATCAGGGACTCGGCCGGCGGCGCAGCCGGCTGAGGCGCGCTCAGAGCGGACGCCCCGGCGCCGCCACGAAGACGTCCCCTTCACCTTCTTCGTTCACGGTGAAGATCCGGTCGAGCCGCCGCACGGTGGCACCGGCGTCGAAGTCCAGGCACAGATCCGCGCCGTCCAGCCTCCCGGCGACGCCCTCCGCGGCGCTGTCCGCGAACAGAACGGCCCAACGGTCGCCGACGTGAACCAGATCACCCGGCGCCGGCGAACCCTCGCCCGGTGCGCTCCACGCCGTACTGCCGTCGAGCGGCGCGAGCGCCCACGTCAGATCCTCCCAGGTGATGCCGCCCGCGGCGAGAATGTCCCGCAGCACGGAGACCTGGCTGAAGGCCAGCCGGTCGTCGTAGAGCTGCTGCAGCCGGGCTACGGCTGAAGCGTCCCACCCGTCCCCTTCCCGGCGGATTCCAGGCAACCCGAAGACCGCCGATGAGGAAGCCAACGCGCCCGGCAGCCGCGCCTCGAGCCGGGTGGCATCGGGAGGAGCGGGGGACTTGACGCGCTGATCCGGGACCAGGGCGTCCTCGTCGATCGCGGCCTCCACCCAAACCTGATAGCGAAGCGTGCCGAAGTCCCGGTCGATCTCGGGACCGTCGTTCTCGAGCCAGCCGTCGAAGTGGGCCTCGAGCGTGCCGTCGATCGACCAGGCGCTGCCCCACTCGGGCCGGAAGAAGGGCTCGTAAGCGAAGCGCTCCACATCGGCGCCGTCCTCCAGCTCCCGGAACGGAACGCCGTGTTCGACGCTGAACCACAGCATCCGCACCCAACCCAGCCCGCCGATTCGTTCCGGGGGAAGAGCCTCGATGCGGCGACCGTCGATCTCGACCCGGGGAACGGCGCTGTAGTAGACCGGTTCGCCTGATTCGTCGCCGCCGCTCGGTTCCGTTGCGAGTACCGCGTGCAAACGAAAGTCCTGACCGGCGACCATCTCGATGTCGCCCGTCCTCGCTACGCCATCGCCCCCGACCTCGATGCCAACCCAGGCAGCGGACAGGGTCGGCGCACGCAACCGCTCCGCCCGCGGCAGGAACCAGAGGACCGCCGCCGCCACCGCGACGATCACGCCGATGATCAGGAACAGCAGGCGATTCCCTTGCACGAGACGATCCTAATCCCCCCGGCCGGGCAGCACGGAGCGGAAGGTGAGCCGATGAAGCGGCGTCGGGCCCAGCTCGCGCAGCGCGGCGCGATGACGTTCCGAGGCATAGCCCTTGTGGCTGGCGAAGCCGAAGCCCGGGTACTGGCGGTCGTACGCCGTCATCATCCGGTCCCTGTCCGTCTTGGCGATGATCGAGGCGCAAGCGACGGCGAAACTGAGCGAATCCGCCCGCACCAGCGGCAGCGTCGGGACGGCGGCACCGCGGACCTCCACCGCGTCGAGCGGTACGGCATCGACCAGGGCAACCGAGGGCCTGACAGCCAGCGACCGCAGGGCCATCCGCATCGCCCGGCGCGTCGCTTCGAGCACGTTGACGCGATCAATCAACGCGGCGTCGCCGACACCGGTGGCCCAGGCCACCGCCCTCTGCTTGATCGTCCGCGCCAACCGTTCCCGTTGCTTCCCGGAGAGCCGCTTGCTGTCGTCGACACCAGGAATCAGGCAGACCGGATCCACGACGACAGCCGCCGCCACGACGGGACCGGCGAGACAGCCCCGTCCCGCTTCGTCGATCCCGGCAACGAGTTGGTAGCCGGCCGCCGCGAACTGGTCTTCGAGCCCGCGCATCAGGCGCAGGCGATACGCCTCGGCAAGCAGCGCCGCCGCCTTCAGCGGTCGCGACGCTCCTCGATGCGGGCTGCGCGACCGCGCAGCTTGCGCAGGTAGTAGAGCTTCGCCCGTCGCACCTTGCCTCGACGAACGACGTCGATCTGGCTGATCACCGGCGAATGGAGCGGGAAGATGCGCTCGACCCCGATCCCGCCCGAGACCTTGCGCACGGTGAAGGTCTCCCGGGTACCACTGCCCCGCCGGGCAATGACCACGCCCTGGAAGATCTGGATGCGCTCCTTGGCGCCCTCCCGAACCCGGACGTGGACCTTGACCGTGTCTCCGGCCCGAAAATCCGGCAGGCCATCCCGCACGTACTCCTGCTCAACCTGCTGTAGATCGTGCATTGCGTGTCACCTCCGAGCCGCGTACCCCCGAAGCGGCAGGAGGCGGATTATCGCCTGTTCGATGCCTTCGGCGCAACCTCGTGACCGCGAGCGTCGCGAGCCAGCAGGTCCGGCCGCTTGCGGCGCGTCGCCTCCAGCGCCTGTTCGCGCCGCCAGGCGTCGATGCGCGCATGGTCGCCCGATCGCAGCACGTCCGGCACCTCGATTCCCTCGACGGTCCGCGGACGGGTGTAGTGCGGGTGGTCGAGCAGGCCCGAGCGGAAGCTCTCGTTCTCGACCGATTCGGGCCGGCCGACCACACCGGGAACGTGCCGGGACACCGCCTCGATGACCGTCATGGCCGGCACCTCGCCGCCGGAGAGCACGTAGTCCCCGATCGACAGCTCGGAATCGACGACCAGCATCCGGACCCGCTCGTCGATCGCCTCGTAGCGTCCGCACAGGAGCATCAGCCGTTCCTCGCCCGCCAGGCTGCGCACCCTGGCGTCGTCCAGACGCTCACCCTGGGGTGAGAGCAGGATGCGGTGAGGCCGCGGACCGTCGCCTGAAACCGAGCGCACGGCTCGGAGCCAGGGCGGCGCGGTCATCACCATGCCGCCGCCGCCGCCGTACGGCTCGTCGTCGACGCTCCGATGCGGATCCTCGGTGTACTCGCGCAGGTCGTGGACGTGAACCTCGAGCAGGCCGGCTGCGATCGCCCGGCCGATCAGGCTCGCCCCGAGGAACTCCTGGAAGACGGCCGGGAAGATCGTTATGACGTCGATCCGCATTCCTCGAGCAGTCCCTCCGGCAGGTCGCTCACAATCAGGCCTTCGCCGATGTCGATCTCCGGCAGCATCGCGTTGGCGAACGGAACCAGCACGGACCCGCCGCCGCTCCCGGGCGCCTTGGCGACCTCGAGCAGGACGCCGCCGCCATCCTCCACCACGTTCGTGACCTCGCCGAGTTCTCCGAGCCTCCGGTCGACGACGCGACAGCCGACGAGCTGGAAGTAGTAGAAGGTGCCGTCCTCGGCCGGCGGCACCTGGTCCTCCGGCACTTCGAGCAGGGCGCCACGGAGTTCCTCCGCGCCATCGCGGTCCGTCACGTCCGCGAAGCGGACCAGTTGCCTGCCGCGATGCGGCCGGCTCGACGCCACTTCCAGGCGCCGGACCCGGCCCCCGACGTCGGCGAGCAACCTGGAGCCCGTCCGAAACCTCTCGGGATTCTCGCTGTCCGCGTCGACCAGCACCTCGCCGCGCAGGCCGTGCGCGCGCAGGACCGCGCCGACGGTCACCATCTCCGCTCCTTCGTTGCGGGTCGACTGTGGCGGCTGTTTCATCTTCTGCCGCGGCGACGCCCTAGTCCGGTTCGACGATCTCGACCTCGTAGTACTCGCCGGCCTCGGCGCCCCGGACTTCCAGCAGGGCCCGCAGCGACCTGACGCTACGGCCCTGACGGCCGATCACGCGCCCGAGTTCCTCCGGCGCGACCTCGACCTGCAGGACGATCGCGTCCTCCTCCTCGATCTCCTCGACGCGGACCGCGTCTCCGCGATCCACCATGGACCGGACGACGCCCGCGAGCTGATCGGCGACCTCCGACATGACCGCGGCCGCGCTACTCCGCGGCGCTCGCCGCGGCCGCCCGCCGCACCAGGCCGCGGACGGTGTCCGTGAGCTGCGCTCCGCGCGCCACCCAATGGTCGATGCGGTCCGACTTCAGCCGGATCACCGCCGGGTCCTTGCAGGGGTCGTAGTGCCCGACCTCCTCGATCACCGCCGATGTCGGCACCTTGCGGCTGTCCGACACCACCACGCGGTAGAAGGGTCTGTGGCGCGAACCCATGCGCCGGAGTCGTATCTTCACCATGTCAGGATCTTCCAGGGTCGTTCAGGTGCCCGCTCCATGGCAGCGCCGGAGCCGGGGCAGCGGCGCAGTCTAGCAGCAGAACGGCGCGCGGGAACGCAGGCACCACACCGGCATCCGCTACGCCCCCCGGATCCCCTGCATCCACTTGCCCCTGGTCCGCTTCATCAGCTTCCGCATCTGGCGGTACTGCCTGAGCAACTGGTTCAGTTCCTGGACGGTGCGGCCGGAGCCGCGGGCGATGCGGCGGCGGCGGCTGGCATTGAGGATCGCGGGATTGCGGCGTTCGCGCGGCGTCATCGAGTCGATCAGCGCGGTGATGGCGACCAGGCGGCTCTCATCCATGGCTCCCGCCAGGTTCGCGCCGCGGAACTGACCGGGGAGCAGTTCGAGGAGCTGGGACAAGGGTCCCATGCGACGCAGTTGCCGCAACTGGTCGCGCAGGTCCTCGAGGGTGAACTCCTGGCGGGCGATGCGCTCGGCGAGACGCTCCGTCTCCTGGCGGTCGACGATCCGCTCAGCCTTCTCGATCAGGGACAGCACATCGCCCATGCCCAGGATGCGAGAGGCGATGCGGTCGGGCGCGAAGGGCTCCAGGTCTTCGAGCTTCTCACCGACGCCGACGAAGCGAAGCGGAACCTGGGTCACGCCCCGGAGCGACAGCGCGGCGCCACCCCGGGCGTCACCGTCGAGCTTGGTCATCACGGCGCCGGTAAGCGGCGCGCCTTCGGCGAACGCGGCCGCGCTCCGCACCGCGTCCTGGCCGGTCATCGCATCGCAAACGAAGAGTGTCTCGCAGGGGTCGACCCGCTCCGCCAGCGCCGTGAGCTCGGCCATCGACCCGGCGTCCACGTGCAGGCGGCCCGCGGTGTCGAAGATCAGCGTGTCGAAGCCGCCGTCCCGCGCCGCCGCCAAGGCACGTTCCGAAAACGCCGGCAGATCCTCCCCGGCCGCGGGTCCGATGACCGTGGCGCCGGCCGCGGCGCCGACCTGCTTGAGCTGCTCCACCGCCGCGGCCCGCTGGAGGTCGCCGGCCGCCAGCACCGGGTTCCTGCCCTGGCCGCGAAGCCGTACCGCCAGCTTGCCGGCGGTCGTCGTCTTGCCCGAGCCCTGGAGCCCGCAGAGGAGCACCACCGCCGGCCGGCCTTCGAGCCGGAGTTCCGCACCCGGCTCTCCCAGCACCGCGATCAGCTCATCGCGGACGATGCGGATCATCTGCTGGTCGGGAGTCAGGCTCCTCAGCACCTCCTCGCCCAGCGCCAGTTCCTGGACCCGGCCGACGAAGGAGCGGACCACCCGGACGTGCACGTCGGCCTCCAGCAGCGCAAGCCGGATCTGCCGCACGGCACGCCGGACGTGATCCTCCGAGATCCGGCCCTCCGAGCGCAGGGACCGGAAGACGCCCTGGAGCTTGTCCTGCAGGCCGTCGAACATCAGACGCCCCTTGCATCGCGCGCCGCGCGCCGCCGCTGGCCGAGCGCGACCAGAGCCGGCAGCAGCGTGATCGAAACCAGCGCCGTGGCGACCGCGCCGAGGATGGCGACGATGCCCATCGAGCGCAGTCCCGGGTAGTGCGACAGCGCCAGCGAGCCAAAGCCGACGCTGGTCGACACCGCGGCCAGCACAATCGCCTTCCCCGTCTCGCCAAGGCCTGCGATCAGGCGATCGCCCTGAAGCGCCTCCGGCCCGAAGCCGATCTCGCGCCATCGGTGCACCATGTGGACGCCGTAGTCGACGCCGATGCCGATGATCATCGTGACGACGAAGACGTTGAAGAAGTTCATGTCCAGCCCGATCAGGACCATGATTCCGAGCATCCATACCACCCCGACCGACAGGGGCAGCAGCGACAGGAGGGTGCTCAGCAGCCAGCGGTAGTCCAGGAAAAGAAGCAGCGCCACCAAAACGAAGCCGATGATCGAGGCGGTGACGGCGTCGATCCGGATGCCGTTCCGTAGTCTCTCGCCGACTACGTTGACACCCGTCAGTGCTGCCTGCGGACCAAGGCTCTCGACGATCTCCAAGGCGCCAGGCGGCGCGCTGCGCCGCCACCGGCCCGGTGGCGGATACAGGTAGACGACCAGCTTCGGCTCGCTCTCGCTCCGGCTCCTGTAGCGCTCGAGCATGCGCTCCAGCCTGGGCTCGGAACGAAGCACTGAAGGCGCAACCTGTTCCCGGTTGTCTCCCGCGTCGGCAAGCAGGTCGAGGCCCCGCCGGAAGGGCGCGGACCGGATACCCTCCTCCGTCGCGTACCGCTCGAAGAGGGTGTGGAGCCGCTCGCGGTCCAACAGCTCCCGACGCTGGTCGAGCCAGTCGTGAGCTACCGCCTGTCGGGCAGGCGACGGCACCAGACTGCCGATCCCGTCGGTCCCGGTGAGGACGCCAGCGTCCACGAGGACCCGGGCGCTCTCCTCGGCCCGGTGCGACAGCTCGAGCACCTCTTCTTCCGTGGTCCCCGAAAGCACGATCATCGTGTATCTCAGGCCCGAACCGAAGTGCTCGGCCACCTCCTCCTCGACTTCGACGCCGGGGTTTCCCCGCGGCCGGAGTTCGCGGATCGCGTCCTCGAACTCCAGGCGCGGCGCGATCACGCCGGTGGCCGCGGTGACGACCGCGCAGCAGCAGATGACGGTAACCGGCCGCTCGAAGCTCCAGCGCACCAGCCGGCGGGCGCCCAGACCGTGGAGCACCAGCCGGGGCTGCCGCCCGGAGGCCGGCCGGTGATCTTCCCGCCAGGCAAGCATCGCCGGCAGCAGGAGCAGCACCGAGACCATGCAGAAGAGGATGCCGGTGCCGGTCAGGAGCCCCATCTGACGAAGCCCGACGAAGTCGGTGACCAGGAAGGCGTAGAAGGTGGCGGCGGTGGTGATCGCACCGGTCCAGACCGCCCGGCCCGAGGAGCCGCTCATCGCCACCAGGGCGGCTTCCAGGTCGGCGCCGCGACGCCGCTCCTCGACGTAGCGGCCGTAGGAAACGATGACGAAGTCGATCCCGAGGCCGACCAGCAACGCCGCGAAGCCGCTGGTCAGGGCGTTCAGCTCTCCCAGCACGGTGCCGGCGAAGCCAAAGGCGAGCACCAGACCGAAGGCGAGCGGGATGAAGGCGTACGCGATCAGGCCGACCCGCCGGAAGGCGAGCGCGAACAGGAGCAGGACGCCGATCAGCGACGTCGCCAGGTTCGAGATGAGCCCGCCGACGATCGTGCCCGCGTCCGAAACCGCGGTGACGTAGGTGCCGCCGAAGGCCACCTCCGGCAGCGGCAGCAGCCCGCCTTCCCGATCCTCGCCGCCGAGTTCGGGCCAGCGGCTCTGGAGATTCGCGGCAAGCTCCTCGACCGCCGCGATCAGCCGGCGGCCGAACTCGACTTCCTGGGCCGGCTCGGCCGGCCGCGCGATCAGCAGTGCGCGAGAGTGGTCCTGCGACAGGTAGTAACCGGTCGTCCAGTCCACCTTGAGGCCGCCGCGGGCGAGTTCGAACTGGTCCAGGAAGACGTCGACGAGGCCCAGGGGATCAAGGAGCATCGCCTCGCGCAGAGCCAGCCCCTCGGGAGTGGCCAACCGGCGGCTGAGTTCCTGCACCCGGAGCTTGAGGCCGTCGTCGGTCAGCCGGCCCGCCACCTCGTCGCGGGCGTCCTCGTCGAGATAGACGAACGCGTAGGGAAAGAGCGCCTCCGCCAGCTCCTGCAGCTCGCCGAAGTCGTAGTTGACGTAGTCGATCTCCTCGAGGGCCTCCATCGAGGCGCCCAACTCCTCCACGAACGACAGGTACGGATCGAGTGGCACGTCCGGCGGCAAGCGGACCAGCACGAGCAGGTAGTCGAGACTGCCGAAGTCCTCGATCGTCGACCGGAAGGTCGTGACTACCGGGTCGTCCTTCGGCAGCAGATTCAGGATCTCGGTGTCGAAGCGGAGTCGCGTCGCCGACCACACGCAGAGGACGACCAGCACCGCCGCGGCCAGGAACACGGCCCGGTGACGGCGCCGCGCGAAGGCCGCCAGCCAGGCCAGAACGGACTGGATCATGGCCGGTTCCCCGCGCCGGCGAGAGGGAGCGCCGGCGAGGCCGGGGAGCGCACGCTCATCGCTCCGGGGATGCCGCCCCGAACGCTTGGAGCACCCGCCGGCCGTTGCGCGCGAAGTACTCGATGCCCGAGTAGAGCGTCGCGGCCAGCGCCACCCACAGCGACAGCGGCGCTAGCAGGTCGAACGACCCCAACTGGTCCGAGATGATCAGCAGCGAGATGGCGACGATCTGGGTCACGGTCTTCACCTTGCCCGCGAAGCTCGCAGCGAGGACGACGTCCTGGGCCGCCGCCAGCGACCGCAGCGACGAGACCGCGAACTCGCGCGCGATGACGACGACCACCATCCAGGCCGGCGCCAGACCGAGACCAACCAGGGAGATGAACGCGGCCGAGGTGAGGATCTTGTCCGCGGCCGGGTCGAGCAGCTTGCCGAGCGCCGTCACTTCCTTGCGCCGGCGGGCGAGGAAGCCGTCGAGGAAGTCGGTCAGCGAAGCGACCAGGAACAGCCCAAGGCCGATGAACTCCCAGCCGTCGATCTTGGTCAGCAGGACGACAACAAGCAGGGGGACGATCAGGATCCGGCTGAGCGTCAGCGTGTTCGGCAGGTTGAGACCCGCTCGCAGGAGAGCAGCCGTCGCGAGTTGCTGCCGATCCGCTTCCCGCTCCGTCACGCGTGCTCCCCTTAACTGAGACAGTCTTCGATGAGCTGGGCGGCGGCAGCGAAGGCTAATGTCAGATTCTCGGCCCGGCCTCCCGCCTGGGCGAAGTCGCGGCGACCGCCGCCGCTGCCCGAGATCGCGGAACCCATCGCCCGCGCTACGGCCGCCGCGTCGATCCGATCCTGAACATCCCTGGTCACCGAGGCGACGAGCTTCGCCTTGCCGTCATCCAGGGCGCCAAGCACGACGACGCGCGATCCGAGGCGGCCCCGCAGGACGTCCCCGAGGTTGCGGAGCTCGCCCCCGTTCGAGGCCGGCACCTCGCGCAGGACGACGTCGACGCCGCGGATGGACCGCGTGTCGGCGGCGGCATCCTGGCCCGAGGCCGGCTTGCCGTCGCCGGCGAGCACGCCGAGCCTGAGCCGGGCCAACTCCCGTTCGACCTCGCGCAACCGTTCCTTGAGCGCCCGCACCTCGGCAGCGGCTTGTTCTCCGGACGCACCGATCTCGCGTTCGAGGCTGGTCAGCAGATGCAACTGGTTCCGGCGCAGGCGGTCGGCGCGGTCGCCGGCGAGCGCCTCGATCCGTCGCACCCCGGCCGCCACGCCACGCTCGCCGACCAGGGCCACCGGACCGATCTCGCCGGTGTTGCCGACGTGACAGCCGCCGCAGAGTTCGAGGCTGAAGCCCGGCACCTCGACCGTACGCACGCGGTCGCCGTACTTCTCGCCGAACAGGGCCATCGCTCCCGCCGCGACGGCCTCGTCGTACGAACGCTCGCCGATCTCCAAGGGCACGGCGCGCCGCACCCACTCGTTGACCGTGTCCTCGATCGTCTCCTGCTGCTCTTCGGTGACCGGCGCGCCGTGCGTGAAGTCGAAGCGCAGGCGGTCGGGATGGACCAGGGAACCGGCCTGGCGCACGCCCGTCCCGAGGTGCTGGCGCAGGGCCGCGTGCAGCAGGTGGGTCGCGGTGTGGTGCCGCTGGGCGGCTTCCCTCTTCGCACGGTCGACCTCGAGTTCGACTGCTGCGCCTTCCTCGAGCGCACCCTCGACGACCTCGATGCGATGCACGATGCGGCCGCCGTCCTGGAACGTGTCGCGAACCCGCGCCTTGCCGCCGTCCCATTCAACGAAGCCGACATCCCCGACCTGGCCTCCCGCTTCGGCGTAGAAGGGGGTGCGTTCGAAGACGGCGAACCCGGTATCTCCCACCTCCCGAGCCGGCGCTCCCTCGGCCGATGCGACGGCAACCGTTCGCGAGCCCGCTTCCAGCTCGTCGTAGCCGGTGAAGCTCCTCCCGATCCCTGGAGACGAAATCGAGAACTCGACCCTGGCCGGCATCGCGGTCGCCGTAACCCGCCGCGACCGCTCCCGCTGCTCCGCCAGCGCCGCCTCGAACCCCTCCTCGTCGATCGTGAACTGCTCCTCCTCGGCGATCTCGCGCACCGACTCGATCGGCAGGCCGAAGGTGTCGTAGAGGCGGAACACCTGCTCGCCGGCCAGCGTCGACTCGCCCTCGGCGCGGGCCTCCTCGATCGCCTGCTGGACCTTGCTGGCGCCGACCGCGACCGTCTCCAGAAACCGGGTCTCCTCGGCGGTGATCGTGGCCGAGGACGGCTCGCGGGCCTTCTCCAGTTCCGGATAGTGGCCGGCGAAGGCCTCTTCGAGCGAGGGCAGGAGCGAGGCCATGAACGGCTCCTCGAAGCCGAGCTTCATGCCGTGGCGCGAGGCGCGGCGAAGGAGCCGGCGCAGCACGTATCCCCGGCCCTCGTTGCTCGGCAGGACGCCGTCGGCGAGCAGGAAGCCGACCGCCCGGAGGTGATCGGCCACCACCCGCATGGACACGTCCGCTTCCGGATCGCGGCCGTACTCGCTTGCCGCCGCGCCGGCTACCGCGTTCAGAATCGTGCCGAACAGGTCCGTGTCGTAGTTCGAGTCGACGCCCTGCAGCACAGCGGCAACCCTCTCCAGTCCCGCGCCTGTGTCGATCGACGGGTTCGGGAGCGGCTCGGTCCGGCCGTCCTCGTGACGCTCGAACTGCATGAAGACGAGATTCCAGATCTCGAGATAGCGGCCCGAGTCCGTCCCCTCCTCCCAGCCGACCTCGGGCCGATCGGGCGCGGTGTCGACGAAGATCTCGCTGCACGGACCGCACGGGCCAGTGTCGCCCATCGCCCAGAAGTTGTCCTTCTCGCCGCAGCGCAGGACCCGCTTCGGCGGCAGGCCAGAGATCCGCAACCACAGATCCTCGGCCTCGTCGTCCTGCTCGAACACGGTGGCGAAGAGATGCTCCGGCCGCAGGCCCCATGGTCCCGTGACCAGCTCCCAGGCGGAAGCGATCGCCTCCTCCTTGAAGTAGTCGCCGAAGGAAAAGTTGCCCAGCATCTCGAAGAAGGTGTGGTGGCGCGGGCTCGGGCCGACGTTCTCCAGGTCGTTGTGCTTGCCGGACACTCTGAGACACTTCTGCGAGGTCACCGCGCGCGGCGACTCCGGTTGCTCAACGCCGAGGAAGAAGTTCTTGAACTGGACCATGCCGGCGTTCACGAACAGCAGGGTCGGGTCGTCGCGCGGCACGAGCGGCGAACTCGCCACCGCCGCGTGCCCGCGACCGGTGTAGAAGTCGATGAAGCTCTGCCTGATGTGCGGACTCAACATGAGCTCTGACCCCGCATCAACTCGTCCCGGCCGAGTCGAACACGACGGTTCCAATAGTACGGGGAAGGAAGCCGCGCCGCTCGAGGTGCCGGGCCAGGGCGGCGGCGTCCCGTGACGGATGAGTCGACCTGAAGCGCGCTGCCACGGCCGCCGCGCGCTCCAGCTCGTCCTCGTCGTCGACGGTTTCGAGCGCCGACCGGGCCGCCGACTCGTCGGCGCCGCGCCGCCGCAGGTCGAGTTCGAGCCGGCGCCGGCCATAGCCCCGCCGCTTGAGCGACCGCACGAGCACGTGCGCGGTCTCCCCTTCGTTCAGGTGACCGGCAGCGGTCAGCCGGTCGACCGCGCTCTCCACCTCGGCCGCGTCGTAGCCGCGCTGCCCGAGTTTCGCCGCCAGTTCGGCAGCGAAGTGCGGGCGCCGCGCCAGCAGATCGAGCCC
>VXUF01000142.1:53148-75271 GCA_009837085.1 Holophagales bacterium
GGCTTCGGCGTCCGTTTTCGATGGCGCGTTCCTCGACTGGACTGGGAGTTCCGCACGTCATTCCTCCGGCGGTTCGGAGGATAGCGCCGTCACGACATCGCGGTCAGGGCCACGGCGAGCGCGGCCACCGCGGCCGTTTCGGTCCGCAGCACGCGGGGTCCGAGGTGCGCCGGAACCGCTCCACGCCCGGCCAGCTCCTCGATCTCCCGCTCGCTGAACCCGCCCTCGGGGCCCACCACGATCGCTTCCGCCGACCCCGCGACCGCCATGAACGACGTTGCGGCGCCGGGATGCAGCGCCACCGACCCGGCGCCGATCGCCGCTTCCTCGAGCGGGACGGGCACGCCGATCTCGGGCAGCCAGGCGCCGCCGCTCTGTTCGAGCGCCGACTTCGCGATCCGCCGCTGACGCTCCAGAGCCCGCGCCGGCAAGGAACGGCTGGTGCGTTCCGAGACGAACCACTGCAGCTCGCGCAGTCCCAGTTCCGTCGCCTTCTCGACCAGCCAGGCCGCTCGCTCCGGGCGCAGCGCCGACACGAACAGCGCCACGGGACGGGCCGGCTCGAACACCGGCGCCACACCTTCGACCCGCAGCACCGCCCGGCCCGCGGTCACCTGGTCCACCACCGACCAGCGGGCCGAGCCGCGACCGTCGATGAGACGCACCCGGTCGCCGACCTTCAGCCGGCGGGCCCGGAACAGGTGACGGTGATCCGCCCCTTCGACCTCGACCGTTTCGCGGGCGAGATCACCGGCTTCGGCCAACAGGTGGATCACGAGCCCAGGAAGATCAGGAGACCTGACGTCAGAAGAGATCCTTGACCCGGTTGAACAGGCCTCGTTCCTCGCGGATCGTGGCGCCGCGGTCGTCGGAGACCTCGGCCAGCGCCCGTAGGTGCTCGAGTTCACTCTCCGAAAGGTCACGCGGCGCCGGCACGTTGAGCAGCACCTCGACGATGTGGTCGCCGCGACCGCGGCCGTCGATCCGGGGAATCCCCTCGGACCGCAACACGAAGGTCGAGCCGTGGGCCGTCGCCGGCGGCACTTCCAGTACCGACGTGCCATGCACGGTCTCCACGTCCACCGAGCAGCCGAAGACCGCCTGCGGAAAGCCGATCGTGACCGAGCTCAGAACGTCGGCGCCGCGCCGGCTGAACCGTTCGTCCGGCTCGACTCCGATCACGACGTAGAGGTCGCCCGGCGGGCCGCCATGCCGGCCATGCTCCCCCTCCCCCGGAAGACGGAGGCGGGATCCCGTGTCGACGCCGGCTGGCACCCGAACCTGGATCGATCGCTGCCGCTCGCTCCGTCCCTCGCCCCGGCACTCGCCGCAGGGATCGCGGATGACGCTCCCCGCCCCTCGGCAGTCGGGACAGGTGCGGGCCACGGAGAAGAAGCCCTGGCTGTACTGGACCTGACCGCGGCCGCCGCACATGCGGCAGGCGGTGGGACCGGAGCCGGGCGCCGCGCCGCTGCCGCCGCAACTGTCGCAGCGTTCGAGCCGTGGAATCCGCAGCTTCGGCTCCACGCCGAAGGCCGCCTCCTCGAACGAGATCCGCAGGTCGTAGCGAAGATCCGCACCCGCACGCCGGCGGCGACCGCCGCCGCGCGTGCCGAAGCCGAAGACGTCGCCCAGGATGTCCGAGAAGTCGGCGAAGATCGTCGGGTCGAAGCCGCCGCCGGTCGGCGTCGCCTGGTGCCCGAAGCGGTCGTAGCGTTGCCGCTTGTCGGCGTCCGAGAGCACCGCGTACGCCTCCGCCGCCTCCTTGAACTTCTCCTCGGCGGCGCTGTCGCCCTGGTTGCGATCGGGGTGGTAGCGGACGGCCAGCTTGCGGTAGGCCGACTTGATCTCCTGCAGGGTCGCCGAACGTTCGAGGCCCAGGACCTCGTAGTAGTCACGCGGCATGGCGGATCTCAGGCGCCGCCGGCCGCGGTGTCCGCGTCGGCCCCGGCGCCGTCCTCGACGTTGCCGTCCCGAGACGCTGGCGTCGCCGGCACGGCGACCCGGACCATCGCGGCGCGCAGAAGCCGAGACTCCATCGTGTATCCGGTCTGCAGCTCCTGCACAACGGTGGGTTCGTCGACTTCGGCGCTCTCTTCCCGCGCCACGGCCTGATGGACGTTCGGATCGAAGGCCGCGTTCGCGCCGTCCACCGGCTCGACATCGAACCGTCTCAGGAGGTCCGCCATCTGACGCCGGATCATCTCGACGCCCTCGCGCAGGTCGTCCGCCGACGCCTCAGCCTGGAGCGCCCGGTCCAGGTTGTCGACCACGCCGAGGAACTCCCGCAGCGGACCGGCCGCCGTGTTCCAGCGCGACTCGAGCCGTTCGCGCTCGGCGCGTTTCCGCAGATTGTCGAACTCGGCCGCGGCGCGCCGCAGGCGGTCGACTTCCTCCCTCGCCTCCGTGAGTTCGGCCCGAAGCTCGCCCTCTGTGTCCGGCGCGCCGACGTCGACCGTCTCGACGCCGCCCTGATCCTCCTCGTGAGAGTCCGGGCTCTCCTTCACCTCGATCGTCATCGTTCAGGTCCCTGTCACAGCCTGCGAGCCAGAGCCTCGGACAAGCGTTCGCCCAGGTAGTTCACCAGAGGCACCATCCGCGGATACTCCATGCGCGCCGGCCCGACGACCGCGACCGACCCGGCGACGCCGTCGCCCGCCTTGTAGCTCCGCACGACGAGACCGAACCCGAGCTCCTCGGTCAGCCTCGAGTCCTGGCCCAGGACCACGCGCACTCCGTCCGCGTCGAGGCAACGGTTGAGCAGACCGGCCAGCCGGGCACGCTCGGCAAACATCTGGAACATCCCCTCGAGCCGCGACATGCCGGGCCCCGCGTCGAACAGGCTGTGCGTCCCGTCGACCACAAGCGACGGCGCGTGACCGATGTTCATGCCGTCCCGGGCGAGCTCGATCGCGTGTCGCAGCAACTCGTCGAGCCGGACACGCTCGTCGCTCATCAGCCGCAGCAGCTCTTCCCGGATCTCGAAGAGGGTCCGCCCGCTGTAGTTCTCGGTCAGGTAGTTCGAGATACGCACGAGGTCTTCACGCGGAATCGGCTCGTCGGTGACGACGAGCTTGTTCTCGACGAAGCCGGTCTCTGCGACCACCACGCAAAGCACCTTGCGGCCGCTCAGCGGCACGAACTCGATCGCCTTCATCACCGCCGAACCGAGAGCGGGAGTCAGGACAACGCCGACGTGGTGGGAGAGCTGGGAGAGCAGCCTCGACGTCTCCTCGGTCAGTTCCTGGCCGGTACCCCCGGCGGTCGTTAGCCGGTCGTCGATCAGCCGCCGGTCGTCGTCGCTCACCACCTCCGCCGACATCAGGTCGTCGATGAACAGGTGGAAGCCGGCCTCGGTCGGCAGCCGACCCGCCGAGACGTGCGGCTGCCGCAGGTAGCCCATGTCCTCCAGGTCCGCCATCACGTTGCGGATCGTGGCGGCGGACAACTGGACCTGGCGGTCCTTCGCGACCCTCCGCGAAGACACGGGTTCACCCGACGACAGATACGTCTGGATCACCTCCCGCAGAATCTCGCGGTCCCGGTCGCTGAGCTGGTCGTTGACGCGGCTCATGGGAGCGGCATTCTATCTCCGGTGGTAGCGTTCCAGGGCCGGCATGAGATGTCCATTCTGCGGCGCCAACGATGACCGCGTGGTCGACTCGCGCGACGTTCGGGGCGGGGAGACGGTCCGGCGCCGGCGGGAGTGCCTGAACTGCGGGCGCAGGTTCACTTCCTACGAGCAGATCGAGAACATCGCCTACCGCGTGGTCAAGTCGGACGGCCGCCGCCAGGAGTTCGACCGCCAGAAGCTCCTCGGCGGTCTGCTCAAGGCCTGCGAAAAGCGGCCGGTAGGCCTGCCGGCGCTGGAAGAGATCGTCGACCAGGCCGAAGCCCTGCTCCACCGCAAGGAAGACCGCGAGATCTCCACCTCGGAGCTGGGTAACTTCGTCATCGACCGCCTGAAGACGCTCGACCAGGTGGCTTATGTCCGCTTCGCCTCCGTCTATCGAAAGTTCGAGGACGTCGACGAGTTCATGGAAGAGCTGCGGGTGCTCCTCGAAGCGTCACGCAAGGACTGAGAAGCGGCGTCCGCAGACCGTCCCGCAGCGTCCTCCGGGCTGGTACCGTGACCCCATGGCCCAGAACCCGGTCGATGAGCAGGCGAACGCGATCTCGCTGCCCGACGTCCTGCCGGTGTTGCCGCTCAAGGACGCGGTCATCTTCCCCTACATCATCCTGCCGCTTTCGATCAGTCGCGACCCGAGCATGCTGGCGGTCGAGGACGCGCTGAACGGCGACCGCATCATCCTGCTCGCCCCCCAGCGCGACGGATCGATCGAGGAGCCGGGGGAGGAGGACCTCCACGAGATCGGCACCGCGGCCCAGATCATGCGGATGCTGAAGCTGCCCGACGGCCGGGTGCGGATTCTGATCCAGGGTCTCGCCAGAGCCCGCCTTCGGTATCTCAGCCAGACCGAGCCCTTCCTTCGCGCCCGCGTCGAAGAAGTGGACGAAGCCAGCGAACATCAACACGGGCTCGAGGCCGAAGCGCTCGTGCGCAGCGTCAAGGAAGGTCTCGAAACCGCCGTGAACCTGGGCAAGGACATTTCTTCCGAGGTCATGGTGATCGCCGCCAACCTCGATCACCCGGGTCGGCTGGCGGACCTGGCGGCGAGCAACCTCGACCTGCGCGCCGACGAAGCCCAGATCGTGCTGGAAACGACGCCGCCCATCCAGCGCCTGCGGAAGGTTGGCGACCTGCTGACCCGGGAGATCGAACTGCTCAGCATGCAGCAGCGCATTTCCGCCCAGGCCCGGAGCGAGATGGACCGCAGCCAACGCGAGTACTTTCTTCGCCAGCAGCAGCGTGCGATCCTGGACGAACTCGGCGAAGGCGACGATCTCCACGGGGACATCGAGAGGTACGTGCGCGCCGTCGAGGAGAAAGGCCTCAGCGAGGAGGCGGCAACGGAAGTCGAACGCCAGGTCAGACGGCTCGAGCGAAGCTCTCCCGACAGCGCCGAGAACGCGACCATCCGTACTCACCTCGACTGGTTGACCGGCCTCCCGTGGACGACTCTGAGCGAAGATCGCATCGACCTCGACCGTGCGCGCGCCGTGCTCGATGAAGATCACTACGATCTGGACCGCGTCAAGGAGCGGATTCTCGAGTACCTGGCAGTCAGGCGACTCAAGCCGGACGCCAAGGGTCCGATTCTCTGCCTAGTCGGTCCACCGGGCGTAGGCAAGACGTCGCTGGGCCGGTCCATCGCGCGCGCGATCGACCGCAAGTTCGTCCGCATTTCGCTCGGCGGTGTCCGCGACGAAGGAGAGATTCGCGGTCACCGGCGCACTTACGTCGGTTCGTTGCCAGGCCGCATCATTCAGGGCCTGAATCAGGCCGGAACCAGCAATCCGGTTTTCATGCTCGACGAGATCGACAAGCTGGGCGCCGACTACCGGGGCGATCCGGCTTCCGCGCTGCTCGAAGTGCTGGATCCCGAGCAGAACTCGACCTTCAGGGACCACTACCTGGGAGTCGAGTACGACCTTTCGCGCGTGTTGTTCATCGCCACGGCCAATCTGCTCGAACCCATTCAGCCTGCCTTCCTCGATCGTCTCGAGGTGCTTCGACTCTCCGGCTACACCGAAGACGAAAAGGTGCTGATCGCGCGCCGTCATCTGTTACCGAAAGCCACGGACGAGAACGGCCTGCCGTCCGGCGCCCTGACCATCACGACCCCCGCGCTCCGCCGCCTCATTCGTGGCTACACGAAGGAAGCCGGTGTGCGCAATCTCGAGCGCGAGATCGCAACCCTCTGCCGGAAAGCGGCCGTACGCGTCGCGCGGGGAGACGGCGGAGAACTGAAAGTGACGCCGGCCCGGCTGAAGAACCTGATCGGGCAACCGCGACACTTCAGCGAGGAACTGCTCGACCGCGACCGGATCGGCGTGGCGACCGGACTCGCCTGGACCGCCTCCGGCGGCGACCTCATGCTGATCGAAGTCGCTGCGCCGAAGGGCAGAGGAAAACTGATTCTCACCGGCCAGCTTGGCGACGTGATGAAGGAATCGGCTCAGGCCGCGCTGAGTTGCGCCCGTACCACCTACGCCGGCGGGCCGGCAGCGGGAGGGCCCGATTTCTTCCGTAACCACGACCTCCACATTCACGTTCCCGCCGGTTCCGTACCGAAGGACGGCCCGTCGGCGGGCGTCACCATTGCCGCAGCCATCGTCTCGGTCTGCAGCGGGCGCATGATCGATCACAGAGTCGCGATGACCGGCGAGATCACGCTGCGCGGCGAAGTGCTTCCCGTCGGCGGCCTCAAGGAGAAGCTGCTGGCCGCGCGCGGAGCCGGAATTCGCAAGGTCGTTCTCCCGGAACGAAACCGGCGGGATCTTCCGGAGATACCGACCGCGGTGACGCGAGGTCTCGAACTCCTGTTCGTCGAACATGTCGATCAGGTCCTGGAAGCCGCGCTGCTCGACCCGGAGCACGAGCGGTCATGGCCGGCGGCGAAGACTGGCTGATCGCCTGGCTCGCGGGCTTCGCGGGCTCCGGAGATCGAATCGGCGACGACGCCGTCCTGCTCACGCTCGGCGAGCAGCGGTACGCCCTCAGCGTCGACACACAGCGCGCCGGCGTCCATGTACCGATCGAGCTCGATCCCGCGGACGTAGCCCGCCGACTGCTCGCCGTCAGTCTCTCCGATCTCGCCGCCACCGGGGCGGCGCCGCGGTGGATGCTCGTCGCACTCGGCATCGACGATGAGGACGGCGCCCGCCGCTTCCTCGCGGCCCTCGTGCGCGCCGGCCGCCGCTATGAAATCG
Organism: Holophagales bacterium; assembly: GCA_009837085.1. GTDB lineage: Bacteria > Acidobacteriota > Thermoanaerobaculia > Multivoradales > Multivoraceae > Multivorans. Next base: position 59,983 of record VXUF01000142.1, read on the forward strand.
AACTCATCGGCGGCGACACCGCCAGACCGACGACGCCGGGCCGGCTGGACGCCAGTCTCACCGTGATCGGCGAGGTACCGCAAGAAAGCTCTCCGCTGACCCGCAACGCGGCCCGCGCCAACGACCGGCTCTGGATCGGTGGACCGCTCGGGGAGTCCGCCATGGGACTCGACCTGGTCCGCCTCGGCGCGCGGATCGCTAAACGGCGCGTCCTTCTGCCGGAGGGAATACCCGACGCGCTGGCCCGGGTCGCTAGCCGGGCCCTTCGCCGCCACCTGGAACCGCAGCCGCAGATCGATCTGGGCCTGGTCCTGGGCCGGCGGTCGCCAGCCGGAGCCGCCATCGACGTGTCGGACGGCCTGGCCGCCGACGCGGCGCGCCTCTGCCGGCGGAGCGGCGTCGGCTGCGAACTCGAAGAGCGGGCCCTTGCTCTCCGGGCCGACACCCGTCGCCTGGCCGGCCACCTGGACCGCGAGCCGCTCGAGCTGGTTCTCGCTGGAGGCGAGGACTACGTCCTTCTCTTCACCCTGCCGCCGGACGTCGACTTCCGGCATTCCGGGTGCCGGCCCATTGGCCGGATCAGGAGCCGGCCCGAGCTGCGCTTACGCCGAACCGACGGAACGATCGAGCCGTTGCCAGCCGGCGGCTGGGACCACCTGGGCTAGGCGCGGCAGAAGCCCAGAAGCCGGCGCTACGCGCCGGATGCCGGCGAGGACGCCGGCGCACCCAGTTTCTGCCGCGCTGGCGCACCCGGTCAGCGATTGAGCGTGATGGTGATCGGCTGGTCCAGTTTCTGCAGGACCAGGCTCACCTGGGCCTCAAGCGCCGCCAGCCGCGCCTCCACGCCGCCGGCTGCCGCCTGACGCCTCGCCTTCGTGGCTCGCGCCTTTCGCTTTCTACGCACCGCCGTCTTCGCCGCCGCCGCAACCTTGGCCTTCGGCTTCCGACCGCGCCTGCTCCGGGAGCGAATCTCGCGGAAAACCGCCACCGCCTCCGGGTGGTAGCGCCGCTTGCGACCCTCGCCCTCGTGCGGAATCCGGTCGCTGTACAACTTGAGGTAACGCTGCAGCGTCGGACCGGAGATGCCCGTCTGCTGACCGATCGCGGTCAGCGTCAGGAGCTTGGGAGCGGCGGCCGCAGGCTTGGGGGCGGCTGCCGCAGGCTTCGCCGCGGCACGCGCCTTGCGCTTCTTTCGAGCCGGTGACTTGGCCGCCGGCGCGGCCTTCGGCTTGCGACCCGGCTTGCTCTCCGCTCGAAGCTGTCGGAACACCGCCACGGAATCGGGGTGGTAGCGCCGCTTGCGACCCTCGCCCTCGTGCGGAATCCGATCGCCGAACAGCCGAACGTAACGCTGCAACGTGGGATAGGAAATCCCGGTCTGCTGGCTGATGCTGGACAACGTCAACAGGGACGGAGCACCCGCCGCGCCCTTCGCTTGGGTTTCTTCCGCCGGCGTGGCGGCCTTCTTCCGTCCCGCGCCCCGGCGCTTCGTTGACCGTTCGTTCTTGAACGCCCTGAACTCCTTGACGGCCGCCACCCGATACCGCTGCTTGCGACCCTCTCCCTCCGAGGAAATCCGGCCCTGGTACATCTTCTTGTACCGCAGGGCCGTGGCCATCGAAACACCGGCCCGGCGAGCTACTTCGCCCAACGTCAACAGTTTCTTTCTTCCGGCAGCCGCTGCACTCACGAAGTTCTCCTTACGCCGACCTGTGGCGTTCCCGTCCGTTCCCCGCCCGGGGAAGTGTCAATCGAAACGCGACGATAGCAGAAGACCCGACCCAAACACGCGTAACGCAAAACGAATCAGTCTTCCGTCAGAGGTTCGTAGTTGAGTTTTCGGACCAGGTACGACAACGCCTGCCGGCTGATGCCAAGAGCGCGCGCCGCTCTGGCCTGGTTGCCGCCGGACTCCTCGAGCGCCTTACCGATCAGTCGACGCCGGTACTGCTCCATCTTCCAGTGGTAGCCGCTTTGCTGAGGCGCGGCTTCCTCGACAACTCCTTCCGGCAGTCCCAGCATGTCAACCGAGATCTCGGGACCCTCGGCGAGCGCCACGGCCCCATCGATAGCGTTCTTCAGCTCCCTGACGTTGCCGGGCCAGGAGTAGTGGCGAATCTTCGCGCATGCCTGGTCGCTGAACTCCAGGTCCTGTCCAAGCTCGCCGGACGTTTCGAGGAAGTGCCGGGCAAGCAACATCACGTCGTCTTCGCGCTCACGCAACGGTGGCGCCTCCACGTAGGCCACCCTGAGCCGGTAGTAAAGATCCTGCCGAAACTCGCCTGCTTTCACCATCGCTGCGAGATCCTTGTGGGTCGCGGAGACGAGCCGGAAGTCGAGCCGCCGCGTGTGGCTCTCACCGATGCGGCGCATCTCGCCTTCCTGCAGGAGGCGCAGGAGCATTCCCTGGGCAGCCCACGGCAGCTCTCCGATCTCGTCGAGAAAGACTGTGCCGCCATCTGCGCTCTCGAACACTCCGACCCGGTCGCTGTGGGCGCCGGTGAACGCGCCCCGAAGGTGGCCGAACAGGTCGGACAGAAGCAGACCCTCCGGCAGCGCCGCACAGTTCACTGCCAACCAGGGCCGAGAGGCCCGAGCGCTCGACCGGTGGAGCTGGCGCGCCAGGAGTTCCTTGCCGGTCCCAGACTCACCGAGAATCAACACCGGCAGATCGTGGGCCGCGAACTTCTCGATCCGGGCCTGCACGTCCAGCAGAGCCGTACTCTTCCCCACCATTCCGGAGGCAGCCGCCCTCCTGGGCTCCGCGAGTTCGGAGGCCGCGCGGCGGCGGCGGGCCGAGGCAGGCAGCCGGGTCGCAACCGCGGCCGCCAGCGCCCGGGCAGGTTCATCGATTCCCTTCGCGCTGAGCACGAGGCGTCCCGCAGCCGCATCGACCGCGAACCGGTCGGAGCCGCCGGGACCCTGGAGCAGGACTTCCCCCTGCGCATCCGGAGCCGCGAATCCTCCCTGAGGGCCATGAACCGCGAGTCGAGCTTCCGGATGACCGGCCGCGGCCATCAGGATCCGATAGGCGTCCGCGTCGGGGTCAGGCGTGGCCAGGAAGAGGCGAAGGGCCCGCCAGGGCCCGATGCGCGCACCGTCCACACGTTGGACGAGCGCTTCAGCGCCGGCGGCCGAGAGGGTGCGCACGGCGGTGGCGACCATGCCCACTGGAACCGTCTCGACCCCGAGACAGACCAGATCGTGAACAGTGAGCGCTGCCCGGAAGGGGCCCTGTGCCTCCACCCGCCGCCAGTGCACGGCACCCGGTGGCCGGTTCCCGGCGACCGCCTCCCAAAGCCCCTCCAGCCCCGTGCCGGGCACGATCGCACGCGCCTCGTCGCGGAGTCCGGCAAGCAGCAGCAGTGGTGCCAGGTCGCCCACTTCCGCAGGCGTCCACGCGGCAAGGGGCCGTTCGAGCGCCTCCGAGAGCTCCTCGGCAGCCTCCCCGGCTCGTCCGAGATGGACCAGTGCACGAGCAGAGAGCAGACGCAGCGAGCGGAGCTGACGCCACCCGGAGCGCCTTCCCCTCAGATTCTCCAGCGCGGTTTCGCAGCACTCCAGCGCCGATTCCCAACGGCCCAGTGACACGAACAGACGCGCCTCGAGCAGCCGCGCCTCGACGACTCCGGGCGCGCTGCCGGCCATCAGACCCTCCCGACGCAGGTTCTCGATCGTCTCGGCGACTCCCGCAAACCGTCCGGTCCGAATCCGGATCTCCGCCAGCTTCGCGTGCGCGGCGGCTCTCCCGGCGGGTCCATCGCAACGCCGGAACAGGCCAACCGCGATGCGCGTCGCCCGTTCGGCCCCACCGAAGTCGTTCACGGCCAGTCGAACCGTCGCCAGCTCGGTGCACAAGAGGGCCCGCTCGTAGACGGGAAGCCGCTCCCTGAGGCGCCTGAGCCCGGCCGCCAGCAGTTGCTCCGCCTCGATGAACCGACCGTTCGCCGAAGCGAACCGAGCCCTCGCCATGACATCCATCCAGCCTTCCGGCTCGCCAACCGCGGATTCCAGCAGGCTGGCCATGGCGTCAAGTTCGCCGAGCTCCCACTTCGCCAGCGCGCACAGAACCCGGCCTTGCGCCGCCTGGGGACCGACCGCAGCGTCAAACACCCTCTCCGACCAGGCTCCGAGCTGATCTGAACGCCCCGTGGCCACCTGGATTCCGATCGCCAGTTCGCACAGTTCCAGTGCTCGACGGGCCGAGTGCGCCCGGTTGTCCAGTGTGCTCAGGGTGCGACGCGCGGCGGCCGTGCGACCCAACCGAAGCTGGGCCCGGAGGCGAATCAGAATGTCGTCCGTTCGCCTGGAGTCCTTCACCGATGTCAGTGCGGCTTCGAAGCGTCCGTCCTCAAGGAGGAGGCGCGCCAGCGCCGACCGGTCCTCCGGCGCCTCGGACGGTGGCGACTCGGAATCGGCGTCCCTGACACGTTGCCAGTACGACCGCGCCGCAACGCCACCCGCGGCGATCGCCTGGCCTTCGACGTCGTCCATCCGCGCCAGGATCCGGCGCCACCCGGATGGACCGGCAACCGCTACCCGCTCGCCGTCCCGGTGCTCCAGAACCGCGAACAGGGAGGCGCGCGCGGTCTCGAACCCGTGACCCCACAGGAAGGGTGCCCGAGCCAGAATGTCGGCAACCATCCGGTTTCCGGACACCGGCAACAGCTCGTCGCGCCAGGTTTCGAACAGGGGCCGGAGCACGGCCCGGACAGAGCTTCGGCCCGGCGCGCCCTCGCTTCCGAACAGGAGCACGACGAACTGCCTCAGCAAGGCCTGCGGCAGGCGGTTGTCACGCGCGGGCTGCACCAGCGACGGAGGAATCCGGAGGACGCCGTGCGCATCGACGCGAAGCTCCTGCCAGGCCTCGAGCCGCCACCCCGCCGCCCGCACATGAGCCAGCAGGGCCGCCCCCTGAAGCAGAAACGCCGCCCTGTCACGGTCAGTCGCGACGATCTCGTTCAGATCGGTTACACCGACGCCCTTGGGAACCGGCTGAAGCGCCTGGTGACCGATACGAAGGATGCGAGTCATCGCCGGATCCCCGAAAGATCCCGCCAGAACCCCGGGTAGGACTTGCCCACGACCTCCGGACGCCGAATCGAGAGACCTCCGCGGCGCATCCCCACCAGCGCCATGCTCATCGCGATGCGGTGGTCATCGTAGGTGCGTACCGGGATGCGCGGCGCGCCGGGTGGAGCGACGAGACCGGGGCTGCCGTCGATCCGCAGGCCGTCCGCCAGCTCGTCGACGGCTACGCCGGCGCGCCGTAACTCGGTCGCCACTGCGGCCAGGCGATCGCTCTCCTTGATCCTCAGGTGCGCGACGTTGCGGATCCAGGTCGTGCCGTTGGCGAAGGCCGCCGCGGCGGCGAGCGTCGGCACCTGATCGGGCATTGCCGAGAGGTCGCAGTCGACCGCGTTCAGGTAGCCGTCGGCCTCCACGCGAATCTCCTCCTCCGTGGCCTTCACCCTGGCGCCCATGCGCTCGAGGAGCCCCAGGAAGGCGCGATCGCCCTGGGTCGCCACCGGTGAAAGACCTCGCAGGCGCACCGAGCCGCCGCAGATCGCTGCTGCCGCCGCCGGATAGGCGGCGGCCGAGTCGTCGCCCGCGACGCGATAGCGACCGTTTACCAGTTCTGGCCTGCGCGGTTCCACACGGAACTCGCGGGCCTGACCGTCCCGGCGCACCTCTACCGGAGCGCCGAAATCGGCCATGACTTCGAGAGTTGTGTCCACATACGGACTAGAGACGAGAAACGGCACCAGGAGTTCGATCGGGCCGTCGGCATTGAGCGCCGCCATGAGCAGCGCGGACACGTACTGGCTGGATGCGCCGGCGTCGATTTCGACCCGGCCGCCAACCAGCTTTCTGCCCCGGACGCGAACCGGAGCGCAGCCGGGCCGGCCGAGGTCCTCGATCTCCGCACCGAGCTGCCGCAGGGCCGCGACCAGAGGGCCGATCGGCCTTTCGCGGAGCCGGGGGGACCCGTCGAGAATCCACTCGCCCGGCGTCACCGCGCAGCTCGCGACCAGCAAACGCAGCAGCGTCCCGGCGCTCCGGCAATCGAGTCGCACCGCACTCTGGGAACCGTCCTTCTGCTGCGGTTCCACCCGTAGACCCGATCCCGAAACGGCCCGGAGGCGCCAGCCCATCGCCACGAGCACGGCCCGGAAGGCCGCGATGTCGTCGGCGTCCAGGAGGTTCTCGATCGTCGCGGACCGCCGCCCGATGAGCGTCAGGTTGAGGGCGCGGTGCGAGATGCTCTTCGAACCGGGCGGCTCGACCACGCCCGAGACCGCCGCAGCACGGCGGACCGGGTACGGGTCGGGAAGCGGCTCCGTCACCCCAGCCACAGCAGCTTCCGATCATGAAACCAGGCGTCCGCGATCCGCACCTCGCCGTCACCGACGGCCCAGCGACGGGAGGCGTGGAAGTGCCCGAGCAGCAAGACGTCGTTGCCTTCGGCCAGCCGGTGCGCCGCATAGCGTCGAATGACCGCGCCCGGAATCCGGGCCTTGTGCTGGAGATTCGTTCGCGCCAGACCACGCTCCGTGGAAGCGACGAGACGGCTGCCGACCGCTCGTGGCAGGCGGAACGCCAACCACCGGCTCGCCGCGTTCTTCGACAGACGCCGCCAGCAGCGGTACCGCCAGTCACGCGGATTCAGCCCGTCGCCATGAACCGCCAGGTACCTCACGCCTTCGGCGTCGAAACTGACTTCCCGACCGCAGTCGTCGAAGAGGTCGCCGTAGGCCCCGTCCGCCAGAAAGAAGTCGCGGTTCCCCTCCACGTAGGAAACCCGGATTCCCCGCCGCCTGAGGCCCCGGATCGTGGCTGCCAGCCGCCGTATCTCCGGCGTTTCGAAGCGCCGCGATCCGATCCAGAGATGGAACAGGTCGCCGAGGAACAACACCCGGGCACAGCGACCGGAGTCGAGCTTGCCGAGCTGTTCGGCCAGGTCCTTGCCGCTGCCCCCGGGACCACCGAGGTGGGCATCGGCGATCACGGCGACAGGCATGAGTGCGAAGGCGTTCCCTAGACGATCGTCAGAGTCGGTCGTTCCGAGGCCACCTCGACCAGACGCCGCTCGATCGCCGTCACGATGCCGCGGAAGATCGCCGCATGGGGACCGCCGGCGTCGGAGACCACAATCGGCAACCCGTCATCGCTGCCCCGAACCAAAGCGCCGTCCAACGGAATCGCGCCCAGGACCTCGCAGTCGAGCAACTCGGCGGTCCGCTCGACGCCGCCGCGCTTGAAGACGTCGGTCGTCTCACCGCAGTGCGGGCACACGAAGGTCGACATGTTCTCGACCATGCCGAGCACCGGCACCTCGACCTTGCGGAACATGGCGAGTCCCTTGCGGGCGTCGATCAGCGCCACGTCCTGCGGCGTCGAGACGATGACCGCGCCGGACAGGGGCAACTTCTGCGACAGCGTCAGCGCCGCGTCCCCGGTGCCGGGAGGCAGGTCCAGCAGCAGGTAGTCGAGCCGGCCCCAGTCCACGTCGCCGAGCAACTGGCCCAGGGCCTTCATCACCATGGGGCCCCGCCAGATCACAGGCGTATCCGGATCCAGGAGAAACCCGAGGGACATCACGCGCACGCCGTGGCGCTCGAAGGGCTGGATCTTCCCGTCCACGATCTCCGGCCGGCGATTGATGCCGAACATCAGCGGGATGGACGGGCCGTAGATGTCCGCGTCGAGCAGCCCGACACGCAGGCCCACGGCCGCCATCGCCGCGCTCAGGTTGGTGGCCACGGTCGACTTGCCCACGCCTCCCTTGCCGCTGGCCACCGCGACCACATGGGACACCCCCGGCAGCAGCGAGGGATCCCGCGCCGTGGCCGGCGCCGGCGCGGTCGCTACCTCGAGCGAGACCTGTACGTCGGACACACCGTCCAGGCTCCGCACCGCATCGACAATGCGGCGCCTGATTTCCGTGGCGGCCTCCGGGTCGCGCGTCGGGACCCGCAGATCCACGACCACGTCGCCACCGCTGACCGCGACCCGCTGAACGAAACCGAACGACACGACGTCGCGTTTCATCCCCGGGAAGGTCACGGTGCGGAGGCACTCGCGCACCCTGCTTTCGACGTTGTCAGTCATCCTTTCCTCCGGAGTCCGCGGCGGTCTCGAGATCCGCCAACCGGCCCACTTGCCGCTCGACATCGAGCATGAAGGATCGCCGTCCCCGCACCCCGGCGCCGGCCGGGTCGACGACCTCGCCGAAGGCCAGCTCGACGACCTGCGGCCGGACCGCCAGAGCGCCCTTCCGCCGGATGCGGCCGGTACCGCGTATCCCCACCGGCGCCACCAGGGCTCGGCCCTTCAACGCGAGCAGGAACCCGCCCCGCTGGAACGGCCTCATCCGCGGGCCGGAGCTGCGCGTCTCCTCGGGGAACACCACCAGGGACACGCCGGACGCCAACAGTCCGGTGGCTGCGGCAAACGTCTCGCCGGCCCGACTCCGATCCTCCCGGTCCACCGGGACGAAACCGGCCGCTTTGAGCCCCCAGCCGAAGAACGGCAGGCGGAACAGGCTGCGCTTGGCCAGGAAGCGGACCGGGAGGTCCAGGATCGCCAGCAGGGCCGCGATGTCGTACAGGCTCCGGTGGTTCGCCATGTAGACCACTGGCCGGTCACCGATGGCCTCCCGCCAGGCCGCGTGGCCGCCCCCCGCGTAGCTGAGCTCGAGCCGAACACCACTGGACCGCAGCAGGCCGCGAGCCCAGAGCCGAGACTGGACTCCGGCCCAGTCACCGCCCGGAAACCAGGAAGCGACAGCCGCGGCGACGCCCATGACGGCGCTGCCGAGAAACAGGTACAGATTCCCGGTCAGGGAGGCCAGCGCCACCGACCACCTGCCCCAACCTCCCGCAGGTGCTTTCGCCGTAGACTTGCTTCGCCGCGTCGTGTGGCGCGAGTTCGTGGGGTTCCGGATCGACAAGGTTCTGCTCGGTGCCGTGGATTGGCAGAAGCTACACCAAGCACCCAACCACGAGGGGCGACTCCAACAGACCCTTCTCTTGGGCAGATGCAACAAGCTGGACACAGGATTCTGATCGATTTCAAGGCCCCCTTGCGAGAGGTAGGTGCCCTCTGGTTACTGACTGCGCGCGGGATGGGGGCCCTCGTCAGCCCCCCCTATGAGTTGCGGTCATGGCTCAATCAGATGGGTCACCTCGGCGTCAGCTCGCTCGGCGTCGCGTCGGTGACCACTCTGTTCACCGGCATGGTACTGGCCCTTCAGACCGCGTACAGCCTGCCTGAACTCGGAGTGAAGTACTACATCGGCAGCGTGGTTTCCAAGTCGTTGACCCGGGAACTGGGACCCGTACTCGTGGCCCTCATCGTCGGCGGCCGGATCGGGTCCGGAATGACCGCGGAGCTCGGCACGATGAAGGTCACGGAGCAGGTCGACGCCATGCGCTCGATGGCCGCGGATCCCATAAAGAAGCTGGTCGTTCCGAAGCTGGCGGCCACTCTGATCATGTTGCCCGTGCTCACCGTCCTCGGCGACTTGCTGGGCATTCTCGGCGGCCTGTTCGTCGCTGTGAATCAGTTGAACCTCTCCGTCGGTCTGTACGTCAACGATGTCCTGCAGACCCTCACCATGGAGGACGTCTTCAACGGCCTCGGAAAGTCGGTCTTCTTCGCCTGCTTCATTGCGATCATCGGCTGCCACAACGGCCTGACAGCGAGCGGCGGCGCGGAAGGCGTCGGGCATGCCACGACTCGAACGGTCGTCTGGGCTTCCATCATGGTTCTGGTATCTGATTTCTTTCTGACCAAGCTGTTCCATGTCCTCGTCTGAACCCGCCGACAGCGGAAAAGCGGTACGGGAACCGCTCTACGTCGTGCGCCGACTCTGTCGGCGCTTCGGAGAACGGGCCGTCCTCGACGACCTGAGCTTCGATGTTCTGCGCGGCGAGTGCCTGGTCGTGCTCGGGCGTTCCGGCTCGGGAAAGAGCCTCACGCTGCGCCAACTCAACGGACTCGACCCCGCCGAAGGAGGCGAGGTGCTGTTCGAGGGTACGGATCTCGTCCAGCTGACGGAGCGTGAGCTGTACCCGGTGCGCCGGCGGATCGCGATGCTGTTTCAGTCGGGCGCCCTGTTCGACTCCTTCGACGTGCTCGAGAACGTCGCCTTTCCCATTCGCGAGCACGAGCGCGTAAGCGAGGACGAAGTTCGCGAGCGGGTCGCCGCGGCACTCGCATGGGTCGGACTGTCCGGGATCGAGGATCGGATGCCCGCGGCTCTGTCCGGCGGCATGAAGAAACGGGTCGCGCTCGCCCGCTCGCTCGTCCTGGCGCCCGAGGTCGTCCTGTTCGACGAACCCACCGCCGGTCTCGACCCGGTCACCGCGGCGACCATCTCCCGTCTGATCAGGAGCACCAGAGACGAGTTCGGAACGACCTCGGTCGTCGTGACGCACGACATTCGCCTGGCCCGTCACGTCGGCGATCGCCTCGCACTGCTTCACGACGGGCGGTTCCGGTTCCTCGGCTGCTGGGAGGAAGCAGAACAAAGCAACGACCCCGCGCTCCGGGCGTTCCTCGAGGGTGGGTTCGACTCCGCACAGGAGGACATCGATGCAGCGTGACTCGAACACCACCAAGGTCGGTCTGACCGTGCTTGCGGCCGTCGTCGCGCTTGCCGCCTTCATCTTCGCGATCGGCGAACAGAGCGCCCTGTTCACACCCACGAACAGCTACCGCACGATGTTCCCGAATGCCGCGGGGCTGGTCGAGGGGAATCCGGTTCAACTGAACGGCGTGACCGTCGGCAAGGTCGACCGCATCCTGCTCAGCGAAGACCCGGACAGCGAGCTCCTGGAGGTGCGGATCAGCGTCGAGCGGCGCTATGCGAACCGGATACGGCGAGACTCCCTGGCGCGCCTCAAGACCCTGGGCCTGCTGGGCGACAAGTACGTTGAGATCACCTCGGGTTCGCCCGAAGCCGCCCTCCTCAATCCCGGCGAGGAGATCCCGGCGGCGCTGCCGACCGATGTCGACGAACTGATCGCCAGCGGAGCGGACGTGGTCGACCATGCGGTGGTGACGGCCCGCTCCCTGTCGAACATCCTCGCCCGCATGGAGCGCGGCGAGGGTCTGCTCGGAGAACTCGTCGCCGCCCGCGAAGACAGGCGAGTCACCGACACGGTAATCCGCACGCTCGAGTCGATCGAGCGTGTGGCCGATCAGGTCGAAGCAGGCGACGGGGTCCTCGGGCGGCTGCTCACGGACCGTGAGCTGGGCGACCGGATCGCCTCGTCGATCGACGAACTGGACGAGACCCTGAGGCTCCTGCGGGAAGGCGACGGCCTGGCGCCGGCGTTGCTGCGCGACGGTGAGCTGAAAGCCCGCTTCGAGACGACCCTGGCGGACACGCAGCTTGCCGCCGCGGATCTCCGCGACATCACCACCGACCTGCGCGAGGCCGACGGCCTCCTGCCCCGGCTCCTGAACGACGAGGAACTGAGCGAGTCGCTGACCACCGAGGTCGAACAACTCCTCAAGCGACTCAACTCGACGCTGGACCAGGTCGCGGAAGGAGACGGCACCGCGGCCCGCCTGATCAACGACCCCGCGATCTACGAAGCCCTGGATGACCTCGTGGTCGGCATCAACGAGTCGAAGCTGCTCCGCTGGCTTGTCCGCAACCGCCAGAAGGCGGGCATCAAGAAGCGATACCGGGACACGCAGGACGCACTCGCGGCAGCCGGTTCCGAGGATCCCGGAGAACGACCGTGATCACCTGCGCACGTTGCGGCCAGCAGCGGGAAGCGCTCGCCGGGCCGCCACTGCCCGGCGCCACCGGCGAGGAGATAGCCGAACGCGTCTGCGCCGGCTGCTGGGAAGAGTGGGCGGCGATGGAGATCAAGGTGATCAACGAACTGCGCCTGAACTTCATGGATCCGGCGGCGCAGGCGACCCTCACCAGTCACATGAGGGACTTCCTCTTCCCCGGCGAGGACTCCAGCGTCAAGCCGGGGGAACGACTCGACTTCGATTCGATAGGGGAGCCTTAGGGCCACGGCCGGCGCGGGGGCTCCCGGATCCGGCGAAGCATCCGGCGACGCCGATTCGCCGGATCGGCCGGATCGTTCGAGAACAGGCGCATCACATCGCCGTCGCGGGCGAAGCGGTAGCGGCGCGCCGGCTTCCTGCCGTTCAGGCCCTTTGCGGCGCTCTTCGCGTAGGTCCAGAGCTGAACGTCCGGGTCATCGATGTCGCGATGCTCCTCCCACTCCGTCTTCTCGGGGTCGCCGAACAGGATGTAGACCATGCCTCGGTCCGTACGCCGGCCGAGCCGGCCGGACTCTGAGTAGCGCTTGTCCGCCTCGGTCGCGCGGACGTCGAACTGCCGCCGTAGACCGGAGTCGCGGCGGCTCCAGAACTCGTCGACGAACGCGGCGGCCTCGTCGTCCGACTCCAGCAGGAGATAGAGGGTCCGTTCCTCCTCGTCGGCGAGCTGCCCGACGGGCCCCACCAGCCAACTCGTGTAGCCGGGGCCCAGAAACGGGTTGATCAGGTCGTCCGGATGGAGCCGCTCGAGGCTCTCCGCGGCATGCGCGGCACCGGCGGCCATGACCCCGAGCGCGAGAGTCAGGCCGAGCCGCCCCACGTCAGCGGCCCTTCAGCAGGTCCAGGAACTCCTCCCGAATCGGGCGTTCGTGGAAGATCCCCCGAAGTGCCGACGTCACGGTCCGGGCGCCCGACTTCTCCACCCCGCGCATCTCCACGCAGAGATGCCGGGCCTCGATCACGACCATCGCGCCGCGCGGCCGGAGTTCCTCTTCAAAGAAACTCACGACCTGCTCGGTGAGGCGCTCCTGGAGTTGCGGCCGCTTGGCGTAGAACTCCAGGATGCGCGCGAACTTGGACAGGCCCAGGATCTTGTCGCCGGGGACATAGGCGATGTGGGCGTGACCGTAGAAAGGCACCAGGTGGTGCGAACACATGGAGTAGAACGGGATGTCCTTCTCCATCACCATGGCCCGGTAGTTCTCGTCGTTAGGGAAGGTCGTGACCCTCGGCTTGGTCCCCTGATCCAGTCCCCGGAACATCTCAAGGTACATCTTGGCGACCCGCTCGTGGGTGGTCGCCAGATTCGGGTCCTCCAGATCGAGACCAAGCTCGACCAGCAGCTTGCGCACCAACCCCGCGAGGCGAGCCACCCGCTCCCCATCCCGAACCGCCGGCGGACCGCTTTCGTAGGTCGAAACTCGCTCGACCGGTTCCAGAACGCGCATCGGCGCATGCTACCGTAGTCGCTCGCGGTCAGGAACAACGAGGAGGACGGAGTCCCGATGAGCCGAGTGACGATCGAATACTGCGTAATGTGAAACTACCGACCCCGAGCCGCCGGTCTGGCGGCTCAGTTGAAGGAGCAGTTCGACCTCGACACCGAACTCGTAGACGGCGGCGGCGGCGTCTTCGAGGTTGCCCTCGACGGCCGCCCCGTCTTCTCCAAGAAACAGCTCGGCCGGTTCCCCAACAACGGCGAAGTCGAGCACGCCGTCGCCGAGCTGCTGTAGCGCCGCGTTGCTGTAGCGCCGCGTTGCTGTGGCGCCGCGCCGCGCGGCGGAGCAGCGGAGCGGCGGAAGAAGTACCCGTCCGCTGGGGCGTTCCGGGGGAGGGTTCCCAGCGGCCGCTCGCGCTCTCTGGGTTGTGGGAAGGACGGCGCTCGCTTCGGTCGGCTGCGCTTCACATCGGCGTCAGTGACTGGACCGGCGGAGGAAGTCACTTGCCTCCAGCCCGCTGGGAACCCTCCCCCGGAACACCGGGCGGACTGATCGTCGTTGCCGGTCGGCCAGGATGGGACACACTGGGTACGCTGGCGTCCTCGCCGGCATCCGACTAGCGGCAACGCTACGATCGGGCCGTGTCGGGTACCTACTCACTACGCCTCGGCAAGGAGGACTTCAAGTTCTCCGCGGCTCATTTCACGGTGTTCTCGGAGGACGATGCGGAGGCTCTTCATGGACACAACTACCGGGTGCGCGTGGAACTGGGCGGTCCAGGGGTGGACGAGTTGGAGTTCCTCGTGCCGGTCGCCGCGGCGAAGCGGGACATCCGGTCGCAATGCGCGGAGCTCGACGAGAAGGTCCTGCTGCCCGAGGAGTGCCCGCATCTGGAGCTGACTCGATCCGACGAGACCGTAACTACCAGGTTCGGAACGCGGCGGTACGAGTTCCCGTCATCAGAGGTCGTCCTGCTGCCGGTAGCGAACGTGACCGTCGAGGCGCTGGCCCGGCTGTTCTGGCAACGTCTGGCGGACCGATGGGGCTCCCTTCACGATCGCGTGGAAACACTCGAGGTCACCGTGGCCGAGACCCAGGGCCAGGGCGCCAGCTACCGGCGCAACCTGTAGGAGCATCGCCTTGAAGACACAGTTCGATCCCGACGACAGCCAGTTCGCGACCCTCCGCGGACTCGATCCCGACGCCCCGGTTGCCGCGCTCAACCTCTTCCAGTTCAACGACCGCGCCCGGTACGCACCGGGCGACGAGGAATACGGCACCGAAGCTGCCGAAGTCTCCGGTCAGGAGGCCTTCCAGCGATACGCAGCCTCCGCGGGACAGGTCCTTGCCGACCTGGGAGGCCACGTAGCGTTCACCACGATGGTCGATCAGGTGATGATCGGGCCCTCCGACCCGCCCTGGCACGTCGCAGCGATCATGGTCTTCCCTTCCCGCCGGGCCTTCATCGAGATGACGATGAACCCCGAGTTCCGGGCCGCCTCCCGCCACCGGAAAGCCGGCCTGGCAAACCACTACCAGGTCCACCTGAACGGCGCACCCTGGGTGGAGGGGTAGTCAGCCCCGCTTTCACAGCGCCTCCCTGCTTCAGCCGAGGCTCCATCGTTGCAGGCGAATGCCGGCGAGGACGCCGGCGCACCCAGCGTCTGCCACCGTCGCACCCGTACCGACAACGACCAGTCCGCGGCGGCGTCCGGAGGGGAGGGTCCCAGCGGGCTGGAGGCAAGCGTCTCCCCGGATCGACACCCCAACCATCATCGAACCGCAGCGCAGCCGACCGAAGCGAGCGCCATCTCCCCCACCACCAGGAAAGCGTGAGCGGCCGATGGGACCCTCCCCTCCGGGCGCCGCCGCGGACGGGTATCACCGACGCCGCTGCACCAACTGCGCGACGGTTTCGAGGTGGGCGGTCTGCGGGAAGACGTCGAAGAAGGAGATGGACTCGAGGTCGAAGTCGCGGGTCAGGGCGCCGAGGTCGCGGGCGAGGGTGGCGGGGTCGCAGGAGACGTAGGTCAGGC
>VXUF01000078.1:0-12235 GCA_009837085.1 Holophagales bacterium
CCAGCTCGTCCTCGTCACCGATCTCCAGGGCGGCCGCTTCGCCGACCTGTCGTTCCGCACCGTCTACGAGCGCTCGGGCGACGCACCCGCGGTCGCGGTACCGACCTCGGCGTCGCGTGCGCCAGAGGCTGCCGCCGAGCCGGACGACGACGGCTTCGACAAGGCGGACTTCCTGCCGCCGGTCGCGGGCGGCCGCGACGGGAGCCGGGCAGAGCGCGCGGACGGCGCACGCAGCGCGCGGCCGGCGACGATCCGCATCCTGCCGCCCGAGCGCGGTTACCGCGAGCTGCTCGCCGGCCGGGTCCTGATTCAGACCCTCACGATCGACCCGCAGATCGCCGTCGTCGAGTTCCTCCTCGACGGGGAGCCGGCGGCCCGCGTCACGACGCCGCCGTTCGAGGCCCGGATCAGGCTCGCCGATCCGCCCCGCGAGCAGACGATCGAGGCCAGGGCCACGAGCGCCCGGGGCGCCCACGCGGGTGCCGACCGGATCGTTCTGAACCGCCTCGATCCTCCGTTCGCGGTGCGGATCGCAGGCATCACTCCCGGTGAAGCCGATGGCCAGGCGATGGTCCGCGTGGAGGCCGGCATCTCCGTGCCGCGCTCCGAAGCCCTGGAGCGGGTCGAGTTCTACCGCACGGAACGGCTGGTCGCTTCGTACGACGACTTCGAGGGCGAGGCCGGGCCCAGCGGCGTACAATCAGTCGCGGCCGACGTCCCGACTTTCGGCGTCACGCCCCAGGACTTCGTCCGGGTCGTGGCGCGCCTGGGAGACGGCCGGGAACTGGAAGATGTCGAACTCCTGCAGGGCGCCCAGTTCCAGGCCGAGATCGACGTCCAGCTCGTCCAGCTCCAGGTGCTCGTCGTCGATCGAGGCGGCAACCCGGTCGGCGATCTCAAGCCTGAGGACTTCGAGGTCCGCGAAAACGGGGAGCGGCGCCAGGTAGAGAAGCTCTACGTCTCGAATGACATCCCCCTGTCCCTGGGACTGGCAATCGACTCCTCGGGCAGCATGGAGCCGATCTGGCGTCAGACGAACGCGATCGCCGAGGCCTTCCTGGACGGCGCCCTGACCTGGCGCGACCAGGCGTTCCTCGTCGACTTCGACTCGACCCTCCGTCTGGTGCAGCCACTCACCGGCAGCAAGCCGCTGCTGGCGCGCGGCCTGGGACGGCTGTTTCCGCAGGGCAACACCGCTCTCTACGACGCGATCCTGTTCTCGCTGCTCCAGTACGGCGAAGCGCCGGGCCGTCGCGCCCTGGTCGTCGTCACCGACGGCTTCGACTCGAACAGCCGCTCCGACCCGACCCGGGCGATCGACTTCGGCAAGCGTTTGGGGGTCCCTGTCTACGTCGTCGCCATGCGCTCCCTCGGCTTCGGCCCGACAACGATGGAGGACGCGAACCTCCGCAACAGCATGCGGCTGATCACCGGGCCGACCGGCGGCCGCCTGTTCCAGATCGAGTCGATCGACCAGATGGCCGCCGTGTTCGACCACATCGAAGAGGAGTTGCGGCGCCAGTACGTCCTGACGTACTACAGCGCGCGTCCGTTCGGCTCGGCGGTCGAGCCGGAAGTCCGGATGACGCGAAGAGGCCTCCGGGTGCGAAGTGCGTTGCCGCTCGAGGCGATCGAGTAGGCGGAACGGAGCGACGTTGGTGACCGGCGCGGCGCGCTCTCGGACCGGCTACGGGAGGGCGCTTGCGGTGGCAGCTCTGCTGGCGGCACCACACCTGCCGAGCCCCAAACCCGTCTACGGTCAGGATGCCGCCGTTCCGGATCCTTCGGCCGAGAGCGCGGTCTCCCCCGCCGGAGTGCTTGGGCCCTGGGTCCTGAACGAAGAACTCAGCGAGGATCCCGTTCTCAAAGCCGGGCAGGCGGCCCGGGAAGGGCGATGGACTTCGTCGATCCTGCAGGGGGAGGCGGCTAGCTTCGCCGATCGTCGCGGGGCCATCCTCATCGGGGTCGAGGACGACTCGGTTCTGGTTCTCAACGGCCGGGGCGAGACGCGTGCCTTTCCGCTTGATGGCGCGTGGCGGTCCTTCGACCCAGGTATTCAGGGCCGAGCCCTCGGATCGAACGACACGCTCTCGATCGAAACCATCACCGGAGAGTGGCTCGGAGTAGACACGTTCGTCCGTGAGCAAGAGCAACTCCTGCGCACCACCGACCTGCGAAGCCGTCGACTCGGCAGTGTCGGCCTGAGGTTCCACACGGTCTACGAGCGGCCGCCGACGTCCGATCACTCGGCATCGGATCATCCGTTCGTCGACACTGTTCGAGGCTTCGCCCGGCCGGCGACGATCCTCATCGTGCCACCGGAGCGCGGCTACCGCCAACTACTCAGCGGCCGGGTCGGGTTCCAGACGCTGGTCATCGATCCGGCAGTCACCGCCGTCAAGTACCGCCTCGACGGTCGTCCCCCGAAGCGGATCAGACAGCCGCGCTACCGAACGTACATCGCACTCGACGACCCGCCGCGCGAGCAGACGCTGGAAGTGTTGGCGTACGGCGCGCAGGGCCAGCTCCTGGGCACCGACAGGCTGATCCTGAACCGGATCGACGGACCCGCCACGGTCCACATTGCAAGCATCCGCGGCAAACCGGAGAAGGACCCGACCGCCGTACTGGTCGAGGCCACGGTCCCACCGCCCTGGTCCGCCCACGTCGAGCGAGTCGAGTTCTATCGCAACGAGAGCCTCGTCGCCGCCCTGGAGGACTTCGGTAAAACCACACGGACACGGCCCCCGCAGGCGATCCACGTCGAGGCGCTGATCGAGAGCCCTCAACACCACGACTTCGTGCGCGTCAGAGCGAAGCTCGCCGACGGCCGCGAACTGGAGGACGCCGAACTCCTGAAGGAAGGTGACTACGAGGCCGAGATCGATGTCCGTCTGGTTCAGGTCCAGGTGCTCGTGACGGACCGCGAAGGCAACCCGGTGAGCCGACTCACCCCGGAGGACTTCGAGATCCGGGAAGGCAACAGCCGAATCAAACCGGAACAGCTTCACACCGCAAAGGACATCCGCCTGCTCCTGGGTCTGGCGATCGACTCGTCGGAGAGCATGCGACCCGCGTGGAGCCATCTGCGGCACGTCGTCAGGAGCTTCCTCGAAACCTCGCTGGCACCCGAGGACCGGGCCTTCCTGGTCGACGTCGACGACACCGTCCGTTTCCTGCAACCGCCGACCGCCGATCAGCACCAGTTGATGGCGCACCTCGGACAACTCGTTCCGGGCGGCGGTACGGCCCTGCACGACGGGCTGCTGTTTTCCTTGCTGCAGTTCCGCCGTGAGTCCGGGCGCCGGGCCCTGGTCGTCGTAACCGATGGCGTCGACGTGGACAGTCGCTCGCGTTGGCAGCAGGCGCCCGACTACGCCGAGCGCCTGGGGATTCCGATCTACTTCATCGAACTGGACAGATCGGCCAAACCCGTCATCGGAACCGGCAGCCTCGCCGGCAGAACGTCCGACGCCGCGCTGCGGCGCGAGCAGGCGCGCAGGCGGTTGAGACGAATCAGCCGACACACGGGCGGGCGCCACTTCCACGTCGACCTTGTCGCCCATGACACCCACTGGACACGCCGGATCGAGGAGGCCTTCCACCAGATCGAGGAGGATTTGCGCCACCAGCACATGCTCACCTACTACACGGAACAGCCGCCTGACGCGCCGGCCGAAGCCGGCATCCGGGTGATACGGCAGGGACTGAAGCTGCGAAGCGCCGTGCCGCTCTGGACTCTCGAGTAGCCGAGGCGACGGCACGCCGATGACGAGCCCAGGTCAAGCATGGGTGGTACCGGCCCGGTTGGCGGCCGCGGCGACGCTGGCACTGACGACTCTTCTGCCGATGCCGTGCGCCGGGCAGGTCTGGAGCGATCGCATGCTCGGCATTCCGGGCGTCCGCCAGGATCTGCCACTGGTACAGCTTCTCGGTCCATGGATCAGGAACGACTCATACAGCGAGCATCCGGAGCGGAAGATCGATGCCCTGAGCCTGGACTCTGAGCACGACGTGTCGACGATGCGCTTGCTGGCGGAGGCCTTTGCCGAGAGCAACGCGACGCTCATGATCCGGATTCTCGAGAAGGACGTTGTGCTCCTCGACAGCCGCGGCATCACCCTTGCCGTGCCCTACAACGGCAGGCAGCGGCGCCTCGGCGGTGGCATCCGGGGCCGGGTCCTCGAGGCCGGCGAAACGCTCACGATCGAGATGATCGCCTCGGACGGGCGGCAGATCGACACCTTCGTCCGGGACGGCGACTGGCTCGTACGATGGACCGACATCGAACCTCGGGGGCTGCCCCTGCTCGAGATCGACACCGTCTACGAGCGACCGCCGTTCGACCCGGACGCTCTTTCTGCCGATCCCGCCTCCGCCATCCGCATCGTGCCGCCCGAACGCCGATACGGCGAACTGCTCAGCGGACCGGTAGAGATCGAGCCTCTGATCATCGACCCACGAATCGTCGAAGTCGAGTTCTTTCTCGACGACACATCGATCAGGCTGGTCCGGAAGCGGCCCTTCAGGACTCGCATCCGCCTGGCTGAACCGCCGCGCCCGCAGAAGCTCGAAGTCCTGGCATACGGCCGGGACCGAGCGTATCTCGGCCGTGACGAGTACCTGCTCAACGAGGTGGACCGGCCTTTCGCCGTCCGCATCGCGGCCATGAGCAGCTTCCAGGCAGACGGAAACGCCGCGATCAGGGTCGCGGCATCCCTTTCGCTGCCCCGAACCGCGACGCTGGAGCAGGTCGACTTCTACCGAAGCGACACTCTCGTGGAGGCGGTGCGCGACTTCGGCCGAGAAGCGACAGCCGGCGCCCCCCGCACGATTCAGGTCGCGGCCGTGATCGACGGCGGCCTGCCCGACGACTTCATCCGTGTCGTGGCGAAGCTCACCGACGGCCGCGAGCGGGAAGACGCGCAACTTCTCCAGGGCGCCGACTACCACAGCGAGATCGACATCCAACTAGCCCAGTTCCAGGTGCTGGTGACGGATCGCGAAGGCAATCCGGTGAGCGGGCTCTCGCCCGACGATTTCGAGATACGCGAGAACGGCCGGAGCCGCCCGGCGGTGGCCCTCCACACGGCCTACGACGTACCCCTCGTTCTGGGGCTCGCGATCGACTCGTCGGACAGCATGCTGCCTACCTGGAGCCGCCTGAAGTACATCGCGCGGAGCTTCCTGGCGGCCGCGGTGGCACCGGGCGACCGGGCTTTCCTCGTCGACTTCGACGACACGGTGCGGCTGGTCCAGCCGCTGACATGGGATCGTCCCCTGCTGTCCGAGCGACTGGACCGCCTGATCCCGATGGGCGGCACGGCCCTGAACGACGGACTCCTCTTCTCCCTTCTCCAGTACGGCAGCGAGCCCGGTCGGCGGGCGCTGGTCGTCATCACCGACGGCGCCGATCAGCACAGCCGTTCCCGCCCCGAGCAGTCCAGCGAGTTCGCGGAACGGCTGGGCCTGCCGATCTACTTCATCGAGCTGGACAACTCCCGCGCGGGGAGTTCCGGCGTCGCCGCCATGCGCCGCAACCGCGAGCGACTCCGGCGCATCGCGGAAGAGACGGGAGGACGCCTCTTCCACCTGGAACTCCACGGCGACACGCGCTGGTGGGCCGAACCGATCGAGCAGGTCTTCCACCAGATCGAGGAGGACCTGCGGCACCAGCACGTCCTGACGTACTACACGGACCAGGCTCGCGGAACACCCGTAGAACCGGAGATCCGGGTCACACGGCGCGGGCTGAGACTGCGCAGCGCCGTGCCGCTGCCGGGGATCGAGGCCCCCGTCCCGGCGATCGAGTAGCCGACCGCATCGCCGCCTGCGAGGAGCCGCGCCTACAGGCCGCCACCCGTCGCCGCCGCCTCCCGCTCCTGGGCGCGCGCTCCCGACAGGATGTTCGTCAAGCCGTAGTTGCCCTCGTGGCAGGCGTACTCGAAGATCGGATCCTCGGTGCGGGCAAGTCTGATCATCATCGTCCAGGGACTCACCCAGGTCGCCTCGTCCTCGTAGGTGATCTCCCAATCGATCGTCTCCGGGCCGGTGCGCGTGAAGCGCTCGACCACCTTGAGACCATCGGTCGCTCTACCACTGGCGCCGCCGGCGGCGGAGTAGTTCGTCGTCTCGACGACGAGCGAGTCGTTCTCGAACCACCCTCGCGAGCCGCCGTGCCAGAGCCGCAGGTCGTCGGGCAGCGACGCCGGTTCTCCCAGCGGAATGATCCGCACGTCGTGGATCAGCTCCTGGAGGATCGCGACGTGGTCCGCGGTCTGGAAGAACTGGAAGTAGCTGTTGTAGCCGGCCAGGGTGTTGGGCACGCCGAACGTGATGCAACGCACGCCGAGCGTCATGTCCTCGGGACCGGCGGGTACCTCGTCGCCGTAGGCGACCGCGGCCCGCATCCGTTCCATCGCCTGCTCGGTCAGGGCCGGAATGCGGCCGTCCGGCGGGTCGACCACGAGTGACGTGCGGTTGTCGAGTTCGCGGTCGACCAGCCAGAAAGAGTTGTAGTTGCCGGTGACCTGGTCGAAGCCGCGGAACTCGGGATCCTCCAGCACCCGCTGGATCAGGTAGTCGCCAAGGAGGTCGCCGGCCTGGGAACCCTCCCGGATCTCCTCAAGCCGGCGCTTGAGGTCGGCCAGCTCCTCGTCGGTGAGGGTCGCCTTCTCGCCGAAGGCTTTTGGCCGCTCAAGCGGCGTCGCGCTGTTGTTGGCCCAGATGCCCTGGAAGTCGGGGTGGCCGTCGGAGGTCCGCGGCGCGGCCCACTCTTCCGCCGGCGCGACGCCGGCGACCAGGAGCAGCATCAGAAACGTCGGCATCAGAACACGCTCCGGACGGCATCTCGACATCGTTCCATCTCCTGCGATACCCCTGGATCGGCGGAGCCAGGAGTATACGGGCGGGCGGGTATCCTCCCCGCGCCTGTCCCCATGGAGAACAAAGCGATGCAGTTGAGCCAATCCGTAGCCGTCGAACGCCGCGAAGAACCGGGACGCGGAGTCGCCGGCGCCATCTGGATCGACAACCCGCCGGTCAACGCCCTGAGCCAGCACGTGCGCGAGGGCCTTGCCGCGGCCGTTCCGGCGGTGGCCGACGACTCCGAGATGCAGGCGGCGGTTCTCGTCTGCCACGGCCGCACCTTCATCGCCGGGGCCGACATCCGCGAGTTCGGCAAGCCGCGCCTGCCCCCGGACACGAACGAGGTCCGGCGGATGATTGAGAAGTCGCCCAAGCCGTTCGTCGCGGCGATTCATGGCACCGCGCTGGGCGGAGGGCTCGAGATGGCGATGGCGTGCCACTTCCGGGTCGCCGACCGGAACGCGCGGCTGGGCCTGCCCGAAGTCAAGCTCGGCATCCTGCCGGGCGGCGGCGGCACGCAGCGGCTGCCCCGCCTCGTGGGCGTACCGCGGGCACTCGAAATGATCACGAGCGGCGAGCACATCACCGCCACGGAGGCGCTCGACCTGGGACTGATCGACGCCGTGGTCGACAGCGAGGAGGAAGGCGGCCTCGACGCCGGCGCCATCCGCTTCGCCCTGCGCGCCGTGGCCGAGGGGCGCGGCCTCCCGCGGGTCCGGGACATCGAGAGTCACCGCGACGTGCTGCGGGAGAACCGGACGATCTTCAGCGATTTCCGGCGCCGGATCGCGCGCAGGACCCGGGGCTTCAACGCTCCGGAAGTCTGCATTCAGTGCATCGAAGCGGCGGTCGAGCTGCCGTTCGACGAGGGGCTTGCGCGCGAGGCCGAGCTGTCGCGGACGCTTCACGCGGACCCCCAGTCGCGGGCCCAGCGCTACTACTTCTTCGCCGAGCGCGCGGCGCGCAAGATCCCCGACATCCCCGCCGACACGCCGGTCCGGGACATTCGCCGCGTCGGTGTGCTCGGCGCCGGCACGATGGGCGGCGGCATCTCGATGGCCTTCGCCAACGCCGGGTTCCCGGTCTCGCTCATCGAGCAAAGCCGCGAAGCGCTCGACCGCGGCCTGGCCACGGTGCGAAGCAACTACGAACGCAGCGCGGCGCGAGGACGCTTCACGGCCGACGAGGTCGAGGAGCGGATGGCGCTTCTCTGTGGCGGCACCGACCAGGAGGCGCTCGCCGAGTGCGACCTCGTCGTCGAGGCGGTGTTCGAGGACATGGAACTGAAGAAGCGCGTCTTCGGCCAGCTCGACCGGATCGCGAGGCCCGGCGCGCTGCTGGCCACGAACACGTCCTACCTCGACGTCAACGAGATCGGCGGTGTCACCGGCCGGCCGGAGGACGTCGTCGGCATGCACTTCTTCAGCCCGGCGAACATCATGAAGCTGGTCGAGGTCGTACGGGGCGAGAAGTCCGCGCCCGACGCGATCGCCACGGCGATGTCGATCTCCCGCGCCATCGGCAAGGTGCCGGCCCTGGTCGGCGTCTGCCACGGCTTCGTCGGCAACCGGATGCTGTTCCAGCGTCGCCTGCAAGCCGATCGTCTGGTGCTCGAGGGCGCGTTGCCCTGGGACATCGACCGGGTGCTCTACGACTTCGGCATGCCGATGGGCCCGTTCCGGATGAGCGACCTCGCCGGCCTGGACGTCGGCTGGAACGCTGAGACGTCCTCGTCCAGCACCTTGCGCGAGATGCTCTGCGAGCGCGACCGCCGCGGCCAGAAGACGGGCCGCGGCTACTACGTCTACGACACGACGACGCGAGCCGCCGCGCCCGACCCGGAGGTCATGGACCTCGCCCGCGACCTGGCGGGCCGGCTGGGCATCGAGCAGCGCGAGATCGGCGACGAGGAGATCCTGAACCGCTGCCTGCTCTCCTCCGTCAACGAGGGAGCGAAGATCCTCGAGGAGGGCATCGCGCTGCGCGCCAGCGACATCGACGTCATCTGGATCAACGGCTACGGCTGGCCGGTCTACCGCGGCGGCCCGATGTTCTGGGCCGACGAGTTCGGCCTCGACCGCATCGTCGACATCCTCGACGACTACGCCGCCCGCTTCGACGCCGAGCAGTGGCAGGCCGCGCCGCTGCTGCGGGAGACGGCGGCCGCCCGCGGCCGGCGCAGCGGCTGACGACTCGGCGTCGGCAAGCGGGCAGCTAACCTAAATCCGCAAGCCTGCTAGCCATATCCTGACCCCGTTTACTGAGCCCTGGGGTCCAGCCTGGATACTCAGGCGCAAGCGCGCTTACGTCGTCGAGTCTAGCCATATCATCCGTTGACAGTTCTATGTCAGCTGCACCGAGATTGTCGGTTAGCTGCTGCTCATTGCGAGCTCCGACTATCGCGCTTGAAATGCCCGGCTTATGCAACATCCAGGCTAGAGCGACTTGAGCCACGGAAGCAGCTTTCTCCTCCGCAATCTCCCTAACCACTTCCACAATGTCATAACCCCGTTCCTCATTGACGGGTGGCAGACTGACCGCGGCTCGCCGACCTTCGGCGGCCGTATCGCGAGAGTACTTGCCGCTTAGGAACCCGCTCGCCAGCGGGCTCCATACGAGAATGCCGAGACCCAGATCCAAGGCGGCTGGAACTATCTCCCTTTCCAACTCTCTGCCGACGAGCGAATAGTAGGCCTGCACTGAACAGAACCGTTCGAGACCCAGCCGCTGGGCGATGCCGTCGGCTTTCGCTATCTGCCAGGCGGCGTAGTTCGACAAACCGATGTAACGGACCTTGCCGTGCTGCACCAGCGCATCAAGTGACCGAAGCGTCTCTTCAAGCGGGGTTGTGTAGTCAAAACTGTGTACCTGATAGAGATCGATCCAGTCGGTACCAAGGCGACGCAAACTGTTCTCGCACTCTCGTATTGCCGGTATCCGTCCTGCGCCCATCGAGTTGGGACCGGTTCCCATTGGGTTGTTGTACTTGGTCGCCACGATGACATCGCCGCGACGAGTGCCGAGGGCCTTGCCGAGCATGACTTCGGATTCACCCATGCCATAGATGTTGGCCGTGTCGAAGATGTTCACTCCAGCATCGATGGCGCAATCAACCATGCGTGTGGCGCGCTCTTGGCCCGTGCCGCCGAGCATCTTTCCAAACATGCCATCGGGACGGTCAAACGTCATTGCCCCCAAGGCAAGCTGCGAGACGTAGAGCCCCGATTTGCCTAACGGTACGTACTTCATCTGTTGCTTTACTCCCAGTTGTTCAAGTTCTTCACGAGTTCACTACGGAGCTGGCGGCGCCACGGGCACGTCCAGCCAGGAACCGTCGTCGCCGCCGCGATGGATCGTCACCGTCGGCGCGTCGACGCCTTTCGGATCCGGGTAGAGCGCATGGTTGGCGGCGTCCGCGCCGGCGATCGTCAGCCGCAGCCGGTGGCCCTCGTCGATCGTGATCGCTGTTCCCATCAGGTCGATCTGGAGTTCCGCCGGGCCGTCGGGAAGCGGCTCGACGTCCTCCCGGTTGCCGCGGTGAAACGGCAGGCCGAAGTCGTTCCACGGCGCCTCGGCGACTGCCCGGTAGGAGGCGCGAAGCGCTCCCTCGGTGACGTAGTGCGACCTGCCGTCCGCGTCGACCTCCTCGAGGTAGATGAAGAAGTCGCCGTCGTCGTGGGTCGAGGTGACGGAAAGGCGCAGCACCGGGTAACCCGTGATCGTCATCGCCTCGGGCATCGGCTCCGTCGTATAGGTGAGCGCCTTGCCGTTCTCGGCTGAGCGCTCGTCGAAGAAGGTGGTGCCCGGGCGGTCCTGCCGCCGGGAGCCATGGCCGTTCATCCACCGGGAGAAGGAGCCCATGGCCGAGGAATAGTCGACCGTGTACTCGTCCTGCCCGGTATCGCCGGCGCTGTCGCGGAGCGCGCCGCCAGCGGCAAGCTGGAAGCGCCGCCTCGCGAGTCCCTCCGGTGGCCAGGTGTGCGCGCCAATCCAGGTTGCGCCGTCTTCGGAGCGCTCCTCGTCCAGGCTGAGTTCGACTGCGGGATCGTCGGGCAGGGTGTGGTTTCCCTCCATGACGTAGTAGTGGACCGGCGGCTCGTCCATCACGCCAGTATCGATCCCCTTGAGCCAGTGGTCGTACCAGCGCAGGAACTCGGCCTTGTGAACGTCGCCGCCGTAGCCGCCACTGTGGATCCAGGGACCGATGACCATCTTCTGGGGCGTGGCCTCGAGGCTGGCGTAGAGCATCGGCTGCTGGGAGGTGTAGATGTCGTACCAGCCGACTAGGTGGTAGATCGCGATGCCCGACGCGTCGATCGCTTCCAGATCGTCGATCGTCGCGATGCTGTTCCAGTCGGCACGGGCGGTCTCCGTCTCGTAGACCCAGTCGCGGAACGCGGCGGATTCGGTGCCGACCAGGTCCTGCGCCCAGAGGTTGGCGGCGTGCTCCGCCACCGCGGCGTCGCGGAGGGCGCCGTCCGGGTCGTTGTCCGCGGGCGCGGCCCGCGTCGAGAGATCCGCCGCCTTCGTGCCGGCGCCCCACGTGCCGATGAACTCGTTCTTGTACGTGCCGCCCCGGAAGACGAAGTCGTAGGGGGTCGGCCCGGCCATCTCGGCGAAGATCGCCTTGAGCGCCTGCGGCCTCTGCGTGGCGGCCTGGTACTGGGTCATGCCGGGGTACGAGCGGCCCTGCATGCCGATGTTGCCGTCACTCCACGGCTGCGCGGCGATCCACTCGACGATGTGGTACGAGTCGGCGGTTTCCTCGATCGAGAAGGCGCCGTTGTGGACGCCGAAGGAAGCGCCGGTACCGCGGGCGTCGGCGACCGCGACCGTGTAGCCCCGGTGCAGCATGTGCTGGAGCACCGGATCGCGTTCGGCCTGCGAGAGGATCCGGACGTTTCCGTCCTCGTCCTCGACCTGGAAGGCCCGCGTGTAGCGCGTGTAGTGGAGGATGGTCGGCAGCGGCTCCGACGCCTCGACGTCTTCGATTGTCGGGATGAAGTAGTCGACCGAGACGCGCACGCCGTCGGGCATCGGCACGTAGACGGAGTACCGGTTGGCGCCATCGTAGGTCGCTTCCCGCGTGTAGGCCCCGAAGCCGGCGTGCTCGCCGCCGGCCGGAAGGTCGCCGCCGGCCGGCGCGCAGGCGAGGATTGCGGCGAGGAGGGGGACGGTACAGAGCGTCAGGAATCCAGTCTTCGGTTTCATCGGATACTCCTAGATGGGCAACCGGTAGGCGATCAGCTCGAACGGAGCCCCGCGCCCGCCGAGCGCGAACACGAGGTACTGCCGGCCTCGATGCAGGAAGGTAATGGGACTGCCGTCGGTGTGCGCGGGTAGTTCGATTTCGCCGACGAGCCCGCCG
>VXUF01000078.1:12245-28271 GCA_009837085.1 Holophagales bacterium
CTCGGCCGTCGCCTCCCGGTCGACTCCGCGAAATGCGAGGGACCGCCCGGAGGTCACGAACAGCAGCGTCCTTGTCGCCACGACGTGGCCGCGGGCGCCGGAGCCGAGGGCGGGCAGGTCGAGCCCGGCAAGTGCCGGATGGCGGCGCGGGCCGTAGCCCAGAGGCACGGTCCAGGCGATCTCGCCGCGGTTCATGTCGTAGGCGGTGATCCGGGAGTAGGGCGGCTGGACCAGCGGCAGATCGCGGGGGCCGCGGACGTCGCTGGTGATGCGGCCGACGTAGTCGAAGGACGAACGGCTCGCGTCCGGCTTGCGAAGTGTGTTCACCACCGGCCAGGTGAAGGACGGCACGTAGAGCATGCCGGT
Source organism: Holophagales bacterium (assembly GCA_009837085.1). Taxonomy (GTDB): domain Bacteria; phylum Acidobacteriota; class Thermoanaerobaculia; order Multivoradales; family Multivoraceae; genus Multivorans. The sequence continues at coordinate 12,612 of VXUF01000078.1, forward strand.
CTCCGGGTCGAAGGCGCCGCCGGGCCAGCTCGCGCCACCGCCGTAGCCGGGCATCAGAAACGTGCCGCGCTCCGTGGGCGGCGTGAAGATCGGCCCGTACTGGTAGCGGCCAAGGATGGCCATCGCTTCGCTGTGGAGTTCCGGCGTGAAGTCGATCAGATCGTCCGGACCGATGCCCTGGCGTTCGAAGGCCGGCGGCCTGGTCGGGAAGGGCTGCGTCGGCGATGTCCGCTCGCCGACGATGCCCGTCTGCGGCACCTCGCGCTCCAGGATCGGCCACACCGGTTCGCCGGTGCCGGCGTCGAAGACGTAGAGGAAACCCTGCTTGGAGAGCTGCATCGCCGCCCGGATGGCGCGGCCCTCGACCTCGAGGTCGCCGATGATCGCCGGAGTCGGCAGGTCGTAGTCCCACAGGCCGTGGTGAACGGTCTGGAAGTGCCAGCGCCGCTCCCCCGTCTCGCAGTCGACCGCGACCAGCGACTCGGCGTAGAGGTTGTCGCCCAGGCGGTGTCCGCCGTACCAGTCGTTGGTCGGCGTGCCGAACGGCAGGTAGGCGAGGCCGAGTTCCGGGTCGGCGCTCATCAGCGTCCAGACGTTCGTGTTGCCGCTGTACTTCCACGAACCGTTCTCCCAGGTATCGCGCCCGGGTTCGCCCTGCTGCGGAATCGAATGGAACGTCCAGAGCTGCTCGCCGGTGCGCACGTCGAATCCACGGACGTCGCCCGGAGCCGCTTCCGGCGCGCGCGGACCGTCCGAGATGGAAGAACCGACGATCGCGACGTCGCGGCACAGGGTGACGGGCGAACTGACGCTGTAGACCCGGCGTGAGACCTCGCGGCGCAGGCCGAGGGTGAGATCCACACTGCCGCCGTCTCCGAAGGAGACGATGGGTTCGCCGCTCAGCGTGTCGACCGCGCGCAGGAAGGAGTCGCCGCCCGCCCAGACCAGCCGGCCTCCCTCGCCGGGCAGGTCCGGGTCCTTCCAGTACGCGGCGCCCCGGTGCGTGAAGCCGAGGTTGGTCGGCCGGCCGTGAACGTATGCCCGTGGGTCATACGTCCAGAGGCTCGTCCCCCCCTCGATGTCGATGGCCGCGATCTGCCCGTACCCGGTCGTGACGTAGAGCCGGTCGCCGATCTTGATCGGAATCGCCTCGTGATTCCGCGGCACCATGCGCCGGCCCGTCGTCTCGCCATCCCCGGTCATCAACTCGTTGTCCGGCGACGACCATCGCCAGGCGACTTCGAGCTCTCCGAAGTTGTCCCGATCGATCTGTCCAAGCGGCGCGTACCGCTGACTCGCGTTGTTGCCGGTCACGACGGACCAGTCGGTGTCTGTGGTCTGACCGAGCGCCACGGAAGTCCCTGCGAGAACGAGGGCCAAAAGGGCGTGGCGCGCCATCGTCGGACTCCTCATTCAATCCAGTCGTCGTTCGCGGAAGCGCGGATCGTAGCAGCGGCGCGCGTCACGTTCAGTCGCGGCGATCAGGCGAACAGTCGCTGACCCCACCACACGGGCGTCTCCAGACCGACCTCGATTCCCAGGCTCTCGTAGTCCGGGTGGCAGGTGTTGATGAGAACGTTGCGCTCCGGGCGCGCGACGACCGACGGCACGAAGAGCAGCACGCTGCGGCGTTCCAGATACCAGTCCCCGCCGAAGCGCTGCGACGCCGCAAGGTTCGGCCGTTCCCAGCCGGGCAGAACGTCGGCCGTGACGACCTCGTAGCCGGTTCCGGCTGGGATGATCACTTCGACGAAGTGCTGGTTCGAGGGGACGCCCGCCGGCCAGTTGACCAGCATCTCCAGCATGGCTGTCGAGTAGTTCCGGGAGGCGTAGATCACCTCGGCGCCGTACTCGTGCCATCGACCGTTGCAGCGGCGCGCCCCCTCCGCGCTCCACACCGCAAACTCCCCGTCGGCGTCACCGATGCGATACGCGCGCATCGGCGACGCGAGCACCCGAGCGCTCACACGGGCAAGCCGTACTGGGCGCGGTGTATCAGCTCGAGCACGTGGCGCGCGCCGGCGGAGCTGGAGCACGCTACATCGAGCGCTCTCTGGCCTTCCAGGAGAGGGTGGCGCACCGTGAGGTAGGCCATGATTCCCTCCCTGTCCCCCTTGTACGAGCGGCTGAGGGCCTCGACGATGCGGCTGAGCTCGTAGAGCCGCTCGCTCATCTCTCTCGACAGCGGCTTGCCCTCGTTGCGAGCCCGTCGCAACGTGGCCTCGGGGATCACGGGTCCGACGACGTTCGCACGGCCGAGAATCTCCATCAGCACGGTCGCCGCGTCGGGATGCAGGCCACCGCCGACTCGTTGCGCGAGTTCAAGGTCGCTCAGGACGGCGGAATCCTCGATCCCGAGCAGATCCCCCAAGCGGGCAGCCTCGGTTATCGGCAACTCGGCCCGGTTCGCGTAGCCCGCAAGTACGGCAGTGGCATCGCCCTGCGTCATTCGACGACGATACGGCCGTCATTTGACGCTTGTCAAGGACCTTCTTCGCGCTGGGAACTCCAAGAACGCCCGCCGGCGGTCAGAAGGGAACCGCGACGACGGCCCACATGCACGACCCACCGGCGGCCTCGTCAGCCTGGACGCCCGTCAACGCGTACCAGCCGACGAGGCGCCGGACTGCCCCGCCCTCTCTCGCGACCCTCGTCCGAAGCCGCAGCTCGCCGCAGCCAGCGTCGCCGTCGCCCGCCTCCCGCCGCTCCAGCTCGACATCCGAGAACCCGAGCACCTGCCGGTAGCGGGGAAACAGGGCTTTGTACGCGCTCTCCTTGGCGGAGAAAACGAGCGTGAACATCTCCTCCTCGCTCAGGCCGCCGCCTCCCTGACGGAGACTCATCTCGCGCTCGTTCAGCACCCTTGCACCGAGCCGGCCCGCCTGCTGTGCGGACACGACGCGTTCCACATCGACGCCGATCCCGCGGTACCGGTCAGTCGCGGCAACGGCAGCGAAGCCGAAGCCGGCGCCGTGGGAGATCGAACCGACCACGCCCTCCGGCCACCGGGGGACATCGTCGTCGTCGCCAACGATCTCGCCCTGCGAAGCAGCGGGTCCCAGCAAGCGCCTCAGCGCGTGGCTGGCGCTGATCCGGCCGGCGAGATACTCCCGCCGCCGCTTGTCGATGGCGCTCTCGAGGCTGGCAGGCGGGCCGAAGCCGAGCTGCCGGGCGTCCTCGGTCAGCTCCTCCAGCAGGCCGATCTCGTGCGCCGCGACGCTGATGTCGCGGGGAAGGCCGTCCGCCAGGCTCGGGGGCACTCCCCGGGCCGTGCTCACGCCAGGAAGTAGCGCCGCTGCTCCGGCGTCGGCACGGGACATTCGGCCAGCCGGCTGCCGACCCGCCGGCGATTCCGCGCCAACAACCGGTAGCCCCAGTCGAGAACGGCCCTTGGCACCACCCGCGAAAGCAGTGCGATCCGGCGCTCCGGGCCGTCCAGCCGCGCCGCCAGCCACAGCACCGCCTCGCTGCGGACCTTGATCTCGCCGGATGGGGGCGAATCCGAAGCAGCGCCCGCGGGCGCCGCCGGCAGAATCTGAAGCACCATGCTGTCCAGCTCGGCAAGATCGGGCCGGGCGGCAGTCAGTCGCTCGAACGACTCACCGTCCTGGGGCGCGAACCGGACACCGGGCGGTACGCCCCGGGACAGGCAACGTGCCACCGACCAGTTGCAGAGCGCGCAGTCGCCGTCGTAGTAGACGATGGCCCTCGGCGGCCGGCGTTCGTGCATCCCGTACCGGGCCTATCTGTTGGCCGCCTCGTCCAGCACCCGCAGGAAGGCCCTGCCGCTCATCAGGCGGGGTTCGCCGTCGACCATCTCCATCCGCTCGACGTACGAGGCCGTCTCGCCGTCGGCGCTGTACATGACGAGAGTCGGATAGCCGCGAACACCGAACCTCTGGGCCAACTGGCTCTCCTGTCCCCCGGACTCGGGATTCATCCGCACCGCAAGCACCGCGTCCAGGTAGCCGTCGACCTCATCATCGGTCAGCAACTCACGCTCGAACTGGCGGCAGTAGGGGCACCAGTCGGTGTAGATGTACAGGAACAGCGGCAGGCGGTCGCGCTGCTGGACCTCGAGCGCCTCGGCCAGCCCGGCGGCGCCTTCGTACCAGCCTTCGAAGTCCGGGCGACCCGGCGGCGAGTCGGAGGCCGACGCAGGCGTGGCCAGGGACTGCGCGAGCAGGGCCGCCATGCCGGCCACAAGAAGCATCGCGAGCGCTCCCCAACCGATCCTCTGAAGCCCGGGACAGCACTTCATGGCGTGTTCGATCGTATCAGCGCGCGGCGGCCGCTCCGCGGCCCGCCCGGGCCCCCGGCAAGAGCGGCGCCGCCCGCCCCATCGCCTCCTCGGCGCGGTCGATGAGCCGTCGAAAACCGGCCCGCGTGCGCGCGCTGACCGCGACCGCGTCCAGCTGACCAGCCATCCGGCGCGCGTGCTCCTCCGTCACCAGGTCGCACTTGTTCAGCACGACGAGGAGGGGCTTCGAGTTGAGCGAGAGTTCCGCGATCAGTCGCTCCACCGCTTCCACCTTCGTCCGCCACCCCTGATCCGCCGCGTCGACCACATGGAGGAGCAGATCCGCGTCCCCGAGTTCTTCCAGGGTGGCGCGGAACGCCCGCACGAGATCGGGTGGCAGCTCCGCGATGAAGCCGACCGTGTCCGTGATGACGACTTCGCCCTCACGCGGGAAGCGGATCCGCCGGCTCGTCGGGTCGAGAGTGACGAACAGCTTCCCGGCGGTCTCGACCTCGCTCCGTGTCAACGCGTTGAGCAGGGTGCTCTTGCCCGCGTTCGTGTAGCCGATCAGGGAGAGAACGGGCACCCGACGGTCGCGCCGGCGGCTCCGGGCCACGTCTCGCTGCCTGGACAGCTTCTCGACCTGCCGCTCCAGGTTGCGGATCCGGTCGCGGATTCGCCGACGACCCACCTCGAGGACGGTCTCGCCGGGCCCGCGGCCGCCAATGCCGCCGGTCAGGCGCGACAGGCCCGCGTCCTTTTCGGTCAGCCGCGGCAGCGAGTAGCGCAACTGCGCCAGTTCGACCTGGAGCTTGCCATCGCGGGAACGCGCCCGCTGCGCGAACACGTCCAGGATGAGCTGGGTGCGGTCGATCGCCTTGAGGCCGGTCGCGTCCTCGAAGGCCCGAGCCTGGGCCGGCTTCAGGTCGATGTCGAAGATCGCCACCTCGGCGCCGGCGCGCATGCTCTGCAGAACGATGTCGGTCAGCTTGCCCCGTCCGACGACCGTCCTCGGATGCACCCGCGAGCGGCGCTGTCTGAGCTTCCCCGCGACTTCGACTCCCGCCGACCGGACCAGTTCGACCGTCTCGGCGAAGTGATCGTCCTCCGGCCTCACGCCGATCACCAGCGCCCGCTCCTTCGTCGCTTCGCGGCCGCCACGGTAGCGGCCGAACTCGCGCTCGACTTCGCGGATCGTGGCCGCGAAGTCCAGATCCAGCGCATAGACCTGCGGCGCCTCGACGCGCAGGAAGAGGGCCTCGGACCCGACGCCCTTGTCGCTGGCGGCCTCCGGCGCCGCCGCACCCGCCGCTGAGGGCGCCAGGTACGCGACCTCGATCGCACCGGCGGAGCCGTCCGCCTCAGCCTGCACCACGGCGACCAGGTCGAGCCGGAGCAGCGCGAGGTCGTTCAGGTCGTCGGTCGAGAGGCCCTCGCCCCGCAGGTGCGTATGCACGAGGCGCAGTCGCCGGAAGCGTCCCGGGCCGCCGCGCAGGCGGCCGATGTCGGGAATCTCGAGCTGACGCGCGTCGCCGACGATCACCTTGCTGACCGCGCCGTCGCGGGTGAGCAGCACGCCTACCTGGCGGCCGATCTCGCGCGAGAGCGCGCACAGGTGACGCGCCAGCTCGGTCGAGACGACCTGGTCCGGACTCACCTTCCGCCGGTAGGTCCGTTCGAGCGCCCCGCGCTGCGCGGCGCGCAGGCCGCGAACATCGCCATGGATCGGTCTCATCAGCAGTCGGGCGCGGTTCGAAGCCCCAAGTGCAGGAAACTGCTATCCTTAGCCGCGGCGGCGACTTTGGCCTCAATCGGCACGCGCCGCGCAACTCGACAAGAGTCAGCGCTTGGCTTCAGCCTTTCTCCTTCCGACAGTTCGTCCACTCTGAGGCAACTCGCGTGAGACGACTCACGTCGCCCGAGGGCCGCTCCAACAGCCCGTGGTGAACTCTAGGCTATACCCGCCGCCTCCGACGACGACCCGGCTCGAGCGCCCGGTCGCGCAGTCTCATCTGCTGCGAACCGAGATCTGCCGGCCCGCAGGCTCCCCTCGGGGAGTCGCGCCGCGCCCTGGCGCCCGCGCGGCCGGAGTCGTCCCCACCGATTCAACCGACGGCGCGACCGCCGTCCCCCGGAGACTTTGTGACCCGACGAATGCTCATCAACGCGCGGAGTTCCACCGAACTCCGCATCGCCATCGCCAACGACTCGGTGCTCGAAGACCTGAAAGTCGACATCGCCGAGCGGGGGCTGACCCGCGGGAACATCTACTACGGCAAGATCGCGAACATTGAACCGAGCCTGAACGCCGCCTTCATCGACTACGGCGCTCCGAGGCACGGCTTTCTTGCGATCCAGGACGTCGTACCAGACGCCTACTACCAGGCGGCCTCCAAGTCCAAGCGGCCGAAGATCGAGGACGTGCTCGTCCGCGGTCGGCCCATCGTCGTGCAGGTGACGCGCGAGCCGGAAGGCAACAAGGGGGCGGCCCTGACGACGAACCTCAGTCTGGCCGGGCGCTACCTCGTGCTCACGCCGTTCGACAAGACCTGCGGCGTGTCCCGGAAGGTCGACACGGAGGAGGTCCGCCTGAAGCTGAAGGCGATGGCGGAGGCGCTGCCGGTACCCGACGGCGGCGGCGTCATCGTCCGCACGAACGCCCTCGGGCAGACGAAGACGGCGCTCAACCGGGACATGAACGCGCTGCTCCGGCTATGGAAGCGCATCTCCCGCGACGCCCGCGATTCCAAGGGGACCCGGCTTCTCTACAGCGACCAGGACATCGTCCTGCAGGGACTGCGCGACTACCTCGACAGTTCGATCCAGGAAGTCCTCGTAGACGAGGACACGGCACACGGACGAGCCGAGCAGTACATGCGGGCCTTCATGCCGCGCAGCAAGACCGTGCTCAATCGCTACACGGGTCGCAGGCCGCTGTTCTCGGTGTACGACCTCGAGCCCCAGATCCAGAACATCTTCGAGCGCAGGGCCGATCTGCCTTCGGGCGGCTCCATCGTGATCGATCCCACCGAGGCCCTGACCGCCATCGACGTGAACTCGGGGCGCTCGAAGAAGGGAGCGAGCCAGGAGGAAACCGCGGTCGGTACGAACGTCGAGGCCGCCGCGGAGGTCGGCCGGCAGCTCCGGCTCCGCGACATCGGCGGTCTGATCGTCGTCGACTTCATCGACATGCGCAGTCCCCGCAACCGCCGCAAGGTCGAGAAGGCGATGAAGGACGCGATGAAGCCGGACAAGGCCCGCTTCACGGTCAGCCGGATCAGCGCCAACGGGCTGCTCGAGATCAACCGCCAGCGGATCCACCAGGCCCTGCAGATGCGCACCCACGGCGACTGCCCCGGTTGCGGAGGCACCGGCCGGGTCGCCAGTCCGGACCTGATCGCGCTGCGTCTGCTGCGCAACATCGAGTCCCACGGCGCCGCCGGCTACATGCGGGGAGTGCGCATCGCGATGCAGCCGGAGCTCGCCGACTTCCTCCAGAACCGCCATCGCGAGGCGCTGGTCAAGCTGGGACAGGAGTTCGAACTCGAAATCGAGATCTCGGGACAGCCTCAGCTTCACGGCCAGGAGCCGGAGATCAGTTGGCTCGCCCGCGACCTGGCCGACGTCAAGAAACGCGAGCGGGAAGAGGCGAAAGAGAAGAAGCTGGAGCAGGAGATGCTCGCTACTCCGTCGATCGGCGACACGGAGGAGGAACCGGAAGGCGAGCCCACTCCGGTCGAAGAGGCCGCCCCGGAAGCAGCACCGAAGAAGCGCCGGCGCAGAGGTGGACGGCGACGCCGGTCGGCGGCCGCCCGCAAGGCGAAGGCAAAGGGCAAGCCGAAGGAAACGGCACCCGCGGCGGAACGCCCGGCCGCGAGCGGCAACGGCGCTGGATCCGCCGAGGACGGCGCCTCCGGTACCGATGCGATCAAGGTACCCGGCATCGATTCCCCCGGCGCCGACGTGGGCGCACAAGGCGAAAAGGCCGATGCGGCATCGGGCGGCAACGGCGCGCCACGCCCCGGCAGGCGCCGGCGACGACGCCGGCGACCGAGACGGTCGAAAGCCCCTGAAGGGGGCGGAGGCGACAAGCCGCAGCCGGCCGAAACGGGCACGAACTGAGCGGTTCGAGAGCGGCGGCCCGTCCTAAGCTGCTGAAAACAAGGGGGTTTGACAACCGCCTCAAGAATCGAGCAGCATCGGGGCCATGTCGTTCCGCAGCGTCATGAGGCGTGGCGGCGGTCCCGGGGTCAGTCGGGGCGATCCCGTGGCCGGGCGGGGTGGGACCCGCCGATTAGTGGATTAGCCCGGAAAGGAGGTGGTCTAGTGGAGTACTGCAGATGCGGCTTGATGGAGGTGGCGGCTCCCTAGGAAACCCCTACCAGGCGTAGGACATCTCCTCCGGGAAGCAATCCCACGCCATCCCATCGGCCAACAACGCTCAGCCGAGCCGCGCAGACCGCGGTCCGAGAGCGTCACCGGAGCCCCGAGGCGCATCAGCCCTCGGGGCTCTTCTCTTCTTGACGCCGCCCCTTCCCCTCGCGGCCCAGTTCCGTAACAATCGCTCACTCGAATACTGGCCCCCGGCTCACCTTCCCCACAGGCGGAGACAGCACATGACAGCGATCGGCACCCCCACCAAGCTCCTCGAGGGCGGTCCCAAGGTCAAGGGCTCGCTCCGTTTCTGCGGCGACCTCGACCGGCCCGGGCTTCTCCACGCCCGCCTGGTCACGAGCCCTCATGCCCACGCCGAAGTGCTGAGCATCGACACCGCCGCCGCCGAGGCGCTGCCGGGCGTGGCCGCAGTCATCACCGCCGCCGACCTTCCCGCGCTGCCGCCGAGTAACCGGGCGACCCTGCTTCTGGCGCGCGAGCGGGCGATCTTCGTCGGCCACCCGGTCGCGCTCGTTCTCGCCGAGAACGAGGCGGTGGCCGCGGACGCCGCGGATGCCGTCGCGGTCGACTACCGGCCGCTCGACGCCGTCGTGACGATCGAACAGGCGGAGGCGCTCGACGCCCAGGCGGTCTGGCCCGACGGCCTCCCGGGCCAGTCGGAGGAGGCAGCCGCGCATGGCGCCGGCGACGTGTCGGAGGGAGAAGAGGCGGCCGCCTCTTCTCCCAACGTGACGAACAGGATGTGCTTCGAGCGCGGCGATCTCGAGCGCGGCTACGCCGAAGCGGACGCGGTCGTCGAACGCGTCTTCCGCACCGCGTCCGTCCACCAGTCCTACATCGAGCCCCACGCCTCCCTGATCGATCCGGACCCGATGGGGAACGGGATGACCGTCTACTGCTCGACCCAGGCGCCCTTCTTCATTCGGGATGCAATCGCCGGCGTGCTCGGCATGCCGCAGGACCAGGTCAGGGTGATCGGCACTCCGGTCGGCGGCGGGTTCGGCGCCAAGTTCGTCCTGTACGAGCCCCTCCTGGCGCTCGCCGCGGTTCAGCACCAGCGACCCGTCCGCCTGGTGATGACCCGGACCGAGGAGATGCTGGCGGCGACGCCGGCCCCTTCGACCCGGATCACGATTCGGGCTGGAGCGAAGCGGAGCGGGGAGCTCACCGCGCTCGAGGCCGATCTGGCGATCGACTGCGGCTGTTTCCCCTCGTCGATGACCGCCCTTGCCGGAACCCTGCTGGGAAGCTCGTACCAGACCCCGAACCAGGCGGTGGGCGGCTTCGAGGTCACAACGAACAAGCCGTCGGTCGGCGCCTATCGCGCGCCGCTCGCTCCCCAGGCGGCGTTCGTCGTCGAGACGGTGCTCGATCAGCTTGCTCGCGAACTCGACCTCGACCCGGTCGAGTTCCGGCTGAAGAACGCCTCGGAGAAGGGCAACCCGATGGCGTCCGGAATGCCCTGGGCCGGAATGGGCCAGCGGCAGGTCCTGGAAGCTCTCCGCGATCACCCGGCCTGGCAGAACCGCGAGCAGGCGCGCGCCGAGGGACGCGGCGTCGGCATCGCGCTCGGCGCCTGGCCCGGCGGCACGGAGCCGGCTTCCGCCGCCTGCGCCTTGCAGACGGACGGCACGCTGAAGGTCCACATCAGCACCGCCGACATCAACGGCACGAACACCAGCATGGCGCTCATGGCGGCCGAGGCCTTCGGCCTCGACCCGGACAAGGTGACGGTAGCCACCGGCGACACGTCGTCAGGGCCGTACGCCGGGGCTTCAGGCGGCAGCAAGACGATCTACACGGTCGGCCCGCCCGTCATTCAGGCGGCCCGCGAGGCGCGCCAGCAGACCCTGGAACTCGCGGCCCAGACGTTTGAGGCGGACCCCGAGGATCTCGAGATCGTCGACGGCGCCGTCCAGGTGAAGGGCTCGCCCGACAAGGCGATTCCACTCAAGAAGATCGCCCAGCGGACGATGCGTTTCGGCGGCCGGCAGGCGCCCGTCTTCGGCCACGGCCGACACGCCCAGACCAGCCAGGCGCCGGGTTTCTGCGCCCAACTCGCGGAGGTGCGCGTCGACCGGGAGACCGGTCGGGTCGACGTCGACCGGGTCGTCGTCATCCAGGACTGTGGTCGGGCGATCAATCCGGCCGCGGTCGAGGGCCAGATGATGGGCGGGGCCCTGCAGGGCATCGGCTGGGCGCTCTACGAGGAAATGGCCTACAGCGAGGACGGCCAGCTCCTGACGGCGACCCTGAACGACTACGCCCTGCCCCACTCCGCCCAGAGTCCGGCCGAGCTCGAGACGATCCTGGTCGAAGTGCCGTCGGACCACGGGCCCTTCGGCGCCCGCGGTGTCGGGGAGCCGCCGGTCGTCCCCACCGCGGCCGCCATCGCCAACGCGATCGCCGACGCCTGCGGGGCGCGACCGACTGAGCTGCCGATGACGCCGCCCAGGGTGCTTCAGGCTCTCAACGGCGGCGCGTAAACAGCGCCGGCCGCCGGTACACTGCGGCGAGGATGGTCCGCCGCGGAATCGATGCCTGGGCGCTGGGGGCGGCCGTCGTTCTTGCGGCGATCACGCTCGCCGCGCCGCTCGTGGGCATCGCCGCCTGGCAACCCGCCGCGATGGCGGGAGCGGTGGCCGCGAGCCTGCTGTTCGTCACCTGCCGGGTGCTGGCCCTCGAGTCCCTGCTCGAGCGCACGGCCGGCAACCGCCGACCTCCGCTCGTCTTCCTGCTGCTTCCGCTCGGCGTCTACCTGGCCCTGATCCCCTGGTCGATCCGCGAGCGCGCCCCCGACGGTGACGAACCCTGGTTTCTCCTCACCACGCACAGCATCGCCTACGACTTCGACCTCGACCTCACGAACAACTACCGGAGTCAGGACTCGCTCGCGTTCATGCCACGCGCGATCGAACCACAGCCCGGCGACCCGGAAGCCAGCGACGGCACCATCCGCTCACGCCACGGCGCCGTATTGCAGGCGGTCATGGCGCCCGCGTATCGCCTTGGCGGCAGGGCGGGCGCGATGGTCGTCATCGCCGCACTGGCCGCCCTGGGAGCCTGGCTGGTGCTCGATCTCACCGCGTTCAGCCCCGACGCTCGGGCCCGCCTTGCCGCCTACGCGATCTTCAGCTTCGCCGCGCCGTTCCTGATCTACAGCCAGCAGATCTGGGCCGAGGTTGCCGCCGTCGTCCTCGCGGTGGCCGCGTTCCGGTGGATCGACCGTCTCACCGGCGCCAACGGGAGTCCGACGACCGGAACGGGACGGGCCGAATGGAGCACGTGGGTCTTCCTCGCGCTGTCGCTGGCGGTCCTTCCCGCGATCAAGCTCCGGCTCGCCCTGATCAGCGTCGCCCTCGCGCTGATCCTCGTACTGCGCCTGGCGCCCGCCCAACGACGCCGCGGACTCGTGGTGCTGGCGGCCGTCGGCGTACCGTCCGCCCTCCTCGTCCTGTGGTCGAACCGCGCCGTGTTCGGCACCGTGCTCGGCATGCACTCGTGGGGCGAACTCGAGGTCTACCGGCAGCCGGCCTCGAAGCTCGCGCTCGGTCTGAACGGGCTGTTCTTCGACCTCGCCTACGGACTCGTCGCCTGCGCGCCGATCTGGTTGCTCCTGTTCCCCGGCGCCGTGGCCAGCTTCCGGCGCAACCGGCGGCTCCTGTTCGAAGTCGCGCTCATCGCCGTACCCACGCTGCTCCTGGTCGCCTCTCGCCGCGAGTGGTACGGCGGCTGGTCGCCTCCGTTCCGCTATGGCCTCGTCGTCCTCCCCTTCCTCGCCCTGCTCCTGGTGCCCCTGTTCGAACGGAGGCCAGATCCTGGGCGCCAGGGCGCCCCAGGTTCAGCGGTCCGGTCGCCGGCGGCCGGCATCGTCGCCCTCGCCCTGGTGCTGGCGCTTCTCTCGGGCGCACTGGCCGTCCTGTTCGTCGTCGAACCGGGATGGACCTACAACCTGGCCGACGGCCGGCACCACTTCCTTCATCACCTGGAAGCACGCACCGGTCTCGACCTGGCCCGCCTGCTGCCGTCGGCCACCCGGGCGCGGATGGCGACGTGGCTCCTGCCGGCGCTCGCGGTCGCCGTGGCCGTCCTCGCGGCGCGAGTGCGCCGGAGGACCGTGGCCGCGGCCTGCGTCGGCGTTCCGCTCCTGTTCCTGGCTGCCCTGCCGGTGCTCGCCGAGTCCCTGGCTACGCGGCGTCTGGAGATCGAGAGCGCGGCGGTGCATCGAACCGGGGGCAATCAGGAGCCGGAACGCTGGACGCTGGACCGCACGCGCTTCCCCGAAGCGTGGGTGCTTCCCGAAGGAAGCCGCGCCGAAGCGACGGTGATCCCGGGCGGCGACCGGGTGGAGATTGCCGTTGTCCTTCAGGCGATCAGGAACCGCGAGGCGCCCCTAACGCTGATCGCACGGGCCGGCGACCGCGAGGTCGGGCGGCTGACGTTCGCGGAAGGCGGTGAGACCGGCTGGCATAGCCGTACCTTCCCCGCGGCGCCGTGGCCCGCCGGTGCTCGCCTTGTACTTGAGGTTCCCTACGGTGACGCGATGCCGGTCAACGGCGTGAAGATCGACCGCGTCGACCTGCGCTGGCACTGAGGCCAGAATCGTCGCCGCTACGCGGCGCGTTCTTCCGGAAGGCCGGCGGGGACGCCGGCGCACCCAGTGTGCTCCGTTCAGGTCAGGGTCGGACTTCGTAGTACAGGTTCGCCGGGTCGTCGAAGTCGTGCATCCGGAAGCGCGTGAAGCCGGCCTCCCGCACCATCCGCTCCGCCACGACCGGGTTGAACCCCAGCGTTCCCAAACCCATGCCGTCCGGCTCGGACAGGGCGGACGACATGCAGGCCGAGACGGAGAAGCCGTAGAGCAGCGCCAGCACCGGATTGCGCATGTTGTCCTCGAACCGCGGGCTGCTGCGGATGTCCTTGATCAACCAGGTGCCGTCGTCCCGGATGGCGCCGCGGATGGCCGCGATGACGAGGTCCGGCCGCGTCATGTCGTGGATGCAGTCGAAGGTCACGACCAGGTCGAAGCTCGGCTCCCGGGGCAGATCCTCGCCGCGGACGATCTTCCAGTCGACGTTCGTGACGCCCGCTTCCCGGGTGCGCTCCCGAGCGATGTCGATCGCGTGAGCGGACGGGTCGTAGCCCACGAAGCGCGAGGCCGGAAAGGCCTGAGCGAGGGACACAAGCGCCACGCCGCCGCCGCAGCCGACGTCGATGACGTCGATGCCTGCCCGCAGCCGCTCCTCGACGCCGTCGAGCGCCGGAATGATCCGCGGCACCAGGGCCTGCCGGGTCCAGGGGCCCAGCATCCGCTCGGTGCGATGGGCGGCGCAGCACCCGAGCTGCTGGTAGGACAGGCCGAGTCCGGTGCTGAACGCCTCCGCCGTACCGTCGATCACATCGTGCTCGGGCGGATAGCCGAAAGCGCCGGCGGCGAAGGCCACGGAGTTCTCCTCGTCCGCGAGCACCGCGGCGGCGACGCCGTCGAGCTCGAAGCGCGGCTCGCCGCCGTTCTCGGCGCCGTGGTACTCGAGCAGTCCGGCGGCCGCCTGGCCATGCAACCACTCGCGCAACCAGCGTTCCTTCAGCCCGCTGGCTTCGGCCAGCTCCACCGAGCTCACGGGACCGAGGCCTTGCAGGGTCCGGTAGAGCCCCAATCGGTCGCCGAGGTGGATCATCAGGGAGACGAGTTCGCCCTGCTTGAACAGCCACACCTTCAGCGCGAAGGCGCCGACCTGCTCCGGGTCGAGCCGGCCGTAGAGTGACTGTGTGCCGCTGTCGTCGTCCGTCATCTCGGGCTTCTCCTCACTTTCTACGTGGTGGGCTTGTGCTGCGGCCAAGCGGGCCGCACGGTATCATCGCCGCCCGCACGAACAGCCTCGTCCAGGGAGCCTTCGCGACGCCAGGACGTTTCAGGAGATTGTCCATGCCATACACCGCTCTTGCCGCCAGGAAACCGGGCCCGTACGCCATCACCGGAGTCCTCACTCTGCTGCTCGTGACCCTTCCGCTCGCAGCCCAGGAGGAGGGTGTCGCCGCGGCGCCCCAGCACCACTGGCCGGCGGCGAACCCGGTCGGCGACGGCGCGGGGCCGGTCGACCAGTCGCTGCTCGAGGAGGCGCCGACGCACGAATCCTGGCTTCACTACGGCGGAAACTACGCGAGCTGGCGCCACTCACCGATCACCGAGTTGACCCCTGAGAGCGTCCCCGACCTCCGCGTCGCCTGGGTCGCCCAGACCGGCGTCGCGAGCCAGCTCGAATCCTCGCCCGTGGTCTACGACGGCGTGCTCTACCTGACGTCTTCGATGAACCGTCTGCTCGCCTACGACGCCGCCGACGGCACACTGCTCTGGCGCTACGACCACCAGAACCCCTCCGACCTGCGAATCTGCTGCGGCCCGGTGAACCGCGGAGTCGGCATCGGGGGCGATCTCGTCGTCATGGGCACCCTGGACGCCCGCCTGCTCGCCTTCGATCGCAAGACCGGCGAACTCGCCTGGGACACCGAAGTGATCCCCTACGCCAAGGGCTTCTCGATCACCTCGGCTCCGCTCATCGCCGAGGGCGTGGTCGTCATCGGCATCGGCGGCGGCGAGTACGGCGTGCGCGGCTTCTTCGACGGCTACGACCTGGAGACCGGCGAACTGCTCTGGCGCCACTACACGGTGCCCGAGGCGGGCGAGCCCGGCGTCGAGACGTGGGCGGGTGAGTCGTACAAGACCGGCGGCGCCGCCACCTGGGCCACTGGCAGCTACGACCCGGCGACCCAGACCCTGTTCTGGACCACCGGCAACCCCTCGCCCGACTGGAACGGCGACACCCGTCTCGGCGACAACCTGTACAGCGACAGCGTGCTGGCCGTCGACATCAGGACCGGCGAGCGCAAGTGGTACTTCCAGTTCACGCCCCACGACGTCTGGGACTACGACGGAAACTCCGAGGTCTGGCTGGTCGACGTCCAGGTCAACGAGCAGACGATTCCCGCCCTGGTCCAGGCGAACCGGAACGGTTACTTCTATGTCC
>VXUF01000078.1:28281-37537 GCA_009837085.1 Holophagales bacterium
AGCCAGTACGTCCACCAGTTGAACTGGGCGACCCTGGACGAGAACGGCCGGCCGGTCGTCGACCCGGTGATGAAGCCGGCCGACGAACCGACCCAGCGGGTCTGCCCCGGCCTCGCCGGCGGCAACAACGCCGCCTACGCCGGCGCCTACAGCCCGGAGACAGGTCTCGCCTACGTGCCGACGATCGAGAGCTGCATGATGTTCCGCAAGGGCGTCGTCGTCTTCGTCGAGGGAATCCCTTTCTTCGGCGGCGAGCCAATTCCGAGCGACACCGTCGAAGGCAAGTCCTACGGGCACCTGTCGGCGATCGACGTCAGCACCGGCGAAACGAAGTGGAGCTACCGGGATCCGGTGCCGATGCTCGCGGGCGTGCTCAGCACCGCCGGCGGCCTCGTCGTCACCGGTAACGCCTCCGGCCACCTGCTCGGGTTCGACGCCGAAACCGGCGAGGAAGTCTGGCGCTACCAGACCGGCTCCGGCATCCGCAGCCACCCGATTGCCTACCAGTACGAGGGCAAGACCTACCTCGCCGTCGGCTCCGGCGGCGGCGGCATCGTCCAGACAACGGTTGGCACCGCGCCCTCCCTGCCCGAGGGCAGCATGCTGCTCGTCTTCGAACTCGATTCGTGATGCCGGCGGTGTCGGCAGCGAGGCGGCGGACGCCCGCGGCCGGCGCGCTCGCCCTTCTTCTGGCGGCCGCTCCCGCCCAGGCCGAGGAGTTGCGGGTCTGCCTTGTCGAGGACGACCTGCCGCGAGCCCACCGGGCCGAAGGCACCGGCTTCGACCACGATCTGTTTCGGGAGGCCGCCGAGCGGCTCGGTCGCGACTTCGTTCCGGTCTGGCGCCCAAAGGCTCCGCCCTACTCCGAGATCGACGACACGGATCTTCCACTTGAGGCCTTGCTGGAACGGGAATGCGATCTCGCGCCCTCCGTGCCGGGCCACCTCGCGCTCGGGCGGCTGGCGGGAGCGATCGATCTGAGTCCGCCCTACTACGCGGCCGCCTTCGAGATCTACATGCCGGCCGTGGAGAGTCTCGACTGGGCGGATCTGCGAGAAGCGGTGGCGAACCGCAAGGTGGCGGTGCGGCTGCAGTCGCTGGCCCATTTCGCCACCCAGGCGGCCGGGCTGGACTGGACCTCGCAACCGAGCGCGGCCGAGGTCGTCGGCGCCGTGGACGATGGCCGGGCCGCCGCGGCGCTGATCTTCGGCCCGGCCCTGGCCAGCCTGGGCAAGGACCCCGTGAACGCCTTCGAGCCGCCCCCGGGACTCCGCTTCAACGAACACGCCGCCGTCCGCGCCGGCGACGCCCTTGGTGACGAAGTCGCTCGCGTACTCGACGAGCTGCGCCGCGACGGCACCCTGGTGCGGTTGGCCGCACGCTATGGCATCTTTCGTATCGAACCCTTCCCCACCGTGTCCTCGCCGGAAGCGATCCGCGCGCTGGGCATCGGCGGACCCTGACTGTCGAGGAGCAACGCCCTGACCACCACGAGCGAACCGCCCAACACCAACGAACCGCCTGCCGTGCAGGCTCGCTACTCCTCGTTGATCGTCCTGACCCTGCCGGTGCTGCTGGCGGCCTGCGCCACCGGCGGCGGGCCGGCGCCAGAGGAACCCGGCGCCCAGGCCGCGGCCGACGCCACGACGGCGACTGCAGCGCCGGCGGAGCCCGCCGCCGCGGTGGAGCCGC
The DNA here is from genome assembly GCA_009837085.1 of Holophagales bacterium. Taxonomy (GTDB): domain Bacteria; phylum Acidobacteriota; class Thermoanaerobaculia; order Multivoradales; family Multivoraceae; genus Multivorans. The sequence goes on from VXUF01000078.1 coordinate 29,974, forward strand.
CGGCCGCCGCAGACGTCGCGGCCGCAGCCGCCGAACCGCAAGCCGCTTCATCGCCCGTCGCCGCGTACCTCGAGGATCCCGCCGCGATCACCGCCGGACGGCGCATGTTCCGCGCCGTCTGCACCGGCTACTGCCATTCCACGACACCGGGCGTCACCAAGGACGCGCCGAACCTCTTCGACTGTGACTGGGACCACGGCGACACGGATGCCGACCTCTACCGCGTGATCAACCAGGGCGTGCCCGACACGGAGATGCTCCCCTTCGAGGGGAAGATCCCGGAAGACACGATCTGGAAGGTGATCGCGTACATGCGCTCGAACAGCGTGGACTGCGGCTGATTCCGAGCCGCCGGAGCACGGGAGAATCCACGTTCCGCAAAAGAGCACCAAATCAGTCCTTGACAAACAGGACCTAATTGGTTCAGTTTAGACCCATGCTCGACACCAAGCCTCTCAGCGGCGGGATTCGCCGCACCGCCGCTGCGGCCACCGTTGCTCTCGGAACAGTGGCTGTCCAGCTCGCTGTTGCCGAAGAAGTGGACGCTCCTGCCGAACCGCCGACGGTCGCCGATCTGCCCCTCGCCATCTCGAGTTTCGGCGCCGCCCATCTGGACGGTTCTCTCTACGTCTACGGCGGCCACATCGGCCGGCAGCACGTGCACTCGTTCGAGAACCTGAGCCAGCTCTTCCTGCGCCATCCAGTCGATCTCGACAGCCCCGGACCCACACCCGGCTGGCTGGCACTGCCGCCGGGGCGGCCGCTCCAGGGCACGGCCCTGATCGAGTACGACGGCGCCCTCTACCGCGTGGGCGGGATGCGGGCAGACAATCCCAGGCGGGAACCGGGCGAGCTCTACTCCGTGAAGAGCGCGGCCCGCTTCCTGCCCGAAGAGAACCGCTGGCAACGGTTCATGGCCCTGCCGGCAGGCAGGTCCTCGCACGACCTGGCCGTGGTGGGCGATCTTCTCGTCGTTGCCGGCGGCTGGGAGCTACGCGGCTCCGTCGAAGATCCGCTCTGGGAGCGAACTGTTCTCGCCCTCGACCTGAAGGCACTCGACGGAGACACCGCCGGCAAGTGGGAGGTGCTTACGGAGACGCCGATCGGCGTCCGCGCGAACGCGGCCGTCGGCCTCGACGGCAAGCTCTGGGTCCTGGGCGGGCTCGACGACAATGGCGATACGACCAGGCGCGTCGACATCTACGACCCGTCGACCGACACCTGGGTTTCGGGCCCCGAACTTCCCGCGTCCGGCAGTCTGAACGGCTTCGGCGCCGACGCGGTGACGGTTCACGGCACTCTCCTCGTCAGCCAGGCGGACGGGCGCGTCTACAGCATCCGAAGCGGCGAGAACCGGTGGACCCACGCCGGTGACCTGGACGAACAGCGCTTCTTCCACCGTCTGGTGAGCGACGGCGAATCTCTCTTCGCCATCGGCGGCGCCAACCGCTCCGGCCACCTCGACTCCGTCGAACGGCACAGCCTCTCGGATCTCGGCGTCGAAGCGGGCTCGCCATCGGACAACGCCCCACCCAGGGGAGAGGCGGACTGGACGAGCTTTCGCAACGGGGGCGCAAGCACGGTCGAGGACTCCGCCCTGCCACTCGCCTGGACCGAGCCGGCCTGGACCGTCGAACTGCCCGCCTTCGGCCACTCCGGCCCGGTCGTCTGGCGCGGCACGGCCTACGTGACCTCGGTGACCCCCGACGCCGAAGACGCCAAGGACACGTTGTGGCTCACGGCCATCCGCATCGCCGACGGCGAGGAGCTCTGGCGCCGGAGCTGGCCTGCCTCGGAGCGTCTGCCCTTCAACCAGTACACGGCCCGCGCCGCCCCCACTCCCGCCATCGACGCTGAGAGGATCACTCTCTTCTTCGGCACCGGCGATCTGTTCGCCACCGACCACGACGGCAACCGCCTCTGGCACCGGAATCTCTCCGCCGATCACGGCAGCTTCGCCGGCAACCACGGCGTCGGCGGCTCCGTGCTCCTGGCCGGCGATCGTGCAGTCGTCCTGCTGGCGCGCAAGACCTACTCCTACCTGCTCGCCGTCGACCGCGTCACCGGCGTGGAGCGCTGGAAGGCCGATCGCGAGCCGGGCGTCTCCTGGACCACGCCGGCCCTGTCGCCCGATGGACGCGAGATCGTCGTCAGTTCGAACGGTTCGGTCGAGGGCTATGACGCCAGGACCGGGGAACGGCTGTGGTGGATTCCCAACGTCAAGTCGAACACTACCCAGTCGCCTCTGATCACGGAGGACCTCGTCATCGTCTCCGGTTCGGAGCGGCCCGCCAACTTCGCCGTCCGGCGCGGCGCCCGAGGAGAACTCGGCGAAGACGACATCGTCTGGCGCTCCGAATCGACCGCTCACTTCGCCTCTCCCGTGCTGGCCGGCGACTGCATCTACTGGGCCAATGCCGCCGGAGTTGCCCAGTGCATCGATCCGACGACCGGGGAGTCGCACTGGCAGCGCAGGCTCTCGCAACCGGTCTGGGTGACTCCCATCGCAGCCGGCGAACGGGTCTTCTTCTTCGGCGAGAAGGGCGCGACCGATGTCCTGAGCGCCGGCGCTCGAGGCGGCGAGGTGCTGGCCACGAGCCGTGTCGAGGTCGACGAGTACCTCACCGGAGTCGCCCCGGCCGGCGACACGATGCTCCTCAGAAGCGGAAAGCTGCTGCACGCGGTGCGCGGCGAGCCATGACCATGGAAACAAGGGCGCTCCACCGCGACAGCCGTGGAAGCGAAGCGGTGAAGCGCCCACCGGTAACAACCGGCGGCACAAGACCGCCAGAAGCTCGGAGGTCGATCCTATGTCCGTTTCATTCCCCAGGCGTCAACGTTTCGCCGACCCGTGGCGTTCCGCCCTGGTCGCTCTCGGCCTGGCCTGCATCCTGCCGAACGCCACACCGGTCCTGAGCCAGGAAACTGCTTCTTCTTCGGCCGAGGAAGGGCAGGAAGCCGAGGAGGCCGGAACCGGCGACGCGACTTTCCTCGACGAAGTCACCGTCACCGCCGATCACGTTCCCAGCTCCCTACGGGACACGCCCGGAAACGTCTCGATCGTCACGGAAGAGGACATCGAGGATCAGCTCTTCGAGGACATCGCGGACCTCGTCAAGTACGAGCCCGGCGTCTACATGGAGGGAGACGCCACGCGGCTTGGTCTCAACGGGTTCAACATCCGCGGCATCGGCGGAAATCGCGTACTGACGCAGGTCGACGGCGTACCGGGCGCGGAGCAGTTCGACTTCGGCCCCTTCAACGTCCATCAGCAGGCGATCGACATCGACACGCTGAAATCGGCCGAGATCGTCCGCAGCGCCGGGTCGGCGCTCTACGGCAGCGACGCGGTCGGTGGCGTGATCTCGCTGATCACGAAGAACCCGTCTGACTACCTCGGCGGCGGCAACCGCCACGTCGGCCTGAAGGCGGGCTTCGACGGGCCCAGCAACGACTCGAACCTGAACCTGGCCCTGGCGGGCGGCGGCGACGCCGCCCGCGCGTCCCTGTTCGTCAGCTCGAACGACGGCAGCGAACTGGACAACGCGGGACAGACCGGCGGCCTCGGCATGGACAGGGACCGCCCGAATCCGCAGGAACGGGAGCGGCTGCAGGCGCTCGGCAAGGCGGCCTACGACATCTCCGCCAGCAACACCATCCGCGCGGTCTTCGAGCTGAACTCAACCGACGCGGAGACGGAGGTCTTCTCCGCCCTCGGCACCAGCCGGCTCGGCCCGTTCACGATTACGAACCTCGAGGTGCTGGCGGACGACACCCAGGATCGCAACCGGGCTTCGCTCGAGCAGGTGGTGAGAAGTCGCGGCGCCGTCGACCAGTGGAGTTGGCGGTTCAACGCCCAGAACGTGGACACGGCCCAGAACGTCGCCGAGCACCGGCTGACCGCAAGCTTCGGCCCGCCGATCGAGAGCAATCGCAACGGCGATCTGTGGTTCGAACAGAAGACCCTCGGCGCCGACATGAACGGCCTCGTCGAGACCGGAACCGCGGACTCCTTCAGCAGCGCGATCTACTTCGGCGGCAGCTTCCTGATCGACGAGTTCGACATGCTGCGCGACCGGGTCGAGCACGATCTCTCGGGCAGAGCCGTACCCACGCGGCTCGTCTTTCCGAGCAAGTACTTCCCGCAGACCGAAACGGAAGAGACCGGCGTCTACACCCAGGCCGAACTCCGCTGGAACCGGGTCACCCTGATCCCCGGTGTCCGCTACGACCGTTTCGTCGTCGACGCCGACCCGAGCGACACGGTCTACATCGCCGCCGGCGGCCTGCCCGCGGCCAGCCTGGACGAGGACGCCGTCTCACCGAAACTGGGAGCCGCGATCGAACTCCACCGATCGACCACGCTGACGGCCCAATACGCGGCAGGCTTCCGGGCGCCGCCCTACAGTTCGATCAACACTGGGTTCACGAACCTGGCCGGCGGCTATCAGACGATCGCCAACCCCGCGCTCGAGCCCGAGATCAGCGACAACTTCGAGCTCGGCTTGCGCTGGAGCGCCGGCGGCACGAGCTGGAGCGTCAACGGGTTCCAGAACCGCTACGACGACTTCATCGAGTTCCAGAACGTCGGGTTCAATCGGCAACTCAGAGTGGTCGAGTTCCAGAACGTGAACCTGACCGAGGTGGAGATCGACGGCGTCGAGTTCCGACTCGAATCGCGCCTGGGCGACAACGTCCTGCTCCGTGCCGCCTATGCACGCATCGACGGCCACGACGTAACCGGCGGGACTTCCGTGCCGCTGGCATCCGTCGCACCCAACGAGGGCGTCCTGGGATTGCGATACCTGTCCAGTTCGGCAAAGTGGGGCCTCGACGGCTCGGTACGGCTGGTTGACGACCGGGACCCGGAAAAGGTCGCAGACGGCGAGCACGTCCCGGAGGGCTACGAAGTCGTCGATCTGGTCGCTTTCTTCGCTCTGCCTGCCGACATGAAGCTGCGGATCGGCGTGCTCAACGCCACGGATGAGGCGTACTTCGAGTCATGGCACGTGCGCGGCAGGCAGGCGAACGACCCGCGACTACTGCTCTACTCGAGTCCCGGCCGGAACGTGGTCGCTTCGCTGAGCTACAACTGGTAACCGCGGCCGCTCGTCCGGTTCGCGAACGCCCGGCCGGCAACAGCCCGGCGCACGCGGAACCGAGGCTGTTGTTACCGTTGCCCGCGTCGATGAAGAGGGCGCGGGCAACGACGGCGCCGGTCACGCGCCGGCAGGCGATGGCTGCCGCCGGCGCCGCCGCGGCGCTGCCCGTGGTCGGATCGCCCGCGCTCGGCATCCAGCCCAGCGGCGCGGCCGAAGGGAGACTGCGGATCGAGGAACTGGAACTGACCTCTGTCCGGGTAACGGAGCGGACGGTCTGGATGTTCGTTCATCTCAAGACGAACCTCGGCCTGGTCGGCCTCGGCGAGTGCTCCCTGGGTCGACGGTACGAGCTGCCGGCGCTCGGGCGAGCCTTCGAGGCGGCTCGCAGCCGCTCGCCGTTCGACATCGAGGCCTACCGCGCAGCCGGACGCGAACGGGCAGCCGCCGGCGGCATCTTCGATGCGACCGCCTTCTCCGCGATCGAACAGGCGCTCTGGGACCTGGTCGGCAAGGCGGTCGACGCGCCCGTTCACCGGTTGACCGGAGGCAACCTCCGCGACCGCCTGCCGGCCTACGCGAACATCAACCGCGCCACCCGGGAACGTACGCCCGATGGCTTCGCGGCCAACGCCCGCGCGGCGGTCGAGGACGGTTTCACCGCGATCAAGGCCGCTCCGTTCGACGGCTTCCCCGCGCTCGACGCGCCCGGGTCCGAGGTCGCAGCGGCCGCCGACCTGGGTGTGGCCTGCGTCGAGGCGATCCGCGAGGCGGTCGGGGTGGAGATCGACATCCTGATCGACTGCCACAGCTTCTTCGACGTCGACCTTGCCGTCGATGTCGCCCGCCGGCTCGAACCCCAACACCTCGCCTGGTACGAGGAACCGGTCGCCCCCACTGATGTCGCCGCGACGAAGGCAATCGAGCGCGCCATCAAACAGCGCATGGCCGGCGGCGAGTTCCTGTTCGGGATCGAGGGCTTCGCCCCCCTGTGCCGGGAGAAGGCGGTCGACGTGATCATGCCCGACGTCAAGCACTGCGGCGGTCTCCTCGAAGCCCGCAAGATCGCCGCCGTCGCCGAACTCGACGGGATCGCTGTCTCGCCTCACAACCCGAGCGGCCCCGTCGCCACCGCCGCCTCCGCCCAGCTCTGCGCCGGCCTGCCGAACTTCGAGATCCTCGAGATGCAGTGGGGCGAAGCAGCCTGGCGCGGCGACCTGGTCCTGCCCCCGGAACGCTTCGAGAACGGTTCGATCGAAGTGCCGGACGGCCCCGGTCTCGGCGTAGAACTGAACCAGGCGGTGCTGCGGGAGCGGCGGATATAGTCCCGTCCGCCTTCCCGCAGTCTCCGACGCACTCCGAAGCGTCCAACCCTCCGCCGGAGAACCCCGTGCTCGAGATCCAGACGATCCCCGTCCTGAGCGACAACTACTCCTACGTGCTCCACGACACGGGGAGCGGCAAGACGGCGGTCGTCGATCCGCCGGAGACCGGGCCGATCGAAGCGGCGCTCTCCGCCAGCGGCTTCGGCATCGACTGGATCGTCATCACCCACCACCACATGGACCACATCGCCGCGGTGCCCGCTCTGAAGGAGAAGTACGGATGCCAGGTCGTCGGGCCCGCCGCCGACCAGCACCGCATTCCGGGCCTCGACCTCCTGGTGCGCGAGGGTGACCGTTTCCAGCTCGGCGAAGCCGAAGCGCAGGTGTTCGACACGCCCGGTCACACGACGGGGCACATCACCTACTGGTTCGAGGACGAGAGGGCGCTCTTCTGCGCCGACACGCTGTTCGCCCTGGGCTGCGGCCGCGTGTTCGAGGGCACGATGGAACAGATGTGGGAGTCGCTGGCCAAGCTGCGCGCCCTGCCGGACGACGCGATCGTCCACTGCGGCCACGAGTACACACTCTCCAACGCCCACTTCGCCGTCACCGTCGATCCCGACAATGACGAACTGATGGACCGGGTCGCCGAAATCGAGGAGCTCCGGCGGAACGGCAAGCCGACCGTGCCCTCGAACCTGGGGGTCGAGAAGAGGACCAACCCCTTCCTGCGGCCCGACGACGCGGGCATCCGCGCGCAGCTCGGCATGGCCGGCGCCACGAACGCCGAGGTCTTCGGCGAGATCAGGACCCGCAAGGACAACTCCTGACACCCGCCACCGCTGGATGGCCCATGGAACACCTCCCGTCTTCGTGAATGTAGGAGTCACACGCATGAACGAACAGGAAGCCGCCTGGCTGGCCCGCACCCGGGAAGAGCCGATCGACCCGGATCAGGAGATCTGCGACCCCCACCACCACCTCTGGGACTACCCGGATTCGCGGTACATGCTGGCGGAACTCCACGGCGACACCGGGGCCGGCCACAACGTCACCTCGACCGTCTTCGTCGAGTGCGCTTCCGGCTACCGGGAGGAAGGCCCCGAAGAGATGCGGGTCGTCGGCGAGACGGACTTCGTG
>VXUF01000078.1:37547-74257 GCA_009837085.1 Holophagales bacterium
CGGCGCGGGCGCTTCGATCGCCGGCATCGTCAGCCACGCGAACATGCTCCTGGGCGATGGCGCCAAGGCGGTTCTCGAAGCCCACATCGAAGCCGGCGGCGGCCGCTTCCGCGGCATCCGCCATTCCGCCGCGTACGACCCCAGCCCGGACATCCGGGTGTCCCACTCCAAACCGCCGCCGAGCATGCTGCTGCGCTCGGACTTCCGGAGCGGATTCGCCTGCCTGGGGCCACTCGACCTGAGTTTCGACGCCTGGCTCTACCACCCGCAGATCGATGAACTGACCGATCTCGCCCATGCCTTCCCGGACACGCGAATCATCCTCGATCACGTCGGCGGGCCCCTTGGCATCGGGCCGTACCGGGGCCGGCGCCGGGAGGTGGAAGCGGCCTGGCGCAAGTCGATCACCGACCTGGCGCGCTGCGAGAACGTCGTCGTCAAGCTCGGCGGCCTGCCGATGAAGATCTGCGGCTTCGGCTGGCACAAGCAGGACGCGCCGCCGTCCTCGGCCGAGACGGCGGAAGCTCACCGCCCCTACTACCTCCACTGCATCGACCGCTTCGGAGTCGACCGCTGCATGTTCGAGTCGAACTTTCCGGTCGACCGGGCGGGAGGCGCCTACACGCTGCTCTGGAACTCCTTCCAGCGCATCGTGGGCGACTTCTCCGACGATGAGAAGGCGGCACTCTTCCGCGACACGGCGCGCCGCGTCTATCGCCTCGATCCCTGAACCGGAGCTTCGTCCGGGCGTTCTCATGCCACGACTGGAGAAGACGCTCGACGAGGTGCGCGGCCTGCTCGCCGACGCGGACGTCGGTTCCGAACTGCACGGCGACGGCGAGTTCCTGTGCCGGTCGGTCGCTTCTCTCGAACAGGCCGGGCCGGACCAACTGTCCTTCGCCAAGGACGAACGGACGCTGAAGGCCACGAACACCCGCGCCGGCGCTCTGGTCGTGCCGGCGGCAACGTCCACCCTGGCTGCCCACCAGCTTGTCGTCGGTGATCCCTTCGCCGCCTTCGTTGTCGTGCTTCAGCACATTGACCGGGAACGCCGGCGGGAGAACGCGGGCGTGCATCCGTCCGCCGTCGTCGCGACCAGCGCCTCTCTGGGCGCCGACGTCTCGATCGGAGCCGGCGTCACGGTGCGGGACGGCGCCACGATCGGCGACCGCGCCGTGCTCCACGCGAACGCCTACGTCGGACCACGGAGCCGGGTCGGCAACGATTCCGTTCTGTTTCCCGGCGTCGTCGTCATGGAGGACGTGACGATCGGCGACCGGGTCGTCGTCCACGGCGGCACGGTGATCGGCTGCGACGGCTACGGCTACCTGCAGCGGGAGGGACGCCACCTCAAGATCCCGCAAGTCGGCACCGTGACGATCGGTGACGACGTAGAGATCGGCTCCCAGGTCACGATCGACCGGGCGGCGCTCGACGCGACGGTGATCGGCCGCGGCTCCAAGCTCGGCGACCTGGTCCACATCGCCCACAACACGATCGTCGGCGAGCACTGCCTGATCCTGCCGCTGGCCAAGACGGCGGGCGGCGCCCGGCTCGGCGACGGCGTCGTCCTGGCCGGGGGCGCCGGCGCCGCTGACGGCGTTACGGTCGGCGACGGCGCGATGCTCGGCGGCAACACGATCAGCTACCGCGACGTACCGGCCGGCGCGGTCCTGTACGGCGATCCGGCCCGGCCGAAGTCGCGGCAGTTGCGCATCGAGGCGGTGTTGAACCGCCTCCCGCAGATGGAGCGCGACCTGCGTGCCCTGCTGCGGCGGGTGGAACGCGGAAGCGAAACGGAGTGAGGAGAACGAAGTGAGCTGGCGGCCTGAAATCGAGGAACTGAAGCGCCGCCGTGAACTGGCGCGGGAGATGGGAGGCCCGGACAAGGTCGAGCGCCAGCACCACTTCGGCAAGTTGACCGTCCGCGAGCGCATCGACGCGATGATCGACGCCGGCAGCTTCCACGAGATCGGTGAGATCGCCGGCCGCGCGGAGTACGCGGAGGACGGCGAACTCGAGTCATTCAAGCCCTCGAACTTCGTCTTCGGGACAGCCGAGATCGATGGCCGGCCCGCCATCGTCTCGGGCGACGACTTCACGGTACGCGGCGGCTCTGCCGACGCTTCGATCCCCGCCAAGCGGACGCGGTCGGAAGGCCTCGCGCTCGAAATGAAACTCCCCCACGTGCGCCTGGTCGACGGCATGGGCGGCGGCGGCTCGGTCAAGACGATCGAGATGGCGGGCCGCACCTACATACCGGAGCTTCGAAGCTGGGAAGTCGTCGTGCGGCACCTGGCGGTCGCCCCATCCGTGTCCCTGGCGCTCGGTTCCGTCGCCGGGATCGGCGCCGCCCGGGTATGCACCGCCCACTACTCGGTCATCGTCCGCGACACGGCCCAGATGATGATCGCCGGCCCGGCCCTGGTCGAATGGGCCGGCGGCGGCGTGGTGCCGAAGGAAGAACTCGGTCACGCCCGCATCCACACCGCGAACGGAGCGATCGACGACGCGGTGGACTCGGAGGCCGAGGCGTTCGACCGCGCCCGCCGCTTCCTCTCCTACCTTCCGACCAACGTCGATCAACTGCCGCCGCGGCTACCCGAGTCGGAGCACGCCGACGACCCGGAGCGCCGGGACCCGGAACTGCTCGACTTCGTGCCGCGCGACCCGAAGCGCACCTACCGGATGCGCGAGCTGCTCGGGCGGATCGTGGACCGCGACTCCTTCTTCGAGATCGGCTGCGACTGGGGCCGGTCCATCATCACGGGCCTGGCCCGCCTGGACGGCTGGCCGATCGCGATCTTCGCCGAGGACGTGAACGTCTATGGCGGCGGCTGGGATGCCGACTCCTGCCGCAAGCTGTCCCGGCTGATCGACCTGGCTTCGACCTTCCACCTGCCGCTGCTCCACCTCGAGGACTGCCCGGGCTTCCTGATCGGCCGCGAGTCCGAACACACCGCCACGATCCGCTTCGGCTCCCAGGTCCTCGCGGCGCTGGGACAGTGCACCACGCCGTTCTGCTGCGTCGTGATCCGCAAGGCGTTCGGCGTCGCCGGCGGCGCCAACCACAAGCCGGGCAGTCACCACTTCCGCTACGCCTGGCCCTCCGGCGACTGGGGCTCGCTGCCGATCGAGGGCGGCATCGAGGTCGCCTACAAGGCGGAACTCGCCGAAGCCGAGGACTACGACGCTCACCTGGACCGGATCAGGGAGCGCCTGAACCGCGTCCGTTCCCCGTTCCGGTCGGCGGAGTACTTCGAGATCGAGGAGATCATCGACCCGCGCGACACGCGGCCGATCCTCTGCCGCTGGGCCAACCTGGTCGCGGAGTCGGTGCCGGTCGGACCGCAGGCCTTCACCTACCGGCCCTGACGGAGGCATACACTAAGGAACGCCCTGCCCCGGGGCGACCCACCGTGCGCAGCCGCGTCCTCATCCGAGCCTTCCTCATCGCAGCAGCCGCGCTGCTCCTCGCCGGCGGCACGGCATCGGCAGCGAAGAAGAAGCGTCCGCCCTGCCAGGACGGCCGCCAGCCCTCGGTCGAGAGTCTGCCGTCCAACCACCGGCAATGGACCGAGGAAGTCGCCCTGCTGCTCAGCGACGAGGAGATCCACTCCTTCCTATGCCTGTCGCAGGACTACCAGCGGGACGCCTTCATCGCCGAGTTCTGGAAGGCGCGCGACCCCTACCCGGACACGGCGCGCAACGAGTTCAGGGAGCACTGGATCGAGCGACTGTCCATGGTCCGCCAGTTGTTCGAGAACACCGACGACGAGCGGGCCCGTTACTACCTGCTGAACGGACCGCCCGGCGTCCACGTCGAGATCTGTCCCAGGCGCTCGGCGACGAGCATCGAGGCCTGGTTCTACGGTTTCGAGGACTTGAGCCAGGTGATGGGCGCGATCTTCTCCCGCCGGCTCCGGCACGACCAGTACGCGGTCATCTTCTACCGGCGGCTCGGCGTTGGCGCCTGGCGGGCGTGGTACCCGAGCGAGGAACTCAGCATCTCGGCCCTCCAGCCGGGAGGCCGGCTCGACCTGCCGGGCGCCGGAATCGGCGGTCTCCGCAGGGAGGACCTGGGCGCCGGCTGCAAGGAGGAGGAGCTCGGGTACGCGCTCCAGATCATCCAGATCCTGAACGACTGGGGCGGCATGCTCGGCTTCTTCTACGAGCGGATGATCGGCGAGAAGCTGGAGCCGATCGAGGCGCCGTCCGACGAGTGGCTGCGCACGTTCGAGTCCTACTCGACCGACCTGCCGTCGGGCGCGCCGCAACTGGCCGCCGCGCTCGATGTCTCCTTCCCGGGCCGCAAGGAGAGCCGGACCGTGGTCCAGACCCTGGTTCAGGTCGAGCCGGAAGGCGCCGCGCTCGCCGACCTCGCCGGCGCCCGGTCCTACGCCTTCGAGCTGATCGGAGAGGTTCTGAGGGCGGACGCGGTGACCTCTGCCGACCGCCTGTTCGAGAGCTTCCGCTACCGGTTCGAGTTCCCGGTCGAAGGCGACGAGGCGTCGGGCGAAACGTCGCCGGCCATGCCCCTCGTCGCCCAGCGCTACCTGCGGCCCGGCGAGTACAAGCTGATCCTGCGCGTCGACGACCTGAACGGCGACGCGGTATGGCGCCACGCCGAACCGCTGGTCGTGCCCAGGGTCGAAGAGGCCGCGGGCTGGACGGAGGCCGACCTGGAGCCGATTTTCGCCGAGGCGAACCGTTCGCTGGCCTCCGGCGAGCCGACGATCCGGATCATCCCGCCGGGCGGCGAACTCGTGTCCGGCTACCTGCGCTTCGACACGGCGGTCACCGGCCCGGTCGACAAGGTCCGCTTCACCCTCGACGACAAGGACCTGTTCACGACCAAGCGGGCGCCCTACAGCGTCGACGTGCGGCTGGGCGAGCTCCCCCGCAGCCAGATGCTTCGTGCAATCGCATTCGACCTCGAAGGTAGCCAGATCGCCAGCGACTCTTACCTGATCAACGGCTCGCCGCACCGCTTCGATGTTCGGATCATCGAGCCGATCCCAGGCAACCAATACAGCAACAGCGTCCGCCTCCGGGCACAGGTGACCGTACCCGAGGGCCGCAGCCTGGAGGAGCTCCAGGTCTTCCGCAACACCGACCAGGTGGCGACGCTCTACGAAGAGCCCTTCACCGTCCCGGTCGAACTGCCCGGGGGACGGGAACTCACGATCATCCGGATCGTGGGCAAACTGCTCGACGCCGAAGGCCCGGCGGCCTTCGTCGAGGACACGGCGATCATCAACGGACCGGCGACCCTCGAAGAAGTCCAGGTCGACTTCGTCGAGCTCTACACGACGGTCGACGACCGCGACCGGCGGCCGCTGCTCGACCTCGGCCAGGACGCCTTCCAGGTGCTGGAGGACGGCGTGGCCCAGGAGATCCTCCGCTTCGAGCGGGTCGACGACACGCCGCTCGTCGGCACCATCCTGCTCGACGTCTCGGCCTCGATGGAGGAGCGACTCGCGGAGTCCGTCAAGGCCGCCGCCGACTTCTTCCAGCAGGTGATCACCGAGCGCGACGAACTCTCCATCGTCACGTTCAATGACCGGCCGCACCTCGCATCGCCCTTCACGCGCGACCGGATCGAGTTCGCGAAGGGCCTGATGGGGCTCCGCGCCGAACGCGGCACGGCGCTCTACGACAGCCTCATCTTCACCCTGTACCACCTGAACGGCCTGCCCGGCCAGCGCGCCGTGCTGCTGCTTTCGGACGGAGTCGACGAACACAGCCGCTACGACCTCGACGACGCGCTCGAGTACGCCCGCCGTTCCGAGGCGGCCATCTACGCGATCGGCCTGGCCCTCCCGAAGAAGGCGAAGGAAAGCCCGAAGAAGGTGCTGGAACAGTTGGCGCTGGAGACCGGCGGCCGCGCGTACTTCGTGGAGAGCACCAGCGAACTCGCCGCCGTCTACGACCAGATCGGCCTCGAGTTGCGCTCGAAGTACTTCCTCGCCTACCAGTCCTCGAGCACGGCACCCTCAGACGCCTTCCGGCGGGTAGAGGTCGTGGTCGACGAGAGGGGCGCCAGGGCGCGGACGATCCGCGGCTACTACCCGTAGTGTCCACCCGGACACGCTGCGGCTGGGTGAACGAGGATCCTCTCTACGTCGCCTACCACGACGAGGAATGGGGCGTTCCGGTCCACGACGACCGTAAGCTCTTCGAGATGCTCGTGCTCGAGGGCGCCCAGGCGGGCCTGAGCTGGTACACGATCCTCAAGAAGCGCGAGGCGTACCGGCGCGCGTTCGACGGGTTCGACCCGGAATGCGTCGCTTGCTACGACGATGAGAAGGTCGCCTCGCTCCTGCAGGATCCGGGCATCGTGCGGAATCGTCTCAAGGTACGGGCGGCGGTCGGCAACGCCCAAGCGTGGCTGGAGTTGCGGGAGTCGGGCGTTGATCCCTCGGCCTTCCTGTGGCAGTTCAGCGGCGGCTCACCCGTCGTCAACGCCTGGCGCCGGCTCGAGGAGATTCCCGCCTCGACTCCGGCCTCCGAGGCCATGAGCAAGGCTCTCCTCAAGCTCGGATTCCGCTTCGTCGGCCCCACCATCTGCTACGCCTTCATGCAGGCCGTGGGCATGGTCAACGACCATGTCACGTCGTGCTTCAGGTGGAAGGAATGCAAGGCGCTGGCGGAAGACTCTCGATGAACGTGCGAACGGCCCCCGGCGTGGCGCTGGCCCTGGCCGCGGTCGCCGCCGCCCACGCCGGCGAATGGCCGCAGTTCCGCGGTCCGACGGGGCAGGGGCATGCACCGGACGAGGCGGTGCCGCTCACCTGGAGCGAGACGGACAACGTCGCCTGGAAGACGCCGGTTCCGGGCCGGGGCTGGTCGTCGCCCGTCATTGCCGATGGCCTGGTCTGGCTGACAACGGCGGTTACGGACCGCGAGACGGGAACCTCGCTCCGGCTGCTGTCCTACGACGCGGAGTCCGGCCACGCCGTTGGCGATGTCGAAGTGTTCGGCATCGCCGACACGATCCTCCTGAACCAGAAGAACAGCTTCGCCTCGCCGACGCCGGTGATCGACTCGGGCGGCGAACGCCTCTTCGTCCACTTCGGCGCCCAAGGGACGGCGGCCGTCTACCCGGACGGCGAGGTCCTCTGGCGAACCCGCTTCCCCTACACGTCGCAGCACGGCAACGGAGGCTCGCCGATCCTCCACGACGGACTGCTCATCGTCAGCATCGACGGCTACGACACCGCTTTCCTGGTCGCCGTGGACTCCGAGACCGGCGAGGAGCGCTGGCGGGCGGTTCGGCCGGCGCCGATCTCGCAGGCCTACTCCACGCCGCTCGCAATCCGGGTCGGCCAAGCCGAGCAGATCGTCAACGTCAGCGCCTTCCGTGCCTCGGCCCACGAGCCAGCGACCGGCAACGAGATCTGGCGAGTCGAGTACCCCGGCGGCTTCTCCAACGTCTCCCGCCCGGTGTACGGCCATGGGCTCATCTACCTCTCCACCGGCTTCAACGAACCCACCTTGCTCGCCGTCCGCCCGACCGGCCAGGGCAACGTCACTAACTCGGAGGTCGCCTGGCGGCTCCGCCGGGGCGCTCCGCTCACCGTGTCGCCGATTCTCGTCGGCGACGAGCTCTACACGGTGACCGACAGCGGAATCGCCACCTGCATCGACGCCCTCACGGGCGAGATTCGCTGGCAGCACCGGCTCGGCGGCAACCACTCGGCCTCGCCGATCCATGCCGGCGGCCGGATCTACTTTCAGAACGAAGAAGGAGTCACCACGGTCGTCGAACCCGGTGCCGAGTTCAGACAGTTGGCCCGCAACGAACTGGACGGTTCGACCCTCGCCTCGTTCGCCGTCTCGGACGGCGCCCTGTTCATCCGAACCGGTACACACCTCTACCGGATCGAAGAACAGCACTAGTACGTCCAGGATACGCAACCTGAAGCGCTTCGAGAGCGTCTACGATTCCGGGAACCGAAAGGAGCGCCCCATGACCGCAGTCCGAATCTGCCGGATCCTCAGGACAGCCGTGCCTGTCGCCACCACATCACTGCTGGCTGCCGCGATACCGCTCGCGGCCCAGGCGGTCGACGCCACCGGACACTGGGAAGGCTCGGTCGAGATCCCGGGCCAGCCGCTCGTGGTCATGGTGGATCTGGAGGAAACCGGCGGCACATGGTCGGGGACGATCGACATTCCCGCTCAGGGCGGTGTCGACCTGCCGCTCACCGGCGTCACGGTGGACGGCGAGACGGTCCGCTTCACGATAGCCGGCGTGCCGGGCGAGCCCACTTTCGAGGGCACGCTTGCCGGCGGCGAAATCACGGGCGAGTTCAGCCAGGGCCCGGCCCGGCTCCCGTTCAAGCTCGGCCGTGAGGCGGTCGAGGTCGAGGCGCCGTCTCGCCCGCAGGAACCGAAGCCGCCCTTCCCCTACGATGCCGAGGAAGTCGAGTACAGGAACGGCGACGTGAAGATCGCCGGCACGCTGACCCTGCCGCCGGGCGATGGAAAGGTCCCCGCGGCGCTCCTGATCTCCGGCAGCGGCGCCCTGAACCGCGATCTCGAACTCGCGGGCCACAAGCCCTTCCTCGTGCTGGCGGACCACCTGACCCGGCTCGGCATCGCCGTGCTACGCGTCGATGACCGCGGCATCGGCGGCTCCACCGGCAGCACGTGGCAGTCGACATCGCGGGACAAGGCGAACGACGTTCTCGTCGGCGTGCGTTTCCTGCGCGGTCACGACCGGATCGACCCGGAACGGATCGGTCTGATCGGCATCTCCGAAGGAGGACTGGTGGCCCCGCTGGCCCTCAACCGGGTCGTTCCCGGCACGATCGCGTACGCCGTGCTGCTGGCCGGACCGGGGGTGCCCGGCGGCGACCTGCTGCGCCAGCAACTCCGGCGGATCGCGGCGGCGAACGGCGCCCCGGCAGAGTTGATCGAGGAACTCGCCGCCCTTCAGGACAAGGGACTTGAGATCATCGCCTCCGAGATGCCTCGCGCTGAGGCGGAAGCCGCTCTCCGGCGGGTCGCCGAGGAGCAGATGGAGGTCTCGCCCGAGACTGCGCAACTGAGCGGCGAGGACCTGGAAGCCGCCGTGTCGGCCGCGGTCGAGAACAACCTCAGTCCCTGGTTCCGGTTCTTCATCCGCTACGACCCGCGGCCAGCCCTGGGAGGGCTCGCCGTGCCGACCCTGGCGCTGTTCGGCGGCAAGGACACGCAGGTCGACGCCGACCAGAACCAGTCCGCCATGGAAGCCGCGTTCGCCGCGTCGGCCAACCAGGACGTCACGATTCGCCGCTTCGCCGAGATGAACCACCTGTTCCAGACCGCCGGCACGGGCTCCCCGGCCGAGTACGGCCGGATCGAGGAGACGATGGCGCCGGAGGTTCTCGATCTGATCGGAAGCTGGATCGCCGAGCGCTTCGTCGACTGAACGCCGCCGCGATCGAGGACTCCCGACCGGCCGGCCGGTCGAATAGACTCCCGGTCCGGCGGCCCGTGCAGTCGGCCTTCGCCGAATGACGACACGGACGGTCAAGATGCCGAAGATCACCTACATCGACCAGGACGGCGGCGCGCGCGAAGTCGAGGCGCCGGTCGGAGACTCCGTCATGGAGTGCGCGGTCGACAACGACGTCGACGGAATCGTCGCGGCCTGCGGCGGCAACTGCTCCTGCAGCACCTGTCACGTCTACATCGACGAGGCCTGGGTCGAGGCGGTCGGTCCCCGCCACGACGAGGAGGAGTTCACGCTCGAGTACGGCATCGACGTGCGCCCCACGAGCCGCCTGAGCTGCCAGATCAAAGTGACCGAGGAGCTCGACGGCCTGGTCGTCCATCTGCCCGCCGAACAGGCGGAGTAAGGGCGCCAGGGGAGAGAGGAACCACGCGATGACACTAAAGCTCACCTTCCTCGGGCATTCCGGCTTCCTGATGAGCGACGGCGGCCACACGCTCGCGGTCGACCCCTTCCTCACCGGCAACCCGGTGGCGACGATGGCGGCCGGGGACGTGAAGTGCGACGCCATCGCCCTGACGCACGGCCACGCGGACCACTTCGGTGACACGCTGGCCATCGCCCAGGCCAACAACGCGAACGTGATCGCCGCGTTCGAGATGTGCAACTACCTGCAGGAACAGGGACACGACAACGTGAATCCGGGCAATCCGGGCGGCCGGATCGACACGGAGTTTGGCTGGGTCGCCTTCACCCACGCCTTCCACTCGTCGTCGTACGAGGGCCGCTACATGGGAATGCCGTGCGGACTCGTCGTCCACATGGGTGGCAAGACGGTCTACCACTGCGGCGACACGGGGCTCTTCGGCGACATGAAACTGATCGGCGAGATCTACCAGCCGGACGCCACCTGCGTACCGATCGGCGATCGCTTCACGATGGGGCCGAGGCTGGCGACGAAGGCGGCCGAGTTGATCGGCGCGCCGGTCGCGATCCCGATCCACTACGGGACCTGGCCGCCGATCGCGCAGGACCCCGCCGACTTCGCCCCAGCCGGCGTCGAAGTCAAGGTCATGGCGCCGGGCGATACGCTCGCCGTCTGACGGCGCCGCCACGCGGCCGCGGCCGGACAGCCGCGGCGATCCCGCGCAACAAGCGCCGCGGCGTTGCGTAACAGCAACCTGACAGCCAATGCTCGTGTTCGACCATGTCAGCAAGTGCTTCGGCGACCTGCGCGCCGTCGACGACCTGTCCTTCGAACTGGAGGCCGGCGAAGTGTTCGGGCTGCTTGGGCCCAACGGCGCCGGCAAGACGACGGCGATCAACATGGCGGTCGGCCTGCTCGAACCGGACGAAGGGGTAGTCCGTTTCGCGGACGAGGCCTTCGACCGGAACCCGCGCGAGGCGGAGAACCGCAGGTCCCTGGGCCTGGCCCCGCAGTCGATCGCCCTTTATGAGCAGATCAGCGGCGCCGACAACCTGCGTTTCTTCGGCCGCCTGCACGGCCTCCGGGGATCCGACCTGGAAGAACGGGTCGCCGCCTGCCTTGACTTCGCCGATCTGACCGACGTCCGGAAGAAAGTGGTCTCCAAGTACTCCGGCGGCATGCAGCGGCGACTGAACCTGGCGGTCGCGATCATCCACGACCCGGAGTTGGTCCTGCTCGACGAACCGACCGTCGGGGTCGACCCCCAATCGCGAAACGCGATCTTCGAGCGGGTCGAACAGCTTCGGGACGCAGGCAAGCAGGTCGTCTACACGACGCACTACATGGAAGAGGCGCAGCGGCTCTGCGACCGGGTCGCGATCATCGACCGGGGCCGGCTGATGGCGCTCGACACGGTGCCGGCACTGATCGCGGCCCATGGCGGTCCTGGCAACCTGGTGGTCCGGACCGGTGACGGCGAGTCACGCCACGAGACGACCGATCCGCTCGCAACGCTCGCAGACCTCCAGGCCCGGCAGACGGTGGACCACTTCCAGTACCTGCCGCCGGATCTGGAAACAGTCTTCCTCAATCTCACCGGCAGGGCGCTGCGGGACTAGAGCCGACAGGGAGAACACCGTGAACAAGATCGTCGCAATGGCCGCGAAGGACATCCACATCCTCTTCCGGGACAAGCTGGGCTTCTTCTTCACGATCTTCTTCCCGCTGATGATGGCGATCTTCTTCGGCGCCATGTTCGCCGGCCTGAGCCGCGGACCGGCGAGTATTCCGATCGCACTGGTCGACGCGGACAGGACCGCCGGTTCAGCACGCTTCGTCGGGCGACTCGAGACCGCCGGCGGACTCGCCATCGAGCGGATTCCAGGCGACCAGGCGCTGGAGCAGGTGCGCCGAGGTCAGACCGCCGTCCTGGTCACCTTGAGGCCCGGGTTCGGAGCCGCCCTGGACAATCCCTTCGTGGCAACACCCGAAGTCGAGATGAGCGTCGATCCAACGCAGTTCGCCGCCGCCGGGATGGTCCGCGGCGTCCTGCTCGAAGCGGCCGGAGCCGAACTGCAGGAGTTCATGAGCGATCCCTCCCGTATGTCCGTAACGAACGAGCAGAATCGGCGCCTGATCGAGGAGTTCAGCCCTGCCTCGGAGGCCCGCGACGACCTCCTGAACGTTCTCGACCAGATCCCGCGCATTCCGGTGCTGATCGACGAAGCCGGGCTGGGCTCGGTCACCACGGGCGCGACCGGCGGATTCGGTCCTCCACTCGAGATCGAACAGACCCAAGTCCAGGCACAGAGACGTGGACCCACCAACTCCTACGCCACCTCCTTCGCGCAGGCCATGCTCTGGACCCTGATCGGCGGTTCCGTGTCCTTCAGCATGTCGATCGCGATCGAGCGGAGCCGCGGCACGCTGATGCGGCTGCTGGTGGCGCCGATCACGGCCCGTCAACTCCTGGCCGCCAAGGGGCTGGCCTGCCTCGGCGCGACCCTGTTCACGAGTTCTGCCCTGATCACGCTCGGCATCACGGTGTTCGACGTGACGCCCACTTCCTATCCGCTTCTCGCTCTGGCCCTTCTCTGCGGTTCGATCTGCTTCTGCGGCATCATGATGGTCCTCAGCGTCATCGGTCGCACGGAGCAGGCGGCCGCCGGAGTCGGATGGGGCATCGCGCTCCCCTTCACCATGCTCGGCGGCGGCATGGTGCCCCTGTTCCTGATGCCGGAGTGGATGCAGACCCTCGGCAACATCAGCCCGATGAAGTGGACGCTGATGGCGTACGAGGGCGCGATCTGGCGCGGTTTCACGCTGAGCGAGATGCTGTTGCCCTGCGCCGTTCTGGTGGCCATCGGGGTCGTCGCCTTTTCGATCGGCGCCACGCGCCTGCGCTGGGATACCGGTTGAGTCCTTGACCGGTCCCCTCCTTGTCATCGGCTCGGTCAACTACGACCTCATCTTCCGGCACGCCAGGCTGCCCCGGCAGGGCGAGACGGTCTCCGGCGCCGAACTGTTCGAGTCCTGCGGCGGCAAGGGCGCCAACCAGGCCGTCGCGGCGGTCCGGTGCCGCGGCGCGCTCGGCGACGCCGCACCGCCCGTCCTCTTCGGCGGCGCGGTCGGCAACGACGCCCACGCCGCGGCCCAAAGGCGGGTGTTTGAAGAAGACGGGCTCGACACCCGCTACCTCCTCGTCCTCGACGACTGCCACACGGGTCTCTCAGTCGTCTGGGTCGAGGCTGCCACCGGCGACAACCGGATCATGAACTCGCCGGGGGCGAACAGCCGGTTGACCGCGGACGCCCTGGCCACGGCGCCGATCGAGGAGGCAGGGCTGCTGCTGATCCAGAACGAAACCCCGGCAGACGGTGTCCGGAGCGCGGTCGAACGCGCTCACGGCGCCGGCGTGCCGGTGATCTGGAACCCCGCGCCCATCGACGAGGCGAGCGACCCGGGGCTCGATCCCCGGTACATCGACTGGGTCACACCGAACGAAGTGGAGTGCGCGGTGCTGTTGGGCCGGACCGGTGAGCGGATCGATGCGGGCAGCGCCGCCGACGCCGCGGCCGAGTTGTTCAGGCTCGGCTACCGCGGCGCGATCCTGACCCTGGGCCCGGCCGGCGTCCTGGTCGCGAAGCCGGCGTCGCCGCCGCAGTTGATCCCCGCGCCCCAGGTCGACGCGGTCGACACGACCGGTGCCGGCGACGCCTTCAACGGCGCCTTCGCCGCCGCCCTGCTTGCCACCTCCGGCAGCCGCGAGGCCGCGGCCTTCGGCGTCCGCTACGCCAGCGACTCCGTGACCAGGCACGGCACGCAGACCTCCTTCGCCCGCTGGTAGCGTCGCCGCGTGGCCGGCCGCGGATCCTCCACCAAGCTCGCCCTGCTGGGCGGCACTCCGGTCCGCGCCGAGGCGTGGCCCCAATGGCCGGCGCGCGGCGCGGAAGAGGAGCGGGCCCTGGTCGCGGCGCTCCGGGACGGCGACTGGGGCGGCTTCCCGCTGCCGAACGAGCGTTCTGCGGCCTTCGCCGCGGCCTTCGCCGAACGACACGACTGCGGGCACGCCCTGTGCGTGGCGAACGGCACGGTCTCGCTCGAGGCAGCGCTTCAGGCGATGGGTGTCGAACCCGGCGCCGAGGTCATCGTGCCGGCCTACACGTTCGAGGCGACCGCCTCGGCTGCCCTGTTCTCGGGCTGCGTGCCGGTGTTCGCCGACATCGACCCGGAGACCTGGTGCATCGACATCGAGGCGGCGGCGGCACTGGTCACCGAGCGCACCCAGGCGATCGTGCCGGTGCACCTGGCGATGACGATCGCCGACCTGGACGCCATCGGAAAGCTCGCCGAGAAGCAAGGACTGGCCGTGCTCGAGGACTGCGCCCACGCTCACGGCGCCCGCTGGCGCGGCCGCGGCGTCGGCTCCTGGGGCGATGCCGGGTCCTTCAGCTTCCAAACCTCGAAACTGATGACGGCCGGCGAAGGCGGCATCGTGACCACCTCGGACGACGCGCTTCTCGACCGCCTCCACGCCCTCGTCAACTGCGGGCGGCAGCGTCCGGGAGCCGCGGAGCCGACCCACGTCATCGGCCACAACTACCGGATGACCGACCTGCAGGCGGCGATCCTGGAGGTCCAGCTCGGGCGGCTGGACGAACAACACCTGGTCCGCAGGCGAAACGCCAGCCGGCTGCGCGCAGCGATCGAAGACATCGACGGGCTCACCAATCTCCGGATCGACGACCGGGTGACGACCCAGGCGATCTACCAGTTCGTGTTCCGTTTCGACGGCAAGGCCTTCGCCGGCATCGACCGGGACGTCTTCGTCGCAGCCCTCCAGGCCGAAGGCGTGACGGCCGACGGCCGTTTCTACGAGTCGCTTCCCGTGAGCGGGCTGCTTCGCCCCGACTCGGCCCGCTACCCGGCCTGGAGCGCGGCTCTCGCGGGCGCCCCGCCAGCGGACTGCCCGAACGCCGAGAGCGCCGCATACCGGGAGTCCGTCTGGCTGCCCCACCAGCTCCTGCTGGGCACGGAAACCGATGTCGACGACATCGTCGAAGCCGTGCTCAAGGTGCAACGCAGTGCCGACGACCTCGCCGGACTCGAGAGCGCTGAAGTCGAGCGCCTGCGACAGGCGCGATCGGCCCGCTAGGCCCAGGTCAGGGCGCTGGTGCTCTGCCCGAAGGCATCCGTCTCGACGCCCATCGACTGCAGCATCGTCACATAGAGGTTGCACAACGGCGCGTTGTGCCGGCCCTCGTGGACGACGTGCTGGCCGTGGCTGAAGCCGCCGCCGGCGAGGAGGATCGGCAGGTCCTTCGGCTCGTGCGAGTTCGCGTTGCCCAGGTTGCTGCCGAACAGGACCATCGTCTGGTCCAGGAGCGAGCCGTTGCCGTCGCTGCGCTCGCCCAGATCGACCAGCAGATCGTCGAAGCTCTCGACGATCTCGGTCTCGATCTTCTTGAGCTGCACGATCTTCGCCGGGTCCTGACCGTGGTGCGACAGGCTGTGCTGGTCGAAGTTCACGCCCGGGACGTCGATCACGACGCCGTGGTCCTGGATCATCAGGCTGATGACGCGAGACGAGTCGGTTTCCAGGATCAGCGGGATCATCCGGAACATCAGCTTGATCCGGCCGATCAGATCGGAGCGCGACGCGATGTCGACGGGCGGTTCGGCGGACACCACCGGCTTCGGCTTCTGCTGCCAGGCCTTGACCTCGGCGAGGTCGAGTTCGGCCGTCCGCACCGCGTCGAAGTAGGAATCGAGCTTCACCTGGTCGGCGATGCTCACCCGCCGCCGCAGCGCAGACGTCTGCGACTTGAGCCGGTCCAGGATGCTGCCTCCGTCGTTCAGGCTCTGCTTCTCGCGTTCGACTTCCTCGGGTGTCCCTTGCAGGAACAACTGGCGAAACAGGTTCGCCGGACTGGTTTCGGCCGGCACCATGGCGCCGCTCCTGGTGTAGGACTGGCTCTGCGGCGCTGCCGTCCCCAGCACGATCGACGGGAACCGGGTGGTGTACCCGAGGTGGTTCGCCGCCACCTGGTCCAGCGAAATCGAGTTGCGGAAGCCGTCCAGGCCGGGACGGCGGGCCGCCGTCAGGAACGTGATCTCCGAGTTGTGCGGCTGCCGGCCGGTCTGCTCCTCGTGGGAGAACCCGGAGAACAGGGTGAAGTTGTCCCGGTGCCTTTCGAGCAGGGAGAGGTACTCCGTGGCCTCCCAGGCCGCGCCGGCGGCCTTCGGGAACCAGGCCTCCTTGTAGAGGCCGAGCGTGTTGCAGATGTTGACCATCCGCCTTGGCCCGGCGGCTGCGGCATGAGCCAGCCTCGGACCCATCGACTCGAGCATGGGCAGCGCCAGGGCAACGCCGGAAGCGCGGAGGAAGGTACGGCGGTCCAGAGGCTGTCTCAGGTTCATCGCTACCTCGTCCTGAAGAGATCGCTGTTCGCAACCTCGTGAATCATCGTCCTGAACGGGAACCCGTCGTCGCTCAACTTCGCCACGACGTCCTCGACGCCGTCCCGGTCCGCGAACTCGATCTCGGCGCCGGTCGAGTAGACGAGAAGCTGGGACACGAGATGACGCGCCACCTGCTCCACGTCCCTGCTGAGCAACGCCTTGTACTCCTCGATCCCGGCGAAGGGCTCGCCGTCGGCCGTCACGCCCGAGGCGTCGACCGGCGGCCCCTGCTTGTAGGGCATGGGATAGACGAATCCGTCCGGAGTCGTGCCTTCACCGCCCGCCGCCCGGTAGTGGGTGCGCAAGCCGCCGATCACATCGAAGGACTCGAGCGCGAAGCCCGGCGGGTCGATCATCCGGTGGCAACTGTTGCAGACGGGCTCGTTGCGGTGCTTCGCCAACTGCTCCCGGACCGTGGTGGCGCCGCGAGTATCCGGCTCCAGGGCTTCGACGCTCTCGGGGGGAGGCGGCGCGGGCTGACCGAGCAGGTTCGCCAGCACGAAGTTGCCGCGCGGTATCGGCGAGGTGATCGTGCCGTTGGCGGTGATCTTGTGGATGCTCGCCTGGGTGATCAGACCGCCGCGGACACTGTCCGGAGGCAGCGTCACTTTGCGCATGTACTGGCCTTCGACGCCAAGCACGCCGTAATGCTCGGCGAGCCGGCGGTTGAGGAACGTGAAGTCGGCGTCGATCAGGTTGCCCACGCTGTGGTCCCCGGCGACCAGCTCGGCCAGGAACAGCTGCGTCTCCTCGGCCATCGCCTGGCCCAGTCGATCGTCGTACTCGGGATAGAGCCCCGAGTCCGGGTTCGTCGCCTTCATCTCATAGAGCCGGAACGCCTGGCCCGCGAAATCGCGGACGAACCGTTCCGACCTGGGATCGTCGAGCATCCGCTCGACGTGAGCCGCGAAGACCTTCGGATCGGACAGGCTGCCGTCGTCCGCGCTGGCGAGCAGCGCATCGTCCGGCAGACTCCGCCAGAGGAAGTAGGAAAGACGGGACGCCAGCGCGTGATCGTCCAGCCGACCCGGATCGCCCGTCTGGAACAGGAAGGGCGGCGCGCTGAGAATGGCGCGCAGCGGAATGCGCACCGCTTCGATGAAGGGCCGGCCCTCCTCGAGAAGCGGCCGGGCCAGACTCGCGTAGGCCTCGAGCTCATCCTCGGCGAGCGGACGCCGGAAAGCCCGCGGCCCGAATGCGGCGACGACGTCGACCACGTGC
Source organism: Holophagales bacterium (assembly GCA_009837085.1). Classification (GTDB taxonomy): domain Bacteria; phylum Acidobacteriota; class Thermoanaerobaculia; order Multivoradales; family Multivoraceae; genus Multivorans. Next base: position 55,100 of record VXUF01000078.1, read on the forward strand.
TCGTACGGCGTCTTGGTGAGGACGACCTCGCCCACATCATCGAAGTCCACGCCAACCAGCAGCTTCCGGACGCTCGGGGGCGGCCAGGAATCGAACAGCGGGCCCTCGATCGTCAGCGAGCGGAGCGCGATCCCCTCGCCCTTGTAGTTCTCGACGTTCTTGTCCGGGGGGTAGTAGTCGAAGTACTCGCCCGGCGGAGGGTCGGCCTCGGCAATCGACGGGGCGAGGAGGTCGCCCGGCCGGAGGAAGGTCTCGAACTCCACCGTCCGCGGGTCCTCGCCGACCAGATCCCAGTAGGCCAGCAGTTCGTCGAGGGAGGCGGCGGCCGCCTGCTTCGACCCCCGGTAGACGGTCAGCGTCAACGGACCTCGGGGCTGATACGGCCAGCCCTCGATCGTCGCCCGATAGCGACCGGCGTAGGGGACGTGGTAGTCCTCGGTCTCGCTGTGCATCAGGTACGTCGAGCCGCCGTCGACGAACATGACCGCCGCGTCGTCCAGCATCTTGGTGATCCCGCCACCCAGGATCTCCGCCTTGCTCATGAACGTGAGGTACTGCGAATCGCCGTAGGCGATCTCGCGACGCCCGGTGGCCGGCCGGGGACCGATCTTGATCGCCTCGTCGAGCGCCAGATCCGCCACTTCGAGATAGCTGCGGACATGCAGGGGCGACATGCTCTGATTCGCCGCGACGGTGTCGAAACCGCCCGAGTCGGCCTCGGCCGGCAGCGACCGGCTCAGTTCCGTCGCTACCGCTTCGTCGATCTGGAGCAGATCCTGGATCGTGTAGGCGTACTCGAGCCGCGTCAGGCGCCGCAACGGCACACGCTGGCCTCCGCGGGCAGCCAGATTCGCCTCCACCAGAGCACCCTTGAGCGACGCCAGCGCCGCCTCGATCAGCGCCGCCTCAGGCTTCGGCGCCTCGGGCGGCGGCATCTCGCCGTTCTTCAGCCGGTCGTGAATGCGCTGCCAGGTACGGAACGTCTTCGCGTCCGTCAGGTCATGGCTCAGGCGGGTGATGCTGAGCGGCGTCGCGGTCCGGTTTCCGTGACAGCGGACGCAGGAACGGTCCACGAGCGGCGCGACATTCTCGAAGAACCCGGCACCCTCCGAGGTCTCCTGCCCTGCGAGGGCCGGCACGAGCAACGCGAACGGCAACATCGCAACCGCGATGCGATTCTGCTTCATCCCTCTTCCCCTTCGGACGCCGCTAATCGGGCTGGCTGGATCTCGCCTCGGAACTTGTAACACCCTACCATCTTTGGCCACCTCAGCCGTCGCCCTGGAGCGGCAAAACCGCCCCGACATGGTCCCGGATCCACCTGGCGTCGAACCACTCCAGGGGATTGACCGGAAGGCCGCCCAGGAGCACGGCGAAGTGCAGGTGATCGCCGCCGGCGAGCCCGGTCTGGCCGCTGAGCCCCAGTCGCTGACCGGCCTCGACCTCCTGGCCCGCCTCCACGTCGATCCGGGACAGGTGCGAGTACAGGGTCTGCAGGCCGTAGCCGTGATCGACGATCACGGTGTTGCCATAGATGCCGAAGTACTCCGTCAGCACGACAACACCGGAGTTGGCGGCCGGAACGTCGTCCTGGACCCGCGAGGCGAGATCGAAGCCGAGGTGGTCCTGCGTGTCGACGACCCGGCCCTCGTAGAGGTACTGCCGGCGCGTCGCGAACTGGTCCATGACCTGTGTGTTCCTCATCTGCCTGAAGGGTCCGCTCCAGAGCTGACGCGGCGCCGAGTCGGCCGCGATCGCGACCATGCGTTCGGCGTTCAACCGCCGCAGCTCCCCGTTCAGCATGAGGTAGTTGTCGAGCAGACTGCCCCGATCCTCGAGTTCCGGCGTCCGGGACATGATCGCCGGCACCACGCGTGCCATGAAGCCGTCGCTGAGCCGGATGGTCGAGGACCGGAGCGGCGACGGCTCTACCTCACCGAGGAACCGCACGGTCGCCTCGTTGCCGAGTTCATCGCGCGCGACCAGCCGGAAGGGCGATGGATCGGCACTGTCGTAGGGCACGCCAAAGAGCGCGAACCGCTCCTGGGGGCCTCCGCCCGGGAGTGGGTGGCCGGGGAACCGGTAAGACCCGACCTCGACCCCACTGTCCACCGCGCTGTCGCCGACGAGATAGCGCAGGACGCCACTGCCCGACTGCGTCGGCGTCGCCGTCACCCGCACCGCACTGAGATCCGGCGGCCGGAACCGAACCGGCAGCGTGAGTTCGGCCACCCTCGGTCCCGGCCGGCGCAGCAAGGTCCCGGGGCGCTCGACCGTGACCCGCACCGTGGCCTCGCCCTCGACCAGACCCGGCGTCGACTCCCTGCCCACGGAGATCTCGAGCGTCGCTTCGCCGACAGGCTCGCCGCCGAGCGAGAACGGCCCGGGCGGCCGGTGGCTCCTCTCCTCGAGCAGCACCGACTCCCCGCCCTGAATCAGCTCCACCCGGATCGAACCGATCCCGCGGCCACCGGCCTCCGCTACCGACGTGACGACAGTCCTGGGGCCGATGCCCGGCAGGTCGGACCTGATCGTGACGACGGGTTCCGGCCCGACGCGAATCCACAGCGCGGCGCCGGCGGCGACCAGGATCGCAGCGAAGATCGCTGCGATCGCCGCCCAGGGCAGCCGGCGACGCCGGCTCGGTTCCAGGCGAACAGCTTCCCTTCCCGAAAGCGCCAAGACTCCGTGGCCCGTCAGCCGACCTGAAGCAGCTCGACCCAGTTGCCGTCCGGATCCTCGATCATCGAGATCTTGATGCCGGGACGGATCTCCCGCGGCGACATGACGACCTTGCGGCCCGCTTCCTCCGCCTGGGCCGTGGCCTCGTCCAGGTTCGAAACCGACAAGGTCCAGTACCGGTAGCCCGTGGCTCCTCCGATGCCTCCCGGCGGCGCCGCGGCCTCCGGCTGTCTCGACAGCGACACCAGCTTGATCAGGCTCGTGCCGCAGAGCAGACGGTGCATCGTTCCGCCCGGCATCGGCATCTCGCCCTGGTCCTCGAGTCCCAGAATGTCCCGGTAGAAGTGAAGCGACGCCTCCGCGTCGCGTACCACGATGCCGAGATCGATCGAGTCCTTCGTCAGTTCTACGCCCAAAGCAGCCTCCTCCTCGTCGTGGCGGCGGATGTTATCCGCCAACGACCCGCGGGGAAGCGGCTGTCAGGGATCGACTCGCCGGGCTTCTCCCTCCCTCTGGCGTGACACGACACCGCGGAACAGCAGGAGAACGCCCACCGCCATGACGGCAACCGGCCAGAAGTCGAGGACGTCGTCCACCCAGACGAAGTCCGGGAGGCTCGCGATGACGAGGAATCCGCCGGGTATCAGCGGCCACCAGCGGTTCTGCCGCTCGTACAGCAGGGAGGCGACATAGATCAGAATGAACCCTAGGCCGAGACCCAGGGCGACGTTGTCGCCGTCGACGAAGGGGCCGGAGTGAAGATCCTCGAAGGCCAGGCCACCTCCGATCCCCAATAGCAGCGCTCCGGGAATGAGCAACCCGAACGCACGCTTGTACAGGTAGCCCGCGACGAAGACGCCCCCGATCAGAATGAACAGCAGGTGCCCATGGGCGCCGCTTTCGAGGCGCTCGAGAAACAGCAGAACGCCGCCCAGCGCGATGAGAGCCAGACCGGCGGCGACCTGACCGGCCAGACCGGGGCCGGCGTCTGCGGCCGGCGGCTCCGGCGGTTGCACTGGCGGCTCTGGCGGTTCCGGCGGCCCGGCAGATGTCGACGATTCGGGTGCGGCGTCTCCAGACGAAGAGGTGTCGTCGTTCATCTCGTCATGCTCCATCAATCGTTCCTCCCTGTTGCACTCTACGCACGATGAGCCGGCGAGGTTCCATCTACTTCGCTATCCACCGGAGTCTCCGTCCGCATTCCGCTGGTACGCTAGTTCCATGGCGGTCTTCGAACGGGGCGATACGCGGATCCGGTGGTGGGAAGCCGGCGAGGGCTTTCCCGTGCTGCTGTTCGCGCCGGGCGGCATGCGTTCGGCTGCCGAAATCTGGGGAACGAGCCCGTTCGACCCGCGCGAGGCACTGTCGGGGTCGTTCCGGGTCATCTCGATGGACCAGCGCAACGCCGGCGGATCCACCGCGCCGGTAACCCCCGCGGACGGCTGGCATTCGTACACGGAGGATCACCTCGCGCTGCTCGATCACCTGGGCATCGAGCGATGTCACCTGATGGGCGGCTGCATCGGCTCCTCCTACTGCCTCGGCGTCCTCCAGGCCGACGCATCCCGGGTCGGTGCCGCCGTGCTCCAGAACCCGATCGGCCATCACGAGAACCAGGATCTGTTCTACGCCATGTTCGACACCTGGGCCGACGCTCTCCTCGAACATCGAGACGACGTGAAGCCGGAGGCGCTGCCCCCCTTCCGCGAGCGGATGTACGGCGGCGACTTCACGTTTAACGTCGGCCGCGACTTCGTGGCCGGGATCGAGACGCCGCTCCTGATCCTGGCCGGCGACGACGCCTACCATCCCCGGCCGATCGCCGAGGAGATCGCCGCCCTTGCTCCCAACAACGAGATGATCCTTGACTGGAAGAGCGAAGAGGCGGCGGCCGCCGCGGCAGCCGAGGTAAGGGCCTTCCTGGAGCGGCACACCCCGTAAGCCATTCTGAGAGACAACATGATGATCGGAGCGATTCTGCTCGGCGCAGTGCTGGCACTCGGAACCCCGCCGGGCCCGACGATGGCCGCCGAGGCCGGGCAGGAGGTCCCGCTCGGCCGGGGCGTCGGCGAACTGAGCGACGTGGTCGAGGTGACCGTGGTCAATGTGGACGTCGTCGCGACCGACCGCAACGGACGTCCGGCGGATGACCTGTCGCGCCAGAACTTCCGCGTTTTCGACAACGGCGCGCCGGTCGAACTCAGCTACTTCAGCCGCGGCGGCGGCGGCGGCGACCCGGACCCGGAGCTCGTGCATGAGCCGCTGTCGATTGCTTTCTTCTTCGACAACACGCATCTCTCCGTCGCCAGCCGCTCCGCGGTCATGGACCAGATCAAGGACTTCGCCCGCGGCCAACTGGAAGCCGAAGACCGTGACGTTCCCGTCTACGCGATGGTGGTCGCCTACGATGGCGAGCTGAGGTTGCTGCAGGACCTGACGACGGACTACATCGCCCTCGCCCAGGGGCTGAATCGAGCCGAAGCCGCGCACCAGGTCTTCACGGAAGCTCAGGGCCTCAAGCGCAGGTCCCAGGAGAGCTTCCTGCAGTTGATGGACCAACTGAACGCGCGGCGGCAGGAGTCGGCCGGCAGCATCGGCGCTCTGCGCGCGACGCTTGCCGAGCTCCTCGCCTACGCCCGCGTCGTGCATCAGGACAGCGCCCGCACCGCCGACGCGATCGAAGAGGTCGTCGACTCGCTGGCTCTGGTTCCCGGACGCAAGGCCTTCTTCCTGATCAGCGACGGCTTTGCGGCGCGGCCGTTCGACCGCCTCCTCCAGAACGTACAGAAACGGGTGGCCGGTCGCCGGGAAGAAACCGGCATCGAGTTGATGCAGAGCCGCGAAGTCGACGGGCCGGAGGGTTTCGACGCACCGAACAACCTCTACACCAGGAACTCGAACATCCAGGGCACCGCGGCCCTCTCGGCCACCTCCTTCCAGCAACACCTGTCCGCTTTCGACCTCAGTGACCGGTACGCTGGCCTGGCCGCCCTTGCGAACTCCCACCGCGTCTCCTTCTACTCCTTCAAGCCACCTGAGGTCGAGGTCGCGGCGGCGGCACTGTCCGAGCGCGTATCGGACCAGCAGAAGCTCACCTACCTTTCCGACCTCCGCGGCGTACTGAACGGCCTCGCCCACGACACGGGCGGCCGCGCCTGGGTCTCCGGCCGCAACGTGGCGGCCTTCTTCGACCAGGTGGCGGCGGATCTCCGTTCCTACTACTCGCTCGGCTACATCCTCGACGAGTTCGTGGAGGGCTCGATCCACGATGTTCGCATCAGGACCCGGCCGCGGAACCTGCGGCTCCGCCACCGGACGAGCTACGTGGCCCGGTCTCTCCGCGAGCGGCTGGCCGAGCGGACCGTCGGCGCGCTGCTGCTCGGATGGACCGAGAACCCCCACGGACTCCACATCGACAGCATTCAGTGGGACACCGGCGGCGGCGGTTTCTACGACGTCGACTTCACCGTCTCCGTGCCGCTCGACCAGCTCGTCATGATCGAGCAGGCGGGGCAACGCACCGACCAGGTCCGGGTGGTTGCCGTCGTTCTCACCGAGGACGGCGAGCAGTTGGCGCCGAGCCACATCGTCCTGCCCCTGGCCATCCCCGACCGGGACTGGGCGGAGGCCCAGGACCAGTTCTTCGCCGTCAGCTTCGAGTACCCGATCCCGCGCGGCAGCCACCGGGTGGCGATCGGCCTCTGGGACGAGAACGGCGGCAACGGTTCTTACATCAGGAGAGAGTTCAGTGTGCGCTGACCTTGAAACCACCCCCGAGCCCGCTCACCTGACCGAGGCGGATCTGAAAGCCGGCTTCGGCCACGTCCTGGCCTCGCCCTCCGACGGCGGCACGCTCGAGTTGATCGTCCGGCGGCCCGGCGTCAATCGGCGCGAGACCCTCGATGAGGGGCGGCTCACCACCGAGGAGGGCCTCGAGGGGGACTCCTGGAAGGCCCGTCGCGGCTACTCCCTTCCCGACGGCTCACCCGATCCCGACGCGCAGATCACTCTGACCAACGCCCGATTCGCCGAGTTGATCGCGGGGACCCGCGACCGGTGGCCGCTCGCAGGCGACCAGCTCTACGTCGACCTCGACCTGAGCGAGAGCAACCTGCCGCCGGGTACCCGCCTCCGCATAGGCGGCGCGACCATCGAAGTCACCGCCCTCCCCCACACCGGCTGCAGCAAGTACCGGCAGCGCTTCGGTCTGGAGGCGCTCAAGTTCACCGCCACACCCGAGGGCAGGTCGCGGCACCTGCGCGGCATCTACGCCCGAGTCACCGAACCGGGAACAGTGCGCGTCGGCGACACGATCCGAAAGGTCGACTAGGGCCGTGGCCATCACCAGAGGAGTCCGGCAACTCGTCGCGGATGCCGATGCCGCCGTCGAGACCGTCACCGTGGCGGCCGCGCTCGAACGGCAGCAGGCCGGAGCGCTCATCGTCGATCTGCGCGACATCCGCGAGCGGGCACGCGAGGGCTTCATCCCCGGCTCCTTTCACGCCCCCCGGGGCATGATCGAGTTCTGGGTGGATCCGGACAGCCCCTACTTCAAGGAGGTCTTCGACGGCGACCGGGAGTTCATCTTCCACTGCGCCAGCGGCTGGCGCTCCGCGCTCGCGACGAAGGCGGTCCAGGACATGGGGCTCGCGCCCGTATCCCACATCGGCGGCGGCTTCACGGCCTGGAAGAAAGCCGATGCGCCCGTCCTGCGAACGGAGGACGGGCGGGAGCGCTCCGCTTGACAGCACGGTAGCGATTCCTTACCCTCTGCGCCCGCTCAACGCCGATACGCAAGATGTTCGTTCTTCTAAACTGCGCCTCGACCGCCCCCCTCGCGAAGGGTCACTGCCACGGCGCGAAGCGTCCGGGACACGATCCTGGGTGACCTGGTAGATCGAGAACGCATCTTCTCCTAGAGGCCGGCCATCCAGAAGGATGAGCCGGCCTCTCTGTTCTTGAAATCGCGCCTCTTCTGGAAGCGAAACACCCAACCGAGGAGACATCGCAATGGAACTCCAGACCGTCGAAGCCGACAGCGAGTGCCCCGAGTGCTTCGAGTCCGTGAAACTCGAGGCCGTGATGCAGCATGAGATCGTCCAGTGCGCCGGCTGCGGCGTCGACCTCGAAGTGATCGATCTCGACCCCGTCAGCCTGGAACTCGCGCCGGAAGAGGAAGAGGACTGGGGCGAGTAGCGGAGCCGCGAACGATGCGCATCGGAGTCCTCTACAGTCGGGTCCGGCCCGAAGAGAAGCTGCTCTTCGCCGAACTCGAGCGTCGGCCGGCCGACGTCGAGCTGATCGACGACCGGAGGGTCGTTCTCGCGCTCGGCGGCAGCAGCGCACTCGAGCCGTCCTTCGACTTCGATGTCGTCTTCGACCGTTCAATCAGCTACAGCCGGGCCCTGGCCAACCTGCGCGTCCTGGCAGACCGCGGCGTGGCCACCGTCAACCCCCCCTGCGTGATCGAGAACTGCGGCGACAAGGTCCGCACCTCGAGCCTGCTCCAGGCGGCCTCGGTGCCGACACCCGCCACCCGGGTGGCCTCGACGCCGGAGGCGGCCCTGCTCGCGATCGAGGAACTCGGCTACCCGGTCGTGTTGAAGCCGACCGTCGGTTCCTGGGGCCGCCTGGTGGCGCGCATCAACGACCGGGACGCCGCGGAAGCGCTGCTCGAGCACAAGAGCACGCTCGGCTCCTACCAGCACTCCATCTTCTACCTGCAACGCTACGTCGACAAGCCGGAGCGGGACATCCGGGCCTTCGTCGCCGGCGGCCGCACTCTGTGCGCGATCTACCGCCGGGCGCCGCACTGGATCACCAACACGGCGCGCGGCGCCTCCACCGAGAACTGTCCGGTCACACCGGAGATCGACATCCTCTGCCGGCGAGCCGCCCGCGCCGTCGGCGGCGGCCTGCTGGCCGTCGATCTGGTGGAGGACCCCGAGCACGGTCTGCTGGTGCTGGAAGTCAACCACACGATGGAGTTCCGCAACTCGATCGCACCCACCGGCGTCGACATCCCCGCGCGCATGATCGACTTCGTCGAGCGGGTGGCCACCGTGGGCTGGGACGAGGCCCAGGTGCCGGAGGTTCCATGACTGTCCGCGCATCGATCGTAGGCGGGTCCGGCTATGCCGGCGGCGAGTTGCTGCGCCTGCTGCTCGGCCACCCCGAGTTCGAGGTCGCGCAGGTCACGTCGCGCCGGCTGGCCGGCTCCTTCGTGCACTTCACCCACCCGAACCTGCGCGGTCACACCGATCTGCGTTTCTCCACGCTGGACGAACTCGAGCGCTGCGACCTGCTCTTCCTCTGCCTGCCGCACGGCAACGCCGCCAGGGACATCGACCTCTACTCCGAACTCGCGCCGAAGTCCGTCGATCTCTCGGCCGACTTCCGGCTGCGAACGGCGGACGCATGGGAAGACTGGTACGGCGGCACCCATCCCGCGCCGGAGTGGCTCGACCGCTTCGTGTACGGTCTGCCCGAGCTGGATCGCGAGGCGGTAGCCGGCGCCGCCCGCGCGAGCGGCGTGGGATGCAACGCAACCGCGACCCTGCTCGGTCTGCTGCCCCTGCTCGAACCCGGGCTCCGGGAGAACAATCTCGTCGACTGGCGACGGGGAGTCGTCACCGAACTGAAGGTCGGCAGCAGCGAGGGCGGCGCCTCGTCGTCCGATGCCTCCCACCACCCCGAGCGGTCGGGCGTGGTGCGCAGCTTCCGGCCGACGGGACACCGGCACACCGCCGAGGTCGAGCAGGCGTTCGCGAGCCGCGGCGTCGACGTCAAAGGCAACGTCCACCTCTCGGTGACCGCGGTCGAGATGGTGCGCGGCGTCCTGGCGACCAGCCACCTCTTCCTTGCCGGCGTGACGGACACGAGAGCCGCCGAGAGGGAACTCTTCCGTGCCTACCGCTCCTTCTGCCGGCAGCATCCCTTCGTACGGCTGGTCAAGGACCGGCGCGGCATCCATCGCTATCCCGAACCGAAGATCCTCGCTGGCAGCAATCACGCCGAGGTCGGTTTCGACCTCGATCCGAGGACCGGACGCCTGGTCGTCATCTGCGCCATCGACAACCTGATGAAAGGCGCGGCCGGCAACGCCGTCCAGTGCGCCAACCTGATGTGCGGGTACGACGAGACCCGGGGCCTCGACTTCCTCGGCCTTCACCCCGTCTAGGAGCTTGCGCCGTGGAACCCGACCCGAACACGCCCGGCGAACCGCTCGTCATCAAGGCCGGCGGGGGCAAGGCGCTCGACGTGGAGGCGATCGCCGCCGACGTCGCTTCCCTTTGGCGAGCCGGCCGGCTCGTCGTCCTGGTTCACGGAGGCGCCGAGACGACGAACGAGGTTGCCGAGCAGTTGGGACACCCGCCGCAATTCGTGACCAGCGAGAGCGGCTACAGCAGCCGGCGGACGGACCGCCGCACGCTCGAGATCTTCGAGATGGTCTACTGCGGACTGCTGAACAAGCGCTGGGTCGAACTCCTGCAGCGCCAGGACATTGCGGCGGTCGGCCTGTCCGGCCTCGACGGCCGGCTGCTCGAGGGGCGCCGCAAGGACAAGCTGCGCATCCGGCACGGCGGCCGGCGAATGGTGCTGCGCGACGACTGGACCGGCACCGTCGAGAAGGTGAACGGAGAACTCCTGCGTCTGCTGCTCGGCGGCGGCTACCTGCCGGTCCTGACGCCTCCCGGTGCCTCCTTCGACGGCGAAGCCGTGAACGTGGACGGGGATCGCGCCGCCGCCGCCCTCGCGACCGCCCTGGGCGCCCCGACCTTGGTCTACCTCTCCGGCACGCGGGGACTGCTTGCCGACTTTCCCGACGAAGACTCACTGATTTCCCGCTTCGAGGTCGCCCGCGACGCGCTCTCCGGCGCCGCCCCCGACTCCGGGCTCGAGGCCTTGGCAGCCGCAGCCGAGGACCGGATGAAAAAGAAGGTGCTCGGCGCCGCCGAGGCGCTCCGGGGCGGGGCGGACCGGGTCATCTTCGCCGACGGCCGGGTCGAACGGCCCGTGCGGGCGGCCCTCGACGGTGCGGGCACTCACATCGTGGTCACCAAGCCAGGTCCGCGGGAGGATGCCCGATGAGCGAACGCCGCAAGCCGGGCCTGGCTGACGCCGAGGATCGCCGCCTCGGCACCTGGGCACCGCGCCGGCCCACGCCGCCGATCGTTGGCGGCGAAGGTTGCGAGCTGATCGCGGAGAACGGCGACCGCTACCTGGATCTGACCGCAGGCTACGGCGTCTGTTGCCTGGGCTACAACCACCCGGCGATCGTCGACGCCATCAAGAACCAGGCGGATCGGCTCACCTTCTGCCCGCTCAACGTGTCGAGCGCCGTCCGGGCGGAGTACGCCGAGGCGCTGGCCGCCGTCCTGCCCGAGGCGCTCGACCGCGTGTTCCTGTGCAACAGCGGCACGGAGGCGGTCGAGGGCGCGCTCAAGTTCGCGGCGCTCGCTACGGGAAGAAGCCGAACAGTGGCGCTCCGAAGCAGCTTCCACGGCCGCACCCTCGGCGCACTGGCGATGACCTGGAACCCCGCGGCCCGCAGGCCCTACGACGGCCTGCTTCACGATGCCGTCTTCGTTCAGCCGGAAGCCGAGGCGGTCGACCGGGCGGTCTCCAGGGAGACGGCCGCGGTCGTCCTCGAACCCGTGCAGGGCGAAGGCGGCGTCAACGTCCTCAGCGATGATCTCCTCCTGGCTGCGCGCCGCGCCTGCGACCGGCACGGCGCCCTGCTCATCCTCGACGAAGTGCAGACGGGCTTCGGCCGTTGCGGCAGTTGGTTCGCCCATCAGCAGACGTCCGGCCTCGAGCCCGATCTGATGGCGATGGCGAAGGGCATCGGCAGCGGTTTTCCGCTCGGAGCGATCGCCTACGGCGGCCGGGTCGCCGAGGCGCTTCGCCCCGGCAGCCACGGCTCGACCTACGGCGGCAACCCGCTCGCCTGCGCGGTCGGCCTCGCTGTGATCGAGACGCTCGGGCGTCTCGATCTGCCCGAAAGGGCGGCGACGGCAGGCGCGCGTTTCGCCGATTCGCTCAGAAGCCGGTTTTCCTCGAATCCGCGCGTGCGGGAAGTTCGGGGGCGCGGCTTGATGATCGGGATCGTGCTGCGCGAGCGCGCCGGTCGACACATCGCCCGCCTCGCTACCGAACACCGGATCCTCGCGTTGCCGGCGGGCCCGAACGTGATCCGCCTGCTGCCGCCGCTGATCGTCACGGACGAAGAGCTCGAGCGCGGCGCCGAGGCGATCCAGGCGGTGCTCGGAGCGGAGTGAACGTGGACGCAGAACGGCACCTTGCCGAGATCGAACTGGTGCGAGGACTGGTCGCGGTGCCGTCGCTGTCACGGCACGAAGCGGCGGCCAGCGGCTGGCTGGCCGACGAGATGGCCGCGCGCGGCCTCGAACGCTGCCACGTCGACGGCGCGCTGAACGCCGTCGGCGAACTGGGCGACCCCACAGCCTCCCGCCTGGTCGTCCTGCTCGGGCACATCGACACCGTGCCGGGGAACATCCCGGTCCGGATCGAGGACGACGGATCGACTCACGGCATCCTGCACGGCCGGGGATCGGTCGACGCCAAGGGGCCGCTCGCCAGCTTCGTGGCGGCGACGGCGCGCCTCGGTCGAGACTGGGCCCGCGCCCACGACCTGCGGGTGATCGTGGCCGGCGCGACGGAAGAGGAGGCGGCAAGTTCCCGCGGCGCCCACTTCCTGCTGAAGCGGCTGAACGGCCGCGACGAGCCGGCGCCCGACTTCTGCATCATCGGCGAACCCAGCCACTGGCACCGGGTGACTCTCGGCTACAAGGGACGCCTGCTGATCGACCTGCTGGCCCGGCGTCCGAGCAGCCATACCGCCGGCCCGGAGGTCGGCGTCGGCATCACTGCGTTCGACCTCTGGCGGCGCCTGGAACAGGTGGCGGAGCGCCACGGAGGCCGGACACCCTTCGAGCGGGTGCTGCCCAGCCTGCGCTCGATCGGCACCACCAGCGACGGTCTCTACGACACCGTTCGCGCCGACTACGGCCTGAGGCTCCCGGTCGACTTCGATGTCGCGGCCCTGGTCGACGAGTTGACGAGCTGGTTCGGCGGCGCGGCCGCCGACATCGAGGGACCGCTGTTCTCCGACCTCGACCCGGAGCGCGCGACCGGCACGATCCGCTGCGAGCAGGGGCACGCCGGCCTGGAACTGAGCCTGCGCGGCTACGAGGTCGGAGTCCGGGCCGACCGCCACTCGCCACTGGTCCGCGCGTTCCTCGCCGCCATCCGCGCGGTTGGCGGCCCGGAGGTCGCGCCGAAGTTCGTCGTCAAGACCGGCACCTGCGACATGAACATCGTCTGGCCGGTGTGGCGATGCCCCATCGTCGCCTACGGACCGGGAGACAGTACACTCGACCACACCCCGAACGAGCACCTGGATCTGAACGAGTACCTGCTGGCGGTCGACACCGTGGAACTTGCGTTGAGGAATCTCGCCGCGGCCTTGCCGGTCACCGGCTGACCGCGTGGCTCCTCGCCCACCCCGCATCGACCGCACGGCCTTCGGCGTCAGCGTCGCGCTGATCGTGCTGGTCTGCGCTCCCCTCGCGCTGGCGCCCCAGGCTGGCGGCGCCCTCGTGGTCCAGGCCTACGAGTCCCTGACGGAGCGCTTCGGCCTCATCTACCAGTGGGCGACGCTGGCGGTCACCGTCTTCCTGGTCTGGCTCGCCTTCAGCCACCACGGCAAGCGAAGGCTCGGCCACGAGGACAGCCGGCCGGACTTCAACATCTTCAGCTGGATGGCCATGCTCTTCTGCGCCGGCATCGGGGCCGGACTCCTCTACTGGTCGACGATCGAATGGGTGACCTACCTCGACAAACCGCCCTTCGAACTCGCCCCGAACTCCACCGAGGCGGTCGAATGGGCGGCGACCTACGGCATCTTCCACTGGGGCATCTCGGCCTGGGCGCTGTACTGCTTCCCGGCCGTGGCGATCGCGATCCCCTACTACCGGCAGCACGCGCCTGTACTCCGCCTGAGCACGGGCCTGCACGCGCTGATCGGCCGCGACGGCTACGACCGCCCCCCGGCACGGATCGTCGACGTCCTGTTCATCCTGGCCCTGGTCGGCGGCACCGGCACTTCACTCGGGCTGGGAACGCCCATGGTGGCGGCCTGCATCAGCGAAGTCCTGGGGATCGAACAGACCTTCGGACTTCAGGTGACGATCCTGCTCGTCTGCGTCACCCTGTTCGCGGCCAGCGTCTACCTCGGACTCGAACGAGGCATCAAGCCGCTCTCCGACGGCTCGATCCTCGCCGCGATCGCGCTGCTCGCCTTCATCCTGATCGTCGGTCCGACGAACTTCCTTCTTCGCAGCGGCACGAACTCCATCGGCTTGATGCTCGAGAACTTCATTCGTCTGAATACCTGGACGGACCCGGTAGCGCGCACCGGCTTCATAGAGGACATGACCGTCTTCTACTGGGCCTGGTGGATTGCCTACGGACCCTTCATGGGCCTGTTCGTGACCCGCATCTCCCGGGGCCGGACGGTGCGGCAACTCATCCTCGGCATGCTGGTCCTGGGCACCCTCGGCTGCGCCCTTTTCTACGCCGTGCTCGGCAACTACAGCATGCACCTGGACCTGTCGGGCGCGCTTCCCGTGCGCGACATCGCCGCTCAGGCCGGCACCGAGACAGCGATCGCCCAGAGCATCGGCTTCCTGCCGCTCGGGCCCCTCGTCCTCGCCGTCTTCGCGCTCGTGGCGATCGTCTTCATTGCCACGACCTACGACTCCGCGTCCTACTGCCTGGCGGCGTCGGCCACCCGCAACCTGCCCGAAGGAACCCATCCGGCCCGCTGGCACCGCCTGTTCTGGGCCGTCGCGGTCGGAGTTCTGCCAGTCACGCTGATGTTCATCGGTCAGGAGGGCGGCAACGACCAACTACGGGTCATCCAGTCGGCCACCCTGGTCGTGTCGCTGCCTCTCCTCGTCGTCGGAGCGCTGATGGCGGTGTCCTTGATGCGCTCGCTTCGTGAAGCGGACCGCGAGTCCGAAACCTGATCCGCCGGAAGCGCCGACACCCCGCTCGCTACCGTCAATCGAGCCCGGGGCTCAGCGGTCGCCACCGGGCGCCAGTGCCGACCTGAGCTCGGCGATCGCGCCTGTCATCGCTTCGAGCGCGCTCTCCCAATCCGACCAGTGGAAGGCGTGCCCGGCCTCGATCGCCTCGTCCCACGAGGCGTTGATCGCGAACAGCGCATCGGCCGCCTCATGGCGCTTCGAGGGGTCCCTGAGCCGCAGAACGGCACGACTCACCTCGGCCCGTTGCTGGCCCAGAGCTCGAAGCCGCGCCAGGTTGCGACCGCCACGCGCCAGCGCTTCCTGGCCTGCTTCACCGGGAATGCCGACCTCTTCGTGATCGGCGTCCGGGCCATGACAGCGATTGCACTGCGCCTGCAGGCCACCTTCGACGCCCAGCGACTGAGCCGCCAGACTGCCGTGGCACGTCGTGCAGGTCGGAGCGGCACGGACCTGGCGCTCGAGCAACGCGTAGTGGGCGCTCTGTTGCAGCGCCCCGTACTCGGCGTCATGGCAGCGCCCGCAGGTCCGCGGCAGGTTCCAGTGGTTGGTCGGGCTGTCACCGTGGGCGCTGTTGAGCACACCCTTGTGGGCGCGCAACTCCACGAACGTCGACGTGTTGCCGCCATGACAGTCCGCGCAGGAGACGCCGGCAGAGGCGTGAGCCGAGTCGCGGAACTGCCGCAGGTGGACTTGCGCCACTTCGTCGAGTTCCTGGGCGGCGTGGCAGTCGATGCACGGATCCTGGGCCGACGCGGCGGCGGCCAGAGCGGCAACGGCCAGAACCGGAACCGCACGCCATGTGACCCCTCCCGTTCCGTTCCCTCCAGCCCCGCTCACGGCGTCAGACTACCAACACCCGCACGCGAGAACCCCGGCGTCACCGCCAGTCGAACTCCGGCGTCAGGCTGACCTGCCGGTCCCCTCCCAACACCTCGGGCAAACGCAGGCGGTAGTAGTTCAGCGGAATCCCGCCGTACCAGTAGCGGTGCCGGGCGATCCGGGTCGGCCGCTCGAGAACATGGAGGGCCGTCGGCTGCCCCGCGCCCTCGCCGACAGGCGCCAGCGTCACCGTCAGACTGGCAAGCCGTACCGGCGAACCGACAAGGAGTTCGCCGTCACCGGACGGCTGATAGCGGATCCCGTCCGGTCCCTGCGGCCAGACGCCGTCGCCGATCAGCCGCACGCGCAGGTCGCCGTGCTGGATATCCGCCGGCGCCGATCCGAGGTGAATCTGGGATGTCTCCACCGGCAGGAGGCCCTTCGCGGCCGCCGATACGTAGCGCAGCCGTCGAGCGCCGTGCTCGGGATCGATCTCCACCGGGAAAGAGGCCGCCGTCCGCCACAGCGGCAGGACGAACAGCGCGGCCACCACGGACATGGCCGCGAGCCACCGCCTCGAGGGCGGCCGCTCGATCAGGAACCAGCAGGCTGCATACAGGGGCAGGAACCACCGGTTGGCGATGGCTCCCGCTCCCCCGTAGAAGTTGTACGGGTTCTTGATCAGGAAGGCCAGGAGTCCGACGGCGATGCCGAGAAGCAGCCATCGCCGCGGCGACCCGCGCCGCAGGCAGACGCAGGCGAGGAGCAACGGCAGAAAGTACGGAACGATGCCAATGCTCCGGCCAATCAGCGCGTAGACCAGGTTGTGGCCGAGTAGCGCCGCGTCGAGGTCCGGCAGCAGGAAGCCCTCGCGGGCCCAGGACGCGTCACCGCGCACGGACAACAGCTCGGACCAGCTCTGCCGCTCGAAGTCGACGTCCGGATAGCCCGTGGCGCTGCTGAATCCCTGCCGTTCGCTCACGTAGGGAGTCCACGCGCCGCCGCTTGCGCGATGAAACCAGGCGGAACCGGCAAGCAGCAGGATCGCGCCGGCCACCACGAGCGCGGCCGCCCGGCGGCCCCACGCCTGACGAAGCGTCGGCGACGTAGCCAGGAGCACCGCCGCCAGCACCGCCAGATAGAACGGCCGACCGGCCCCGGCAACCGCCAGCAGCGCTCCTCCGGACGCCAGCCGCGCCGGAGAGAGTTGCCTGCCCTCGAACCAGGGATCCAGACAGCAAAGCCCGATCGCCGTGACGACCAGGTAGAAGAGGTCCGCGTGAATCCAGAACACCTGGCCGAAGGTGACCGAGAAGAAGAGAAGGAACGCCGCAACCAGCGGGCCGTCCGCGCCGATCCGGGTGGCCAGCAGGCAGTCGAGCAGCAGCGCCGCAAGAAGAAACAGCAGCAGGTTCGCCAGGATCGGGCCACGCTGCGGCGCGAGCCGGACGAAAGGCGCGAGGTAGAGCGAGTAGAAGGCCGGCTTGGCATAGACGAGCGTCGCGCCGTCGTCAACGCTCTGGAGGATCAGCGGGTCGGGCACCTTGCCCGTCAACCGCTGGTAGCGCCGGAAGTCGGCTTCTTCGTAGCTCCGGTCGAGATCAAAGGCCAGGCTCTGGGCCTGCATCGCGTAGACGCCCTCGTCGCCCACGGTGTAGGGCCAGTCCGACGGATCGAAGACCGCTACTCCGGTCGCCAGGGCGAGCAGGAGCACCCAGAGCACGACCCGCTGCCAGGTCGGCGCGCCGACGCATCGCCACGTTTGCCCGCTACCCGAGACTCCTCCCATCCGGCCGGGACGCTAGCAGCCGGACCCGGAACGGACGCTAACTACGCCAGGTAAAGGGAATCTGACGACCACGAGCCAGGTTGTGACTCGATCTGGCCGCGAGAGGTGGTGTAGTCTTCGACGCGGTCGACGTGCAATCGAACAAAGGAGCACTTCCGATGAGGAAACTTGAAGTCGAGCCCCTCTGCCTGTCGTACCTGCTGGTCCTGTTCCTGGCGCTCTGTCTGGCCGTTCCAGTTCTGGCTCAGGAGGGGGACAACCAAGACGAGTCCGAGACCGAAGAACCGCAGGAGTTCGAAGAGACGATCGTCGTCGTCGGTACCCGGACGGAGGGACGCACAGTCACCGCATCGCCCGTGCCGGTCGACGTCATTCCCGAGACCGAGCTGGTCAGCCAGGGAACCAACGACCTGACGGACCGGATCCGCACCGTCGTCCCGTCCTACAACGTCGGCACCCAGCCGATCAGTGACGCGGCCACCCTGGTCCGGCCGGCCAACCTTCGCGGCCTGGCGCCGGACCACACCCTGATCCTGGTCAACGGCAAGCGCCGTCACCGCGCCGCCGTCATCGCCTGGCTGGGCAACGGCATCTCCGATGGCTCCCAGGGGCCGGACATCTCCATCATCCCGGCCATCGCGCTGCGCCAGGTCGAAGTCCTCCGCGACGGCGCCTCGGCACAGTACGGCTCCGACGCGATCGCCGGCGTCATCAACTTCCAGCTCAAGGACGCGAGCTCGGGCGGCAGCGTGGAAATCCGGTCGGGTCAATTCCAGGACTCGAACCCGGGCTCCAGCTCCGGCTTCGGCGGCCAGTACACCTTCGCCGGCGACAAGGGCATGTCCTACGCCGTCGCCGCGAACTTCGGCATGCCGATGGGCGAGAACGGCTTCTTCAACCTGAGCATGGAGTACGGCGCCGCCGACCCGACGAGCCGCAGCGTCCAGCGGAACGACGCGATCAACATCATCAACACCGGCAACAGCGACATCCGCAACCCGGCTCAGGTCTGGGGTTCGCCGCTGGTCGAGGACGACATCAAGCTGTTCGCCAACTTCGGCAGCCTGTTCAACAACGGCACGCAGTTCTACGGCCACGCCAACTACGCCAGCCGGACGACCACGGGCGGCTTCTACTTCCGCAACCCGAACACGCGGACCGGCGTCTTCACCTATTCGGACCCGGCGAGACGGGGCAACTTCCTGCTCGTCGGCGATCGTGTGTGGGCCGCAACCGGCGTCGAGGGCGCCGGCAACTGCCCCGCGATTCCGATCGTCGACCACGTGCCCGACCCCGCCGCCCTGGCCGCGGTCGAAGCGGACCCGAACTGCTTCACGCTGCGGACCCGCTTCCCCGGCGGCTTCACGCCGCAGTTCGGCGGCGACCTGATCGATTCCTCGATCGTTGCCGGCCTCCGCGGCTACCTTGACAGCGGCATGACCTGGGATCTCAGCGTCAACGTCGGTAGCAGCGAGGTCGACCAGTTCATCTACAACACGGTGAACGCCTCGCTCGGCTACGACACGCCGACGTCGTTCATGCCCGGCATCTACGAGCAGACCGACACGAACGTCAACTTCGACATCACCTACCCGGTGCGCGACAACATGAGCCTCGCCGCCGGTCTCGAGTGGCGCAACGAGCAGTTCCGGATCGGCGCCGGTGACCCGGCCTCCTGGGAGATCGGCCCCTACGCCGCCCAGGGATTCAGCTCCGGTTCGAACGGCTTCCACGGCTATCGCGCCGCCGGCACCGCCGGCACCTGGGATCGCGCCCACGTCGCGCTCTACGGCG
>VXUF01000010.1 GCA_009837085.1 Holophagales bacterium
ACTTCGGGCGGCGGCGCAAGGCAACGACACGCAGCGAATGGGCGGGATTCCTCGGCAATGCGGCCGGTTAGCATTCGCCGCCTGTACCGCCTCCGTTCCAACGCGTTTCCGCGACTTCAGGTCGGCTGCGCCGTCCTCGCCGCAGCGCCGCTGCTCTTCGCCGGCGAGCCCGCCGCCGCCCACGAGGTGCCCGGCAGCGTCACGGTTCAGGTCCTCGTCAAACAGCAGGACGACCGGCTTCAGGTGCTCGTGCGCACGCCGCTCGAAGCGATGCAGGAGATGCAGTTCCCGGTCGACTACCGGGGCATCCTGGACCTCGAGGCGCTACGCGCCAGCGGCCTGCTCGTGGAAGCCGCCAACCGCTGGATCACGCCCAATCTCGACCTCTACGCCGGCCGCGACCAGTTGCCGACGACGACCGTACAGGCGGTCCGGCTGTCCATCCCGTCCGACCGGTCCTTCACCGACTTCGACCGCGCCCTTGCCCACATCCGCGAGCCACCCCTGCCGGCGACATCGCAGCTCGTCTGGCGACAGGCGCTGCTCGACGTTCACCTGGAGACGCCGCTCGGCGCTCATAGCGCCAGCGAACGGCCCCGGTTCTCAATCGACCCCCGTTTCGGTCGCCTGGGCCTGCAGGTGCTCACGGTGATTCGCTACGAGTCGTCCGGCAGCGATGCGCGAGCGCTTCAGCTCGCCGCCGAGCCCGGCCGGGTCCGCCTCGACCCGAACTGGGCGCAGGCTTCGATCCACTTCATCGCGATGGGCTTCGAACACATCCTGAGCGGCCTTGACCACCTGCTCTTCCTCGTCTGCCTGGTGGCGCCGCTTCGCCGCCTGCGCCAGCTCGTGCTCGTCGTGACCTCGTTCACGGTGGCCCACTCAATCACCCTGATCGCCTCGGCGGCTGGTCTAGCGCCACGCGCGCTCTGGTTCCCGACTCTGGTCGAGGTCCTGATCGCTCTATCCATCGTCTACATGGCCTTCGAGAACATCCTCGGAGTGGGCCAGGAGCGCCGCTGGACCGCCGCCTTCGGCTTCGGCCTCGTCCACGGCTTCGGCTTCTCCTTCGCCCTCAGCGAGTCCCTCCAGTTCGCGGGTTCGCACCTCGTGACCTCCCTGCTCGCCTTCAACGTCGGCGTCGAACTCGGCCAGCTCCTGGTCCTTCTGCTCCTGATTCCGCTGCTGGACTTCGTCTTCCGCCGCCTACCCAATGAACGGCTCGGAACCATCCTCATCTCCGCCCTGATCGTCCACACTGCCTGGCACTGGACCGGCGACCGGGGCTCCGACCTGCTGCAGTACCGCCCCTTGGCGCCACTGCTCGATCCGATCCCCGACGGCGTCCTGCCCTGGGTTCTGGTGATCGCGGCGGCCATAGTGCCCACCAGCCAATGGCTGCGCCGGCGACCCGCAAACGGTCATCGTTGCCCAAACAACCTGCGACGATGGAGAAACGCGCTGCCCAAGCGGCGCAGAGAACGCGCTGCCCATTGCCGCTCGCCTACCCGCGATCAGTGACCGCGATGTCCGACGGCGAGCCCATCAGCCTCCTAGCGGCGGCCCGTCGCCAGAGCCTGTCTACCTTCGCCATTCCTCGGTGTACACCCGTCCGAACCGATCTGTGGCTTCGACCAAGACGACTCGCTCACGGCCCGTCAACGCGACGCGGAAGAGATGATCCGTGGGGACCGGCTCGACCCACTCGCGCCGCGGCGGCAGGTCAGGCCCGGTGTGCAGCTCCACACTCAGGGGATCGAGTCCGCGGTGGCGCTCCATCTCGCCTCGAGGCTCGCCGTCGACGAACCAGCGGACCGTCCATTCGGGGTCCCAGTCCCAGATGTTGGCGATCAGCTCGCCGGGGGCGGCCGGATTGGACCCCGTGCGGTAGAGACGCATCTGGTGATCGGCGGGGTAGCCGGTGGCCTTGTAACGCCAACGCACCTCCTCGCCGCGGATCGAGTAGACGCAATAGCCGTTGGGGGTGCCGTCGAAGCAGATCGGGCCGCTCCACCAGGCGCCGCAGACGGCCGCGGTGACGTGCTCGTGCGTGCCCTGCTCGAAGACGTGCTCGCTCTCGTGCGTGTGGCCCGTCAGGATGTGCGCGTTGAAGGGCTCGAGGAGGCGGTAGAGCGCGTCGCGGTTGACGACCACAAGGTCGGTGCGCGGCTTCTCGTCGCCCATGCGAGTGTGCAGGCTGCCCAGGACGGGAATGTGGGTGGCGACGATCACGGTCGAGCCTGGTTCCACCCTCGCCAGGTCCTGCTCCAGCCAGGCCAGGACGTCGGCTCCGAGGTATCCCAGATATCCCTCGCCGTACCAGAAGACGTCATCGAGCACCACGTAGTGGACGGCGCCCCGGTTGAAGGAGTACCACGTGGGCCCGAAGTGGTCGCTGAAGGTCTCGGCCGACGCGCGGTCGGTGAAGCTGTGGAAATCGAGGTCGTGATTGCCGACCACCTGGAAGAAGGGAACCTCCATCATCCGCACCCCGCGCTCGTAGTCGGGATAAAGGTAGAGGTTGTCGTACATGATGTCGCCGCACGAGATGCCGAAAGCGTGCTCGCCGCCGAGCCCGGCGATCGTTTCGCTGATATCGGGCACCGACTGGCCCAGGAAGAGGCCGGTCTCCCGCTCGTCCTGCGCCTGAATGTCGCCGAGGAGGAGCAGGGTGTGGTCGTCCTGGGGCACCGGGTCGGGTTCGAGGTCGAAGGTCGCTGTTTGCTGCTGCCGGCCCGACAGCGCCTGGTAGAAGCGGGCGGTCCCGGGGCGGTTGAGGGGGATGCGGTAGCCGGATGGCGGCGTGAACCACACGAACCCGCGCTCGGACCGGGTGAGGATCTCGAAGGTGCCATCTGCGTCAGTGTCCACGACCTGAACGCCGTCCGAGACCGGGACCCGGGGGATGCCGCGGCCGCGGGAGCGCACCACGCCCTGAACGACGATGGGAGAGGAGCGGGTGGTCGGCGCGGCTGGAATGCCGGGCCGAGTCGGGGTCGGCTGGGAACCGAGCGGGGCGTAGGGATCGGCAAGAATCCCTTCCGGGCGGAGTGCCGCGCCGGCGAAGGCTGCGGCGCCGGTCCTGAGGAAGGTGCGGCGGGA
>VXUF01000061.1 GCA_009837085.1 Holophagales bacterium
ATGGCCCAGCGCTACTACTTCTTCGCCGAGCGCGAGGCGGCCAAGGTGCCCGACGTGCCGCGCGACACCCCGATGCGGAAGATCGAGAAGGTCGGCGTCCTCGGCTGCGGCACGATGGGCGGCGGCATCTCGATGAACTTCGCCAACCGCGGCATCGGTGTGACGATCGTCGAGGCCGAGCAGAGCCGCCTCGACCACGGCTTCGGCGTCATCCGCAAGAACTACGAACGGACCGCCAGCCGCGGCCGGATGACGATGGAACAGGTCGACCAGTGCATGGGTCTGCTCAACGGCGTGACCGACCGCGCAGCGCTCGCCGACTGCGACCTGGTGATCGAAGCCGTGTTCGAGAACATGGATCTGAAGAAGGAGATCTTCGCCAGCCTCGACCGGATCGTGAAGCCGGGAGCGGTGCTGGCGACGAACACCTCGGCGCTCGACGTGAACGAGATCGCCGCCGCCACCAGCCGTCCCGAGGACGTGATCGGCATGCACTTCTTCTCGCCGGCCAACATCATGCGCCTGCTGGAGGTCGTGCGCGGTGAGAAGACGGCGAAAGACGTGATCCACACCGCGATGACGATCTCCAAGCAGATCGGCAAGGTGCCGGTGCTGGTCGGCGTGTGCCGCGGCTTCGTCGGCAACCGGATCCTGTTCCAGCGCCAGCAGCAGGCGCAGCAGATCATCCTGGAAGGCGCGAAGTACTACGACGTCGACCGTGTCCTGTACGACTTCGGCTTCCCGATGGGTCCGTTCGCGATGAGCGACCTGGCAGGCCTCGATATCGGCTGGAATGAGAAGGAGTCGGCATCCCGCGACATCCGCGACATCCTCTGCGAATCCGGCCGGCGCGGCCAGAAGAACGGCCGCGGCTACTACGTCTACGATCCGGAAACCCGCGCCTCGGCGCCCGATCCGGAAGTGCTGCAGATCATCAGCGACTTCGGCTCCGCCAAAGGCATCGCGCAGCGTGAAGTCGGCGAGGAGGAGATCCTCGAACGCTGCCTCTACCCGATGGTCAACGAGGGCGCGAAGATCCTCGAGGAAGGGATCGCGATCCGGCCGTCCGACGTCGACGTGATCTGGGTCAACGGCTACGGCTGGCCGGTCTACCGGGGCGGCCCGATGCACTGGGGCGACAGCGTGGGCCTAGGCAAGATCGCCGACCGAATGCGGGAGTTCGCGGACCAGACGGGCGACGACTTCTGGCAGCCCTCGGCCCTGTTGGCGGACCTGGCCTCGGAAGGCAAGAGCTTCAGCGACTGGAGAGCCGGCTGAAGGAGAGCCGCATCGAGATCGGGCTGACCCCCTGGGTCAACTACCTGGGCGACGAGGCGGGGTCGATCGCCGACCAGGCGGAATTCGCCGACCGGCTCGGCTTCCACTCGCTGTTCCTGCCCGAGAGCCACTTCACGGGCGCCGCCGCCTGCCCGTCACCCATCGTCGTACTGGCCGCCGCCGCCGCGCGCACGACGAACCTGCGGCTGGGCACCACCTCCTACCTGCTGCCGGTTCGCAACGCCTTCCAGGCGGCCGAGGAGGTCGCCGTCCTCGACCGCCTTTCGAACGGCCGTGTCATCCTCGGCCTGGGTCGCGGTTTCCGGCCGGCGCTGTTCGCGGCCTTCGGCGTCGATCCCCGCACCAAGCGCCAGCGTTTCCTCGAGTCGCTCGACCTGATGAAGCGGGCCTGGGCCGGGGAAGCGATCGAGGTCGGCGAACCCGGCGCGCGTCAACCCGTGCGGATCGCGCCGCTGCCGGTGCAGCAGCCGCACCCGGAGCTCTGGGTCGCCGCCTTCGGCCCGCTGGCGCTGAAGCAGGCCGGCGAACTGGGCCTCCCCTACCTGTCATCGCCCCTCGAGACGATCGGCCGGCTGATCAGGAACCACCAAGTCCACCGCGAGGCTCTGCCCCAGGGAGCGCCGCCGCCGATCGTCCCGGTCATGCGCACCGTGTTCATCTCGGAAGACCGGGGCACCTGCGAGCGCGTCGCTTCTGCCCTGACCGCGCAGGCGCTCAGGATGGCGCGCGCCGGCACCCGCCTCGTGCAGGAAGAGGAGCTGGCCGACATCGGGAACTGGGCGGTCGTCGGCGGACGCGATCAGGTGCGCGCCCGCCTCGACCACTACCGTAAGCGCATCGGCATGACCCACGTCATCGCCCGCTGCGGCGTTCCCGACGCGGCGCCTTGGGAGATCGAGGAGTCGATCCGGGCCCTGGCCCGGATCGACGCGTAGCACCGCTCCGAACCTCTCCGCTAGCTGCTCGTCCGGCAGGCGTCCGGGAACGCGCCGACTTCCGTCAGCGCTGGGTGGCCCTTCGCAAGAACGTCCTGCTCGTAGTCGTCATCCGACTCATCCGCACCCTGCGGTCGCCGCGCGATGGGCGGGAACTCGTACTCCTTCAGGTTGACGAGGTCGTCCGGGAGGGTCGTGTCCCGAACGACCAGCCTGATGCCGACATCACTAGCCGTGGCGGCGAACACCCAGTGATGCTGATTTTCGCCGCAGCCGTCGAGCACCTTGAGCAGCATCTCCCAGTTGTTCGGCTCGAAGAAGTAGAACAGTCCCGAATCCCTCGTACGAGGCCTCGCCACCTTGGCGGACATCGTCTCGCCGTTCGCCGCGAACTCGACCATTACCTCGTAGCGACCTTCGTGCAGACACAGGACGGTGTCGCTCTCGATGCAGGCGCCAGTTCCGCTGGCCGCCAGCACGGATGAGGCCGAGTGGGTCCGTTCCCGCACGTCGGTTTCGCCGGCCTGAAGGGGCCCGAGATGCAGTCCTCCCAGCAGCAACAGACCAGCAGCAGGGGCGACCTTTCGGACCATCTTCGGCATCCTGGCACTCCCGTCGTCATGACGACCGAACGACAGCCGTCCGTAGCCGGGCACGGACGATCCTAGTGTACGGCGGACCGTCGGAGGCCAGGCGCCGGGGCCAGCCGTGTAGAGTCGCCTCCCCGATCACACGACCCGGAGTCAACATGGCTGAGATTCGCTGCCGCAGAAACCGAGTCCGCTGGACCGTCATCCTGGTTCCCGCGCTCCTGTCCGTTACCGCAACCCTCGGCGCCAGCTCCGACACCGGCCTCGTCAAGATCGACTCCGGCAAGCTGCAGGGCGAGGTGCTCGATGCGGACAGCGGCCTCACGGTCTACCGCGGCCTTCCGTTCGCGGCGGCGCCGGTCGGGGAACTGCGCTGGAAGGCGCCGCAACCGGCGTCGACGTGGAGCGGCGTGCGCGACGCGACGAAGTTCGGCGCCATCTGCCCGCAGGCACCGGTTCTGGCGATGATGACCGGCGAGTCCCTGCCGGAGTCGTCCGAGGACTGCCTGTTCCTGAACGTCTGGACGGCAGCTCGGGAAGGCGACGAACCACGGCCGGTGATGGTCTGGATCCACGGAGGAGGCCTGAGCCTCGGCTGGAGCAACCAGATCGGCTATGACGGCTCCGCCTTCGCTGGCAAGGGGGTCGTTCTCGTTTCGATCAACTACCGTCTCGGCCCGCTTGGCTACCTCGCCCACCCCGCACTCTCAAAGGAGGCCGGCGGCGAGTCCGGCAACTACGGCTTCCTCGATCAGATCGCGGCGCTCCAGTGGGTCGAGCGGAACATCGCCAGGTTCGGCGGCGATCCGGACAACGTGACCATCTTCGGTGAGTCGGCCGGCGGCACGAGCGTCCACGCGCTGATGGCGAGTCCCCTTGCCAGCGGGCTCATCCACCGGGCGATCGCGGAAAGCCCCTGGGTCACCGACACGAACGTCCGCCCGCTCAGGGGAGCGAACGGCATTCACGGCAGCGCCGAGGACGTCGGCGTCGCCTGGGCAACGGCGATGCTCGGCGACGGCGACAAACAGACGGCGAAAGCGCTGCGGACCCTCGACGCGAAGACGATCATCACCGGAACCCCCCAGGCGGGCCAGCCCGGCGCCTACGAGCCGCACGTCACCTACGGCACGGCCTTCATGCCCGAGTCCAGCGAAGACCGCTACACGGCCGGGAAGCAGAACGACATCCCCCTGATCGCCGGCACGAATCGCAACGAGGGCACGATGTTCATGGCCTTCCAGCCGCTCACCGAGCGGGCGGAGTTCCTCGAGATGCTGAAGGGCGTCTACGGCGACCAGGCCGAGGAAGTGGCGAAGCTCTACCCGTCGAAGAGCGCCGAGGAACTCAAGGTGCAGCAGGACCGCTTCCTGACCGACACGTGGTTCCTGCGGGGCACGCGCCGGATGCTGCTCGGGATGGACAACGTGTCCTCCCCCGCGTTCCAGTACTTCTTCACCCGGGTGAATCCCGAGAACCCGGCCTGGGGCGCCCATCACGCGGCGGAGCTCGGCTACGTCTTCAACACGCTCCAGGGCGAGAACTACGACGACACCGATGACGCCCTCGCGGCCCTGATGATCGACTACTGGGTCCAGTTCGCCCACGCCGGCGACCCGAACGGCGGCGGCCGGCCGCCCTGGCCGGAGTTCGATGGCGACAAACAGGCGTATCTCGAACTCGGTGACGAGGTGAAGACGGGGGCGGCGCTGGAACGGGAGATCAACGACCGGCTCGAAGCGATCCGCGGCCAGTAGTCGGCGGCAACGGACACACAAGACGACACAGGCGAAGCGGGAATGACGAGCAACCCGCCCCGCCGCTTCCTCGGATGGCAGATGGTCGGGCTCGGTTCGGTCTGCTACGGCTTCGGCATCTCGCCGATGTACTACAGCTGGGGCTTCTTCCTGCCCGAGATGCAGCAGGACCTCGGCTTGAACGACACCCAGTCGGGTCTGGTGTTCAGCGTCTTCAACTACCTCTACCATCTGCTCGGCCCCGTCGTCGGCATGGCGATGGGCAGGTACGGCATCCGCTCGGTGATGGGATTCGGCTCCGTCGTCGCGGTGCTGGCCTTCTGGCTGTTGAGCCGGGCGGATTCGTTTGTCGACTGCCTCCTTGCATACGGCGTCCTGGGCGGTGTCGCCATCGGTCTTTCGACGATCCTGCCTGCCCAGACTCTGGCCTCCAACTGGTTCGTGCGTTTCCGGTCGCGGGCGATCGGACTGGTGCTGGCCGGCGGCGCTGTCGTCGGCATCCCGGTGAACGCCTACTTCGCCCCAGGCATCCTGCGGGTGGCCGACTGGCGGGCCGGCTGGCTTGTGATCGCCGGAGTCTCCGCCGCGGTCGCGGTGATCGCGGTGCTCTTCGTTCGCGGCACCCCGGAAAGCGTCGGTCAGCAGCCGGATGGCGGCCCTGCACGGGGCGAGGCGGCCGGAGCGGCAGACGAAGAGGAGAGGTCGGGACCGTCAGGCCTCGGCGAGTGGACCGCGCCGCTGGCCATGCGCACCCATCAGTTCTATGTCCTCATTGCCCTGTCGATCGCCTACGGGGTGCCTTGGGGCATCATCACCGTCTACGGTCGCAAGCACCTGGAGGCCCTGGGCTTTACGACCGCCGTCGTAGGCGCGATCCTCGGCGTCCGCGTCGCGGTCAGCCTGCTGGGACGGCTGAGCGCCTTCGTCGGCGACTACATGTCGCCCCAACGCCTGCTCGGCATCGTGCTCCTGGTCGAGGGAGTCGGTTGCGCCGGCCTCGTGAATGCGAACACGGCGCTCGTCGCCTACGCGTCCGTCGTACTCGTCGGCCTCGGTTTCGGCTGCGCCTACGTCTGTATCCCGGTCGTGTACTCCTCCTTCTACGGGAGGCGCGCCTTCGGCACGATCATCGGTACCCGCTTCGCGATCACCGGCCTGATCTCGCCCGCGGCGCCGACCATCGCCGGACTGCTCTCCGACTGGTCCGGCTCCCATACGCTGACCTTCTGGATCATGGCGGCCTGCTGCCTCGCCGGCGCCTTCGTCGCCTTCGGGCTGCACGCGCCGGTGCTGGGAGCGCGACCGATCCAGCCAGTGGCCACGAGTTCTCCGGGCAGTTAGAAGTGCCTATGCTCCAGCCCGTCATTGCCGACCAGGCGGACGTCGACTGGGAGGACTGGGCCGATCCGGCCAATACCTCCCCGAGCGCCATTCGCTGGAAACTGCTGATCAGCCGCGAGCGCAGTCCGAGTGGCGGGCTCGTCACCGGCGTGGCGAAGATCGAACCGGGTGCCGCGCTTTCGCGACACCACCACGAGCCGGAGGAGACCTACTACGTGCTCAGCGGCCGCGCTCTCATCGAGATCGAGAACACGCGGGAAGAGATTGGCCCGGGCACGGCCATCTACATCCCACCAAACGCCAGACACGCCCTTCGCTGCATCGGCCCCGAACCGCTGGTCTTCATCTTCACGTTTCCGCGCGACCGATTCGAGGACATCGACTACCACCTGGATCCGTAGTCGTCACGAGAACCCGCGCGTGGCCCGTGCGGTTCCGGTCGAGCTAGCTTCCTGGCACTTACGACCTGAGGCCGGCGACCGTCGTCTGCCAGCGATGCTCGCCCCAGGACAGCTTGAGCGTCCCCGGGGTGTCGCCTTCGGGCGGCTCGATCTCGATCGTCAGGCGCGGCTTCCCGCCCTCCACGATCGAGTGCTCAAGCCGAATCTCGCCCAGGTCCTTCGCCGGATCGTGCATCGTGCCCCAGACGTCGGGCTCGTTGTTCACGATCAGCACCCACTGACCGTCGTCGTCGAGGCGGAGCCACAAGCTGTAGAGGCCCGCGAAGCCGGGTGAGACGTTGCCGGCCGGCACCTCGAGGTCGCCGACCACGATGTCGGCCTCCGTGCGCAGCTTGATCGCGGCCGCGGTCTGAAACTCGAACAGGCCCTGTTCGTGCTCCTGCAACGCCTCCCAGTCCACGCCGAGGAGCGGCAGCCTTCCGGCGTTCACCTCGACCATGCCGCCGCCGATCTCGGCCCGGTCGATCGAACGGGTCGCGTTGACCAGTAGCGCGAAGGCGTTGGTCAGGCCCGAGGCGTCGAGCTTGCGACCCTCCCCCTCCTTCGAAGGTTTCTCGATGACTTTCTCGGTCTCGGCGAACTGACCCGCCGCAGGCGCCCCAAACGCCGCTGCCGAGAGCAGCAGGACGGCAGCGACCGAAGGCAGCCGCCACCACCCGCGCGAACCGGTCATTCCCGCCTACCTACTCCCCGCCGCCGGAGCTCTGAATCGAGGCGACTCCAAGCCGCAGCGCGATCGGATCGACCGGCTCGACCGGCGCCCAGGCCACGAAGCCAAGCATCATCTCGTCGGTCGTGGCCGTGCCGTTGACGACGTTGTCCGCCGGGTCGAAGCCGCGCTCCTCGCCGCGCTCGGGCGAGTTCTCGAACCACATCGAAACCTCGACCCGGGTGCCGGCAGGGATCGTCTTCGGCTTCTTGTACTGGTACGTCGTCTGCCATTCCTGGTCGTAGTTGGGCACGTCGAGAAGAACCTCGGTCGTGCCGTCGGGGTAGAAGGCGTCGTAGCGCACCGCGACCGACCGCAGGTGGGCGTGGGGCCACAGGGCCAGGATGTCCGTCTCGACCGGGAAAACCCGCGCCGCACCGACCTTCCAGCGCTCGTGGCCGGGCGGAATCTCGAAGGTCAGATTGCCGATCGAGTCGAACTTGACCTCGCGCAGCTCGCTCTCCGGAGCGTCGGCGAACACGAAGCCGATCTCGGACCGGTCGTAGAAGCCGCTGCCCTCGCCGGCCTCCTTGTTGTAGTGCATCGAGAACTCGATCGTCGAACCCGGCTCGAGCTTCATCGCGTAGCCGGGTTCCATCAGGTGGCTCTCGGCGCCGAGGGCGATGCAGCCAATCGAGCTGTCGCTGAACTTGCCAAGCGCGGTGGCGCCGCCGGGTGGCCGAACACTCGCGCACATGTGGTGAACGTCGCTGCCGCCGACCTTGAACTCGACGCCGCGCACCCAGACCGTCTCCGGCAGCATCTCTTCGGTGAGCTCGGTCTCGAAGTTGATGTTGATGTCGGCGATGTCGTCGGCCACCCAGTAGTTCTCCGGCATCTGAACGACAAGGTCCGGACGCCCGAGCGACCAGCCGCCCGAGCCCTCCTCGACGAACTTCTTCGGCGCCGGCGCATCGGCCGCGTCGCCCGCCGGCGAACCGCCACGGGCCCAGGCCAGAACCGTCTCGATCTCGTCGTCCGACATCACCCGCTCATGGTGGAACTTCCCGCGTGTCGCCTCGGTCGCGAACCAGGGCGGCATCGAGCGGTTCTCGACCGCCCGCGCGATGGACCGCGCCCAGGGACGCGTCTGCTGGTACGTCATCAGCGGCATCGGCGCGATCATGCCGCCAATGTTCTCGCCCTCGCCTTCCGGCCGGTGACAGGTCTGACAGTTCTCCTGCAGCACCGGAAGAACGTCGCCGTAGAAGGTGGGTGTTTCCGCGTCTGCCGCCAGACCAAGGCCGGGAACGGCAACGGCGACGACGAGCATGAGCAGGATGGGACGAGTGGCCTGGGTCTTCATCTTCGTGTGCTCCCGATGTTGCGGACCGCTACATCCGCCGTCATATCGCCAGGGAATCGCTTGCTCGCGCTCGGATCCTTGGTCGGTGCCCAGTAAGTGTACCCGAACGAGACTGGAGAATTGTGGGTCACCGCAGATCAATCGCCAGCTCAAGCGAACGGAGGTCACCAACATGGGGAAGTCGCTCGCCAACTCGGCCGGAACCTTGGGAACCGCCATCTTCCTGATGCTCGGCGGCACCCTCGCCGCAACAGCCCAGGAAGCCGACCGCCGGCCCCTGTTCGGCGACCTCCACGTCCACACCCGCTACTCCTTCGACGCCTTCATCTTCGGCACCCGCACCACGCCGGACGACGCCTACGAGTTCGCCAAGGGCAAGGCGATCGAACACCCTGGCGGCTTCGACCTCCAGCTCGACCGGCCGCTCGACTTCCTCGCCGTGACCGACCACGCGAACTACCTCGGCATGCTGGAGGCGATGTCCCAGCCCGACCACCCGCTGTCGAAGCTCGACCGCGCTGCGGACTTCACCCAGGCACGGACCATCAGCGAGAAACGGAACGCCTTCCGCAGCGGCGCCTACATCCGGGAACATCGCGACGTGAACGTCATCCGCTCCGCCTGGAAGCGGACGGTCGAAGCGGCCGAGCGCCACAACGCCCCGGGGGCCTTCACCACCTTCCCTGCCTACGAGTACACCTCGAGCCGCGAAGGCGGCAACCTGCACCGCAACGTGATCTTCCGCGGCGACGCGGTGCCGGACTACCCGTACGGCCGCGGCGACTCGATCAACCCGGAGGACCTCTGGGCGTGGATGGATGATCTCCGGTTGCAAGGGATCGAGGCCCTCGCCATCCCCCACAACTCGAACGGCTCCGACGGCCACATGTTCCAGCTCGTGAACTTCGCCGGCGAGCCGATCGACGCCGCCTACGCCGCAACCCGGATGCGGAACGAGCCCCTGGTCGAGGTCACCCAGGTCAAGGGCACCTCCGACACCCACCCCTTCCTGTCGCCGAACGACGAGTGGGCGGACTTCGAGATCATGCCCTACCGGATCGCCCAGTGGAACAAGTCGAGGCCGCGCGGTTCCTACGTGCGAAACGCGTACCAGCGCGGACTCAAGCTGCAGGCCGAGAACGGCGCGAATCCTTTCCGTTTCGGCCTGGTAGGCGCCAGCGACACCCACAACGGTGGCGCCTCGCTCGACGAATCGAACTTCGTCGCCAAGGTCGGCATCCTGGACGCGACGGCGGAGCTCCGCGGCTCGGTGCCGATGGCGTCGGACGATGGGGTGACGGCCTACAACGACACCTACTACAAGACCTGGAGCGCCTCCGGCCTCGCCGGTGTCTGGGCCGAGGAGAACACCCGAGAGTCGATCTACGGAGCGTTCCGCCGCAAGGAGACCTTCGCCACCAGCGGCCCCCGCATCGTCGTCCGTTTCTTTGCCGGCGCCTACCCGGACAACTTGGTTGAGCGCGACGACGCGGTCGACATCGCCTACGCCGAGGGCGTGCCGATGGGCGGCGAACTGCCGGCCGGTTCGGACGGAGCGGAAGCTCCCCGCTTCCTCGTCTGGGCGCTTCAGGACCCGCTCGGCACGCCGCTTCAGCGGGTGCAGGTGATCAAGGGCTGGAGCGACGACGGACACGCGATGGAACGGGTGTTCGACGTCGCCTGCTCTGACGGCCTGACTCCGGATCCCGAAACCCATCGCTGTCCCGACAACGACGCCGAAGTGGATCTCAGCGACTGCAGCATCACGCCCGACAGGGGAGCGTCGGAGCTCGTCACGCTCTGGCAGGACCCGGACTTCGAAGCCGGCCAGCATGCCTTCTACTACCTCCGGGCGCTGGAGAACCCCACCTGCCGCTGGTCGACCTGGGATGCCGTCAAGGCCGGAGTCGATCCGAGGCCCGGACTCCAGGCAACGATCCAGGAACGCGCCTGGTCGTCGCCGATCTGGGTCGGCGGTCCGCTTACCGAGTGAAGGGAGGCGCACCGCCGGCAGGACCCCTCAACAGGTGGCCTATATACTGCCGACGGTCTCCGGCGACTCCAGCTTCTTCTTCCCGAGTACCCAACCCGAACATGCGCAAGTGTCTGATTCCGCTCGCGCTGAGCATGGTCGTCGGCACGGCGCCCGGTCTCGCGCAAGGCGACGAGGAGAACGCTCCTCAGGAGCCGGCGACGCTTGGACAGGCCATCCGCGACGCGGACGTTTCGCTCGGTCTCCGGTACCGGATCGAGCAATCCGACGACGACGCGTTTGACGCCACGGCGCTCGCTTCGACCCTTCGCACGAGCCTCAAGCTGGAGACCAAGGCGTTCCGCGGCTTCTCCTTCCTGCTCGAAGCGGAGGAAGTGACCCCCGTCGGCAACGACCGCACCTACCGCAACCTCGGCTACGGCGGCCTGGACAACGGCGTCCGCGACCGGCCGATCATCGCCGATCCCGCGCTCACCGCGATCAACCAGGCGGCGGCCCGCCTGGAGCGAGGGCCGGTCGCCTTCACCCTCGGCCGGACCGAGCTTCTGATCGGCGACCAGCGCTTCGTCGGCGCGGTCGGCTGGCGCCAGCACCACCAGGCCTTCGACGCCGCCGCCCTCGATGCACAGATGGCCGCCGACTGGTCGCTCCGCTACGCCTTCCTGAAGCGGGCCCACCGGATCACCGGGGCCGAGGAGCCGATGGGCTCCCACCTGATCTACGTTTCCGGCCCGGCGGGCCCCGGCAACCTGGCTCTCTTCGGCTACCTGCTGGACTACGAGCGGCCCGGCGCCGAAGCCAACTCAACCTCCAACTGGGGCGCCAGTTACAACGGGTCGCACGACGCCGGCGCGGCCTCCGTTCTGTGGGAACTCCAGTACGCCGTGCAATCTGACTGGGCGAATCACCCCGGCAGCGTTGACCTCGACTACCAGAAGACAGGCATCGGCTTCACGCGCGGCGACGTCAGCATGCGCGCGGTGCGCGAAGCCCTCGACGGCGACGGCACGTACGGCTTCCGCACGCCGCTGGCGACCCTGCACGGTTTCAACGGCTGGACCGACAAGTTCCTCGCGACGCCCCCCGACGGCCTGGTCGACATTTACCTCCGTCTCGACCACAATCTGGACACTTGGAACTGGACGATTCGCTGGCACCAGTTCCGGTCCGCGGTCGGCAGTATGGACTACGGGTCCGAGATCGACGCGATGGCGGTCTGGAACACCCCCTGGAAGCAGGACTTCGGCATCAAGCTGGCGCAGTACGACGCGGACGAGTTCGGCACGGACACGTTCAAGGTCTGGGTGTGGACCTCCTGGAACGTCAGCCTGCGATCCGCAGGCGGCCGCTGACGTCGACCGCCGCTTCGGCCCCATCCGGCAAGGCCGCCCAGTCCGCGGGGGCCAGCACCACGACCGGCGGCGACTGTTCGTAGAGCTCGCGAGCCACCGCCGCGCCCAGGGCGAGGATGCCGTCGAGTTCCCGCAGCACGACGGCGGCCGGCGCCGTGCCCAGGCGCACGCCCTCCAGCAGCACGGAGCTCGAACTGCTCGATCCGCGGCCGTAGGGCATAACGAGGACGCGGCCGGCGACGCTCTCGCCGCACCGCGGATGCCGCCGGTCGATGACCGTCCCGGTCACCGGATCCACGCCGCCCCAGAACGACAGCGGCTCCTCGAGCCGCAGCACCTTGCCGACGGCGGCGCCGGCGACCAGAGCCTGGCCCTCGACTTCCACCGCGCTCATGGCCACAACTCCGGGTCGCGCCACAGACGTCCACCGTGGGCCGAGCGAACACACTCGGCCAGACTGCCGAAGACAACATCGAAGCCCACGTTGCCGGGGGCGTAGTGCGCGAACTTGCCCGAGTTCGTCATCAGGACGCCACCCGCCTGTGTGCGGAGGATCGGCGCCACGACCACGCAGGTGTCGACGACCACGCGGACGCCGTGGGCGCGCAGCCGTTCAAGGTTCCCTCGTCGCTCCAGCTCCCCGAGAGAAAGCCGGTTGGTGCAGACGACGAACTCGACGCTCCCAGCCGGCGGATGACGCTCGACCAGCGGCAAGAACTCCGCGAACTCCCGCGGCGAGAAGTGGGGGCTGCCGAGGGCCACGACGTCGATCGGCAATCGGTCGTCTTCTGAACCACCGATCCCGACTGCGGCTACCCCCGGCGCCGTCGACAGACTCCGCAGACCGGCTCGCAGATCGGACAAGCCAACCTCGATCCACTCCGCCGCCTCCTCGCCGCCGAGCGCGGCGTCGAGCGTCGGCGCCTCGGGCGTGATGCCGACCGCGTGGAACAGGGCCACGGCTCCCGAGGACGCCGCGGCCGCCCCCAGCGCCTTCAGGCCGTCCTCGCCCGCCTGTTCCAGGCCGAGCAGAACAGGAATCCGGTTGCCGCAGCGCTCCCCCACCAGATAACCGATCGCCGGCAGCAGCCAGGCGGCGCTCCGGAGAGCGTGCGGCAAGGACCGCAGGTCGAACACGACCTGTCCGCGGCGGTGCTCCTCCAGGTGCAATCCGACCGCCGGCGCCCGTCCCGTGATCGCCGCGCAGATGTCGATGAAGTCGCCGTAGCGGTGGGTGCGCGCGCCGAGGACCGAGTTCGCGAACACGATCGCGTTGCTCTCGGCCCAGGCGACCTGCTGCCCGAATGCGGGCCGGGGCGTCGTCTGGTAGGGCGCGCAGGTCCAGATCGTCCGGCAGCCCATCTCCTCGTAGCACTCCATCAGCCGCCGCGCCTTCGCCCGGCGTTCCGCCGTGCCGGCGAACTCCTCCGGGTGCAGCAGGTCGAGGCCGCCGACGTTCAGTGTCGTCGGCACCCGGACGCGCGCGCCGCCCGCAACCAGGAGCTCCGCAAAGTCGACGCCCGAGTCGCCGTGGTAGAGGCAACCGTCGATGTGGGCACCCTCGATGTCGAGCAACCGCTCCGCGCCGTAGACACCGGCCATCGTAGCCAGGACGCGCATCGCGACCGCCGCGGCTTCACCGCAGTCGCCCGCGAGCATCGCACGGTCGCGGACCGTCAACGCGAGGGTTTCAGGCGGCGCTCCGGCGGGCATGGGCGGCCAGTGTAGCTAGGGGCTAGACTCCCCGCTCCGAAGCAAGCAACCGACGACTCAAGGATCCAGCGACTCGGCGCCGGCACCGCCGGCACCCACGGAGAGGCCCGCATGGCGATCGACCTCGAACTGCAGGAACGACTGATGGCGGCAGCGCCCTACGGCATGGGCTTCGCGGTGCACGCCGAGCTGGCTCCCGAACGAATGGCGGTGCTGTCGAAGTTCGGCGGCCGGACGCTCGGCGAACTGAACGCCAACGCCAATCGCCTGGCCCGCGTGCTGCGGGCGCACGGCGTCGGTCCCGACGTCGGTGTCGCCCTGCTGTGCCGGAACCGGCCGGAGTTCATCGAGACGGTCGTCGCCTGCCAGCGCTCCGGCGGACGCATGACGCCGATCAACTGGCACCTTTCGCCACCCGAAGTGGCCTACATCGTCGATAACTGCGAAGCCCGGGTCCTGATCGCCGACGAAGCCTTCGCGCCGGCCGTCGCCGCGGCTCAGGCCGCTTCCAGTCACCTGCGCCTGACCCTCGCGGTCGGGGGCGAGATCGAGGATGCCGGGTCCTACGAGGCGGCAATTGGGGCCGAGGACGGCTCGAACATCGACGCCCCCATCCTCGGCGTGCCGATGCTCTACACCTCCGGCACCACCGGCCATCCCAAGGGCGTCTACCGCAAGGCGGACGCGACGCCGACGCCGTTCCTGCTGGCTGTTCGCGAATCGGGCGACTTCGAGCCGGACACGGACTGTTCGCTGGTCACCGGGCCGCTCTACCACGCGGCGCCACTGGGTCTCAACCTGGCGATGCCGATGGGCGCCGGCGTCGGTTCGGTGCTGATGGACAAGTGGGACGCGGAAGAGACCCTGGCGCTCATCGACCGGCACCGGGTGACTCACACCCACATGGTGGCGACCATGTTTCACCGCATGCTCGCGCTGCCGCCGGAGATCCGCGAACGCTACGACGTCTCCTCCATGCGCTGGCTCTGCCACGGCGCCGCTCCGACCCCGGTCCACGTCAAGCACAAGATCATCGACTGGTTCGGGCCGGTGGTCTGGGAGTACTACGCCGCCACCGAAGGCGGCACGTTCTGGGTCGACTCGAAGGAGTGGCTCGAGAAGCCCGGCAGCGTCGGCCGCACCGTCGAGGGAACGAAGTACAAGGTGCTCGACGACGACGGCGAGCCGGTGCCGAGCGGAACCACCGGCACGGTCTACTTCGAGGCGTCCGAGAACAGCTTCGTCTACTTCAAGGCCCCCGACAAGACCGCCTCCGCCTACCGCGACGGCTACTTCACGATGGGCGACATGGGCTACGTCGACGAGGACGGCTACCTGTTCCTCACCGGCCGGTCGGCGGAGACGATCATCGCCGGCGGCGTCAACATCTACCCCCAGGAGATCGACGACGTGCTCCAGCAGCACCCGGCGGTCTACGAGGTCTGCACCGTCGGCGTGCCCCACGAGGAATGGGGAGAAAGCGTCAAGTCCGTGGTCGAAGTCGACGATGGCTACGAGGCCGGCGACGAACTGGCCGAGGAACTCCTCGCCTGGTGCCGCGAGAACCTGCCCGACTTCAAGAGACCCCGCTCGATCGACTTCGCCACCGACCTTCCGCGCATGCCCACCGGCAAGATCCAGCGCGGCCTGGTCCGGGCGCCGTACTGGAAGGGCCGCGAGCGGCAGATCTGACAGCCAGCTTCCCCAACTACATCTCAGAGGCAACCATGAAGGCAGTTGTATGCAGCGCGTTCGGCCCCCCGGAGAACCTGACGATCGAGGAGCTTCCCGATCCGGCACCAGGACCGGGCGAGGTCGTCGTCGACATCCGCGCGGCGGCGATCACCTGGCCCGACACCCTGATCATCGAGAACCGCTACCAGTTCCGGGGAGAGCCGCCCTTCGTCGTCGGCGGTGAGGTGGGCGGAAGGATCGCGGCCGTGGGGCCCGATGTAAACGGCCTTGCAGTCGGCGACGACGTGGTCGGCGGAGGCGGCACCGGCGGCTTCGCCGAGCAGGTGCTGCTCAAGGCGTCCCAGGTGCGCAGGTTGCCGCCGGGGCTCGGCCACGCGGAGGCTACGGGCTACGGCTACGCCTATGGCACCGGCCACTACGCGCTGAAGTACCGCGGCAATCTCAAGCCGGGCGAGACGCTCCTCGTGCTCGGCGCCGCCGGCGGCGTCGGCCTCGCCGCCCTGGAGCTGGGCAAGGTGATGGGCGCCCGCGTGATCGCCGCCGCTTCGAGCGAGGAGAAGCTGGCGCTCTGCCGCGAACGAGGCGCCGACGAGACGATCAACTACGCCGCGGAGGACCTGAAGAACCGCGCCAAGGAGCTGACGGACGGCAAGGGCGTCGACCTCGTCTACGACGCGGTCGGCGGCGACTACGCCGAGGCCGCGCTCCGAGCAACCAACTGGCGCGGCCGGTTCCTGGTCATCGGCTTCACCGCCGGCATTCCGCGGATGCCGCTCAACCTCACCCTGCTCAAGGGCTGCGAGATCGTCGGCGTGTTCTGGGGCGCCTCCAGGATGCGCGAGCCGGAGATCTTCGAGGCGACCCGGGTGGAAACGGAGGCTCTCGCCGCCTCCGGCAAGATCCGGCCCTACATCTCGCGCCGGTATCCCCTGGAAGAGGTGCCGCAGGCGCTTCGCGACATGATGGACCGCAAGGTCATCGGCAAGATGGTCATGCAGCGCGGCGCCTAGCGTCGCAGCAGGAGAGGAGCACGACATGAAGTTCGGTGCGCAGGTCACCGTCTACCGCAACACCTGGGACAGCGTCCGGGAGGTGGCCGAGCTGCTCGACCAGGGCCCCTGGGACAGCATCTGGTACGCCGACCACTACCTGCCGCCGCCTGGCATCAAGGAAGAGGAACATCTCGCGGCGCAGGAGGCCTTCACCGTCGCCGCGGCAACCGCCAGCATCACGAAGAACCTGAAGATCGGCCACCTGGTTCTCGGCAACACCTACCGGAATCCCGGCCTGGTCGCCAAGATGGCGGGCACCCTGGACCACATCTCCCACGGCCGCTTCGTGCTCGGGATCGGCGCGGCCTGGTTCAAGCGGGAGCACGAGGCCTACGGCTGGACGTTCCCCTCGATGAAGGAGCGCCAGGACCGCTTCGAGGAGGCGGTCGAACTGATCCGAGCCCTGTTCCGTTCGAACGAGCCGGTCGACTTCCAGGGCGAGTACTACGCTCTCGACTCGGCGCCGCTTTCGCCCGGCTGCTACGGAGACCCGATCCCTATCCTGATCGGCGGCACCGGCGAGAAGCGGACGCTGCGCACGCTGGCGCGCCACGGCGACGTGATGAACCTGGACGGCTGGGCCCGCGGACCGATGACCCGCGAGTACTTCCAGCACAAGGTCTCCGTCGTCAACCGCCACTGCGAGGACGCCGGCCGCGACCCAAGCGAGATCCGGCACACGGTGCTGATGCCGACCTTCGTGACCGACGACGAGGCCGCCGCCGGGCGCTTCATCGCGGCCCGCGGCCTCGGCGAAGGCACGGCGGCGGGCCCGAAGAGCTACGTCATCGACCGGATCGGCGAGATGATCGACGCCGGGGCCCACGAGATCATGATCGGCGGCATTCCCACGCACCGTCTCGACCACTACCAGATGGTCGCGGAAGAGATCATCCCCGCCTTCGATTGAGGCAGATGTCCGGCGGGGCTCAGCCGGGACCGGTGGCGGCGCTCCTTGGCGCCGCGCTTCTACTGCCAGGCGTTGCCCAGGTTTGGGCGCAGGACACCGACTGGCCGACGATCACCGGCGGCAACGACGCCGGCCGCTACGCCGCGCTCGACCAGATCGACAGCGGCAACTTCGCACGCCTCGAACCGGCCTGGCGCTGGCGGCTGCCGGACAACGACCTGATGGCGAACGATCCGCGCTTCGAAGACGCGTCGATGAAGCAGCGCACGCACGTCACGACGCCGATCAAGATCGGCGACCGGCTCTACGTCGTCACGGGCTACGGCATCGCCGCCGCCGTCGATCCGGCAACGGGCACGACGGTCTGGCAGCACGATCCGCAGAGCTACGGCCACGGCCGGCCCACGAACCACGGTTTCACCCACAAGGGGCCCAGCTTCTGGAGCGACCCCGAGCGCCCCGAGGCGCCGGGCCGTCTGATCTACGCCAGTACGGACGCCATCCTGCGCGCCGTCTACGCCGACGAAGGCACGCCAGTGCGCTCCTTCGGCAACCACGGCGGCGTCGATCTGACCGCCGGCCTGCACCGGGCCGTCGAACGCCGCAAGTACACCGTCAGCTCGCCGGCGACCATCTGCCGCGATGTCGCGATCGTCGGCTCGTCCATCTCGGACGGACCGCTCGGGCCGGACGACGGGCCACCGGGCGACGTGCGCGGCTTCGACGTGCGCACCGGCCGGCAACTCTGGACCTTCCACACCGTGCCCCAGGAGGGCGAGCACGGCACGGACACCTGGGAGGACGAGTCCTGGCGGATCACCGGCGGCGCGAACGTCTGGGGCCTGGTGAGCGCCGACGAGGAACTCGGCCTCGCCTACCTGCCGACCAGCACGCCGACGAACGACTGGTACGGCGGCCATCGCCGCGGCGACAACCTCTACGCAGAGAGCTTGGTCGCCGTCGACTGCGAAACCGGCGAGCGCCGCTGGCACTTCCAGGCGATCCACCACGGCCTCTGGGACTACGACTTCGCCGCGCCGGCCGTCCTGGGCGACATCGTCGTCGACGGACGCACCGTCAAGGCGGCGATGCTGCCCAGCAAGCAGGCGTTCCTCTATGTCTTCGATCGGGAGACCGGCGAACCTCTCTGGCCCATCGAGGAACGGCAGGTCCCGCAGACGGGCATCCCCGGCGAGCAGACCTCGGCCACCCAGCCCTTCCCCACCAAACCGCCGCCGTTCGACCGCCAGGGCATGCAGCTCGCCGACGTGATCGACTTCACGCCCGAGATACGCGCCGAGGCGGAACGCATCCTGACTTCGCACCAGTACGGGCCGATGTACACG
>VXUF01000131.1:0-857 GCA_009837085.1 Holophagales bacterium
GGATGTCGGGCCCGTGTTCAACCAGATTCAGGCCGGTCAGGTCATCGTGCGCAAGGGCGACGAGGTCGACGTGGAATCGATGCGCCTGCTGCGGGAGGTGACCGGCAGCGAGAGCAGTCTGATTCTCCTTCGCTCGCCGCTGGCGTCGGCCCTCGTGCTCGGGCTGGCCGTGGCGTTCCTGTGGGTCGCGTTCCGCCGCAAGCGTCTGGTCGCGGTGGAGGGCCGCGACTTCGGCAGCGTCGTCCTGATCCTCATCCTCGGCCTCGCCGCGACCAGGATCGGGTTCCTGGTCGCGGATGCGCTCGCCGCCTCGTTCCCGATCGAGGCGCTGAGTTCGGCGCGAAGCTACGTGTTCGCGATTCCCTTCGCGGCGGTGGCGCTGCTCGTTTCGGTGCTCTACGGTCGCGGAGCGGGCCTGCTTGCAGGCGTCGTTTTCTCGGTCCTCGTCGGCCGGTTGGGCTGGGTCGAGGCGGCGAACGCG
Organism: Holophagales bacterium; assembly: GCA_009837085.1. Classification (GTDB taxonomy): domain Bacteria; phylum Acidobacteriota; class Thermoanaerobaculia; order Multivoradales; family Multivoraceae; genus Multivorans. Next base: position 482 of record VXUF01000131.1, read on the forward strand.
CAGCTCGGGCTGGCCGGCGGCACGATGCTCTACTGCCTGACGGGCAGCCTCGCCGCGGTGTTCGCGCTCGACCAGTTGAAGCGGAGGTCCGCGGTGACCAGAGCCGGCCTGCTGGTCGGACTCGTCAACGTTGCCTCGGTCACGATGCTGACGCTGCTCGGGGATGGCGTCACGGTTGCCGTCTGGGGGTTCGAGGTGCTCTGCGGGTTGCTGGGCGGCCTGATGGTCGCGGCCGCGGTCAGCTTCGCCGTTCCGGTGTTCGAGGCGGTGCTGTTCAGGACCACCGACATCAAACTGCTGGAGCTCTCGGATACGAACCTGCCATTGCTGCAACGCCTCGCTTTCGAAGCGCCAGGGACGTTCCAGCACTCCCTGA
>VXUF01000131.1:867-47535 GCA_009837085.1 Holophagales bacterium
GGCAAGGTGCTGCGGCCGCAGTACTTCGTCGAGAACCAACGCGAGGGCGACAATCCGCACGACAGCCTCTCGCCGTCCATGTCTTCCCTGATCATCATCGATCACGTGAAGGAAGGAGTCCGGCTGGCGCGCGAGAACCGGCTGCCGCAGCCGATCGTCGACGCGATCGAGCAGCACCACGGCACGCGCAGGCTGAACTACTTCCTGGCGAAGGCGAAGGAGCAGGCGGAGCCGGGCGACGAGGTCAGTGAACGCCAGTACCGCTACCCGGGCCCGATGCCCCAGAGCAAGACCCTTGCCGCGCTGATGGTTGCCGATACGGTGGAGGCAGCGAGCCGTACTCTCGGCGACTTCTCCGAGGAGTCGATCCGCGGGTTGGTCGAACGGCTGTTGAACGACATCCTCGAGGACGATCAGTTCAGCCAGACCGACCTGACGCTGGCCGACCTGCGCCGGATGCGCTACACCCTGCAGAACGTCCTGAAGACGGTGCATCACCATCGGGTCGACTACCCGGGCTTCGAATTCGGGCGCGGCGGTCGTGGTTCGTTGCGCGTTCTGCCCGGAGGAGCCGGGAGCGGGCCGGTCGGCGACTGACGAGGGCGGTGGCAACCATCGACCTGCAGGTTGCGGCCGCGGTGGAGGCCCGGTGCCGCGAGGGTCTCCCGGGGCTCCGTGCCGTGGCGCGCGAGGTGGTTGGCGAGTTGGCGCCGGCCCCGGCGACGCTCACCCTGCGGTTGGTCGACGACGCCGAGATTCGTGAGCTGAACCGCGACTACCGGCAGATCGACTCGGCCACGGACGTGTTGTCCTTCCCGGGTGGAGAGACACCTGAGGGCCGGCACCTGGGCGACATCGTCATCTCGGTCGAGACCGCCACCCGTGGCGATGAGCCCCTCGAGCGAGAGCTCAAGGTGCTCGCCCTGCACGGCATCCTGCACTGTCTGGGCTACGACCACGAGACGGACGACGGCGAGATGGAGGCCCTGGAAGCGCGGCTGCGGGCTCGCTTCCTGAGGACGTCCGAGTTCCAGGCGCCGAGAAGGGCCGGCACGGTAGCCCTGGTCGGCCGGCCCAACGCCGGAAAGTCGACGTTGATGAACCGGATGCTGGGGGAGAAGCTGGCGATCGTCTCGGACAAGCCCCAGACCACCCGCCATCGCCTGATCGGCATCCTGAGCACGGAGCGTGGCCAGATGGTCTTTCACGACACGCCCGGTCTGCACCGGCCGCTGCATCGCCTGAACCGGCGCATGGTTCACGCCGCCGCGGCGGCGCTCAAGGAGGCCGACGTAGTGTGTTTGCTCCGTGACGCGGCGACTCCGTTCGGGCGTGGCGACGCCTACGCTCTCGACCTCGTCGCCGCGGCGGCGGCGGAGCGCAGCCGGCCCATGTTGTGCCTTCTGAACAAGATCGACCTGGTCTCCAAGCCCAGGCTCCTGCCCGAGATCGAGCGCTATGCGGGCCGCTCCCTGTTCGAGGAGATCGTTCCGGTTTCGGCGCTCACCGGCGACGGCGTGGACGAGGTGCTCGAGCTCCTCTGGCGGCACCTGCCGCCCGGGGAGCCGCGCCACGACCCGGAACTGCTGACCGTCCACACCGAGCGCTTCCTCGTCGCGGAGCTGATTCGCGAGAAGCTCCTGGAGCAGACGCGCGACGAACTGCCGTTCACCACCGCGGTCGTCATCGAGGCCTGGGAGGACGGCGAGGAGCGGACGGACCTGCTTGCCAGCATCCTGGTCGACCGGGACAGCCACAAGGGGATCGTCGTCGGCCGGGGCGGAAAGCGGATCAAGGAGATCGGCACGGCGGCCCGCCGCGATCTGGAGGAGTTCCTGGGGCGGCGGGTCTACCTGGAGCTGCGCGTACGAACAGAGCCGGGTTGGCGGGAGGATGCCGCGGTTCTAAGCCGCCTGGAGAGCGGATAGCGGCGCAGGTGCGGCGCTACAGAAACGTTGGATCCCGGGCTCTCGAGGCGACAGAGTTGTCGCCTCGGCGGGTCCGGGCCGGGTCATCGGGATGGTCCATTCGTAGCGCGGAGCGTCGTTCTTTCCCGGAACAGCGGTTGGGCATGGAGGTTGCTTGCCAAAACCTGCAGCGTCCGGCCCGTGGCTTGCCTAGTTCATGGCCGCGCTGATAGACACGCGGCCTTGGCGATTCGTGTTTGAGCTTGCGGTCGGGGGGTGTCTCGGCCACAACAGATTTGGCGCGGCTCGGTCCGCAGCAAGGAACAGCAAAGGAGAACTTCATGTCAGGAGCAAGCCCCAAGTCGATTCTCGATCGGATCCGCGATGAGGGGGTCCAGATCGTCGATTTCCGGTTCACCGACTTTCCCGGCTTGTGGCAGCACTTCTCGGTGCCGGCGCGCGAGGTCGACGAGGGCACCTTCGAGGACGGCCTCGGGTTCGACGGTTCGAGCATCCGCGGCTGGCAGGTGATCAACGAGTCGGACATGCTGGTCGTGCCCGACGCGGACACCGCCTTCATCGACCCGTACTACGAGCACAAGACGCTCGTCATGACCTGCAACATCGTCGATCCGATCACGCGGGAGAGCTACGGCCGCGACCCGCGCGGCGTCGCCCGGGCGGCCGAGGCCTACGTGCAGTCGACCGGCTTGGCGGACACCGCCTACTTCGGTCCGGAGGCCGAGTTCTTCATCTTCGACGACGTGCGTTTCGACGGCGGTCCGAACTTCGGGTTTTACGAAGTCGACTCGATCGAGGGCCGCTGGAACAGTGGGGCGGACGAAGGTCCGAACCTCGGCTATAAGCCGCGGTACAAGGAGGGCTACTTCCCGGTGCCGCCGACCGACAAGCACCAGGACATGCGGAGCGAGATGATCCTGATCATGGAGGATCTCGGTCTCAATCCCGAGTGCCAGCACCACGAGGTCGGCACCGGCGGTCAGGCCGAGATCGACCTGCGGTTCGCGCCGCTCGTCGAGATGGCGGACGCGATGATGCTCTACAAGTACATCATCAAGAACACCGCCGCCCGCCACGGCAAGACCGTCACATTCATGCCGAAGCCCCTCTTCGAGGACAACGGTAGCGGCATGCACACCCACCTTTCGCTCTGGAAGGATGGAGTGCCCCTGTTCGCGGGCGACGGCTACGCCGGCCTTTCGGACATGGCGATGCACGCCATCGGCGGCCTGCTGAGGCACGCGCCGGCGCTGCTCGCCTTCACGAACCCGACGACGAACAGCTACAAGCGGCTGGTGCCGGGTTTCGAGGCGCCGGTGAACCTGGTGTACTCGCAGCGCAACCGGAGCGCGGCGGTGCGGATCCCGATGTACTCGCCGTCGCCGAAGGCGAAGCGGGTCGAGTTCCGCTGCCCCGATCCGAGCTGCAACCCCTATCTCGCCTTCGCGGCGCTGCTGATGGCGGCGATCGACGGCATTCAGAACGAGATCGACCCGGGCAGCTCGCTCGACGTCGACATCTACGATCTGTCGCCGGAGGAGAGCCAGGGTGTTCCGACCACGCCGGCGACGCTGGAGGAGGCCCTCGACGCCCTCGAGGAGGACCACGAGTTCCTGACCGCGGGAGGCGTGTTCGACGAGGACGTGATCGAGAACCACATCGCGTACAAGCGTGAGAGCGAGTGCCAGGAGGTGGCGCTGAGGCCGCACCCGCACGAGTTCGCGCTGTACTACGACATCTAGACCCCAAGCGGACCTCGGTTCCACTAGCCGGCCGCGCATCGCTGCGCGGCCGGCTTTCCTTCGTGCGGAGGCGGCCCTGGCTTCGGCTGCTGCTACCGTTGCGCCTTCATTCCCGAGCAGGAGGTCCGTTCCGTGCAAGCCTTAGCGATTCGCACCCTTGGCATCGTGCTGGGGTTGACGTTGACCGTGCCGGCGGTGGCCGACGACTGGCCGCAGTGGCGGGGCGCCGACCGCTCCGGCGTGTGGCAGGAGGACGGCATTCTGGAGCGGTTCCCCGAGGAGGGCCTCGAGGCGGTCTGGCGGGTCCCCATTCGCGGCGGCTACTCGGGGCCGGTGGTCGCGGACGGCCGCGTCTTCGTAACCGACTGGCAGCGCGTTGAGGGAACACGGGCCATCATGGGCAGGGAACGCGTCCTGGCGCTCGACGAGGAGACCGGCGAGGTGATCTGGAGTCACGAGTGGGACGTGAACTACTCGGCGCTGCAGCAGAGCTACGCGATCGGTCCGCGTTCGACGCCGGCCGTCGACGGCGACACGCTCTACGTGATGGGGGCCGTCGGCCATCTCACGGCCCTCGAAGCCGAGACCGGCGAGGTGATCTGGAGTTACGACTCCGTGGAGCAGGGCAACGCCAGCATTACGATCTGGGGCTTTACGAGTTCGCCGCTCGTTCACGGCGACCTGTTGATCCAGATCGTGGGCGCCGAACCGGACGGCAAGGTGATGGCCTTCAACAAGCACACGGGCGAAGAGGTCTGGCGGTCGCTGTCCTCGAACTGGGAGATGGGCTACGGCCAGCCGATGATCTTCGAGCGCGGCGGCGTCGAGCAGCTCATCATCTGGGAGCCGCAGGCGGTCAACTCACTCGATCCGGCAACCGGCGAGGTCTACTGGAGCGTGCCCTGGGAGGTGGCGTCGGGCATGACCGTGACGACGCCGGTGGTCGACGGCGACCGGCTGCTCTTCAGTCAGTTCTACCGCGGTTCGCTGCTGCTCGAGTTCGACTCCGAGGAGCCCGAGGTACGGGAATTGTGGCGTGGCAAGAGCCGGAGCGAGATGCCGGAGGAGACGGAGGGTCTCCACTCCCTGATCACGACGCCGATTCTCGAGGGCGACACGATCTACGGCGTCTGCAGCTACGGCCAGTTGCGAGGTCTCAACGCCGCCGATGGCTCGCGGCTTTGGGAAAGCGACAAGATGACTCGTCAGGGCCGCTGGGGCGCGGCCTTCATGGTCAGGCACGGCGACCGCTGGTTCGTCAACAACGATCTCGGCGACCTGATCATCGCCCGCTTCTCACGGGACGGCTACGAGGAGATCGATCGCGCGAGGCTGATCGAACCGACGACGCGGTCCGGTTTCGGACCGCGCAGGCTCTTTGACGCGATGGTCAATTGGACGCATCCGGCCTATGCCAACCGCCATGTCATCGCGAGGAACGACGAGGAGATCATCCGTGTCTCTTTGGCCGAGTAGATCTGCGCGAATCGGCAGCTGGACCGCCCTCGCGGCCCTGCTGCTCGCGCTCGCGGCGCTGCCGGCCGCCGGCCAGAGGACGTCGGATTTCTGGGAGCGGGCGATCGTGGCCTTCGAGGCCGAGGACCGCGAGCAGCCGCCGCAGCCCGGGGGCACGATGTTCCTCGGTTCGTCGAGCATCGTGTTCTGGGACCTGGACCGGTGGTTCCCGAGGAGTCGCTTTCCCGATCTGCGGGCCACCAATCGCGGCTTCGGCGGATCGACGATCGCCGACTCGCTGTACTACTTCGACCGCATCGTCCCGCCGCACCGGCCGGCCACGATCGTCTTCTACGCCGGCGACAACGACATCTTCGCCGGCAAGTCGGCCCAGACCGTCGCCGCCGACTTCACCGAGCTGGCTCGCCGCGTGTGGGCGGAGTGGCCCGAGACGCGAATGATCTACGTCGCGATCAAGCCGAGCCCGGCCCGCTGGCACCTGGCGCCCGAAATGCGAGCGGCGAACGCGCTGGTCGCGGCTGCCGCGGAGGAGGAGCCGAGGCTCTCCTTCCTCGACATCGACGCGCCGATGATCGGCGCCGACGGGCGACCGCGGCCGGAGCTCTTCGTCTCCGACGGCCTGCACCTGTCCGACCACGGTTACCGGCTGTGGACGGATCTGCTGGCGCCGCACCTGGACGGTCGCGAGGGCGAGGGCCCGGAGGGCGAGCTCATCTTTCCGCTCGAGCACTGGCACAACCACGGTTCCTCCGTCGTCGAACTCCCGAACGGCGACCTGCTGACGGCCTGGTTCCATGGCTCGGGCGAGCGGAGGTCGGACGACGTGCGGATCCTGGGCGCCCGCCTGCGGGCCGGCGCGGAGGCGTGGAGCGAGCCGTTCCTGCTGGCGGACACCCCGGGCTTTCCCGACACGAACTGCACCCTGCTGCTAGAGCCCCTCAGCGCGGGCGGCCACCGGCTGTGGCTGTTCTGGCCCACGATCCAGGCGAATCTCTGGGAGAGCGCCCTGATGAAGGTCAAGGTCTCGAGCGACTTCGACGGGCCGGGACCGCCGGTCTGGCAGTGGCAGGACGTGCTCCACATGAAGCCTGGCGACGGCTTTCACGACCTGGTGGCCGCGCGGACGGACGAGTACTTCCGAAGCCTGGGCTTTTCCGGTGCCCTGGATCCGGCCGCGCCGGAGTCGGCCCGGCAATGGGCGGCGCGCAACCTGGAGCAGGCCGCCGACAAGCTGACCCGTCGCCTCGGCTGGTTCACACGCGCCCATCCGGTTGTCCTGCCGCTCCCCGAGGGCGGCCAGCGGCTTCTCCTGGGGCTCTACTCGGACGGCTTCAGCTTCGCTTCCGCCACGTATAGCGACGACGGCGGACACACCTGGACGATGAGCGAGCCGATCATCGGCGGCGGCAGCATCCAGCCCACGTTCGCGCTGCGTGACGACGGCACCCTGCTCGCCTTCATGCGCGACAACGGCCCGCCGCCGAAGCGGGCTCACGTCGCGGAGTCGCGGGACCTGGGGGCGACCTGGACGATCGCTCGCGACCATCCCGACATCGTCGAGACGGGCGCCGGGCTCGAGGTGCTGAAGCTCGAAAGCGGCCGGTGGATCGTGGTCCACAACGACATCCCTGACGGGCGCTACCGGCTCGCGGTGTCCGTCTCCGAGGACGAGGGCAGGACCTTCAAGCGGCGGCGCTACATCGAGCGCGAGGAGAAGGGCGTCGGCCGCTACCACTACCCGTCCGTCATCCAGACCCGGGACGGCCGCATCCACGTGACCTACAGCTACCACGTCGCCGGCGCGCTCGACGACGGCGGCCAGGGCAAGAGCATCAAGCACGTGAGCTTGGATGAGGCCTGGCTGCTCGGCGGCGACTGAGAGAGGAATCCGACATGCACCAACGAAAGACGTTCACCGTCGTTCTCGCCTCCATACTGGCCGCCGGCCTGCTCGCGGGCTGTGCGCCCCAGGGCACGGACAGCGCGAGCGGCGCCGGCATGTTCGCCGGCCTGCCGCGCGCCACACCCGAAAGCGCCGGCATGTCGAGCGATCGGCTCGACCGGATCCGGCCGGCGTTCGAGAGCTACGTGACGGACGGCAAGCTGTCCGGCGTGATCACGGCCGTCGCCCGCGATGGCCAGGTCGTGCACTTCGAGGCCAGCGGTTACCAGGACGTCGAAGCGGGCGAGCCGATGGCCGAGGACACGATCTTCCGCATGTACTCGATGACCAAGCCGATCGCCTCGGCGGCGCTGATGATGCTCTGGGAGGAGGGGCACTTTCTGCTGTCGACGCCGCTGTCCCAGGTCCTTCCGGAGTTCGCCGACACGGAGGTCTACGTCTCCGGCGCCGGCGACGACATGGAGACGGAACCGCCTCGGCGGCCGATCGTCATCCGCGACCTGATGACCCACACCTCCGGGCTGACCTACACGTTCATCCCCAGCCCGGTCGCCGCCAGCTACGCGGCCGCGGGACTGGAAGGCTCGGCGGACGCCGTGCCCCACGACGACCTGGCGCACTACGTCCGGGAGCTGGCGAAGCAGCCGCTGCTGGCTCATCCCGGCACCGCCTGGAACTACAGCGTCGGCCTCGAGGTCGCGGGCCGGGTGGTCGAGGTCGTCTCCGGGCAGAGCTTCCGGGACTTCCTGAAGGAGCGCATCTTCGACCCGCTGGGAATGGTCGACACGGACTTCCACGTACCGGACGAGAAGCTCGATCGCCTCGCCGTGAACTACGCGCCGACACCGGAGGGCGGTATCGCCGTGTTCGACGACCCGGATACCAGCGCCTACCGGAAGCCGCCGAAGGTGGAGATGGGCGGTTCCGGCCTGGTCGCCACCGCCGGCGACTACCTGCGCTTTGCCCAGATGCTGGCGAACGGCGGAGAGCTCGACGGGGCGCGGATTCTCGGACCGGAGACGGTGGCCCTGATGATGGACAACCACCTGGGATCGGCCTACGGACCCTCGCCCATGTCGAGCCTCAACCTCGACATGGGGATGAGCGAGGGCATGGGCTACGGCCTGGGTGGCTACTCGATCACCGACACCGGGCTCACCGGTCTGCCGGCCTCGCCCGGCACGTACGGCTGGGGCGGCGCCGCCTCGACCGATTTCCTCGTCGATTCCGAGGAGGATCTCGTGGCCATGGTGCTGACCCAGTTGCTGCCCACGGGCACCTATCCGCTGCGTCCGACGATGGAAGTGCTGACCTACCAGGCGATCGTGGACTAGGCGCGAAAAGATGAAGATGCGCAAGCTCAGGGCCGCGGGCCTCGGCGTCGCGTCGCTGCTGATCCTGGCCGGAGCGTCTCTCGCCCAGGACCGCGGCTTCTACGCCGGCTACACCGCGTCGGTGGAGCAGTTCGACGCCACCTTCTCGAAGAGCGTCGACAACACGGATCCGGACACCCTGGTGCCCGAGCCGCGGCGCGGCATGGTCTTCCACGACCAGGACTCCGCCGACACGGTGGACCTCGCGGCCGGCTTCGTCGTCGGCTATCGCACGGCCCCCGGCGATGGCGGCGCGTACCTCAGTACGGAACTCGACGTCATGTTCCACAGCGGCGAGCCGGACGGCCGGCTCGCCGGCGTGGGCACGTCGCCGGACCGCAAGCAACTGGGCGAGAGCTGGCCGGATGCGTGGTCCCTCGACAAGAAGCGCAGCTACGGCCTGACCCTGCGGCTTGGCTTCCTGCCGGAATCGCTCCGGTCCCGGGACATGAGTCTCTACCTGCTCGGCGGCGTTCGGCTCTTCAAGTCGCGCTTCAGCACGACCTTCGAAGGCTGCCTGACCGCTGAGCCGTGTTCGGCGTCCGGGTTCGTCTCGGGGGCCGACGGCCGCGATGTGGATCCCGTCGCCACGAGCTGGGGCCTCGGCCTGGAGAAGCGGTTCGGCAGCGGCGAGTACGCGCGCAGGATCGCGTTGCGCTTCGAGGCGACCTACAGCGAGTACGGCGACGAGTCCTGGGTCGCCGACTTCCCGGACGTGCGGGTTACCGTGCCTTCGGCTGTGGAGGCGGAGGGGATCGGCGTGACGGTGAGCATGGTGCGGCTCTTCGGCGCCGCGGAGTAGGGCGTCCCCTCAGCCGTACATCACCGCCGCCACCTGCTCCCGTAGCGCCGTCGGATTCCCCAGCATCTGCCGGTCGTAGCCGGCCCGCTTGTAGAAGATGTGCATGTCGCACTCGTGGGTGAAGCCGATGCCGCCGAAGACCTGGGTGGTCATCGTGACGGCCTGGTTGGCGACGTCCGTGGCGTGGGCCTTGAGCAGGGGGGCGAAGTTGTCGATCTCGTCCGATCCCTCGTCCCAGACGTCGGCGGTGTGCCAGAGCAGGGACTGGACCGGCTCGACCTCGGCGAGGACCTCGGCGCAGATGTGCTTGACGGCCTGAAAGGAACCGATGATGCGGTCGAACTGCCTGCGCTCCTTGGCGTACTCGACCGCGATGTGCAGCCCCTTCTGGGCGGCACCGAGGGCGTCGGCGGCGAGGGCGATCTGGGCCGCGTAGACGGCTCGCCGCGTGCTGTCGGCGTTGCCGCCGAGGCTCCGGGCCGCTCCCAGGTCGACGCTTGAGAACGTGACTTCGGCGACCCGGCGGGTGTCGTCGACGGTCTGGAGGGCCTCCACCTCGATGCCCGCTGTCGTCGCGTCGAGCAGGTGCAGGCCGCCGCCGTCTTCGAGCAGGAAGGCGTCCGCCCACGCGGCGTCGGGCAGGTAGAGCACCGAACCGTCGACCCGGCCGTTCTCGATCGGCGCGTCGAGGATCGGTGTGACCAGAGTCCTCCCTTCGGCGATCCCCTCAAGCAGGTCGCTCCGGCGTTTACCGCCGTCGCCACCGGCGATCAGCAGCGGCGCCAGCACGTAGGACGAATGGAAGTTCACCGGCGCCGCGGCGCGGCCGATCTCCTGGGCCGCGATCGCCGCCTCCTGCATCCCGAGTTCCGAACCGCCCAGGTCCATGTCGATCAGGAGGCCCGTGATGCCCTGGTCGCCGAGCTGGCCGTGGATCGCCTCGTCGCGGCCGGACTCGGAGTCCATCGCGCGGCGGACGCGCTCGATGCCCACGTCCTGGGCCAGAAAGCGGGCGATCGAATCTCGGAGCAGCTCCTGCGGCTGCGTCAGTCCAAAGTCCATGTTCGAGGACTCCTTGTGGCTCCGGCCGTCAGGTCGCGGCCGGCTTCGGCTCCCGCGGCAGACCGAGGCCCCGCTCGCCGATGATGTTCTTCTGGATCTGGGCGGTGCCGCCGCCGATGATCAGGCCGAGGGCGTACATGTAGTTGCGCTGCCAGTTGCCGTAGTCGCGCACATGCTTCGAACCGCGCTTCAGCACTCCGCGCTCGGCCATCGCGTCGATCGCCAGGGCACAGATGTCGTAGTTCAACTGGCAGTTGTTCAGCTTCACGATCAGGCCGCCCGCGCCCGAGTCTCTCTTCTTCAGCCGATCGGTGAGCAGGCGCAACTGGTGGTACTTCATGGCCTGCACTCGGCCTTCCAGCTTGAGCAGCCGGTCCCGGTAGACGGGAGAGTCGATCAGGCCGGTCTCGCGCAGGATGTCCACGCAGCCGGCGACATAGTTTTCGGTGGCGTTCGAGCGGCCGAGCATGTTGCGCTCAAAGCGGAGCGTGTAGGTGCCGACCTCCCAGCCCTGGCCGGGGCGGCCGATCACGTTGGTCGCGGGCACGCGCACGTCGGTGAAGAAGACCTCGTTGAAGGAGGCGTCGCCGGTCATCGTCATCAGCGGCCGGACGTCGAGGCCGGGCGTGTCCATCGTCAGCACCAGGTAGCTGATGCCGCCGTGCTTGCCGGCGTCCGCTTCGGTGCGGATCAGGGCGAACATCATGTCGGCCTCGCGAGCGCCGCTGGTCCAGATCTTCTGGCCGTTGATCACGTACTCGTCGCCGTCGAGCACCGCGGAGGTCCGCAGCGACGCCAGGTCGGAGCCGGATCCGGGTTCGCTGTACCCCTGGCACCAGATCAGCTCGCCACGGATCGTCGGGCGGATCAGCTCCTGTTTCTGGTCTTCGCGGCCGAAGTGCAGCAGCGTCGGGACGAACATGCTGATGCCCTGGTTTTCCATCCCGAGGGAAACGCCGGCGCTTTGAAACTCCTCTTCGATCACGAGGTTGGCGAGGGGGTCGGGCTCGTGGCCGGCGCCGCCGTAGCGCCGGGGGATCTCGCGGCCGGCATAGCCCGCGTCGACGAGCCGTTTCTGCCACTCGACGACGCGCCTGCGCACCTCCGAGGCGTCGCCGCCGAAGCCGGGGCCGGCGGGAACCGCGGCGTCCTGGTTGGCGGCGAAGAAAGAGCGGACCTCCTCGCGGAGGGAGTCGTATTCAGAGCCGATCGATGTGTCCATGATGGGCGCGACTTTATCGCGCGCGGGTGCCCTCGTCAGCACGCTGGAGCGTTCGGAGTAAGCTGTCGGGTTCGACACTCCGTCGAAGGACAACCTCGGGAAGGGTGGCGACGAGAAGATGGGCGACGAAACGGTGACAGAAGGGCTGGCGGAAGGGGCCGAGGACGCGGGTGCACCGAGGCACTCGAGCCGCGATGCCGCGCGTCTCGACCAGTTGCGGCAGGTCACGGCTGCGGCCGGCGCCGACGCTGTTGTGCTGACGCCGGGAGCTACGTTGACATGGCTCCTGGGTCATCAGTTCGATGGCCATGAGCGGCTCTTCCTGCTCATCGTGCCGACCGCCGACGCTCCGGTCGCCATCGTGCCCGCGCTGGAGGAGGCCAACTTCCGCGGCGTCGCGCCGGCGGTCGAGTCGGTGCACCTCTGGGACGACGCGGATGGTCCGGAGGCGGCCGCGGCCGCCGCGTTCAAGGGCCTCGGGAAGGCAACGCGAGTGGCGGTCGAACCCCTCAGCCTGCGCTACATGGAGGCCCAGCACCTGTCCCGTGAGCTTCCGAAGGCGAAGCTCGAAAGCGCCGAGTCGATCGTGAGCGAACTGCGGCTCAAGAAGAGCGACGAGGAAGCCAAAGCGATCCAGCAGGCGTCGAAGATCGCCGAGGCGGCGCTCGAGTTCACGCTGCGTGACGTCAAGCCGGGACGCAGCGAGCGCGAGATCGCGGCCAAGCTCTCGAGCGAGCTGCTGCGCCGCGGCGGCGGCGGCATCTCCTTCGGCCCGATCGTCCTCAGCGGCCCGAAGAGCGCGCTGCCCCACGGCGTGCCCGACGAGCGGCAGATGGAGGAGGGCGAGTTCCTGCTGATCGACTTCGGGACGTCGTTCGACGGCTACCACTGCGACATCACCCGCACGTTCGTCGTCAGCGGCTCGCCGACCGACCGCATGCGGGAGGTCTACGAGGCCGTGCTGCAGGCGAACATCCGCGGAGTGGCGGCGTCACGTCCCGGTGTGACGTACGACTACGTCCACAAGAACTGCCAGGCGAACCTGCGGGCCGCGCGCTTCAAGGAGTTCATGACCCATCGCACTGGGCACGGTCTGGGCCTGGAGATCCACGAGCCGCCGTCCGTCATGGCGGGTAACACCGACGTGGTCGAGGAGGGGGCTGTGTTCACCATCGAACCGGGCCTCTACCTCGAAGGTTGGGGCGGCGTGCGGATCGAAGACAACGTGCGCGTCACCGCGGAGGGTTGTGACCTGCTCACGTCGTCGCCGAGGGAGCTCCGGATCCTCGGCGCCTGAGCCGTCAGAAGTGAACGTGCAGGCCGATCTGGCCGCGGCGGCTGTCGCCGAGGCCGCTGCGGATCGTGCCGTCGAAGTTGAAGAGCAGGGAGCCCTGGGAGGCGTCGAGGCGGTTGTCGGCGTTCGTCAGGTTGAAGATCTCGAAGACCGGTTCGAGCGTGATGCCCGGTCCGACGGTGAACGGGCGGGAAAGCCGGAGGTCCCAGGTCAGGAAGTCGTTGTCGCGCCGTAGCGTGTTCCGCTGGAGGATGCGGCCGTCGGCGCAGACGCGGTCGGACGGCTGGGCGGCTCTCCGGCCGGGGGCGGCGCAGGCTTCCGAAACCGGCGACGCCGACAGGTAGCGGAACACGTTGCTGAGCTGGACCTCGCCGGGCAGGGCGAAGAGCAGATAGCCCGCGACCTGGTGCCGGCGGTCGCGGTCGGACCAGCCGAACTCGGGGCCGAGGTTCGTGGGGTCGGCGTAGCGGAACGTGAAGGGGTCCCGCTCGTTGTCGTCGTCGGAGCGGTCCCGGCTGAGGGTGTAGTTCACCTCGAACGTGAGCAGGCCGTCGAAGGCGTTCCGGCCGCGCAGCGTGGCGGTCAGGCCGTGGTAGCGGGAGCGCGCCGAGCTTTCCGTGTTGTTCAGGGCGTTGATGCCGCCGCCGCCCGGATGGGTGCCGACGCCGAAGGGCGCGCCGAAGGCCGGGTGGTTGCGATCGACGAAGCGGAACAGTTCGTCGGTTCGCGCGTGCTGGTAGGAGAGTTCGGCCGTCACGCCGCGGCCCAGCCGCCGTTCGAAGCCCGCGCCGAAGGACCAGGTTTCGGGCAGTTCGAGATCCCGGTCGACGACGGTGATGTCGGGCAGGAAGGGAACCGTTTCCGAGCCGTCGATCTGCTCATCGATCGGCGGCACCGGGCCGAGCGCCGGCGAGGCGGCGCTGCTCCTGAACAGGACCTGCTGGAAGGCGCCGTTCGTCGTGCGCGGACCGGCCAGGACCAGGCTCGGGATGCGCGACACGTAGGAGCCGGCGTTCAGCCGCAGCACGTTGGAGCCGTCGCCCGAGGCGTCCCACACCAGGCCGAGGCGGGGCTGGAAGTTGTCGAGATCGTCGGGGATCGTGCCGTCCGACGGGAACCGCGGATCGTCCAGGTAGGGCGCGAACCAGGTGTCGCGCGGGGCGATCAGCGGGTCCGGGTTCCAGGTTCCCTCCCAGCGCACCCCGAGATTCAGGACGATCCGTTCGCTCGCCTGCCAGGTGTCCTGGAGGAAGAGACCGACTTCGTCGACGTCGAACGCCTGCTTGCCCAGGTCTTCCGGCGGAATGCCGGGAACGGTCGCGGCCTGCAGGTAGAGCAGGACCGGTCCGGTGATCCCGGCGCCCGGCGGGCAGACGCCGGCGGCGCTGCTCGTGCCGTCGGAGCAGGTCACGTAGCGGTTTCCGTGCTCCATGAAGTTGATGAAGCCGTCGGCCGAGTCGAAGATGTAGCGGCTGTTGCCGAAGCCCAGGAATTGTTGGCCGATCCCGGTCCGGTTCGCCTCGATCCCCGCCTTGACCAGGTGATCGCCGAGCAGCGTCGAGACGTTGTCGACGAGCTGCTTCCGGTCGTCCGCCGCGTCGGCGCCGATCGGCAGGAAGAAAGGCAGACCGATGCGGAAACCGTCCGCGAAGTCCATCGCGATGTCCGGAAAGGGCCGGCCGCCCAGAGCCATGTAGGGCGGTTGGGGCGGCGGCTCGACTCCCGGCTGGAGCGGCCCGCCGTAGCGCCGCGGACGGTGCTCGCGCGCCCATTGAAGGCGCAGTTCGTTCGACGTCCGGTTGCTGAGGAGGGAGCGGAGGCTGAGGTTGACGGCGTGGGAGTAGTCCTGCTCGATGCCGTTGGCCGACAGGCCCCAGGAGTCGACGTCGAAGGTGCCGTTCTCCTGTTCCGACCAGGTGTAGTTGTACTTGACCGACGCCTGGTGTCGCTCGCTCAGGTTGAAGTCCAGCTTGGCGATCAGGGCGCGGTTGTCGTCTGTGCGCTCGATGGGCCCGAACTCGTCGTCGAACAGGCCGGGCCAGCGGGCCTGCAGGAAACGATCGAGCCGCGCCAGGTTGGCCGGACCGGCGACGGCGCGCACGAGTTGCTTGGTTTCCGAAGCGTCCTGCTCGTCGTAGGCGCCGAAGAAGAACACCCGCTCCCGCCGGATCGGACCGCCGAGCGTGAAGCCGTACTGCAGGCGGTCGAACTCCGGCTTCGCCGCCTCACCGGAAGGATGCTCGGACGAGATCCCGTCCCATTGGCGGAACGTATGCAGCGTGCCCTCGAGTTCGTTCGTCCCGGACTTCGTGATCACGTTGACGAAGCCGCCGGCCGACCGGCCGAACTCGGCCGTCGCGCCCTGGTTGATGACCACCATCTCCTGGATCGCGTCCTGGTTGAAGGTGAAGGCCGGACGCTGGCCGCCGCGCTGCTCGCCGAAGAAGGGGTTGTTGAAGTCGGCGCCGTCGACGATGAAGTTGTTGAAGATGCCGCGCTGGCCGCTGATGTTCAGTTCGTCGCCGTCCGGCCCCTGGGAGAGCGAGGCGCCGGGCGTAAGCAGCGTGAGGTCGAAGAAGTTGCGGCCGTTGACGGGCAGACCTTCGATCACTTCGTCGGAGAGCCGCTGGGAAGTCGTCACGTCTTCGGTGGCCGCCGTACCGTAGGCGTCCGTCGACACTGTGATCTCTTCGGCGACGACCTCCTTGAGCGCGATGTCGAGGTTCAGGCTCTCGCCGACGCGAAGGGTCAGGCCGGCGAGCCGCTCCATTAGTCCCTCGTCGTCCCTGGTCACGATCAGTTCGTACGTTCCGAGCGGCAGCAGAGTGCGGGCGAACGTGCCTGCCGCTGTGGTCTCCACGGAGGTCGTGAACCCCGTCTCGGTGTGCTGGATGAGAACCAGGGCGCCGCCGACAGTCGCTCCGTCGGGCCCGCGGACCGTGCCGCGGATGATCCCGGTCGTCGCTTCTGACTGGGCGGTTGCGGGGATGGCTGTTGCGGTGAACGCCGCCGCGAGGCAGACGACAACGGCGAGTCCCCGGCAGCGCACTGGCGGCACTCTACACGCTGCGGTGTGAGCTGCGCGGCTCCGCAAGAGAGCGCACTGAGCCCCGGGGCTTGCTTCGTCTTCCGTACGTCAGCCCCTGAATTCTACCGGCGACAGCGGCCGACTGATCCGGGTAGGGTCTGCCGAAGTTCGTCGTCGCGTGGAGGGCAGAGGAGGTGAAGTGGGCGCCATGGACCAAGTCGGCCGCCTCCTGCAGGAAGCGGTCTTCGACGAGAGCCGTTGGCCGGAACTGGCGGCTTCGATCGACAGTGCTTGCGAACTGATCGGGAGCCAGCTTTGCGTCGTAGCTGCCGACGTGGACGACACTGTCCCGGACTTTCGCTTCAATCGGGGTCTGATTCGCGGTGAGCCGCAAGAGGATCTGGAGTCGGAGTACATAGAGCACTACCACTCCCTGGACGAGCGCGTACCCCGCATGAGGCTAATGCGCTTTGGCAGGCTCTACCACAACACGGACCTCTTGACCGAGAGTGAACAGAAGAGTTCGCCCGTGTACGCGGGCTTTATCCCGCGGCATACCAGTAACGACCAGTTCAACATACGTATGCCGGGACATGGCGGCACGAGTATGTTCTGGGTCGTTGCTCGAGAGATGGACCGTGGCGGTTGGTCCTTTGAGAACCTGAAGCGCATCGAGTTGCTGGTCCCTCATGTGGCGCACTTCGTACGCGTGCGGCAGGCGTTGGCCGCCGCGGACGCGCGCGGTGATGCCTTGGCGGCTTTGCTGGACCGGACAGGCTTGGGTGTGCTCCATCCCGACCGCCATGGCCGGGTGCTGGAAGCGAACGAACGGGCGCGGCGCGTGCTCGCGGAAGGCGACTGCCTCACGCAGCG
Source organism: Holophagales bacterium (assembly GCA_009837085.1). Taxonomy (GTDB): domain Bacteria; phylum Acidobacteriota; class Thermoanaerobaculia; order Multivoradales; family Multivoraceae; genus Multivorans. The sequence goes on from VXUF01000131.1 coordinate 17,571, forward strand.
GAAGAACCAGCTTCGAGCCCGCGCGCGGCACGAGGACGCTCGGTTGGGTCGGCTGCTGACGGCCTGTCTCGACCGGGGTGTCGGCGGATCGATGGCTCTCTGGCGTCCCGGCGATGGAAGAGCCGATTCGTTGATTCTGCACGTATGCCCGGTGCGCCCGGACTGGACCAGCTTCGACACCCGTGGCGTCGTCGTTCAGGTCCTTCTGGTCGAACCGGGAAGGACGCCCGGGATGGACGCCCGTCAACTGGCCGAGGTCTACGACTTGACCGCTGCCGAGAGTCGCGTAGCTCTCCTGCTTGCCGAGGGGCAGAGCGTTGGGGAAGTTGCGGCCTCCACCGGTCGCACAGATAGCACCGTGAGGTGGCACGTGAAGAATCTGCACTCCAAGCTCGACGTTCATCGCCAGGCGGACCTGGTGCGCCTCGTCCTGTCGACGGCGGCCGCGGCGCCGACCGACTAACGACACAACCAGTGCTTCGGCGGGGCGCTGCCGACTCCCCAGGGCGTGCCGGCATCCTCCCGATTCTGGGGGCGACACGAGTGCCTTTGGAGCAGCCAGCGATTCCGCTGCAGCGTGGGGCGGTGCCCGGCTCATTGCCAGCTTCCCGGCCACTCAGCGGACGCGTTGGATCGAACCGCTTCGGGCAGGTCCAGGCTGTCCCTCCGGCGCACTCTGCCTCGCGGGCGGTCGCTTCGAGGCGACCGTGGACTGGACCAACCCGGCCATCGGACTGACCAGAAGTGGTCACCCCTTGCTTGGCACTGACAACACCGGCTATATGACCTTCTTCTTCGAACCCTTCCAAAGCGTCGGCGCGATCCCTGACATGGCCTCGAACGCGGCGGTCGTTGTCGGAGTCACCGTAGCTGTGCTAACCCTGCGACGTCGCGCCCGGGCGGACTTCAGGAGCGAGATCCGCAACATTTCCGAAAGCGTCGCTAGAAGAGTTCATGACGAAATCGGATCAAAGAAGAAGGGAAGCAAGATGACGCGGGCGGAGATCATCGGTGCATGCGGGCTATCGCTGGTACCCGTAGACGACCGAATCTTCTACTTGTCGTAGCCGTCAAGTGCTGCCGGGAGTCCCGGTTCACAAGGACCGCTACCTGGTCGGGCCTGACCTGGCAAGGAGGCGGAGCGCATTCTCGGAGGCAATCACATCGATGTCGTTCTGCTCTTCCAGGAACGGACGCACGTCCGCGATTGCCTGCTCCCAGTCCAGTGCCCTCAGTCGTTCCACGACCGGCTCGGTCCAGGAACGTGCCGTCAACTCGGCTCCCGTCCAACCGGTCTGGCGCAGTGCCGCGTTGAGCAGTGAGAGGTTGGGTGCGGGCCAGTCCGGATCGCTCAGGTACCAGATGAGGTCGTAGAGGTCCCGGCCCTTCGCGTAGCCGCGCTGGAGGACGGCATGGAGCTTCCCTGCCAGAAGGGAAGCGCGGTCGTGATGGAAGAGCCTGAGCGTCACGTGCCGGCGCACCAGGCTGATCTCGCAGTCCGCCCCAGGCGGGGGGTTCGTGTCGACCTCGATCCTGATGGCCAGCGCTTCGGAGCGGTGGGGAGAAAGGCCCAGCTCGTGGAGGAGGCCGGGAAAACGCGCCATCGCTCCATGCACGGCGCGGTGCTCGCGGAGCCTCAACTCCACACGGTAGTTCTCGGCGCCGAGGTCGGCGCGGACGGCTTTCAGGTACTTCGGCAGGTCGTAGGCCTCGCGGTTGCCTTCCAGCGCGAAGTCGAGGTCTTCGGAGTAGCGGGGAAGCGAGTAGAGGAACCGCAGGCAGGTCCCGCCCTGAAACGCCAGGGTGGTCATGGCGCCAGCGCCCTGCATCGCCAGGAGGACACGGGCCTGAAGGTACTCCCTGACCACGTTGCGGGCCCGCAACGGATCGTGCCGCCGGATCAGCGCCTTGAGGTAGTCCTTCACAGCGGGTCGTATGCGGGCGCCTCGGCGGCGAGCTCGCGGATGCGGCTGGCCGCTCGAGTCGTCTTCGGCGCGCCGAATCGCGCCGCCGCCCGATCGAGGGCGTCCAGATCGAGAGCGCCGAAGTCAAGCCGAAGTTCCCGCAGGAACTCCCTGTGGTCGCCGCCGGGTTGCAGGTAGACGGAGTCGAGCAGGGCCTTCTCGGGGGTCGCCACGAATGCCCGTTGATCGGCGCCCAGGTCGAGCAGTCTGTAGCCGAAGAACCGGTCAGCCTTCAGGTGGCGGAAGGAGAAGCGACTGGAAGGCAAACGCCGGATGTGCGGTCGTCCGGTCGTCACGCTGGTGACTTCCGGCGCGTACTCGGGGATTGCGTGGGCGAAGGCCAACGCCGCCGGGCCGCTGACGTAGGAACCCGGCGCCAGGCGGTTGGCGAGCAGGAACGGATGCGGGACGCGGCGCTGCCAGGGCGGCGCAAGCGCGTACAGACCGCGCCGCATCTGCTGGACTTTGCCGCCGCGGACCCAGCGCGACAGTTGCCGCCTGATGTTGTCGGCGTCGCGCGGTCCGGCGAGCAGCAGGCCGGTCTCGAAGACGGGCTCGTCGGCGACCGCGGCCACGAGTTCCTCGAATCTCATGGCAGGAACTTATCAACTCTGGCAATCTCAGCCGGGCAGGACCTCCCGCAACCGCCGCAAGACCTCCGGCTGCCTCGCCGCAAGATTCTCGGTCTCCAACGGATCGGCCTCCAGGTCCCAGAGGATGTCCTCGTCCCCGAAGCCGGTCACCAGCTTGTAGCGACCGTCGTAGGCGAGTCGCCAGTTCCGAAGCCCGGAGAGGACGACCTCCCGGTGGCTGTCGGTCCGCCCTTCCAGCAGTGGCCGCAGTGACTGGCTGTCCATGTCGGCCGGTGTGGGAAGCCCGGCGTAGTCCAGGAAGGTGGCGGCCAGGTCGAGCACGGTCGTCGGCAAGTGACACTCGTAGCCGGAGCGGATGCCGGGACCGGCGGCCAGCAACGGCACGCCGGCAGAGGCTTGGTAGGGCAGGGACTTCCCCCAGCGCGCGTGGTCCCCGAGCATCTCGCCGTGGTCGCTGGAGTAGACGATGATCGTGTTCTCGAGCTGGCCGGTTTCTTCCAGCATGTCGATGTAGCGCCCCAGCCACGCGTCGATGTTCTCGATCATCGCGGCGTAGTTCTGGCGCAGGGCCACGTGCTCGGCGGGAGTCAGGGCGCCCTCGTAGGCAAAGGGTTGGCCAAGGCCATCCCGGTCGCGGACCCACGCTTCCATCTCCGCGGTGATGTCGACCGGTGGATGCGGACCGACGAAGTTGATCACCAGGTGCCACGGGTGGTCCTTCGGGGCGGCCGCGATCAGGTCCAGGCCGTTCTGGGCGATCCAGTTGTCGCAGTAGGCCTCGGGACCGAGCGGCGATGTGATCACGTCGCCCCACCAGGTGTCCGGGAAGCCGGAACGCCGCCGCCGGAAGTCCTCGGCGCAAGCCTTGCCCTGCGGCGGTTCGAGCGAGTCCAGGTAGGCGTAGTACGGGTCTTTCGGTCCCTCCGGATCCTGGAGGTACGCGGCCATGCCGTCGCCCTTGCCCGAGTTGTTGATCTGCGCGGAGAAGCCCCAGTCCTCGGCGAAGTTCCTGCCGTCGATCCCCCAGTTCTTGCTGTTCTTGGACAGGTCGAGCTTGCCCACGGCCATGGTGTGGTAGCCGGAATCCCGGAGCAGGCCGTAGAACGTCGTCTGGTCGAGCGGATAGTCGAATCGGTTGCTGCCCACGCCGCAGCGGTCGTACTCGCGGCCGGAGGCCAGGCAGGCCCGGGACGGAGCGCAGACCGGCGACGGCACCAGGGCCTTGGTGAAGTTGACGCCGTCGCGGGCCAGGCGGTCGATGTTCGGTGTCCGCAGCGCGGCGAGACTGCCGCTGCCCGGGCCGAGCCAGTCGGGCCGGTGCTGGTCGGGGAAGAAGAAGAGCAGGTTGGGCCGGTCGTCGGCCCCGGCTTGCGGCTCGGAGCCGCCGCAGCCGGGGAGACCGGCGAGAGCGCCTCCGGCGAGCAGGCGTGAGGACTGCTGAAGGAAGTCGCGGCGGGTACGTCGGGTCACGGGGCCTCCTCCCAGCCAGGGATCCGCTTGTTTGAACCGTGTTGTAGCTTCTAACGGCGTTCGGATACATTAGCTCACATGTAGAACCAATGGGATCGGTCGAGCCGCCCCGGAACTCCGCGCCGGCCGGTCGAGCCCGGACCTGGAGGGAGAACGATGAACCGACGTTCCGCATGGCTCGGAGGGCTTGTCGTCCTGATCTGCGTCGCCCCGCTGCTCGCGGACGGTCCGCAGACGGGCACGATCGACGGCCGCGTCCTGGACGCTCAGGGTGCGCCGTTGCCCGGCGTTACCGTCACCCTGACCGGACCGCAGAACACGCGGACGGTCATCACCGACGCTGACGGCGTCTACCGCTTCGCCCTGCTGCTCGCCGGGCGCTTCACGGTACGCGCGGAGCTGGAAGGGCTCGGTTCGGCCGAACTCGCGACCGACCTCGATCCAGGCCAGCGGCGGGGCGTCGACCTGACGCTCGTGTCGGCGGCCGAGGAGGAGATCACGGTCACGGGCGAGGCGCCCCTGATCAGCAAGTACGAGACCGCCCTGGCGGCAACGATCCCGGCTGAGATCACGGACAACGTCGCCTTCGGTACGCGCGCCTACAGCGCGGCCGTACGGCAGTTGCCGTCCGTCGTCAACCGGAGTGACGCGGACTCCCGGCCGTCGGTGAACGGCGGCATCAGTACCGAGGTCGGCATCTACGTCGAGGGCGTGGACACCTCGATGCACCGCCGCGGTGGCGAGATGCGTCTGCTCATCCCCAGCACCGCGCTGACCGAGACGAAGCTCGAGTCGACCGGTTTCGGCGCCGAGTACGGCCGGGCGACGTCCGGCATCATCAACTCGACCGTCAAGACGGGGACCCACGAGTTTCACGGCGAGGCGCTCTACATCGGCCAGAATCCGAAGTGGCGGGCGCCGGACGCTCTGGAACTGGAGCGTCCGGACGATCAGATCAACAGCTACGAGACCAGCATCGGCGGTCCGCTCGCCCGCAATCGGGCGTGGTTCTTCGTCTCATACGGCAGGATGTCGGACAACCGGATCGATCGGCTGTCGGACGGGAGCATCGTCAATCTCAGCCGTCAGTCGGATCCCCTGATCGCCAAGGTGAACTTCCAGCCCAGGGACAACCAGCAGATCGCGATCACGGCGATCGATGCTCCGTCGGACGCGATCGGCCTGTCCGGCAACCCGGGCGACAAGTACGCGATCATGAACTTCCCGCTCAACGGACGGGTGCAGACGATGAACTGGAGCCTCGGCCTGGGCGCCTCGAACTTCCTCGAGTTCAAGGTCGCCAACCGCGAGGAGTTCGTCGGCCGTAACGCGGCGGAGCAGCACCCGATCGACCCGAACGCGTCGCCGGACGACCCGCTGGGGAACAACTTCCGGTATCGGGATCTGGCGACGGGACTGCGCCACAACGGTCCGGCCGTGCGCCTGGCCGAGGGCTTCAACGACTTCCCGCGCGACCAGGCGAGCGTATCCCTGACGAGTTTCCGGGGCCGCCACGAGTGGAAGTTCGGCGTCGACGCGCAGGCGATCGAGTTCGGCAACCTGACGTCGATCATCACCGAGTTCCGGGGGCGGAACTTCGACCCCAACCTGCCCGGCGGTTACGTGACGCCCGTCAACAAGCGGGTGTTCGATCCTTCGAACGTGATCACGCAGTCCAGCGACTTCCTGGCCGTCTTCGCCCAGGATCGCTTCGAGGTCGGCGACAACTGGGTCTGGACCCTGGGCATCCGCGGCGATCAACAGACGATCGACAACGACATCGGCGAGCGGGTCAACGAGTACACCGAGTGGGTGCCCCGGGTCAGCGGCGTCTACGACGTGAAGGCCGACGGCAGCATCCTGCTCCGCGGCACGCTCGGCCGCTACTACCACGCGATCGGCATGGGCATCGTGCTCCAGGAGTTCTCCCGCCAGAACAACGGCGAGAACATCTACGAGCAGTTCGCGTGGAACCGGGCCACACAGCGCTACGATCGCTTCCAGCGGCGCGTCGAGCCGACGTTCGACCAGGCGATCCAGGATGTCGACCCGTACTACAAGGACGAGATCTCCTTCGGCGCGGACTTCCAGGTGTCCGAGAAGTGGGTCGTCAAGTCGCGGCTGATCGCGAGCGAGGCGGACAACATCTTCCACGCCACGCTCCAGTACGACGATGCGGGCCGGGTGGTTCGTGATCTTCGGAACTGGTCCGACGCCCGCCGCGAGTACCGGGGGCTGCAGCTCGAGGCGAACCGGCTGTTCCGCAACAACTGGACGCTGCGCACGAACTACACCCTGAGTTCGACCAAGGGGAACATCAACTCGCTCAACGACAACTTCAACCTCAATGAGGGGTTGGGAGGAGTCGAGGTGGGCACCGGCCTGACCAACGCGACCTCGAGTCCCTACTGGTTCGGGCGGCTGCTTGAGGACCGGGAGCACCTGGCGAACGTGATCGGGATGAAGCGATTCGTCTTCGGCAGGCACGACCTGGTGCTGGGGGGCTTCCTCCACTACGCATCAGGAGCGCCGTGGGCCAGCCACGTCTCGACCCAGGTGCGACATCCGGTATCGAATCAGCCGATCACGACGTCGACCTTCCGTGAGCCGGCGGGCAGCCACCGGCTCCCGGACACCTTGACCGTTGATCTGTCCCTGCTGTACTCGATTGCGATGGCGGGCAACGTGCGGGCGAAGATCGGATTCGACCTCGCGAACGCGACCGACAGCCAGGAGCCGATCGCGATCAACACCCAGACCGGAGTGCCGACCCCACGGGTCGCCTCGTATCAGCGGCCGCGGGAGTTCCGGCTGAAGGTGGGCTTCAGCTTCTGATCCGGCTCGGAACGTTCGGCTGGGGCCGGGCGCCGCTCCTCGCGGGCGGCGCCTTGGCTCTTGTCCTTGCCGCCTGCGAGGCGTCCGGCCCGGGCGCCGTCTACGACCGCGATCTCGGCGCCGCGATCGACCAGCTCAAGGCCGACGTCGCGGCGGAGCCGACGGACGAATCGACCGTGGCCGCGCGGGCGGCGGTCGTCGCCGACTGGGCCGATGCGCTCTCGCTCGCCGGCCATGAGATGGGCCTGGAGGGGCCGCGGGTCCGGATCCAGTCGACGTTGCCGCCGACGGGTAACGCCGCGGCCAACGCAGGCGCCTTCGTCGACCGCCTGGTACGGGAGTTCACCCTGCGCGAAGAGCCTGGCGCCCTCGGCTCTCTCGAGGCCGAGTCGCTCGGTCCGTTCGAAGCGCGGCAGTACGCGACCGTCGGCCAGACCTGGACCGCGGGCACGCGCGCGGCCGAGACCGGCGGCGGCTTCTGGGTGGCGCGCCACTTCAACGCGAACTACGGCGCCTTCCAGACCGACGACCCGGGCGCCGCGGGCTACGTCACGATCGAGACAGACGCGGCGAATGCGCGGTTCGAGACGGACGTGTACATGGCTTCCGGGCCCCACGGCGGCTTCCGGGCGCCGGAGCCGGCGCTGATGTTCCGGGTCGCCGAGGGGCGGGTCGAGCCGGGGGAGAGCATCACGATCACCTACGGCGACACCTCCGGGGGCGGCCCGGGGATCATGATGGCGCAGACGTCGAGCGCCCGGCTGCCGTTTCCCCTGTACGTCGATCTCGACGGCTCCGGCGAATGGCGGCCCCTGCCGATCCTGCCGTTCGAGGTCGTCGGCACGTCCGTTGCCGGCGTGCACGGTTTCGCGCCCAGCGTCGTGCGCCCGGGCGAGACCTTCGAGATGTCCGTGCGTGCCGAGGACCGCTTCTACAACCGGGCGACCGGCGACATTCCCGGCTTCGACGTGTCGCTGAACGGCGAGCTCCGCGCCTCGACCGAACCGGGAACCGAGGCGATCACGGTCGTCGAACTGGCCCTCGACGAGCCGGGCGTCTACTGGACGGCGATCCGGTCGCGAGGCGCGGGCCCGGCGATCACCGGCGACGCGAATCCGATCCTGGTGGCCGAGAATCCTGAGTACGGCATCTACTGGGGCGACACCCACGGACACTCGGGCTACGCCGAGGGCATCGGCACGCTGGACTTCTTCCTCCGCTTCGCACGCGACGACGCCCGGCTCGACTTCGTGACCCACTCGGAACACGACATCTGGCTGGACGCCGGCGAGTGGGAACTGATGCGGGCGAAGAGCGCCGAGTACGACGAGCCGGGGCGCTTCATTCCCTACCTGGGTTGGGAGTGGACACGGCACACCCGCCAGGGCGGCGGTCACCACAACGTCCTTTACCGCACGGTCGAGGACCAGGACGTGATCTCGGTGCTCGAGTTTCCGACCCTGTCGGAGCTCTACCGGGAACTCGACACCCGCTACGACCGGCGCGACGTCGTCGTCATTCCGCATGCCCACAATCCGGGGGACTTCCGCCAGTCGCATCCGGGCCTCGAACCCCTGGTCGAGATGATGTCGATGCACGGGACCTTCGAGTGGTTCATGCAGGAGTACCTGTCACGCGGCCACCAGGTGGGCGTCGTCGCCGCTTCGGACGACCATCTCTCGCACCCCGGCTACTCGGCTCCGAACCGGACTTCGCTGGCGCAGCGCGGCGGCCTCGGTGCGGTGATGGCGCCGGAGAGGTCGCGCGACGCCATCTTCGACGGCATGAAGGCGCGGCGCACCTACGCCACGACCGGTGACCGAATCATCCTCGACTTCCGGGTCAACGACACGCTGATGGGCTTGCGGGCGCCGTTCTCGGAGACCCGGGAGATCACGGGACGGGTGATCGGCACCGCGCCGATCGGCTCCATCGCGCTGATCAAGAACGAGGAGGAACTCTGGAGCGAGGACTACTCGCTCGACACCGGTGCCGGCACACCCACCGACCTGCTGCTCACCTTCTACTCGGAAGAGACGCCCGTCCATATGGGCGACGCGCCGCGGGGCTGGCGGCACTGGCGCGGTCAACTGACCGTTGCGGGTGCAACGCTGGTCTCGATCGAGGGCACGGACTTCGCGAACCCGACGACCCAGAACGTCGAGCAGGACGGCAACGGCGCGGCCTTCCGGACGAACACCCGAGGCGAGACGAGTTCATTGAAGCTCTCCGTGAGCGACGTACAGCCGGGAGCGGCGATCGTCCTGGAACTGGAGGAGGCGGCCGAGACCGGTTCGGCGCCCCCGTTCTACCGGCCGCGAGCCGTGATCCCGGGCGCCAGGGTGCGCCTGCCGCTCGCGGAGATGCAGGGCGGTCGTCTGGAGAGACTGCTGCCGATCGAGAACTACCACCGGGACTCGGTCACCCTGGGGCGCGTCCGCCCGGACGGTCCGCGGGATCTCACCTTCAGTTACACCGACACGGATAGCCCGCGTCAGGGCGACTACTACTTCGTCCGGGTGCGCCAGTTGAACGACGCGATGGCCTGGTCGAGCCCGGTGTGGGTCGGAGGGCATCCGTCCCAGTAGCCGAGGGTCCCGGGCTGCTACACGGGCTCCGCGATGAACACGGGGATCGTGCGCGACGTCTTGTTCCTGTACTCCTCGTACGGCGGGAATGCCTCCACGGCCAGCGCCCAGACGCGGGCCCGTTCATCGGCATCCTCGACCTCCCGCACGCGCATCGTCTGAACCTCCGTGGCGTCCCTGATCTCGACGTCGGCGTCGGCCCGGAGGTTCGAGACCCACTCGGGATTCGCGGGGGCACCGCCCTTCGAAGCCACCAGCACGTAGCTGTCGCCGTCCTTGACCCGCATCAGCGGCGTCTTGCGAATGGCGCCGGTCCGGTTGCCCGTGTGGGTGACGATGATGCACGGTAGACCGGTGTCGAGCAGGCCGACGCCCTCGGTGCCGCCGCTGCCTTCGTAGAGCTCCACCTGGTCGCGGACCCACTTGATCGGACTTGGGATGTACTCGGCCATCGATGCTCCTCCTGCGTTCGCTTGCGGACGGAGCGGCGAATCTACACGAGCGGCGGGCGTCGGCAGTCGCTCACTCCAAGCTCGCTGGGACCCCTCCCCCGGACCGCCCCAGGCTGGCGGTCGTTGCCTGGGGGGCAGAGTAGATTCCCCGTATGGCAGGGCGTCCGATGGCGGTGACGATGGGGGATGCTTCGGGCGTCGGACCCGAAATCGTGGTGCGACGGTTTGCCGAGGGCCGGTTGGGCGATGACAGCGTCGTTTATGGCGACGCCGCGGTGCTGGCGCGTGCGACCGATGCCCTCGGGTTGGATGTGCCGATTCGCCCTGTGGCTGAGCCGGACGAGGCGCTGGACGATGTGCTCAACGTCCGCGACCTTGGGCTGCTGGGCAGTGACCGGGTGACGCCGGGAGTGCTCAGTGCGGAGGCGGGTGCGGCGGCGCTGGCCTACGTGGATCGGGCCACGCGGGACGCGTTGGCGGGCAAGGTAGCGGGGGTCGTCACCCTGCCGATGAACAAGGAGGCGACGCGCATGTCGCGGCCGGACTTCCAGGGGCACACCGAGTTCATCGCGGGACTGTGCGGTGCCCGTGAGTTCGCGATGATGTTGACGGTGCCGGAGTTGGCGGTGACCCACGTCAGCGCTCATGTCAGCCTGCGCGAGGCGATCGAGCGTGTGGAGCCCGTGCGGATTCGAAAGGTGATCGACCTTACTCACGATGCGCTTTCACGGTTCATCGAGAGTCCGCGGATCGCCGTCTGCGGGTTGAACCCGCATGCGGGCGAGCACGGCCTGTTCGGTACCGAGGACGAGAAGATCGTCCGGCCGACGATCGAGCGGGCTGCGGCGGACGGTCTCAACGTGTCCGGTCCGCATCCCGCTGACACGATCTTCCGCCAGGCGATCCACCTCGACCGCTACGACGCGGTCGTTTGCATGTACCACGACCAGGGCCACGCGCCGATGAAGCTCTACGGCTTCGAACGGGGCGTGAACGTGACGATCGGCCTGCCCATCGTTCGCACGTCGGTCGACCACGGCACTGCGTTCGACATCGCGTGGCAGGGAAAGGCGTTCACCGACTCGCTAGGCCACGCGTTGGACTACGCCTGGAAGCTCGCCGGTGCTACACGGAGCGGACCGTGATCAGGTCGTCGAGGCCCTTCACGTCGGCGGCGTTCCGAGTGTAGAGAGGCAGGTCGTTGGCCAGCGCCGTGGCGGCGATCAGCAGATCGGCGAAACGTCGGCGCCCGACCGGGCCCCTGACTACGAGTGCCGAGTAGATGCGGCCGTACGCGCGTGCCGCCAGGGCGTCGAACGGCAGCGGATCCCACCTCGCCGTCGCCCACTGCAGGCGGTCCTGGCGACGAGCACGTTCTTCTTCGTCCCTGCCGGCGGCCAGCGGCCCGATCGTGAGTTCGACAAGCGTGATCGCCGAGACGGTGGACTGCTCGGGAAGACTGGCGTCCTCGATCAGGTCGAGGTCGATCACGACCGACGTGTCCAGAAGTCCGTGCCTACACATCGACCCACGGATCGACGACCGCGTCGATGTCGGCCCGGAACCGGCTCGCGTCGATCCTGGGAGCGGTTCGAGCCGCCTCCCTGAGTACGCCGCGGGATACGTAGCGGCGGGCAGCTACGGGTCGCAGTTCGGCCACCGGTGTGCCGTTCCGGGTCACGATCATGGACTGTCCCTCCTGAACTGCCCGGAGGATCTTGGCGGAGTCGTTGCGCAACTGCCTTTGGGTGATGGTGATCATGCGCGGCAGAGTAGCAACTGTAGCGTCTTGTAGCAACGTGGCCCCTTTCTGTACAGTACAGCTACTGACCTAGACGCAGAAACCGACGGAGATCTCGGATGGGCGAACAAGTTCACGTCCCGATTGCAGTCGTGCTCCTCATGGCGGTGCTGGCGGTTGCCTGCTCCACGGAAGGGGACGGCGGCGAGCAGGAAGCGCCCGCGGACGCGGCACCGCCGAACATCGTCGTCATCCTGGCCGACGATCTCGGCTACGCGGACGTCTCGATCTACGGCGACCGGCTCCAGACGCCGAACATCGACCGCATCGGTCGCGAAGGGGCGGTGTTCACTCAGGGTTACGTGACGACGCCGGTGTGTTCGCCGTCGCGGGCGGCGCTGCTGACGGGTCGCTACCAGCAGCGCTTCGGGTTCGAGTACAACGCGCGCCAGGCGCCGGAAGTGCCGGATGTCGGGCTCGTGGCCGGCGAACTGACGATCGCGGATCACCTGAAGGCGGCCGGCTACGCGACCGGGATCGTCGGCAAGTGGCACCTGGGCTTCAAGGACGAGCACTACCCGACGAATCGCGGCTTCGACGAGTTCTACGGTCATCTCTCGGGCGCTACGCGGTTCATCAACCGCAGGACACAAGGCGCCGTATCGATGTCGGTCGACGAGGAGTTCAGGAGCCGCCCGCCCGAGGACCCACGCACCGATCTCGTGGTGCGGGGAACGGAGCCGCCCGCGCCGCCCACGCGCCGGGCGGGCAACCTGATCGTGCGGGGGCCGGAGAAGACCGTGATCGACGAACCGGCGTACATCACCGACGTCTTCGGCGACGAGTCGGTCGACTTCATCCGGCGGCACGCGGAGGCGCCGTTCTTCCTATACTCGGCGTTCAACGCGCCCCACTCGCCGTTCCAGGTCACCAAGGAGTACTACGACCGCTTCCCCGACGTGGAGCACGAGCTGCGGCGGATCTACTTCGGGATGATCGCCGCCCTCGACGACGCGGTCGGCCGCATCCTGGACGCGCTGGACGAAGCCGGGATCGCCGACAACACGCTGGTCGTCTTTCTGTCCGACAACGGCTGCGCCGGCTACTTTCCCGGGCTGTGCTCCTGCGAGCCGCTCTCCGGCGGCAAGCTGACCTACTACGAGGGCGGCGTCCGCGTGCCCTACCTGCTGCGCTGGCCGGCGGCGGTCGCGGCCGGCACCAAGATCGACGCGCCGGTCTCGACGCTCGACATCCTGCCGACGGCGCTGGCGGCCGCCGGAACCGCGGCGCCGGCGGATCTCGAACTGGACGGACACGACCTGATGCCGCTGCTCGACGGGTCGGCCGAGGCGACAGGCGACGGCCGGTTCGTGTGGCGGAACTACCCGACGGTCGCCGTCCGTAGCGGCGACATGAAACTGATCAAGCCGAACCAGGATGCCCCCGGCGGCTTTCTCTACGATCTGTCCACCGACGTTCGGGAACAGACGGACCTCGCGGGTGAGCGGCCGGAGGAGGTCGCAAACCTCGAAGCTGCCATCGAGGACTGGCGTTCCATCACCGTCGAGCCGGCCTGGACCCGCCGCGGCCCGGTCGCCTACTCGATCTGCAACATAGAACCCATCGGCTTCGAGAACTGAATGCCCGGAGGGCCACTGACGGCCACTAGGATAGGACCTCGCCGACGCGCCTACTCCCTGGGAGGTCCCGGTCCATGAACACGTCCAATCGCACACTCGTCGCACTGGGAGCGGTGCTCTTGCTGCTGCCGGCGGCTTTCGGACGGACGGCTGGCGAGGAGAGCTCGAGCGCCGACGAGAAACTCGCCGCGCTGGTCGCTGAAGTCGGTCCCGACTGGGAAGTCGTGACGGACTACATGAGCCGTCAGCGCGAGTGGATGCGGCATCGTCTGAACAGTCTGGGGCCAGACGGCGATGCCGAGACTTCAGAGGATGGCGAAGAGGCTTCCGGGCCGCCTGATCCGGAACGGGCAGCCGCGGCCGCGATTTCGATTCTCGAGGAGGGCGGCACGCACGAGCGATCCGTCGACGCGGCGCAGTTCCTGACCAACCAGGCCGCGATGACGGCCAGGGGCGATGAGTACGCCTACCGGGGAGCGAAAGCTCTTCTCGAGTACGTCCCGGACTTCGGCGCGTGGGGAATGACGCTTTCCCGGATGAACATGCTCCGGCGCTTCCGCGACGACGGGGAATCCTCACGGCCCGCTACGGACAGGTTCTTCGAGGAGCTGGCGAGCGAGGCCGAGGATCCGGTCCTGCGTGCGGCCGGTCGCTACTACCTGGCATTGGGGCGGATGGCGGCCGTCAACGCGGAGGCGCTGTCCGAGGATGAGCGCACGGCCAGAAAGGAGGCCGCTCTCGACGCTGCGGAAGGACTCAGCGCGGGCGTGGAGGACGAGGCGCTCCTGTTCGGGATGAGGATGGGCGCCGGGACCTTCGCGGATGCCGAGGCAGACCTGATTCGCAGCATCCGGCATGCCACGGTCGGGAGTGTCGTGGCTGATCTGTCCGGCAGCCGCATGGACGGCGTCGAGGAGGCGCTGGCGGACTACCGGGGCCGCATCGTGCTCCTCGACTTCTGGGCGACCTGGTGCAAGCCCTGCATCGCGGCGCTGCCGACGCTGAGGGAACTGGTCGCGGATCTGCCCGCGGACCGCTTCGTTTTGCTGGCCGTCAGCGTCGACGCGGAACTGGAAACGGCGGTCGAGTTCATGGAAGAGGAGCCGATGCCGTGGGTGAACTGGCATGTCGGCATGACGAGCGAGTTGACCAAGGTCCTTGACGTCAGCGCGTTTCCCACCTACATGCTCCTCGATGAACAGGGTCGGATCCTGGCCAGGACGAGCAGCCTGCCTGACGACTTCCTGGCACTGATCGAAGAGACGGTGCGCTAGCGATGCACCGGTACCGTTCCTCGCTCGCCGTAGCGTTTCTGCTGCCGGCGCTCCTCGGAGGGCCCGCGGCGGTTGCCGCCGAGGACCTGTCCGACGCCATCGCCGAGGACTACCGGACCGAGCTGAAAGCGCTCTTTGAGCACTTCCACCGAAACCCCGAGCTCTCCTTCCTGGAGCACAAGACGGCCGCTCGCCTGGCGGATGAACTCCGCAAGTCCGGAGTCGAGGTGACAGAGGGCATCGGCCGTACGGGGATCGTCGGCATGATGGAGAACGGCGACGGCCCGCTGGTCCTCGTGAGGGCCGACATGGACGGCCTGCCGGTGGCGGAGAAGTCCGAGCTGCCCTACGCCTCGACAGTCACCCAGGTCGACCTCTCGGGCGAGGAAGTCCCGGTCATGCACGCGTGCGGACACGACATGCACATCACGACGATGGTCGGCGTGGCGAGGCGGCTCGCCGCGATGCGAGACCAGTGGTCGGGCACGGTCATGTTCGTCGGCCAGCCGGCGGAAGAGCGGATCATGGGCGCCCGCGAAATGCTTGAGGACGGCCTGTACGAGCGCTTCGGCGTGCCGGACTACGCGCTGGCGCTGCACGTCTCCGCCGGCAGGCCGGCGGGGAAGATCGAGGTGCCGCCGGGTCTGCTCGCGTCGTCCTCGGACAGCGTCGACATCACGGTGTTCGGAGTCGGCGCGCACGGGGCGTCGCCGCACCGGGGCAAGGACCCGATCTACATCGCGGCGCAGCTCGTCGTCGCGCTCCAGGGCATCGTGAGCCGTGAGCTCAACCCGCTCGACCCCGGCGTCGTGACGGTCGGCGCGATCCACGGCGGTTTCAAGCACAACGTGATCCCGGACCGGGTGGAACTGCAGCTCACGGTGCGGGCGAACAACGAGGAGACGCGGGAGCAGTTGCTGTCGGCGATCGAGAGGATCGCGGAGGGTGTCGGCCGGGCGGCCGGGCTTCCGGCCTCGCTGCTGCCGAAGGTGGTGCGCACGAAGGAATCGACGCCGGTCACCATGAACGACCCGGAACTTGCGGTCCGCGTGCGGTCCGCGATCGCCGCTGGCATGGGTGATGATGTGTTCTACAGCGCGCCTCCCTCGGGCATGGGCGCCGAGGACTTCGCCTACTTCGTTCGCACGGAGCACAAGGTGCCCGGCACCTACTTCAACGTCGGCGGTACGGACCCTGCCGACCTGGAAGCGGAGGCGGCCGGTGGTCCGCCCGTGCCGGGGCACCACTCACCCTTCTTCCGCATCGAGCCGGAGCCGTCGATCCGCGCCGGGGTCGAGGCGATGACCCTGGCGGTCCTCGACCTGCTGCGGCCCTAGCGGTGCCCAGACCGGAAGGTCCGTTCGAGCCGATCACCGAGTCGGCGCTCCAGGAAGTGCTGGCCGAACTCGAGCGTCTCTATCCGGACGCCGACTGCGAACTGCGGCACGAGAACGCGCTTCAGCTCCTGATCGCGACGATCCTCTCGGCGCAGTCGACCGATGTGAGGGTCAATCTCGTGACGGAGACGCTGTTCGAGCGCTACCGGACCGCCGAGGACTTCGCGAACGCGGTACCCGCCACGTTCGAACAGGAGATCCGAAGCACCGGCTTCTTCCGGAACAAGACGAAGAGCGTTCTGGGCGCGGCGCGGAAGATCGTCGGCGAGTTCGGCGGCGAGGTGCCGGACACGATGGAGGATCTGATCACCCTTCCCGGCGTGGCGCGGAAGACGGCGAACGTTGTGCTCGGCACCTGGTTCAGGAAGCCGGTCGGCGTCGTCGTCGACACCCACATCGGCCGTCTGGCACGGCGTCTGGGCATCAGCCCCGAGAAGGACGCGGTCAAGGTCGAGCGGGATCTGATGAACCGGCTGCCCCAGGACAAGTGGATCTTCATGGGCCACGCGATCATCTGGCATGGGCGTCGCGTCTGCGCGGCGCGACGGCCCGACTGCGCGAACTGCACGCTGGCGGATTGGTGTCCGCGCAACGGCTTGCCGGACTGTTAGGCTGCCGCGGTTCGCCATGGAGTTGACCGCCACGACCGGACGGGCGCTTCGGTTGGCAGCCGCAGGGGTGCTGGCCGCCCTGCCGCTCATCGCCGGCCCTCCTCCGGAACCACCTCCCTTCTACGCCATCGAGGACGTGCAGGTCGAGGTCGGCGACGGCACGGTCCTGGAGCGGGCGACCGTCGTCATCGAGAACGGCACGATCACAGCCGTCGCCGAGGACGCGGCGATTCCGGCTCACGCCTGGGTCATCGACGGTGATGGACTCACGGTCTACCCGGGCCTGATCGACGCGATGGGAAGTCTCCCGCAGCCCCGGCGGCCTCCCGGCGGCCCAGGCGCGGGTGGACCTGGTCCGGGTGGTCCGAGACGGCGTCCGGATTCGGGTAGCACCCTTCCGCGTGGTCCGGAGGATCGCCCGCAGACATCGCCTTGGAAGCTGGCCGCGGACGACCTGACTCTGGACGCCGAGGCGGTCGAGGCCTGGCGCAAGGCCGGTTTCACCTCGATCGCGGCGAGGCCGGGCGACGGGCTGTTCCCGGGCCGGCTGTCGCTGGTTCGGCTGGGCGCTCCCGGCCGCGATCCGGAACACCAGGTGGTCGCGCCCGCACTGGCCCAGGTGGCTTCACTGACCAGCGGTGGCGGCTTCGGCTCCTACCCCGGTGCGCTGATGGGCCGGGTCGCCTACTTCCGGCAGCTGCTCCTGGACGCGGCTCACTACGCCGCCGCGACCGCTGCCTACGAGGACGATCCCTCCGGCTGGCGGCGGCCGGAGTTCGATCGAACCCTGGCGCCCCTGGCGGCCGTCGCCTCGGGGGAGGAACGGATCCTCCTGCCGGGCTCGAGCGCGGTCGAGATCAACCGGGCGCTCCGGCTCGGCGAGGAACTCGGTCTCGACTTCGCGCTGTACGGCGGCCAGGAGGGTTACCGGCTAGCCGGCGAACTCGCGGATGCCGGCGTGGCGGTGCTCGCCTTTGTCGACTGGCCGGCGCCGTTGCCGGAGCGCGACCGGGATCCGGACGCGGACCGGCCTCTCCGCGAGATCCTGCACGAGCGGCTTGCGCCGACGACGCCAATCGAACTGGCCGAGGCTGGCGTGCAGTTCGCGCTCAGTTCCGGCGGCGGGAACGGCCCGGACGACTTCCTCGCCGGCGTGCGCCGGGCGATCGAGGGCGGCCTCGAACCCGCGCGGGCGCTTCAGGCGCTCACCCGGGACGCGGCGGCGGTCCACGGTCTGGACGACCGGATCGGCACGGTGGCCACGGGAATGGCGGCGGACCTGGTGCTGGCCGACGGCTACCCGTGGCGGGAGTCGACGCGGGTCGAGGCGGTGTTCATCGACGGCGTCCGGTACGCCGTGTCCGACGGTGAAGAGGCCGAAGACGACGCTGAGAACGGCGAGAGCGCTCGGGAAGGCGAATCGGCCAGGGAACCGGACGAGACGCGGCCAGGCGGACGGCGCGGCCCCGGCGGCGGCCGCGGCGGGTCGAGCGAAGCGCCCGCGCCGATGCGGCTGGCCGAGGTCGGGGAGAGGTACGCTGAGCTCGCCGGCGACGGGATGGTCCCGATGACGGGTCCCTACCGCGAGGACGACGTGCTGGCGATCACGGGCGCCACCGTCCTGACGATGGCTGGCGAGACGATCGAGAACGGCACGGTGGTCGTGCGGAACGGCCGGATCGCCAGGGTCGGCAGCGGCGTCAGGGCGCCCAGCGGCGCGCACGTGATCGACGCCGATGGCGGCTACTTGATGCCGGGCATCTTCGATGCGCACTCGCACATCGCGACCGCGGGGGGCGTCAACGAGGGCAGCCTTGCGTCGACCGCGATGGTGCGGATCGAGGACGTGGTTGATCCGACCGACGTCGCGATCTACCGGGCGCTCGCCGGCGGTGTCACGACGATCAACGTGCTCCACGGCAGCGCGAATCCGATCGGCGGCCAGAACCAGGTGCTGAAACTCCGCTGGGGCCAGGACGCCGACGGTATGCGTTTCGAGGGTGCGCCGCCGGGCATCAAGTTCGCCCTAGGCGAGAACCCGAAGCGGTCACGGTCCTTCGGGCCGGGGCCACGGCGCTACCCGGCGACCCGGATGGGCGTCCTCGACGTCATCCGGGAAGCGTTCACGGAGGCCGCCGAGTACCGGGACGCGTGGTCGCGTCATCGCGCGGCGGACGCCGCCGGCGAGCGCAGCCGGCCGCCGGCCCGCGACCTCGAGCTCGAGGCGCTGGTCGAGATACTGGAGGGTGAACGTCTCGTGCACGCCCACAGCTACCGGGCCGACGAGATCCTCCAGTTGCTGCGGCTGGCCGAAGAACTCGGATTCCGGATCGCCACGCTGCAGCACGTGCTGGAGGGGTACAGGGTGGCGGACGAGATCGCGGCCCACGGCGCCGGCGCTTCCACGTTCTCCGACTGGTGGGCGTACAAGGTCGAGGCCTACGAAGCGATTCCCCACAACGCGGCTCTGATGGCGGATCGCGGCGTCCTGGTCTCGGTCAACTCGGACGACGCGGAGGAGATGCGCCACCTGAACCACGAGGCGGCCAAGGCGGTCAAGTGGGGAGGCCTCTCCGACGACGCGGCGCTCGCCCTGGTCACGATCAACCCCGCCCGGCAGTTCGGCATCGACGACCGCGTGGGTTCGATCGAGGTCGGCAAGGACGCCGATCTCGTGATCTACGACCGGCATCCGTTGAGTTCCTACGCCGTCGTGCAGACCACTCTCGTGGACGGCAAGGTCTACTTCGACCGCGAACTGGACCGGCTCCGGCGGGAGCAGTTGGCCGCGCTGGAGCAGTCGTTGACCGAGCCCGGGGAGGACGACGGCGGAGACGAGCCATGATCCGCACACGCGGCAGGATCGCGGCGGCGGGGATGCTCGCGCTGGCCCTGACGGCCCCGGCTGTGCCGGCGGCCCAGACGCTGGCGATCGAGGGCGGCACGGTGCACCCCGTTTCGGGCGCTTCCTACACCGGCACGGTCGTCGTGCGGGACGGCATGATCGAGGCGGCAGGTCCGGGTGTCGCCGCGCCCCGGGACGTTGAAGTTCTGATCGACGCCCGCGGTCTTCACGTCTATCCCGGGCTGTTCAATGCCTGGACCACTCTCGGGCTGGTGGAGATCGACTCGGTTTCCGCCACGCTGGACCAGGCGGAGCTGGGCGACACGCCGCATCTGCTGGCGGTCGAGGGGGTTCATCCCGCGAGCGAGATCATCCCGGTGACCAGGGCGAACGGCACCACGCACGCGCTGACGGCGCCCGGTGGCGGACCCTGGGCCGGCCAGGCGTCGGTGATCCTCCTCGACGGCTGGACGGTGGAGGAGATGGAAGTCGAGAAGAGCGTCGGCGTCGTGCTCGAATGGCCGAGCCTCGCGACCCGGGAGTTCGACTTCTCGACCTTCAGCGTCCGGGAGAAGAAGTTCTCCGAGGCGAAGCGGGACTACGACCGGACGGTGGACGAGCTCGGAGACTGGATCGAGGCGGCGCGACAGTACGACCACGCGCGTTCTAACGCGGGTTCAGGGACCGCCGTGGAGCAGGATCACGCCCTGGAGGCCGTAGCAAGTGTCGCGCGCGGCGAACTGCCGCTCCTGGTCGTCGCCGATCGGGCTCGGGCTATTCGTGACGCCGTGGCGTTCGCTGAAGAACACGGTTTGCAGCTCGTCGTGGCCTCGGGGCGCGACGCGGCAGGGGAGGCGGACCTGCTCGCCGAGAAGAAGGTGCCGGTCATCCTCAACTCGGTTCAGGCATTGCCGGTCGAGGAGGACGATCCGTACGACGGCCCCTTCGCCGCGCCGGGCGAGCTCCATCGCGCCGGGGTTCCGATCGCGTTTGGCACCTTCGACGCGTCGAACGCTCGGGCCCTGCCGTACGAGGCCGCGACCGCGGTCGCGTTCGGCCTCGACGCCGATGCGGCGCTTCGGGCTCTGACGCTGGGCGCGGCGGAGATCCTGGGGCTTGACGATCGCCTGGGCTCGGTCGACGCGGGCAAGTGGGCGAACCTGATCGTCACCGACGGCGATCCGCTGGAGGTTCGGACCGCGATCCGCCACGTGATCGTCCGCGGTCGCGACGTCGACCTCTCGAACCGTCACAGCCGGTCGTACGAGCTGTACCGCGGGCGCCCGGCGCTCCGGTAGCCGCGGCGCGCGGCCGGGCGCTCTACCCTTCCGGGCTGGATTCGGCCTGCTGCTCCTGCGCCTGGAGCATCTCGATGACACGTTGCGTCAGGTCGACGCGGGCGCTGGCGTGGAGCACGCCGCCGATGCTGGCATTCAGGATCAGGTCGTAGCCGTTCTCGTCGATCAACTGCTGAACGATGGGACGCAGCCGCTCGTTGATCTGTTGCAGCGTTTCTTCCTGTTGCTTCGCCGCGCGACGCTCGGCGTCGTTGGCCAGGCGCTGGGACTCGCGTTGCAGGTCCTCGATCTGGTGCTGGATGCTCCGCAGCTCGTCGGGACCTTTGCCGGCGGCGCTCTGGCGCAACGCTTCGACCCGGCCGGCGTTTGCTTCCAGGGCGGTCCGGGTCTCCGTCTCGATCTGCTGGAGGAACGCCGCGAGTTCCCTTCCCTCGCGAGCTTCGGCGACTACCAGTTCGACGTTGATCGAGGCGACGCGAGTAGCCTCCTGCGCGTGGAGCGCCGGCGAGGCGAGGGCCGTCAGCAGGGCGGCAAGCGAACAGACGATGAGGCAGCGACTGGTCATTTGGTCTCTCCACCGGGGGTGTAGATCGGCATCGGGAACGGCGTCACCTTCCGGCTCTCCGGGCGTTCGACATCCCGTATTCGGGCCGTGCCCTGCTTCGTGACCTGGTCGATGCGCAGGACGGAGTGCATGGGCAGGTAGGTGCGGCGGACCCCCTTGAACTCGCGCTGGAGCCGTTCTTCCGAGGGGTCGACGACGACCTGGGTCCGCTCGCCGAACACGAGCTCGCCGATCTCGACGAAGCCGAGCAGGCCGCCTTGGGAGACCGAGCGGGCGTAGACCTCGTAGATCTCGCCCTGGCTCAGGAAGGTCACCCGGTAGATCAGGTCGTCGGACACGGGCTACTTGGGCTGCTGGAGTTTGGCGAAGGCTGCGGCCATCACGTTCAGGCCGCTCGATTCCCTCTGGCGCTGGCGGTACTTCTTGTAGTCCGTCTTGGTGCCGACGAGCTGCGATCCCGGAGGCGCCAGTCCCAGACGCCGCCGCTTGCGGTCGATGCTCTCGATCACCACCTTGATCTCCCGGCCGGGGGGGTAGGTGCGGCGCGCAAGACCCCCTTCGGGGAGCTTCACCGCGGACATCGGCAGGAGGCCGGTGAGTCCGGGCTCGAGTTCGACGAAGATGCCGAAGCGCGACACCTGCTCGACCTTGCCTTCGACCTCGGCGCCCTCGACGTACTGCTTGCCCAGGTCCTTCCATGGGTCGCTTGCCGGCACCTCGCGCAGGGAGAGGGCGATCCGGCGGCGCTTCGGCGCGACTTCGACGATCCAGCCTTCGATTTCTTCGCCGGTGGCGAACGCAGGATGGCTCATCGACTTGCCGATGGGAAGCTGGGAGGTGTGGACCAGGCCGTCGAGACCGGGCGCCAGTTCGACGAAGAAGCCGAACTCGCAGTGCCGGACCACCTTGCCCTTGAACTCATCGCCGGCGCTGAAGCCCTTCGCCGTCTCCTTCCATGGATCCGCCTCGAGAGCCTTCATCGAGAGCGAGATGCGCGCGCTGCGCTTGCCGTTCTTCTGTTCGACCTTCGTGACCAGGGCTTCGACCTGCTGGCCCACCTTGACGAGGTCGGCGGGTTCACCGTTTCGGGTACGGGATATCTGGGTGCGGTGGACCAGACCCCCGAGACCTCCCCCGAGGTCGACGAAGGCGCCGAACTCGGTGACTGAAGTCACCTTGCCGGTCACGGGTTCCCGGCACTCCTGCTTGGCGCGGATCCCGTCCAGCGCTTGCCGGCGCTCGCTTCGGATCGCCGGTCGCCGGGTGAGCACGATCCGTCGGCCCGCCTCCTTGATCTCGAGCACGTGGAACGCGTATGTGTTGTTGACGTAGTGGGAAGGGGGCTTTGGCCGGTTGCCCAGCTCCATGAGCGATCGCGGACAGAATGCCGTGACGCCGTCGGAGGCGATGTGGAAGCCGCCCTTGTTCCAGCCGATCACCTTGCCCTCGACGGGGTTCTTGGCTTCGAGCGCGGCGGCGAAGGGAAGAGCCGATGCCGCCAGTGGAACCTCTTCGACGGCTTGCTCTTCCTCCGCTTCAGGAGCGGCCGCAACCTCGGGTTCAGGCTCGACCTGCTCTTCTTCGGGCGCTGCCCCGTCCGAAGCCTGCTCGGCAGGCGCTGCTTCAGCCTCGATCGCCTCGGTCTCGGCTGGGGGCGTCTCCTCCGGCGTCGCCGCCGGCTCCTGGTCGGCCGGCGCGTTGCTCTCCGCAGCCTCCTGAGCGAGCGCTTGATCGTTCGTCTCAGTCATGGTGAGGAGGAGGAAGGGCCGCAGCCTCGCGGCGCGGGTTTCGGCGTGGGCCAGCCGAAGGGTCATTGTAGCACTGACAGGAAACAGAAAGGGCCCTGCCGGAGCAGGGCCCTGCGGTGGTCCGAGTTGCGGAGCCGGATCAGGCGATGTCGATCTTCCTCGCCTTCGCCTCCTCGGCCTTGGGGATGGTGATGTTCAGCACCCCGTGCTCGAACTCGGCGCTTACCGCCGAGACGTCGACATCGCCCGGCAGGTTGAAGCGCCGAACGAAGCGACCGTAGACGCGCTCGACCCGGTCGGCGGTCGTGCCCTCGTGGCTGGCCCGGCGCTCCCCCGACAGGGTGAGGGTGTGGTCCTCGACCGTGAGGTCGATGTCGGCCTTCGTCAGACCGGGCAGATCGACGGCGAGCGTGTAGGCCTCGTCGGTCTGGGTGAGGTCCGCGGCGGGCCACCAGGTCATGGCGGCCGACTCGGCCCCGTCGTGGCCGGCAACGCGGCTCAGGACGGGCGAGAAGAAGTCGTCGAGCATCGCCTTGCCGAAGAGCGGCTCGAAGGCCCCGATCAGGGGACGGTGAAACGGAGTGTGTCGAATCAGACTACGGGTCATGTTGTTCTTCCTCCTTGGTTGGTCGTTCGATTCGGTGTCGGCTTCTGGTTCTGGTGCCGACGGCTCAGGATTATGAGTACATCAAAGGCAGATGTCAAGTACCTGATGAATACCATATAAGATTCTCGTCCGTGTCGAGTTCTGGATCTCGATGGACGAGCCACCAGCCGGCATCCAGCAACGTCCAGCCGGTGCGGGACCCTCTCCCCGGACCCGCACCGGCGGGTACCCGCCTCGACGCCGCGTAGCTAGTGGCCGGACGGCGACTAGTGGATCGGTTCCCGGTCCACTAGTTCGGGCACCGTGACGCCGGTGACGGCGCCGAGCGTGGGGCCGATCTCGGCGTGGAGGACGAGGTCTGCCATGCCGTCGAGGTCGGTGGCTTCGCGGTTCAGGATGACGAGCCTGGCGCCGGCCTGTTTTGCCAGTGCGGGGAAGCCGGCCGCCGGATAGACGACGAGCGAGCTGCCGATGGCGAGAAAGAGATCGGAGGCGAGCGTCGCCTGGTGCGCGCGCCGCATCGCTTCTTCCGGCATCGCCTGGCCGAAGGAGATGGTGGCAGTCTTGATGATGCCGCCGCAGGCATCGCCGGCCAGGTTTTGCCGTCTGCAGACGGGTAACTCCTCCCGATCCTTGAAGGCGGCGACGATGGGGTCCAACTCATAGCGCTGCCGGCACTCGAGACACGCGGCGTAGGTCGCGTTGCCGTGAAGCTCGATCACGTCGTCGTCCGGAATGCCCGATTCCTGGTGCAGGCCGTCCACGTTCTGCGTGATGACGGCGAGGAGCTTTCCGAGGCGCTGGAGCTCAGCCAGTGCCAGGTGACCGCGGTTGGGCTTCGCCTGGCCGATCGTGCGGTCGCTGCCGATCTTTCGCCGCCAGGACTCGCGTCGCGCGTCTTCCGAGGCCATGAACTCGCTGAAGTCGATCGGCCGGTACTTCGTCCAGATCCCGCCCGGGCTGCGGAAGTCGGGGATGCCGGATTCGGTGCTGATTCCCGCGCCCGTGAAGGCGACGATCCGGGACGCTTCTTCGATCAGGCGTTCGAGATCCTGCGCTTGGCTCATTCGTGTTCTCCGGGTTCTTTGGCCGACTCAGCCAGTCTACGTGCCGGTCTCTACCGACCGGTCGGTCTGTTACACTGCGCCCCAGCTATAGCGAACTGTGCCTGCAATGAAGCTGGACAACGCCGGCCACGCCGGAGGATAGAGGGCAGCATGTCTTTTCACGCGTTCACCGGTACCGATACCTACCTTGCATCGCCCGAACTGAGGGACTCGGTGAATGTCGCCTCGGCTCTTGAGAAGCCGCTCCTCGTACGGGGCGAACCCGGTACCGGCAAGACGGTGCTCGCCGAGGCGATCGCCGAGAACCTGGTCATGGAACTCCTGACCTGGAACATCAAGTCGACCAGCAAGGCCCAGGAAGGCCTCTACGTGTACGACACGGTGCAGCGGCTGAACGACGCCCGCTTCGGCGACCGGGACATCACCGACATCTCGCAGTACATCAAGTACGGGCCCCTCGGCGAGTCCTTCCTGAAGGACCAGCGGGTGGTTCTTCTGATCGACGAGATCGACAAGGCGGACATGGAGTTCCCGAACGACCTGCTGCACGAACTGGACCGGATGAGCTTCTTCGTTCACGAGACGGGCCAGCACCACGCCGCCAGGTTCCGGCCGATCGTGGTCATCACCTCGAACAACGAGAAGGAACTGCCGGACGCCTTCCTGCGTCGCTGCGTGTTCCACTACATCGCCTTCCCGGACAAGGCGGAGATGGAGGACATCATTCGCGTCCACCATCCGGACGTCGAGGACGAACTGCTGCGGCAGGTGCTGCTGCGCTTCTACTGGCTTCGCGACCTGCCGGAGCTGCGCAAGAAGCCGTCGACCAGCGAACTGATCGACTGGATCGCCGCGCTGCGCCGGGGCGGCGTGAGCACGGATTCGATCGAGGGTGAGCTACCCTTCCTGGGAGTCCTGATGAAACGGGAGAACGACCTGGAAGCGGTCATGGCCGCTCATCGCCGCGGCCGCGTCAACTGACCTCGGCCCGAACCGATGTTCGTCGACTTCTTCTACCACTTGAGGGGCTACGGCCTGAAGGTGACGATCACGGAGTGGCTGTCCCTGATGAAGGCGCTGGCGATTGGCCACAGCCGGGCGGACCTGCACGTCTTCTACAACCTGGCCCGTTGCCTGATGGTCAAGCGGGAGGCGGACTTCGACAACTACGACCGCGCCTTCGCCTCGTTCTTCATGGGCGTCGAGAACCACTTCGACATCAGCGATGAACTGCTGGAGTGGCTTTCCAAGCCGGAACTGCCGCGGGAGTTGACCGATGAGGAGCGCGCGAAGCTCGAGGCGCTCGACCTGGACGAACTCCGTGAGCGCTTCAAGGAGCTGCTCGACGAGCAGAAGGAGCGCCACGACGGCGGCAACCGCTGGATCGGGACAGGCGGCATGTCGCCCTTCGGACACGGCGGCGAGCATCCGACGGGGGTTCGGATCGGTGGCTCGGGCGGAGGCCGCTCGGCCGTTCAGGTGGCGACCGACCGCCGCTTCCGCAACCTGCGCTCGGACCGCATCCTCGACACCCGGCAGATCGGGCTGGCGCTGCGCCGGCTACGCAAGCTGGACAAGGACGAGGGGCCTGAGGAGCTCGATATCGACGAGACGATCGACAGCAGCGCCCGCAACGCCGGCGAGATCGACCTCGTGTTCCGGCCGCCCAAGCGCAACCGGATCAAGCTGCTGCTGTTGATCGACGTAGGCGGCTCGATGGACCCGCACACTCTCCTCTGCGAGAGGCTGTTCTCCGCCGCGCACAAGGCGAACCACTTCAAGAAGTTCGAGTTCAAGTTCTTCCACAATTGCGTGTACGAGAACCTGTACACCGACATCAGCCGCTGGAAGGGCGAGGCGACGTCCCAGATCCTCAAGCGCCTGGACCACACATGGTCGGTGTGCCTGGTCGGGGACGCCTGGATGAGCCCGTATGAGCTGACGCACACCGGTGGCGCGATCGACTACTACCACACGAACCAGGTCACCGGCCTCGACTGGCTTCGCAAGTTCCGCGACCGCTGTCCCAACTCGATCTGGCTCAACCCCGAACCGCGCCGCATCTGGAACGCGCCGACCATCCACTTGATCCGGCAGGTGTTCCCGATGTTCGAGTTGACCATCGACGGCCTGACCGAGGGCATCGACGTGTTGCGGGGCATCCGGCCGAATCGCGCGCTCGCCGCCTGACACGGGCTACATCGGCGGCCGCGGCGCCCCGCTGCCGGAATGACGGGCGGATCCGAGGGGTTACACTGTCCCAATGGACGACAAGCCCACGGGCGGGGACCGGCCCGAGGAGAGGCTGCCGGAGGAACGGGAGCCGGACGTGGGCGGTCCTCGCTTCGACCTGCCTCTGGACCTGAGCGGCGAGGGGGGCGTTCCCCCCGAAGACGAGCCCGAGGAACGTTCCGGCACCGTAGCGGTCATCGTCATCGCGGCGTTGATCGTGGTCGGTGCGGGTGTCGTCCTGTGGTGGTGGTACACGAGCCGCGGGGCTGGCCCGGACGCCGAGAGCGCGGTGGAGGCCCCGGCGGCGGTCGTCGAGGAGGCGGCTCCCGAATCGGCGGCGGAATCCGAGCCGGCCGCGGAATCGATCGTGCCGGCGCCCGGGCCGGAAGCGGACCTGGCCGGGAGCGACTCTCTGGTGCGGGAGATCGTCGGCGGTTTGTCGCGGCACGCTGAGTGGCTCGCCTGGCTCGCTCCCGAGGAGTTGGCGATCAGCTTCGTGCGCTCGGTAGGCGCCGTTGCCTACGACGAGCCGCCTCAGGACAGCCTGGAGCCGTTGCGTCCCGAGGACGGCTTCAGTGTCGTGCGGCGCGGACAGCGCTTCTATCCTGCCGAGACGAGCCACCGTCGCTACGACCTGGCCGTAGAGGTGCTCGATTCGATCGACGTCTCCGGTGCAGCCAGAGCCTACGAGCGGCTGGAGCCGCTGTTCGAGCGGGCGCACGACGAGCTCGGTTATCCGGCCGAGTTCGGCGACACCCTCGAGCTCGCCGTGACGAAACTGCTCTCGACTCCGATGCCGGAATCTCCACCCGAACTTCGCCTGCGGGTCATCAGCTTCGAGTACGTCGATCCCGAACTCGAGGGCCTGAGCCCGGCCCAAAAGCTGCTCCTGCGGCTGGGGCCGGAGAACGGCGAACGGGTACGGTCCAAGCTCAGGGAGCTCTACGGGGCGCTCGAGTAACCGGGTCAGCCTGCGGCGAGCCGCTGGGCTTCCGCATACCGGGGCAGCATGGCGTCATAGATCAACGCCACCTCCGTCCGTGGTTCGGCGGTAGGACCGTCGCCGCCGGAGGGCGGGAGGGGACAGATCCGGCGCCCGGTGGCGCGAAGCGCGGCGCCGAGTGCGGCGCCGTCCGATACTTCGAGGCTCTCGACGCGGCAGGCGAGAACGTCGGCGGCGATCTGGAGGAGTTCGCGATTCCGCGAGGCGCCGCCGGTGGCGACGAGGCGCTCCGGCCGAGTCGCCATCCACTCGGAGTTGAGCCGCATCGACAGGAACTGGCCTTCGACCACCGCCCGGCAGTTCCAGGCGGTCTGCTCTGACTCGTCGCGTAGTCCGCCCAGCCGGTGGACATGGGGACTCGTTACCCGCGGCACGATCTCCGGTTCGAACCAGGGCAGCATCATCATGCCGTCGTTGCCCGGTGGCGTTGCCCGCAAGGCGGCGTCGAAACCCGGCCAGTCCAGTCCGTACCGGTCCCGCACTGCCTCGCGAGCGAGCGAGCCGTTGCGGAAGCAGATCAGGCTCATCGGGTGCCCGCTCGGCGCGATGAACACGTGTCCATTCGCCTCCGGGTCGACCGTGACCTCCTTCAGGAGCCCGAAGTACGTGTCGCTCGTGCCCAGGCTCAGGACCGCCTCTCCGGGTTCGCGGACGCCGACGCCGACCAGGGAGCAGGGGTTGTCCCCCGAACCGGCGACGACCTGTGCCGAGGCCGGCAGGCCGTAGCGGGAGGCGAAGTAGGGCGCGATCGGTCCGACTACCGTCCAGGGCGCACAGGTCGGTGGCAGTCTGCGGCGGAGCCCCTCGACCGTTGCCGCCATCGCGGCGTCTGACCATTCGCGCCGGCGAATGTCGAGCAGGTTCATCCCGGAGCCGTCGCCATGGTCGATCGGCGCCAGCCTTCCGGCCAGTACCGAGGTGACGAACGAACTGACCAGGCATACATGGGCGGTACCAGCCCACGCCTCCGGCTCGGCTCGGGCGAAGCGACGGATCTGCGGGCCGGTGAAGCGTTCGAAGGTGTCGCTGCCGGTCAGTTCCGCAGTCGCGGTCGCCCCGCCGAGTTCCACCCGGATTTCCTCGCACTCCCGTGTGGTGGCTGAGTCGGTCCAGATCGGCGCTTCGGCGCGGGCCAGGACAGGCTCGATCTGCTCGGCAAGGCCCTGCGTGGGAGTCAGGGACTGAAGTGCGGCCTCGGCCCCTGGTCGGAGGTAGACGGAACCGTGCTGCTGGCCGGATACCGACACGCCGCGAACATCACGGCAGGCCGCGGCGCCCAGTCTCTCGAAGGCCAGGTCCAGAGCTTCGAGCCACATGCACGGCGGCACTCGCCCGATCGCCGGATCCTCGTTGGGAAGCTGTCCGTTGACGGTTCCGTACTGAGGAAGCTCTGTGTCGTAGTGGACTCCAACGCGGGATGTGATGCCTTCCGCTCGATCCTCGCCATCGCCGTCCGGCCCCGGCGCTTCGACCAGGATCGCGGTCAGACTCTGAGTACCGACGTCGATGCCCAGGTAGACGGCGCGGTTCACTCGATGCGGGTGCTGTACAGGTAGTCGTTCAGGATGCTCTCGAGTTCTTCCTGACGCCCGCTCGCCTTGGGCGGCTCGCCGAGGCTGCCGGCCCACTGTTCCAGCTCCTCGAGGGTGGTGTCGCCAGCGAGCGCCTTGCGTCCCAGGCCGCGGCGATAGCCGGCGTAGCGCTGCCGGATCCGCTTGCCGGCGAGACCGAGCACGCCGTCCTTCCGGATGCGCTCGACGATCAGCAGCGCCTTGGCGAAGACGTCCATCGAGGCGATGTGGGCGTAGAACAGATCGACCGTGTCGAACGAGCCCCGCCGCACCTTGGCGTCGAAGTTCAGCCCGCCCCAGCGCAGGCCGCCCTGTCCCCGGATGATGAGCAGCGCCAGGACACACTCGCGCAGGCTCATCGCGAAGTTGTCGGTGTCCCAGCCGACGCCTTCGAGGCCGCGGTTGATGTCGACGCTGCCGAGCATGCCGGCGCCGGCGGCGGTCGCCAGCTCGTGCTCGAACGA
>VXUF01000131.1:47545-70881 GCA_009837085.1 Holophagales bacterium
AATGAGTAGCCAGCGTCGCGTGGTTCGCCTCGACGTTCAACAGGAAGTCGTCCGTCAGGTCGAACTCGCGCAGGAAGTTCAGGCAGTGGCCGCAGTCGAAGTCGTACTGGTGGACCGACGGCTCCTTCGCCTTGGGTTCGAGGAAGAACTTGCCCTTGAAGCCCTGGCGGCGCGCGTAGTCCACGGCGAGGCGCAGGAAGGCGGCCATCTGCTCGCGCTCGCGGCGCATGTCCGTGTTGATCAGGGACGTGTAACCCTCACGGCCGCCCCAGAACACGTAGCCGGTGCCTCCGAGTGCGATCGTGGCGTCGATCGCCCGCCGCACCTGGGCGGCGGCGTGGGCGAAGACCCGCGGGTCGGGGTTGGTCGCCGCGCCGTGCGTGTAGCGAGGGTGCGAGAACAGGTTGGCTGTGCCCCAGAGCAGCTTGACGCCGGTCTCCCGCTGCCGGATCCTGGCCAGTTGGACGATCTCCTCCAGGTACTCGTTGCTCTCCGCGATCGATCGACCTTCCGGAGCGATGTCCCTGTCGTGGAAGCAGTAGTAGCGCACCCCGAGCTTGGTGAAGAACTCGAACGCCGCGTTCAGGGTGCGGACGGCGACTTCGATTTCCGTCGGGGCGTGGTTCCAGGGCCGGTCGTACACCGGATCGGGCCCGAACGGGTCCTGGCCGCCGCCCTTGAACGTGTGCCAGTAGGCGACGGCGAACTTCAGGTGCCGCTCCATCGTCCGGTTGCCGACCTTCCGGTCGCGGTCGTAGTACTTGAACGCCAGTGGCTCCCGGCTGGCCGGTCCGTGGAAGGGGATCGGCTTGCCGACCTCGGGGAAGAAGGGCGTCATCTCGGAGTTCGCCTCATGGGTCCGTCAGTTGTCTTCGAAAGCGGCGTCGAAGGCGATCGCCGATGGGGCGAAGTCGAGCGCCCTCACGAACTCCGCCGCCTCGGCGGCGCCGTGCTCGCGGTCCATGCCGGAGTCCTCCCACTCGACCGAGAGCGGGCCGTCGTAGCCGATGTCGTTCAGCGCCCGGATGATCTCCTCGAAGTCGACCGAGCCGCGTCCGGGCGAGCGGAAGTCCCAGAAGCGGCGATGGTCGCCGAAGTTGGTGTGGCCGCCGAAGACGCCGCACGGCTTCGGCTGGTCGGACCACGACGCGTCCTTGATGTGGACGTGGAAGATGCGGTCGCTGAAGCGGCGGATGAAGTCGACATAGTCGACGCCCTGGTAGCCGAGATGGCTCGGGTCGTAGTTGAAGCCGAACGCGGGGTGACCGCCCAGAGCCTCGATGGCACGCTCGGCACTCACCGTGTCGAACGCGATCTCGGTCGGGTGGACCTCGAGGCCGAAGCGCACGCCGAGTTCCCGGTAGGCGTCGAGGATCGGCGTCCAGCGGGCTGCGAAGTCGGCGAAGCCGTCGTCGATCATCGCCGGGGGCACGGGCGGGAAGGAGTAGAGCAGGTGCCAGATCGAGCTGCCGGTGAAGCCGTTGACGACGGAGAGGCCCAGGACCTTGGCGGCTTCGCCGGTGCGGATCATCTCGTCGGCGGCGCGCTTGCGGACGTCCTCCGGATCGCCGTTGCCCCAGACGTGGGGCGGCAGGATCGCCTCGTGCCGGGCGTCGATCAGGTCGCAGACGGCCTGGCCGACCAGGTGGTTGCTGATCGCGTGGAGCTCGAGATCGTTCGAGGCGAGCAACTCCCGCCGGGAGGACGCGTAGGCTCGATCGCAGCGGTCGACCTCCATGTGGTCGCCCCAGCAGGCAAGTTCCACACCGTCGTAGCCGAGGTCCCGGGCCAGCGGGCAGAGGTCGGCCAGGGCCAAGTCGGCCCACTGGCCGGTGAACAGGGTAACGGGTCGGGCCACGGTGCGTCTCCTAGTACGGGTTACTGCCGCGTCAGGCCGGCATGCTGAGCCACTTCTGCTCGCTCTCGCTGCTTGCGACGACGGTCTCGATGAACTGCATTCCGCGCAGGCCGTCGTGCACGGTGGGGAAGTCGAGCATCGTGGCGTCGGGCTCGACGCCGCGACGGCGGCAGTCCAGTGTCCGCGCGAAGTTCCGGTAGAGGTTGGCGAAGGCCTCGAGGAACCCTTCGGGGTGCCCGGCGGGCAACCGCGTGTGCGCCGCCGCCTCGTCGGAAAGCCCCTGGCTGGACGTGCGCAGAACCTCCCGCGGCCGGTCGAGCCACTTGAGGATCAGCGTGTTCGGCTCTTCCTGGTGCCACTCCAGGCCGCCTGACTCGCCGTAGACCCGAATCGCCAGGGCGTTTTCCTCGTCGATCGAGATCTGGGACGCGTAGAGCACGCCGCGCGCGCCGTTGTCGAAGCGCAACAGTACGTTGCCGTCGTCCTCGAGCGGCCGCCCGTCGACGAAGGTGGTCAGGTCGGCGCACAGCGACTCGATGCGGAGCCCAGTGATCGCCTCGACCAGGTTCTCGGCGTGGGTGCCGATGTCGCCGATGCAGCAACTGATGCCGGCCCGCTCCGGGTCCGTGCGCCAGTCCGCTTGCTTCTGTCCCTCCGACTCGAGCCGGGTGGCGAGCCAGCCCTGGGGATACTCGACGACGATCTTTCGCACCTTGCCGAGCTGGCCGCTGCGAACCCGGTGCCGGGCCTCCTTGACCATCGGGTAGCCGGTGTAGTTGTGGGTCAGTCCGAAGGTGAGGCCGCTTCGTTCCACGAGTTCGACCAGCGCCTCCGCCTCGGCGGCCGACTTCGTCATCGGTTTGTCGCTCATCACGTGAAAGCCGGCTTCGAGGGCGGCTTTCGCCACCGGGAAGTGCATGAGATTAGGCGTGACGATGGAGACGAAGTCCATCCGCTCGGCCGGGTCGAGGGCGGCCTCGCGCTCCATCATCTCGTGGTAGGTGCCGTAGCAGCGCTCGGGCGGCAGGAAGAGGTCGGCGCCGGAAGCCCTGGAGCGCTCGGGATCGGAGCTGAAAGCGCCGCAGACGAGCTCGATCAGGCCGTCGAGTCCGGCCGCCATCCGGTGCACGGCGCCGATGAAGGCGCCCTGGCCGCCGCCGACCATGCCCATGCGGATCTTCCGTTCCATCGCTGTCTCTCCAGGCTGCTCGCGGTGCGAGCGGCGAGACTAGCGCAATGGAGCTGGCATGCAGCCGCTAGCCGGCGCCTCCGTCATTCGCGCCCTCCTGAATCGCAAAGAGCTCCGAGCGGGTGGCGAGGTAGATCACGCCGTCCTTGGCGAAGGGGGTCGTGTACACGGCCCCCTCCATGAAGACCTCGTTGATCAGGTTCTCCTCGCGGCCGGTGGCCAGGATCGCGACCTCGCCGTCCTCGTCCCCGATGTAGATCTTCCCGTCGGCGACGAAGGTCGAGCCCCAGATCGCCGCGTATGCATGGTGCATCCACTGCAGTTCGCCGGTTTCCTCGTCGAAACAGTAGATGTGGCCGGAGAGATCAGCGATGTAGACCAGTCCGTCGTGTACGGAAGCGGTCGACATCGTGCGGTTGAAATCCTCACCGCCGACGTGCCAGATCTCGCCCGACTCGGTGATGTCGCCGGTCCCCGACGCGTCGATCTTGAAGAAGTGGCCTGGACCCTCGCCGTGCTCCGGATCCTGTCCGACGCCGATGTAGACCACTTCGTGGTGGAAGACGGGCGTGGAGATGATGTTGTTGCGAGTACCCTTGCCGCCGAGTTCCCAGACCGAGTCCTTCGGGTTCGCGTCGAAGGTCCAGATCAGCTCGCCGGTGTCCGGCGCGAAGGAGTAGATGACACCGTCGCCGCCTGGAATCACGACTTGTTCGCGGCCGCCGGCCACCCCGTAGGCCGGGTTGGACCACGTTCCATGGAGAATGCTCTCGAGGGGGTGGGCGCTTTCCCACACCAGTTCACCAGTGTGCTTGTTCAGCGCCACGAAGCTCGGTCCGAGCGGCGACGGGATGTTGATGTGGCCCTCGTCGACCCCCTGGCCTGTCGTCGCCACGACGACGTCGCCGACCACAATGGGCGATCCGGCGGCGAGATTGTGGGGGAAGACGTCGAGTTCGGCGATCGTGTCGTAGATCCAGAGGATGTCTGCGTCCTGTTCGTGGCTGTACTGCTCGTCCTGCATGCCGTCGTTGCCGTCCGCGAAGCCGTCGACATCGACTGCCACGAACTCGCCCCGGTTGGAGACGTAGTAGGCCACGCCGTCCTCGATGAAGGGAGTTGAGCAGATGCCCTGGAGCGGCCAGTCGTTCACCCGTCCGGCCGGCAGCTTGTCGTGCGTGGCCTGCCACAGCATTTCGCCGTCGCTCTCGCGGAAGGCGATGAGGATCCCCTTGTCGCCGACGATGCCGGGACGGCGTTCGCCCTCGTTGTTCGTGCCGACAAAGACCTTGCCGCCGTAGATGACGGGCCCGGCGTAGGTCTGGGAACCGAGTTTCTGCCGCCACTTGATGTTCTTCCCGCTGAGCACGTCCCAGTCGGTGGGAAGGCCGGTCTCGGACGACACCATGTTGCGGGACGGGGTCAAGCCGAACATGGCCGGCGGATCTTCCGCTACTGCCGCGACGCTCCCCGCCGAGATCAGAATCGCTACTGCCAGCCCTGGCTTGCTCATTCTCCGCTCCTTGGGTTCAGTGGATTGCCGCTGCCCTCTTCTCGTCGTTCACGGATCGGACCTTTGGATGTTCAGTTTCCGGTGATTCTCACGTTGTCGTAGGAGACGACCGCCGGCGAGTAGCCGAGGAGACCGGGAGAACCGCTCCGGATCGGGTAGGGGTCTTCGGCTGTGATTGTCCACTCGGCCGGTTCTTCCTCGTCGCGGGGCCACACCTTGCCGCGGATCGTCGCGGCGTCGTCTTCCGCTTCCACCCGCAGCTTCATCGTGTACCAACGGTCCATCTCGAACGCGTAGTCGACCTTGCTCTCGACCCTCAGTTCGGCGGACCAGGAACGGATCTGAAGCCGCTGGTGGATTCCCAGCATGTCGAGGATGTAGCCGCTGTTGATCAAGCCCGAGTCGGACCGTCGCCGGCCCTTCTGCGAGTTGCGCACGTCGGCCTGGATCGTGTAGTTGCCCAGCGAGGGCGGGCCGAGCAGCAGCGGTGAGCGAAGCAGGCCGCGCTCGGCCACAGGCTTGGTCAGGATGCTCTCGCCTTCCTCTTCCGCGATGTCGTAGCGGCCTCCGCCGATCCAGTAGCCGCGCTTTCCGCCGGAGAAGTCCTCGGTCCAGGGCAGGGGCGGGAAGACGCGAATGCGCGCTTCGGCGGTGAGATCGCCGCTGGTGGCGACCAGGGCGCCGGCCTGGAAGCTGGAGTCGTCGGAGAAACGGAGAGTGTTGCCCTCGAGATCCGCCTCGACCCCCTTGAGCGACCAATCGGCATCTACCGTGCCGAGTGGCCGGCCAAGGGCGTCGTATGCCAGGACCTCGAAGTCGTGACTCTCGCCTGGGTTGGCCCTGATCTCGGCCGGTGTCACGAGCAGGGTCGCCGGCGGTCCTTCGGGTTCGCCCTCGTCGCCGCGGCTTGGAAGCGGGGACGCCGTGACCTCGAACGGCGCATTCCTGTCGCCCAGGCAGTAGACCCCTTCCTCGGTGGTGAAGTAGATGCGCCCGTAGGCGATCGCCGCCGAGCCGTACAACTCCGCATAGCGGCCGTCCGGTACCTTCAGTTGATGCCGGGCGAGGATCTCGGCGCTCGTGTCTCCCGGCCGGATGATCGCGAAGTGGCCGTTCGTCTCACCGGCGTAGATCTTCCCGTCGGCCCACACCGGCGAAGCCTTGCCGACCGTGCCGATGCTGAGTTCCCAGTGGATCTCGCCGGTAGCCGCATCCACCGCGGCCAGGTTGCCGGAGTTGTTCACGATGTAGAGGCGGCCGTCGTGCAGCGCCGGCGACGGGAAGCCGGCCTTGTTCCGGTTCCATCGCCACAGCTCGCCGTTGTTGGTGATGTCGCCGCTCAGCGTGCCGTCGATGGCGATCACGCGGCCGAGCGTGCCTTCGTCGATGTTCTCTTCGCTGTGGGAGATGAAGACCCTGCCCTGGTCGTCGACCACGGGCGAGGCGTTGATGCCGCGTTTCGAGAGGTTGAACTCCCAGACCTTCTTGCCGGTGCGGGCCTGCAGAGCGTAAATGCGCCCGTCCGCGTTGCCGGTGATCAGCAAACGCTGGTTGTCGATCACGGTCACGATGGGGATCGACTGCGTGTTCCGGTCGTAGACGGCGCCGCCCGGCGTCGACATCCATTGCACGGCGCCGGTCCTCTTGTCGAATGCGTAGTAGCGGTGCCGCGGCGGTCCCTGGGCGCCCCAGCTTCCGTTGTTCATGTTGACGATGATCAGATCCTCGTCGATCACCGGGGAGGCGGTCCGGCCGCCGTAGCCCTCGAAGCGGCCGTGCTCCTCCTTGAGGGAGCGCGACCAGACCAGATTGCCGTCGCTGTCGTGACAGAGGAAGAGCCCGCTGACGAGTTGGGCGTAGACGTAGCCGGTTTCGGGATCACCGGTCAGGGAAGCCCAGCCGACCCGGTTGTAGGCCACCGTGGTCAGGTACAGGTTGTAGCGCCGCTCCCAGAGCGGCTCGCCGGTGCCGGCGTCGAACGCCGCGATCACTGCCTGCTCGTCAATTCCGTTGCCTGCGCGACCGTTGACGAACACGCGACCGCCCATCACGACCGGCGTCGAGCGGGCGACGAAGTCATGACGCCAGATCAGGTTCTCGCCCTCCGGGCTCCAGGTGTCGATCAGGC
Source organism: Holophagales bacterium (assembly GCA_009837085.1). Lineage (GTDB taxonomy): Bacteria > Acidobacteriota > Thermoanaerobaculia > Multivoradales > Multivoraceae > Multivorans. The sequence continues at coordinate 54,234 of VXUF01000131.1, forward strand.
CGGTCTGGGGCGAATAGCCGTTCTGGTAGGGCCCCCGCCAGGAGGTCCACTCCTCCGCCTGCAGCGATGCGGCGGCCAGCGCCAGAAGGGGCAGGAATGAACAGAACTGAATGCGATTCCTCATCTCGGCTCCTTGGCAGGGTGTTCGGAAGCGGACGGCGACCTGCGCGCGGCGCACATTCTAGGCGGAATCTCCCGGAGACGCTCTTGCGTCCCGCGGTCGGAGCGCGGCCGACGATGTCGCTAGTCGGCTTCCTCGCCTCCCGCAGCCTCCTGCGCCGCGGCCATCCGTTCCTGCCAGTTGGCGGGGTAGATCATCGCCATGAGCGTCGACTGTTCGGACCGGTACTGGACCATCGCGCCCTTGGGCATCCAGATGGCGTCGCCCGGTCCGAGTTCGTGGGCGTCCTCGCCGGAGAGTATCGTCAGGCTTCCCTCGAGGACGTAGAGGTACTCGTCGAACATCATCGGGCGCTGTTCCTGCGTATCGAAATTGTCCAGGACCGTGACCGCGCAATGCAGCTTGTTGCTGACCGCGACCACCCCAGGCGCGCTGGCGGGCCCGACATCGGATCCCGTGTAGATGCCCGGGCCCCACTCGACGATCTCGCGGTCGGCGGCCGCGACGAAGACCACCGGGTCCGGTTCGCCCTCCATCGACCAGTTCTCGTCCGCGGGCGCCCAGTCGACCGGGTAGACGGCGACGAGGTTCGGCGCCATCTCGCCGGCCTCGAGCCTCTTGGCCACCGTGCCCTTGGGGATCCATAGGCCGTCACCCGGACCGACCTCGAACACCTCGTCCTCCGTTTCGAGCGTCAGGACTCCACCCTCGAGTCCGTAGATGTACTCGTCGTAGGTGTAGACCCAGTCCTCGAGGAGGAAGTTCTCGTAGCGCGCGATGACGTTGGTCATCGCCGTGCTGCCCGCCACCGTGCCGAGCGCGTTGGGGTCGCCGACCTCCGTCGCCACCATCAACGTCGGGTTGCCCGGCGTGAGTTCCTGGAACTCCCGGCTGTCACCCCGAATGACGACGATCTCTCCGACCGGCGCCGGCACTTCCCGCACGGCGGGCGCCTCCTCCGGCACTTCCGCCGCTTCCTCTTCGGCGGGCGCGCAGGCAAGGAGACCGGTTCCCAGAGCGAGGACGCTCAAGGCCGCGATCGGGGGCGTCTTGAGAGAGTTGGTGAACATCGGGATCTCCCTTTGCGGAACCTCATCCCCCAACAAATCTAAGAATTTCTAAGGTTCCGGCAGACGTTTCGGAACCAGGTCGGAGCCTTCCTGTGTCTTTGGGGATGACGTGTCGATCGACCTTTTTCGGTAACTCAGGAGGCTTCGCGCTGCCGCTAGGATGGCTTTTCATAGTACTGAGCGCCCTGCAAGTGGTCAATGAGAAGCAGAAAGGAACCGTGTTCAGACACAGGGGATTGAACGCGCTGGCTCTGGCCCTTGTGGTCGCTGCGTTCGCGGCCTGCCAGAGGGACCCGGCTCCGGCCCCGGAGCGCGCCGCGGCCTCGGAACCCGCTGAATCCGTCGAACGCCCCTTCCTGACAGCGGCCTGGACCGAAGCCGTCGGCGACCTGTCGCCCGAGGCGTGGAACGTCGTGCTGGTCACGATCGACACACTGCGCGCCGACCGGCTGGGCTGCTACGGCTACGCGGAGATCGAGACACCGCAGCTCGACCGCCTCGCGAGCGAGGGCATCCTCTTCGAGAACGCGCTGACCACGGTTCCCTTCACCCTTCCCGCGCACACTTCGATCATGACCGGGGTCTACCCGCCGGTCCACGGCGTGCGCGAGAACGTCGGCTACGCGTTGGACGAGCGGCTGCCGACGCTGGCCGAGGACCTGTCGGTCGCCGGCAGGCGCACGGGAGGCTTCATCAGCGCCTTCGTCCTGGACGGAAGATGGGGGATCGACCGGGGCTTCGACCGCTACTACGACGAGTTCAAGGTCCAGGACGTGGGGATGCTGAACATGGGATCCGTTCAGCGCTCGGGGACGGAGACGATCGGCCAGGCGGAGGCCTGGCTCGACGAGGCGGCCGGCTCGCCTTTCTTCCTCTGGCTGCATCTCTTCGAGCCGCACGATCCCTACGAGCCGCCCGAGCCCTTCGCGTCGCGGTATCCGGAGCGGCCGTACGACGCGGAGGTCGCGTACACGGACAGCCTGGTCGGGCGCTTTAGGGGGATTCTCGAGGACAGGGACCTGCTCGAACGGACCTTGCTGGTCGTCACGGCCGACCACGGGGAAGGACTCGGCGACCACGGCGAGTACTTCCACGGCTACTTCGTCTACGACAGCACCGCCCGGGTACCCCTGATCGTCCGATTGCCGGAGGGTCGCCTCGGAGGCCGCCGGGTGGCGGCGGCGGTGAGCCACGTCGATCTCCGTCCCACGATTCTCGCGGCGCTCGGCGTCGAGGCGCCGGCCGCCCCCTTGCACCAGGGGGGGCGCAGCCTGCTCCCGCTCCTGCTCGGCCTGGACGACGGCGACCGCGTCGCCTACATCGAGTCCTACTACGCGCTCTATCACTACGACTGGGCGCCGCTACGCGCCATTCACACGGGCTCGCTCAAGTTCATCGACGCGCCGGAACCCGAGCTGTACTCCCTGGCCGACGATCCAGGCGAGACGGAGAACGTCGTGCGCGGCACGCGCGCCGAAGCGCGGGAACTGCGCGATCGCTTGCTGGGGATGATCCGTGACTTCGACCAGTCCGGGTCGGGAGAAGCGGCTCGGCCGGACCTCGATCAGGAGACACTGGCGCAACTCCAGGCGCTTGGCTACCTTGCCGGCAGCGGCAGCCGCACGGCGGCGCCCGAGGACCTTTCCGGTCTTGCCGACCCCAAGGGCAAGATCGCGGTCCACCGGGCGATCATGCTCGCTCAGAGCGACATCGGAAAGGGCGAGACGGCGGCGGCCCGCCAGCGGCTGCTGGAGGCCATCGAACTGGATCCCGGAGTGGTCGACGCCCAGCAGATGCTCGGCAACCTGCACCAGCGGGAAGGCGACTTCGACGCCGCGATCGGCTACTTCCGGAACGCCCTGGCACGAAACCCGAATCACCAGGCGTCTCTGATGGGGCTGGCCGATTCCTACCTCTGGCTCGACCGGCCGGAGGACGCCCTGGTGGGCTTCGAGCGGCTCCGCGGGCTGGCGCCGCACGACAGCAAGGCGGCGATCGCTTCCACCGACATCCTGGTCGATCTCGGCCGTCAGGCGGAGGCGCTGGAGGTCGCCGAGTCGGCGGCCCGCTACGAGCACGCCCCGGCGCTGGTCCACAACCAGCACGGCGAGCTGCTCGCGCTCGCCGGGCGGGTCGGTGAGGCAGAGGAGGCCTTCGAGCGGGCCATCCAGGCGAACGATCGCCCGGTGCAGCCACACTTCAACCTGGCGGTGCTATACGAGGAGCGCGGCGAGACGGCGAGGGCGATCGAGCGCTACAAGGAGGCGCTGGCCCGGATGCCGTGGCACTACAGGACGCTGTTCAACCTCGGCCGGCTGCTGGGCCGGGAGGGAGACGTGGTGGAGCAGGAGGAACTGTGGCTGGCCTCGGTGAACGCGAATCCGGAGTTCATCGAGGGGCACTACCTGCTGGCGAAGCTGCTGATGGACCAGGGCGGCGACCTCGAGCGGGCGGAGGAGCTGGTGCGGGCGGGTCTCGCGCAGGACGAAACGCACCAGGCGGGTGCTCTCGGCTACTTCGTGCTGGCCGACATTCTCAGTCGCCTCGGACGGACAGCGGAGGCGATGGAGGCGGTGCGGTCCGGCCGGGAGATCCAGGCGCGAACACCGGAGTAAGATCGGCCGGTCACAGGCTCCGTCGCGACATGTTGCCCGGCGCCCTTGGTGCGGCCTCGATCCGGGCTGTCCCCGGATTCGGCGGGTGCGCGGCGGGAAGCTGGGGTGCGGCGACGTGCCGGCTTCCCGATCGCCCATGTCCTCCCTGCCTGGCCGTCGCTCCTACACCTTCGGGCCCTATCTGCTCGACGTCGACCGGCGGCTGTTGCTCAGAAGCGGGCAGAAGGTAGTCATTCGTCCGAAGATCTTCGACACGCTGCGGGCACTGGTAGAGAACAACGACCGAGTCCTGCACAAGGAGGAATTGATGGCGCTCGTGTGGCCGGACGTCGTGGTCGACGAGAGCAGCCTGATGCACAATCTCTCCGTACTGCGGAAGGTCCTGGGGCAGGACAGGGACAACCAGTACGTCGTTACGATTCGCGGCCGCGGCTACCGATTCACAGCTCCGGTCGAAGCAGCCCTCGAAGGGTCCATCGCGGTCAGACCCTTCGCCAACATGAGTCCCGACCCGGATCAGGACTTCTTCTGCGATGGGATCGCGGAGGAGATCATCGATGCTCTGGCGAGTGTCGAAGGGCTGCGGGTCGTCGGCCGCATGTCCTCCTTCGATCGCCGGCTGCGGGATCTGAGCGCGCCTAAGGTGGGCGAGAAGCTGGCTGTCTCGGCGATTCTCCAGGGCAGCGTGCGCAAGGCCGGTGAGCGTCTGCGCGTTTCCACGCAGCTCATCCGGACTTCGGACGGCACTCAGCTCTGGTCGGACCACTACGACCGGGAACTCGGCGATGTCTTCGAGATCCAGGAAGCCATAGCCCGGGCCGTCGTCGAGCACGTGCGCATGAAGCTCCTGGCCCCGCATCCTGGCCCCGTCGTACCTCGCTACACGGACAATCCGGATGTCTACCGGCTCTACCTCGAGGCGCGCTACTGTCTCAACTTCCAGACGTACGACCGTTTTCGGCAAGCCATCGAGGTTCTCGACCGCGCACTCAAGCTGCAGCCCGACTTCGCGCGTGCCCATGCCCAGCTCGCGGTGTGCTACGTGAGCCTCGCGATCTACGGCTTTCTTTCGGTGCGGGAGGCGGTGCCCCAGGCGGAGGAGGCGATCGGCCGGGCCCTTGAACTCAACGGTTCGAGCGTGCTCGCGTACCGGGCTTTGGGTCTTCTGAGTGCCGCCTTCCGATGGGACTGGCCCGCGGCGCAGCAGGCGTATCGGCGGGCCCTGCTGCTCGATCCCGGGAACTCGATGGCCCACTACTCGTACGGAAACCACTTCCTGTCCCCGGTAGGCCGTGTCCACGAAGCCGAACGCGAGATCAGGACTGCCGTGGATCTCGATCCCCTTGCGCCGGTAATCGGCCAGGGCCTGTGCCAGACTCTCTACTACCGGCGCCGCTACGAAGAGGCGGCCGAGCAGGCTCTTCGCACGCTCGCCCTGGAGGAGAACTTCCCCATCGTGCGCTCCCTGTTGGCGGCCTGCTACAGCGCCATGGGTGAACCGGACGATGCGGTCAAGGCGCGCCAGGCGCACCTTCGGATTACCGGCCGGGCGGAGGAAGCGGAGGCGATGGGGAGGGTCTACGCGAAGAAGGGGGAACCGGGGGTGCTGCGCTGGATGGTGGACCAGCATTTGAGACGGACGGACACGGGTGAGGACCGTTCGGCCGCGCTGGCGGTCCTCTATGCCTGGCTCGAGGAGAAGGAAACCGCGCTGTGTTGCCTCGAGGACGCACTGAACGCGAGATTCGGGGCCGTCCTCTGGACCAAGGTGCATCCGGCCTTCGATTGCCTGCGTGACGAGCCGCGCTTCCAGGAGTTGGTGGACGTCATGGGCGTCAACGATCCCCGCGTCGCCGCGACGGCTCCCGCCGGCTAGCGCTGGAAGAGGTAGGTGGCCTTGATGATGAGCTGCCGCCCTTCCGAGCGTCGCTCCCGGAGCGACGGCGCCGTCCAGTTCTCGTTGTAGACGAGGAAGATGTCGGCCCCGGGCCGGTAGATCCAGTGAAAGCGGATGTTCACGCCCAGATCCTCGGCGGCGTCGTTGTACTGGGCGATCATGTTCAACCGCAGATCGGGAGTGAACGAGAGGTCGAGGCCCGGGCTCCACAGGTTGATCTCGAAGGCGCCCTGCGGCAGCTCGACGTTGTGGTGCGACCAGGTGGTCGAGGCGCGAACGAGGCGTGACAGGCGAAGACTGAGTTGCTGGCGGACGGAGACCCAGTCGCCTTCGTAGAACTCGCCCCAGAAGTTGAAACTCCGCAGGGACACGGATCGGGACGCGTCGGTGAGCAGCAGCAGCTCCCAGCCGTCGAACTCGAACAGGCCAGGCGGGATGACCACGCCGGGGAAGATCTCGAACGGCGCGAACAGCCGCTCCTTCGTCCGGACCGCGCCGAGCTCAAGGAAGTCGTTCGTCTTGAAGACCATGCCGACGGGGTAGAAGACGGTCTCCTCGCTCTCCAGGCGTCCGTCGCTCGAGCGCTCGAAACGGCGGTGCGTGCCTTCGGCGTACCAGGAGCGGATGCCGGCCCGTTCGATCCGCGGCTGCCAGATGAAGCGGGGATTGTAGAGGCGGAAGTTCTCGCGCAGCAGGAACCCCACGCCCGGATCGAAGTTCTGCTGCGACTCGATGAAGTCCAGCGAGGTCGTCAGGGTGGAACCCTGGTAGCCGACACCGGCGCCGAAGGAAGCATCGTCGCCCTCGATCCCCGGCCGCTCGCTGCGGCTCCAGTAGCCGTTGAGCTGGAGGAGCTGGGTCGGCTTGAGCTCGATATCGAAGCCGTAGAGGCTCTCCGCCCCTCGCGCTGCGGGATCGCGCTGGGTGAAGATCGCGCCGACGCTGGAGCGCTGGCCGATGTTGCGCTTCACCCGGGCGACGGAGAAGGCGGTTTGCGGCACGTTCCGGCTCCCGACGTCGGCCTCTCCCGTGCCGACCCCGAGGACGCCGAAGTTCCATTCGCCGAGGCGGCCGGTCAGGCGAGCCCCCAGGTCCATCGGCACCGTCTCGCCGCCGTCGAGCCCGATGCGGCGCGAGAAGAAGGCCTTCATCAGGGCGGGCATCCACGGCACTCTCTGGGGAGGGCCGAACTCGAAGATGCCGGCGTTCTCGAGGAAGAAGTCCCGCTTCTCGGGAAAGAAGAGGGAGAAGCGCGTCAGGTTCACCTGCAGATCGTCGACCTCGACCTCGGCGAAGTCCGTGTTGTAGGTCAGATCGAGCGCCACGGATTTGCTCAATCCCCACTTGATGTCGAGTCCGCCGTCGAGGTCGGTCCCCGAAGTACGGACCGGCGGCTCTTCGGAGGCGGAACCGATCAGGTAGGGCTTGACGTCTAGACTGCGCGAGCGCCGGAGCCCGGCGAGTCCCGTCAGCCTGCCGGCCAGCGAAACGCGATAGGCCGCGTAGTGGGATACGCCGGACGTGGTGATCGGCAGCGTGGAACGGGGCAGATACGCCCAGTTCACCTCCTCGCTCTTGCGGCGGATGAGCCGCTGCACGTGCAGCCCCCAGCGGTCGAGCGCCGGGTCGAAGCGCAGGGTCGCGAAGGGAATCGCGATCTCCGCCGTCCAGCCGTCGGTCGTTCGCCGCGCCCTGACGGTCCACACGCCGTCCCACTCCACATTCACGTCGCGCCCCTCGTCTGTGATCAACGCATCGTGACGGGCGCCGTTCGGGTTGGTGGCGTAGGCGAAGGCGTTCCTGCCGTCGAGAAAGGTGTCGAAGACCAGAACGAAGGAGTCGTCGGAGGCGAGGTCCGCGTCGCGCTCCATCTCCTTGGCGATGATCCTCGAGGGCTCCCGATCGAACGCGCGCAGCGCCACGTAGAGCGTCGACTGGGTGTAGGCGATGGAGAACTCGGTCCGCTCCGAAGCCGGCGCTCCCTCGCGGGGTTCGCGCTGGCGGAAGCCGCTACCGACCTCGGCGCTTTGCCAGGCGGGCTCGTCGAGCCGGCCGTCCACGACGATCGGCTCGTCGATGGCGAGCGCCGCGATCGAGGGCCGTTCGCTGAGATCGGCATTGACCTGACCGGCCGCCGGCCCGCCGAACGCGAGCGCGATGACGACAGGAGCAAGCACGGGCCTGACGCGGGAGTGTGCCGGAGCGTGGGCAGAAAGCACTGGAGAACTCGTGAAGCGCGTGAGATTCAGATCAGAGCGAAGAGTATTCGAGCCCGGGTGGCGGCGCTGGCGCTTAGAAAGCCTAAGTTTCTCTCAGGTTTCCTTCTAGATCCAACCTCTGTTCGTCGGTCAAAGTAAACCGCTTGCTTCAGGCGACGACAGAATCGGAGGTGACCATGTCGAAGGTTGTTTCAGTCTCACTGCTCCTTCTGTTCATCGCTGTGTCGGCCCTTGCCCAGAACGTCGGCACCGTCCGTGGCGAGGTGCGCGACGCGAACGGCGATCCGCTGCCGGGCGTGCTGATCGAGGTCGACGGGCCGCTGGTGCGCGGCGACCGCTCGACGACGACCGGCGTGAACGGCGGATTCCTGGTGACGGCCCTGCTTCCGGGTACGGTCTCGGTCACCGGAACGCTCGACGGCTTCGAGGACGAGACGGTCGAGGACGTCCGCGTCTCGATCTCGCAGACCAGCACCGTGCACATGGTCCTGCAGCTCGCCGCGACCTCGGAGGAGATCACGGTGACCTCGGAGCGGCCGATCCTGGACGTGACGAGCAACGTGATCAGCACCCACCTGACCGAGGAGTTCATCGACGACCTGCCGACCAAGCGGAGCTTCCAGGACTACGCCGCCATGGCCAAGGGGGTGACGCTCCAGGGGCGGGACCAGACCTACGGCGACTGGAGGTACTCGGTCTACGGCAGTGGCGGCGTATCGAACTCGTGGAACCTCGACGGCCTCAACTCCTCGTTGCACGACTACGGCGGCGTGTGGTTCTGGATCAACCCGGACACGATTTCGGAGGTCCAGGTGCTCGGTGTGGGTGCCCCGGCGGAGTACGGCGGCATGTCCGGCGGCGCGATCAACATCGTCACGAAGTCCGGGACGAACGAGTTCGATGGCCGCCTGAACTACTACGGCCAGTTCGACTCGCTGACCGCCGAGGGCCCGAAAGTTGCCGGATTGACCGGCGAGGAGACCGGCTTCTATCGGGACAAGTTCAATAACTTCACCCTGGCGCTCGGCGGCGCGCTGGTCCAGGACGAACTGTGGTACTTCCTGTCGCTCGAGTACAAGGAGGACGCCCTCGGGGAGCCGGGCTCGATTCGGGAGTTCGTCCGGCCGGACCTCTGGGAGCGCTCCGCGCTGAAGCTCGACTGGACCTTCAACCCGTCGAACACCTTGACGCTCAGCGCCCAGTACGAGGACTACGACTGGCAGGCGGCGTCGGATCCGTTCCTCTCCCAGGACGCGCAGGCGCACGAGTTCGGCATCCGGCCATCCTTCCGCCTCGGGTGGCAGTCCGTGTTCTCGAACCGGACGTTCTTCGAGGTGAACGTCGCCGACTTCGACAACTACGACCGGGTGGCCTCGGTCACCGGCAGTGTGGAGCCGCCCTTCGTGGACTACACGCAGCCGGTGCCCACGACCGTCGGCGGACCGAGGTATCCGTACGACTACGGTCCCGGGATGGTCCGCACCAGCGCCAAGCTGACCCACTTCGCGGATGACCTCGCCGGCAGTCACGAGTTCAAGTTCGGCGTCCAGTTCACGGACGCGACCACGAAGACGCCGCAGCTCTACCCAGGCCCGGGCGGTCTCTACTACGCGAAGTTCGCCGAGAGCTTCTACTGGCGCTACACCCGGCAGCAGCACTACTACGGCAGCGACTCGACCTCTCTCGGGCTCTTCGTGGACGACTCGTGGAACCTTGGCGGCAAGACGACCCTGAACCTCGGTGTGCGCTACGACCACGACAACGGAGGCATCCCGCCCTACGAGGTGCTGCTGTCCCACGGGGGCGGCAAGGGGAATGCCGTCTTCAGCGGTGACTTCTACCCCGCCTACGACGATCTCGTCGACTGGAAGAACATCTCGCCGCGCCTCGGGATCGCCCACCAGGTCGGCGAAGGCGAGCGGCAGGGTGTGCTGCGCGTCTCCTACGGCAAGTACTTCGAGGCGAACAATACGGCCATGTGGAACGGTCCTCACCCCGACCGGCCGCCCTCGATGTACGCCTTCAGCTACTACCGGAACGGCCCCTGGTACGTCTACCGGACGGTCGCCGACGAGAATCTCATTCAGCCGGACCCGAACATGCAGGCGCCCGAGTACGATCAGTACGCCCTCGGCTACGAGCAGCAGCTCAGCGAGACGCTGACCCTCGGCGCCGAGCTCGTCGTCAAGCGCGGCACGAACCTGATCGGCTGGCACATCCTCGACGACGGTGTCTACGAGGAAGTGCCGTTCGAGAATCCGGAGACCGGTGAAACGATGACGCTCTTCGGCATCGTCGAGGAGCCGACCCGGCGCAAGGGGAACAGCCCGGGGCCGGGCGCGAACGCGCCCCCCGGTGCGAGGTACCACCAGGACTACGAGGCCATCTTCGTGAGCCTGACCAAGCGGAAGGTCGGCCGGTGGGGGATGAACGCATCGCTCGGCTGGTCGAACTCGGAGGGATTCACGGCACGGAACCTCGACCAGCGCCAGGCGGAACCGTTCTTCTCGTCCCAGTCGGGCGTGGATCCGAACCACCACATCAACGCTGAAGGGCTGTTGCAGGGAGACCGAACCTGGGTGTTCGCGGGCCAGGTCCAGGTCGACCTGCCCTGGAAGCTGCGCGGAGCAGCGGTGCTGAAGGTTCAGGATGGCCGGCCCTACGGACTCTTCCAGAGGGTCCAACTGCCTCAGGGCCAGATCGATGTCGCCCTGACCCCGCGTGAGGACCAGCGGAGAATGCCGGGCAGCGCGACGCTCGACCTGGGCATCGGGCGCAACTTCTCGCTCGATGGCGACGTCTCGTTCGGCGTCGATCTGCAGGTCCTGAACGCCCTGAACGAAGACGCCTGGGACTGGTGGCAGGCCACTGCGTTCAGGGACGGTAATCTGGTGCCTTCCCTCTACCAGTATCCGCGCCGGTTGATGCTGCGGCTCAGCTTCGATTTCTGAGGTTGCGGCCGTTTGGTCCCGGCCTGACCACTGACCTCGACCAGAGGAGATCACCGTGATGCGGAAAGCGACAGTCGTTCGGTCCACCGGAGCGCTGAAGCTCCTTCTCTGCTTGGCTCTGTTGGCGGCTGCGTGGTCCGCGCCGACCCTTGCCGCTGAAGGTGACTGGTCCCAGTGGCGGGGCCCGGCCAGGGACGGGTACGCGCCCGTGGCCGGCAACGAGAGTCTGGCCGCGGCGCTTCACGGCCCGCTGCCGGCGTCCCTGCACCAGGTCTGGAAGATCGAGGTCGGCCTCGGGCAGTCGGCGCCCATCCTCCACCAGGGCAAGCTCTACATTCACGTCCGGCAGGGCGAGGAGGAGGTCGTTCTTGCGCTCGACCCGGAAACGGGCGATGAGATCTGGCGCTACGCCTATCCGGTCGCCTACGTGCCGGTGAACCACGCCTGGGCCTGGGGGCCCGGCCCGAAATCGACGCTGACCGCGGTCGGGGACACGCTCTACACCTTCGGCGTCACGGAGCGGTTGCACGCCATAGACGCGGAGCAGGGCGACGTGCTCTGGGACAAGAGCTACGACGACATCTACGCGCAGCCCTATCCCGAGTGCGGCACCAGCGCCTCGCCGCTGGTCGAGGGCGACCTGGTCATCGTCCCGATCGGCCAGACCTGGCCCGATCCGTCGATCGAGAGCCTCGGTGAGATCGTGGCCTACAACCGGCACACCGGCGAAGAAGTCTGGCGCACCGAGTACCTGCCGCCGGGCTACGCCTCGCCGATGGCGTTCACGCTCGACGGGGTCCGGCAGCTCGTCACCTCGACCCAGAATCATGTGGTCGGGATTCGCATCAGCGACGGCAAGACGCTGTGGAAGAAGGAACTGCGGATCTTCATGGAGCAGAACATCCCGACGCCGCTCCTGTACGAGGACAACATCCTGATCGGCGGCTACCACTGGGGCAACGCGCTGCTCGATCCGGAGCCCACCGGCGGTGACGGACTCTGGGACGTGAACAGTGTCTGGGCGACGAAGCGGCACGAGCTCTACATGGACTCGCCCGTGCTGGTGGGTGACCACGCCTACTTCCGTTCGCACAAGAGGCTCGGGACGCTGGTCTGCGTCGATATGCGCACCGGCCAGCAGTGCTGGCAGGGTCCGCCCCAGGTGGCGCGGTACGCGGCCTTCGTCGTCGTCGGCGGGGACCGGCTCCTGGTGCTGACGGACAACGGCGAGATCAAGGTGGTTGCCGCCGATCCCTCCGAGTATCAGGAACTCGCTTCCTGGGACGTCGCCGACACTCCGGTCTTCACCCACCTCACGGTCGCCGGATCGCGGATGTACGTGAAGGACGAAGCGCACCTTGCGGTGTTCGAAATCGCCCCCGACCAGGTGACGGACGCCACGGCCGGTCCGACCGGCGACGCGGTCGCGGACTGGACGCCGACCGGGGAAGACGAGGCGGCGGTGCTGGAGGTGGTCAACAAGGTGCTCGACACGCAGAGGGACGCGAGGACGTGGGAGGAGGTCGAGGAGCACCTGAGCTACTGGTCCGAGGACTTCAGCGACTACTCCGGCCAGACGAAGGCCGACTGGGTCGCGATGTACCGGAACATCTTCAACGCGGCCGGCGTGATCGGACCTCCGACGGGCTACGACAAGCAGTCGATGTACCTGGAAGGGTGGGTCGGCGATACGGCGGTCGTCCGCGGCGTCTTCATCGACTTCCGGCCGCGTCGCCAGGCGATCATGGAGCAGTTCTACACCGTCAGGAAGTACGGCGACCGCTGGCTGGTCACCGGCACGGACAACAAGCCCATCTGGGAGCGATGGGGCGGGCAGGGTGACTACAAGAGCACCTTCTTCGGCGAGGAGACGGAGGACCAGTAGGGATCAGGCTCCGGGTGCAGCGGTTGCGCTGCGAGTGCCTCCCAGGCTGGTAGGCTGAGGCAGCTCTGTCCAGGAGCCTGTTCCGCCTGCACCGAGGTCCAACGCCATGTCGATTTCTCCCGAGCTCCAGTCCCGCATCCAGGGCATCGTCGATTCCGCTCCGACCGTCCTGTTCATGAAGGGCAACCCGGCTACTCCCCAGTGCGGCTTCTCGGCTCAGGTCGTCCAGGTGCTGAACCGGCTGCTTCCGGAGTACCAGACCTTCGACGTGCTCTCGGACTCCGACGTCCGCGAGGGGGTCAAGGAGTTCTCCGACTGGCCGACGATCCCCCAGCTCTACGTCGGAGGCGAGTTCCTGGGCGGCTGCGAAATCGTCAAGGAGATGTACGACAGCGGCGAGCTCCACGAGGCGCTGGGCATGGAACGCGCGGAGTTGTCCGCCGGCGAGGTCGAGATATCGATCAGCGCCGAAGCCGAGCAGATTCTCCGCAACGCCCAGCAGCAACAGCAGGCGGAGCTCCACTTCGGTATCGACGCGAAGTTTCAGCCCTTCCTCGGCTTCGGGCCGGCGGCTGGCGGCGAACTCCGGGTGCCGGTCGGCGGTCTCTTCTTCCTGCTCGACCGGGATTCGGCGGCTCGTGCCAGGGGCGCCTCGATCACGGTGGTCGACACCGAGCACGGCCAGCGCCTCGACGTCGACATTCCGGCCGCCCGCGCCGGCGGCTGATTTCCCGCGCTGCCGCGGAGGCCGCCTGTGGCGGAGATAGTCGATCAACCGACGACCCACGAGACGGCCGAGCGCATGCGGGAGGCGGTGGCCGAGGCGCTGCCGGACGCGCGAATCGAGGTCACGGGCGAGGGGAACCACTTCAGCCTGCGCGTTGAGTCCGCTGCCTTTGCTGGCCAGAACCGGTTGGCGCGCCAGCGGCTCGTTCTACGCGCCATCGCTCACCTGATGAAGGGCGAAGCCGCACCCGTCCATGCGATCGACCGGCTGGAGACGGTGCTGCCTCCTGCGAGGTGAGTGGGGAAGCGACGAAACCGGGAGAGCGAGGCCGCGACATGGGCGAGGGCACCCGCAACAGGACGAGCAGTCGGCGCGACTGCATCAGGACGATTGCCGCTGCCGGCGGGGCTGCCGCCCTGGCAGGTTGCGCTCCGAACAGCCGGGCCGCTACGGACGCAGGCGACCAGGAAGCGGCGACCATCGAAGCAGTGCACTTTCCCGAGGGCTACCCGCCGTATCCGTCGGCCGACGCCACCGAGGGCGCCTTTGCGGAGTATGTATCCCCCGGCAACGTCGGCGTCATGAAGGCGTTCGGCACCGAACTTCACTTCGGCCAGCGCGAGGGCGCCCGCGTGCAGGACGCGTTCACGAAGAAGTGGTACTGGGACTGCCACCGCAACGGCACTCTCTACAACCTCGGGCATCGCAACCCGGACATCATTGCCGCGGTCAAGGAAGCGCTGCACCAGCTCGAGATCGGGAACCTGCTGCTCGTTTCGGGCTACAAGGCGAAGGCCGCCGAGAAACTCGTCGAGAGCACCGGCGGCGCCCTGACCGGCGTTACCTACACGGCCAGCGGCGCGGAATCCACGGAGGTCGCGATCCGCGCCACCCGGGGCATGACCAGGAGGACGAAGCTCGTTTCCATCGAGGCCTCCTACCACGGCCACACGTGCTTCGCCCTGGCTGCCGGCGACAACGCGGACAACCACGAGCGCTACCTCCTCGACTTCGACGACTTCGTCATCGTGCCGTACAACGACCTGGACGCCATGGCCGCCGCGGTCGACGACGAGACGGCCGCGGTGCTGATCGAGTCGTCCCCGGCGCAGTCGGGTTTCCCGATTCCCGATTCCGGCTACTTCCAGGCCGTGATGGACCTCTGCCGGAAGCACGGAGCGAAACTGATCATCGACGAGGTCCAGACCGGCCTGGGCGCGACCGGGACGTTCTGGTTCTGGCAGCAGCACGGCATCGTCCCGGACATCGTGACCACCGCCAAGGGCCTCGGCGGCGGAATCCTCGCCAACGCAGCCGTCCTGCTCGCCCCCGAGATCAAGGAGTGGTTCTTCGACACGGCGATACCGCACTCTTCGACCTTCGGCGGCAACGAGCTCGGCTGCGTCGCCACCGCCAGGGTCTGCGACCTGACGATCGCGCCCGGCTTTCTGGACCACGTGAATGCGCTGGCCGGGCAGTTCGCCGAGGGGCTGCGGGGCGGTCCCTACCGGGTCAACCAGCACGGGCTGTGCATGGGCATCCTCTCCGAGGAGATGGGCAAGATGGAGATGACCGCGAGGCTGTTCGAAGCCGGAATCTTCACCGTGCCCGCCTGGTACACGGACGGCGGAGTGGAGTTTCGCCCCATCCTGACACTCACCGAGAACGAGGCGGACGAGATCATCGGCATCTTCCGTGACACCGTCGGCTAGGCGTAGCGCCATTCACAAGGTGAACCTGAACGGAGTGCTCACGCAGAAATGGACAGCAGCTCTTTCAATAGCTGAGTCATCACTCAGTGTGGTAGGGTCCGATCAACCGCAACCAGACCCTCTGGGAGGAAGCCCGTGATGTCACGCCGTTCCCGCTTCGCCGCTCTCGTCGCCCTGCTTCTCGTTGTCGCGGCCCCGGTTCTTGCCGTTGGGCCGAACGAGCCCGACAGCCCCGACACGATCACGTTCCACGAGGACGTGGAGCCGATCCTGCAGCGTTCCTGCCAGGGCTGCCATCGTCCCGAGGGCGTCGCCTACGGCGGCATGAAGGCGCCGATGGCCCTGACCACCTACGAAGAGACGCGTCCGTGGGCACGCAGCATCGCGCGGCAGGTGGAGGCGAAGGAGATGCCGCCCTGGTTCGCGAGCGATGACACCCACGGTCAATTCACCAACGAGCGGATCCTGACCGCGGAAGAGATCGACACGATCGTCGGCTGGTCCAAGACCGGCGCCCGCCGCGGTGACCCGGCCAACGCGCCGGAGCCGATCGAGTGGCCGACGGGCTGGCTGATCGGTGAGCCCGACCTGGTGCTCGATCTGGCCGAGCCGTTCTGGGTCGACGATGACGTCAAGGACCTGAACATCAGCCTGAAGGCGGTCATGATCACGGAAGAGATGCTGCCCGAACCGCGCTGGATCCAGGCGATCGAGTTCCGCCCCGGCAGCGATGTCGTCCATCATGTGGTCGGTTCACGGGTCGCTACCGAGACCGAGACGCCCGGCGCTTCCGGACTGCTCGGCGGCATCGCCCCCGGCACCGAGCCCTTCTACCTTCCCGACGGCGCCGGCCGGCTGCTGATGCCGGGCACGCAGCTCTACTTCTCGATGCACTACAACAAGGAGCCGGGCGAAGGCACCGGCGTCTGGGACCGTTCCCAGATGGCCTTCAAGTTCCACCCCAAGGACGCGAAGATCGACCGGGTCGCGAAGTGGGAAGGCGTCGGCAACAGCGACTTCGAGATCCCGCCGGGCCACGAGAACTGGGTCATCGGCGCCTCCAAGGTCTTCGAGTACCCGACGACGATCTACGGTTACCTGCCGCATTCCCACCTTCGCGGGCTGGACGCCAGGTACACCGCGTACTACCCCGACGGCACCGAGGAGGTCCTCCTCGACGTTCCGGCCTACGACTGGAACTGGCAGACGAACTACATCTACAAGGAGCCGAAGGACCTTCCGGCCGGAACCCGCGTCGATGTGCTGATGACGTACGTCAACACGGAGGAACGGAACGAGCAGACGGTGCTCGAGCTCGACACGACCCGCGCCGTCCAGTTCGGCGGACCGACGACCGACGAGATGATGATCGGCTTCATCGACTACTCGGAGGATCGGGGCGCCGACCTCGTTACCGAGGCAGCAGGCGCGGCTGCGAACGCCCCGCCGGC
>VXUF01000131.1:70891-71765 GCA_009837085.1 Holophagales bacterium
CCCACATCGGACTGGCGCTTGGCTTCGTCGATGTCGATGCCGGCAACTACCGCCTGGTCGCGCGCCGGAACCTCGAAGGCGGCGGCTACGACGGATGGGAGCCGATGCTCGACCGGATTGCCGAGGGCCTGCTCGAGCTGCAACGGGAGGTTGGCAGGCGTCCGGCCGCGGTCGGCGTCGGTTGTCCCGGATGGGTCGACCTCGAGGCCGGCATCACCCGGTTCCTGCCCAACCTGCCGGGCCAGTGGCGGGATGTGCCGGTTGCTCGCCTGCTCGGCGCGCGCCTGGAGACGCCGGTCCGTCTTCTGAACGACGTTCGCGCGGCGACGTTGGGAGAGTTCCGCTTCGGCGCCGGTCGTGGGGTATCGACGATGGCGCTGTTCGCGCTCGGCACCGGGATCGGCGGCGGCGTGGTGATCGAGGGCAGGCTGCGCCTGGGACCGCTCGGCTCAGCCGGCGAACTCGGCCACCAGATCGTCGATCCGGCCGGTCCTCTCTGCGGCTGCGGCAACCGGGGATGCCTGGAGGCGGTAGCGAGTGGCCCGGCGATCGGAGGGACCGGCGTTCGGCTCCTGCGCTCGGGTCAGGCGCCCATCCTGCAGAAGATCGCCGGAGGAGACACCGAGAAGGTCAACCCGGAGACGATGGGCGAGGCGGCTAGGGCAGGCGACGAGGCGGTCACGAAAGAGCTGGAGCGGATCGCGGGCCTCGTCGGCATCGCCGCCGCCAACGTCGTCGTCACCTTGCATCCGGAGCTCATCGTGCTCGGCGGCGGCGTCGCCGGCCTCGGCGACCTCCTGTTCGACGGCGTCAGGCAGACGATCAGGGAACGTGTCCGCGTCTTCCCGACCGACGCCGTCCGCGTCGAACCCGC
>VXUF01000126.1:0-63869 GCA_009837085.1 Holophagales bacterium
CGGCAGAAACTGGGTGCGCCGGCGTCCCCGCCGGCATCCGGCGCGAAGCGCCGGCCTCTGGACCTTCTGCCGCGTTAGGCGGCTCGGGGCGTCTCTTGTTCCCGCGCTACCTTTGCCTCCAGGTGCGGTGGCGGCTTCCACAGGCACTCCATCAGGTAAGACAGGTCGAGCGGCCGGCCGTCCCAGGTTGGCATTGACTCCTTGCCCGTGATCAGGATGCCGGCGTCCTCCAGGTGCTCGACCAGCTCCCGTGCGGCGTGAAGGCCGACCGGGGGTGGCGCAGGACTCTGCTCCAGGGGCCGTCCCCGGCGATGGAAGAACTGCACGGCGCCCTCCTCGCTCATTCGCACGCTGAAGCCGCCTTCGTGGAGCAGTCGGTGGTGTCGCCGGCAGAGGAGCATGAGGTTCGAGAGCTTCGTCTCGCCGCCGTCGGCCCAATGGACGATGTGGTGGGCGTCGCAGTGCTTCGAGGTGCAGCCGGGGAAGCGGCAACCCTGATCGCGGAACTCCAGGGCGCGACGGATCGGCGGTGGAATGGTGCGCGTCTTGCGGCCGACGCTCAGGATCTGGCCCGATCGGTGAGTGATCCGGACTTTGCCGGCGTCGCAGGCGATGCGCCGGGCCGTTTCCGCGGAAACAGGAACGTGTGAGTCGCCGAGCCAGGCGCCGCAGGGCGAAGACCGGCCGTCTGCCGGTTGGCGACCCGCTGGCGTTTCCGCGGAAACGTCTGCCGCCTGCGCTTCCGCGGAAGCACACGACGCGCAGCCGACCGCCGGATCTTCCTGCGGGGCCCTCAGTTCCTCCTCGCTCGCATGAACGACGACCTGGTACCGGTCGCCGCTTGAGCCAGGATCGAGACCGCCCTTGAGCGCGCTCTCGGCGACGAGCGCCAACGCATCGGCCCGCACCTTGCCGGCGGACGGCCGGTCCTCCGGGCAATCCGCGTAGAGCTTCTCGCCGGCTGCCTTGAGCGCCTTCAGTACCACTTCGCCCGCTTCCGGCGCCAGACGCCCGCGGATCACAAACATGCCGTTCTCGTCGATGTGGCTCGTCACATGGCTCGACGCGTTGCGCAGTTCGTCGTCGGCAGCCTCGACCGAACGGTCGATCCTCCGCCAGGACCGTACGACGCGTTCGATATGCGCCGCGGTCCCGGCCTTCCCGAGTTCGACGAGGTCCTTCTCCGTGTCGGGCCGAGCGATGCGGGTCAGCGCTCTCACCTTGGAGTACGAGAGTTCGCCCCGTCTCATGGCCTCGCTCATCAGGGGCAGTTCGCCCAGGGCGCGGGCGACCCGCACCTTCTCTCGGGCCGCGCCGGGTGCAAGGCTAATTCGCCAGGTGAGCCACTGCGCACAACTGAGGAAGCCGCAGTTCCAGCCCTCCTCCTCGTCGAACCTGCGAATCAGAACAAGCAGCTCGTAAGTCGCCGCGTCGATCCGCGCTGCGAGCGTGGCGATCTCCTCGCCCATGCGCTCCTTGGTGCTCATACCGGCTTCTTTGTCAATCATTCGGTTGTTATCCAATGCTGGACCTGACGGTCGGCTTGCCGGGTGTCGGAGGTCGCGAGACCGGCCCGTCGTGGACCCCCGTTTGGGTGACTGAATCTATCACTTGGTCATTGATAACCACAAGGAAATCCAACGTAGTGGAGAGCGGATTCGGTCTCCTGGAGGACCCCTGATTCCGGCGTGACGATCGGCGAGCTCCGAAGACAAGGCCAGCACGCCTAGGCGGCCAACAGGAGCGCTGAGCCCTGGTGACGGACGTGCGTCCAGCGCGCAAAGTCCTGGACTCCATCGTTGCCAGCCGTCGGCGCGCCTACTTTGCGCCAAGCAGAGAGGCGTACGGACGCGCGTGACCACCGCCGCGGGGGCGAGCACCCTTCAGTACTCGCCGATTAGGGTTGATCGACTTCGATCCCGATCGGATTGTCCGAGATGAGCCGTAGAACTTGCCTGACGTCCTGAACGTACACGATGCCCGTGTTCACGTCGTACGTGTAGGGCCCAGGCTTGTCATCCGTGTCAAGCACCCTGTTCCTGTCGTACCGGTAGGCGGAGACCAGGCCGACCACCGTCTGCTCCGTCGACGTGCCGCGACGGACGACCGGGCCACCGGAGAATCCCGGGTTGTTGTGACCGTCGAGCAAGATGAGGCCGTCTTCGAAGTGAAGCCCCGATACGATTCCCTTCTTCACGAGCGGCATCGGAAAGCCGGCGTTCAGGTCGCCGACGTCGAAGCTCATTCCAAAGGGAAAGCCGAGGAAGTAGATGTCTTCGGCGAGCATCAGGTGGGCAGTCGTGATCGATAGTGGGTGCGGGGCGCCGAAGAGTACCTGCGGCGCCAGAACCGATACGTCCGCGCCGCCGTCGCCGTGTCCCGGCACCGGATGTGGAAGGTCCGCTGCAGTATGTTCGTCGTAACGCTCATCGCCCGTCACGGACACCTTGCAGACCCGGCTGCTGGTGGTCTGTTGGTCTCGCCAGGATCAGGGAACCACGTCGCCCCAGTTCGGCGCGGCCGCGGCTTCGCCTTCGCCGGCCGCCCATTCGATCGTGTCGCCGACCCAGGCCTGGAACATCTCGTGGTCCCAGACGTCCTCGCGGTGGCCCATCGCGTTGTAGAGGACGCGGCCGGCGCCGAGTTCCCGGCACCAGGCGATGGGGTACGGGGCGATGTCGTAGACCTCCTGCTTGGTCCGCTCTTCGCCGGGGTCCATCAGCGCCAGGACGTGGAGCTTGTCCTCGGCGAGGTTCTTGAAGAGGTACCACTCGTCCATGATCTTCCAGCCGTCCTCGACGGACTTCATCGTCGGGTGGTGGGCGTTGGCGACACGGACGATGCCGGGGAACTGGGCGCCGTGGTGGGTGAACTCGCCGCCAATCATGCCGATGTAGGGGGTCACCTCGTCGTTCTCGCCGTGGAAGGTGTCGGTGGCGGGGTGGAAGCCGACGAAGCCGCCGCCGGCTTCGATCCAGGCGATCAGGTCGGAGACGCCATCGGCGCTCATCGGGGGGTTGCCGTCGCCGCGAAAGAAGCCCTCGCCGGTGCCGCCGCGCTGGGTCAGGTCGCCGGTCGTGTAGAAGATGACGACGTCGAAACTGGCGAGCTGGGTCGCGTTGATCAGGCCTGCGTCCTTGGTGGACGTGATCTCAAAGCCCCGCTCGGTCGCCACCTGGGCAAGCACGGTGTCGACGTGGCTGGGATGGCCGTCGGTGCGCTTGATCGCCGAGTGCTGGAAGCCGGACGACTTGCTGACGAAGAGGACGCGAACGGGCTCGGCGGCCTCGGATTCGGAGGCGAGGGTGGGGGTGGCCGCGAGGAGGAGAAACGCGAGGGCGAGGAGCAGAGGGCGAATGCGACGTTGAGCGTGGATCATGCGAGGGAAGTTACCACCGCACGGGCTCGCCGCTTCGCGGCGTCGCGCCTGATGCCGGCGGAAACCCTGGTGGCGCGTCCGCGCGTCACCAGCGTCACGGTCCGAGCGCCCGTCTGCGGGTGGTCGGATGTCACGCCGGCGCACCCAGTCTTTTCAACTGAACTTCGAGATGACCTCTTCGCCGAACTGGGCCAGCCGGTCGGGCGGCATCGGCGGGAAGATGACGCGGGAGACGCCGATCTCGGCCATCCGCGCCACGTGATCGGGCGGTCCGCCGTTGGCGGTGATCTCGATCGCGTCCGGGTCGCGGCCCGCCGCCGTGGCGCTTTCGCGCATGATCCCCAGCAGGTGCTTCAGCTTGTCGACGTCGCCGAGAGCGGGGAAGAAGCCGTCGCCCAGTTCGCCGGCGCGGCGGGCGGCGCGGTCGGAATGGCCGCCGACGATGATCGGCACGGAGCCCTGGACCGGCTGCGGTCGGCTGTAGCAGTCGGAGAAGGAGACGAACTCGCCGTCGTGGCTCGGGCAGTCCTCGGTCCACAGCGCCCGGAAGGCCCGAATGTAGTCGTCCAGGCGGCGTCCGCGGCCGGCGAACGGTACGCCGAGGGCGTTGAACTCCTCCTCCAGCCAGCCGACGCCGACGCCCAGGACGGCCCGGCCGCCGGAGAGCTTGTCGAGCGTGGCAACGGCCTTGGCCGTGACCAGGGGATTGCGCTGCGGGACGATCAGGATGCCGGTCGCGAGCTTGATGCTCGTGGTCGCCGCCGCCACGTAGGATAGCCAGACGAGCGGGTCGGGGATGTCGAAATCCTCGCGCCCGCCGGGCATCTTGCCGCTTTCGTCGTAGGGATAGGGGGAGGCGTAGCCGCGCGGGACGACGACGTGCTCCACGGTCCATAGCGAGTCGAAGCCGGCGGCTTCGGCTGCCTGAGCCAGACCTGCGGCGGGCGGGCCGTCGACGAACGGGCCGGTGTTCGCGAACATGATGCCGAATTTCATTTTCTTCTCCTCGTTCTCCTGGCCCCATCT
Organism: Holophagales bacterium; assembly: GCA_009837085.1. Taxonomy (GTDB): domain Bacteria; phylum Acidobacteriota; class Thermoanaerobaculia; order Multivoradales; family Multivoraceae; genus Multivorans. The sequence continues at coordinate 4,406 of VXUF01000126.1, forward strand.
CCAGGGCCACTGGCGCGCGGGACTGTAGCAGCGTTCCGTAAGCATGAGATGGGCTCTCGACGCGGTCGCGCGCTGGACGATTCGCTCTCCGTGGAGCTCGATCGCCTGGGCGGTCTTGCCGGCTCTCGCACTGGCCGCGTTGCTGCCGGCGACAACCGTCGATCTCACGTTCACGGGCGTCATGAACCGCGGCAACGAGCACGTCGGCCGCTACTTCGAGATGTCCGAGCAGTACGAGCTCGGCGGTCTGCTCCTGGCGCTGCTCGAGGGCGAGGAAGAGCGACTCGATCAGGCCGTCGACCGCACGATCGAGGCCGCGTCGGCGCTGCCGTCAGTCGCCGCCGCCCGACGCCCGCTGCCGCTCGAGTGGCTCGCGGAGCAGGCGCCGTGGCTTGTCGAGCGGCCTCTGTTCGACCGTTGGCTCGCCCTCGTCGAGCGGCCGGACGACGTTGCGAATCTGGCGGAGTTCGCCGCCTCTGCCGTGGCGCTTCGCGGCGCGGTGGCCAGCGTGCCCGGCGCCCGCCTGGTCGAGATCAAGATGGCGAAGGACCCGCTGGCGGAAGAGGTGGGCGAGAGCCCGTTCTTCGAGATCGAGGCCGCCATCGAGAGCGCCCTGGCCGGTTCCGGGGTGACGGCGGGCTTCTCGGGCCTGCCGGCGCTGTCGGCGGGCGACCAGGAGCAGACGTTGGGTGCGATCAAGCGCCTGACGCCGATCAGCCTCGTGCTCGTCCTGCTTCTCTTCCGGATCGTCGAGAAGCGACCGGGCGGCATGCTGTCGGTGGCCGCGGTTCTGATCTTCGCGATTGGCGCCGCCCTGGGCGCCGTCGGCGTCCTGACCGGGAAGCTGACCGTGATGGAGACATTCTTCGGCGTCACGGTCTTCGGCCTCGGCATCGACTTCGCCGTCCACCTGTTCGTGCGCCAGCGAGAGGAACTGGCTCGTGGTCGCTCGTTCGAGCAGGCGTTGCGGCGTACCCTGTCCGGCGCCGGCCGTGGCGTCGTCGCCGGGGGCATCACGACGGCGGGAGCGTTCCTCATCGCGGCGACCGCGCCGGACCCGGTGGCGCTCCATCTCGGCCTGTCGGGCGGTCTGGGTCTCCTGTTCTGTCTGCCGCTGACGCTGCTCGTCCTGCCTTCCGTGTGGGTGCTGCGGCAACGGCGGCACCGCCGGCGGGTCGCAACCGCGACGGAGGACCCGTCCATGCGCGCGACGCCGGTCCGGGTTCGCGGCCTCTCATCCGTGGTGCGGTGGTCGACGGAACGTCCGGTTCGCTGTCTGGCGGTGAGCGCCGTCCTCCTGGCGGCGGCCCTTGCGGGGTTGCCGCGGCTGCAGGTCGAGACGCGGCTGGAGCGGATCATGAATCGCGGTGTGCCGGCCATCGCGATGGTCGACCGGATTCAGGAAGTACTCGGCACGAACGGCGCGCCATGGATCCTGGCGGCTGACAGTCTCGACCAGGCGAGGGAGTTCGCGGGCCGGCTGGACGGTCATCCGCTGTTCAGCGAGACGATCAGCCTCGGCACGATCCTGCCGGCCGATCTGGCGGAGCGGGCCGCTGAGCTACACCGGGTGTTCGGCCCCCAGGGTGGGCCGGTCGAGGCCGTTGGGGGGATAGCCGATCCCCGGGCCCTGGCGGTGGCAGCGCTCCGTCGAGCCGCCGCGGCTGGTCCCCCTGACATCGACTCGCTGCCCACCAGTTTGCACGACAAGTTCATCGCACCGACCGGGGAATTGCTGGTTTACGCCTACGCCACGGACTCGAAGGCGGACGGCGCCCTGGCCCGGCGTCAGCGCGAGGTGGTGCAGGCGATCGACCCGGGGGCCAGTGGGCTGCTCGCGGTCGTCGAGGGGATGATGATCGGCGACCGACCGTGGATCCCCTGGATCGCCGGGGCGATCCTGGGATTCGTACTGCTCGTCCTCTGCGTCGACTTCCGGCGGCCCGCCTCCGTCCTGCTGGCGGTGCTGCCGGTACTGGCCGCGGTGCCGTTCACCCTGGGCGTCCTGTGCTGGATCGGCATTCCCTTCAACGTGATGACCTGGCTCGTGCTGCCGCTGATCTTCGGGCTCGGCATCGACGACGGCATCCACGTCGTCCACCGAATCCTCGACGATCCGGCTCAGCCGATTCGCGGGGCGGCCCTGTCGGTCGGGCGTGCGATCGCGATGACGACGCTGACCACGACGGCCAGTTTCTCGATCCTGCTGTTCACCGACCACCCGGGCCTGGAGACGATGGCGGCCGTCATGCTGATCGGCCTGCCGGCGTGTCTGCTGGCGTCGGTGACGGTGCTACCGGCGGCGGCGGTTCTGCTGGTCGGAAGACGGTAGGCTGCCGGGCTCGCCATGCCGGAACCGATCGCACTCTGCTTCAGCGGCGGCAAGGACAGTTGTCTGGCGCTTCAGGAACTGCGCCGGCAGGGGCGCTTCGAGGTGGTGGAACTGGTCACAACGGTGACCGACGCCTTCGACCGGGTCAGCATGCACGGCGTCCGCCGTGTGTTGTTGCGGGAGCAGGCGGACTCGATCGGCCTTCCGCTGACCGAGGTCGTCGTGCCGCCCGAGCCGTCGAACGTGGTGTACGAGCGGGAGATGGGAAAGGCGTTTGGTCGGCTGAGCGCACGGGGCATTCGACGGGTCGCGTTCGGGGACCTGTTCCTCGAGGATCTCCGTGAGTACCGCGTCCGCCAGCTCGAGGAGTCCGGCCTCGAGTGCGAGTTCCCCATCTGGCACTCGCCCACCGACGAGTTGGCGCGGACCTTCATCCGCGACGGCTTCCGCGCGCTCACTGTCTGCGTCAACCCGGCTGTTCTGCCGGTCTCCTTCGCCGGACGCGCCTTCGACGACGCCTTCCTCGCCGATCTTCCGGCCGGCGTCGATCCCTGTGGCGAGAACGGCGAGTTTCACACCTTCGTGTTCGACGGTCCGATCTTCGACCGGCCGATCGCTGTCGCTCTGGGCGAAGTAACGGAACGCGACGGCTTCGGCTTCTGCGATCTGTTGCCGGCCGATCGCCCGGTTTCCGCCGAGGCGGCCGCGCCATGACCGAGCCGCGGATCGTCTCCTTGATCGCCAGCGCCACGGAGATCGTCTGCGCCCTCGGCTTCGAGGACTGCATGGTCGGCCGGTCGCACGAATGCGACTACCCGCAGTCGGTGGGGAAGCTGCCGGTCTGCTCCTCGTCGAAGGTCGACGTCGACGGATCGAGCCGCGCGATCGACGACCAGGTGCGCGCGATCGTGGCGGACGCCCTTTCTGTCTACAGGGTCGACGCGCGGCTTCTGGACGAACTCGCGCCGACCGTGATCGTCACCCAGACCCAGTGCGAGGTGTGCGCGGTCAGCCTGAAGGACGTGGAGCAGGCCGTGTGCGAACTCGTGGCGTCCGAGCCGCGCCTCGTGTCGCTGGAGCCGATGGCTCTCGGTGACGTGTTCGACGATATCGGCAGGGTTGCCGAGGCGCTGGGGCGACCTGAGCGGGCACAGCAGTTGACGGCGGAGTTGACCGGGCGCCTCGACGCCATCCGCGAGCGCGCCAGCCGGCTTCCTGAACGCCCCGTGATCGCATGTATCGAGTGGATCGACCCGTTGATGAACGCGGAGAACTGGGTACCGGAACTGGTCGAGATCGCCGGCGGCAGGGTCATGCTCGGCGAGGCGGGAATGCACTCGGGCTACTTCGAGTTCGAGCGGGTGATTGAGGCCGATCCCGACGTGATTGCGGTCATGCCGTGCGGCTTCGACATCCCGCGTTCCGCGGCCGAGATGGCGCCGCTCGCGGCTCAGCCGGGCTGGTCCGATCTCTCGGCGGTGCGAAGCGGCCGCGTCTTCCTGACCGACGGCAACCAGTACTTCAACCGGCCGGGGCCGCGGGTCGTCGAGTCGGCGGAGATCCTGGCCGAGTTGCTGCACCCGGAGGTCTTCGACTTCGGCCATCGCGGATCCGGCTGGACGGAGTGGGTTGGCCTCTAGAAGAACTGTAGATGCCGTTGGCCTCTGGTGCGTCCTGGGATACGCCGCACTGGCGTTCCTGGCGCGGCAAACCGGCGAGCCCGACCTGCGGGCGTTCCTTTTGCTCGCCGCGTGGACCGGCCTGCCGGTCTTTGGCCTTTTCCTTTACTTTCGCAGGACCGGGGAGCCGTTCCCCGTCCCGCGGCTGCTGTTCTGGGCGATCGCCTTTCGCCTTGTAGGGCTCGTGGGCGGCCCTTTCTACGAGGACGACTTCTACCGCTACCTGTGGGACGGTTACCGTTTCGCGGTTGCCGGTACGCCCTACGGCGCCGCGCCGGAGGAGTTCTTCGTCGATCCGGCGGTGCCGGTGCTGTTCCAGGGCGTCCTGGACGGTGTGAACTACCCGGAGTTGCCGACGATCTACGCGCCGGTCACGCAGGTCGTCTTTCTCCTCGCGTACTGGATCAAGCCGGCGAGCATCGCCGTGCTGCAGGCGATCCTGATCGCTGTCGATCTGGCTGTCGTCGTCCTCCTGCTCCGACTGGCGCCGGCGCGGAATGTCCTCCTCTATGCGTGGTGCCCGCTGGTCGTCAAGGAGATCGCCTTCACCGCCCATCCGGACGGCATCGGCGTCGGCTTGCTGCTGGCCGCTATCGTTGTTGCCCGCGACCCGATTGGCGCGTCCTCGCGGCAGATGCGAAAGGGCTCCGACGACCGGCCGCGGCCGGCGGAACGGCACCACCGCTGGTGGATCGCCGCCGCGCTTCTCGGCCTGGCCGTAGCGGCCAAGACGTTCGCACTGGTGCTGGCACCGCTCATCCTGCTGCGCGCCCGGCTCCGGCATTGGCTCCTCTTCGTGGCCACGGCGGTTGCGGTCTACCTGCCGTTCGTGGTCATGGGCGGCACCGATCTCGTCTCGCTCCTGACCTTCGCGCGGGACTGGGAGTTCAACTCGGCGATCTTCGGACTGCTCAAGACGGTTGTGCCGCCGTCCGGCGCGCGGCTGGTCGTCGGCCTGTTGTTCGCTGTCTTCTGGGCCGCCTGCTTCATCCGGTACGCCCGCGGTGGGGAACGCGGAATCCCCCGCGGCGACGTGCTGTTCGGGGTATTGCTGGTGCTGTCCCCGGTGATCAACCCGTGGTACCTGCTTTGGCTGTTGCCCTTCGCGGTAGTCTTTCCGAGCGTCTGGGCGTGGACGGCATCGGTTGCGATCCTGCTCAGCTACATCACCGGGCTCAATCTGCCCGACTACACGTTGCAACCATACGAACAGCCGCTCTGGGTCCGGGGACTGGAGTTCGGCTTGATCGGCCTGGCGCTGGCTGCCGACGTCGCGCTGCGCCGCCGGAGAGAGATATGAAGGGAAGAGCAATGACGAATCGCAACCTGACAATCCTTGGGGTGGTGATGGCGGTGGCCTTGGCCTGTGGAGCTCCGGAGTCGAAGGAGATCGCGGGGTGGGACGTCAGTGACGAAACGAGTAGCGAGACCCTCGATCACGGTTCCTGGCAGGAGATTCTGGACGCCTACGTCGGTGCCGACGAGATGGGCGTCAACCTGTTCGACTACGCGGCGATCTCGGCCAGCGCCGCCGACACCGCGAAGCTGGGCGACTATCTCGACTACCTGCAGGGGCTCGATCCGAGCGTCTACGCACGGGCCGAGCAGATGGCGTACTGGATCAACCTCTACAACGCGCTCACGGTCCAGGTGGTGCTTTCCGAGTACCCGGTGGATTCCATCAAGGAGATTCACGAGGGTGTCATTCCGAACACCGGCCCGTGGCAGGACCCGCACGCGCTGGTGAACGGCCGGAATCTGAGCCTGGACGACATCGAGCACGGCATCCTGCGTCCCCTCTGGCGCGACAAGCGGATCCACTACGCGGTGAACTGCGCCGCGTACGGCTGTCCCCATCTGCTGGCCACGGCGTTCACCGCCGCCAACACGGAAGAGCTGCTCGAGCAGGGCGCGTGGGACTACGTGAACAACCCGCGCGGCGTCGACTTCGTCGACGAGGACTTCATCGTCATCTCGAGCATCTACGACTGGTACACCGAGGACTTCGGCAACACCGAGGAGTCCGTCGTCGCGCACCTCATCGACTACGCGGAGGAAGACCTCGCCGCGCGTCTCGAAGGGTTCGCCGGTTCGATCGACTACGAGTACGACTGGAGCCTGAACGCGCCCTAACGCGGGGCGCTGGAATCAGAACCCGCCGCCGCCGAAGGTGAAGCCGACGCTGAGGCCGAGGACCTGGGAGTTCGGGGTGTTGCGGCCGCCGATGACGTCGCCATAGGTCAACGCGAGGCTCGCGCTGCCCGTGAGGCCGATGTTCACCGTGCCGTAGAGAAGGTCGATGTCTTCCTGAAGCTCCGGGAAGCGTGCCGGTGAGAAGGGCGGAACGCCGATGTCGAGCCCCGAACCGCCGTCGGTCATCCGGTAGCCGACGCTCAAGCCGACTCGTTCTCCGACCAGAACGCCGGCCGAGAGATTCAGGATGATGTCCTCCGGGATGTCGTCGGTGCGGTAGCGGTAGCCGACCTCGGCGGACAGGACGCCCCGCTCACCGACGTACTTGCCGATCAGCAGAGAAACCTCGGCGCCGTTGCCGCCGTCGCCCAGGGAGTTGATGTAGCCGGTGTCGTAGTCGCCCGCGAGGATGGCGCCGAACCGCAGCGCCATGCTCGGGCCCGAAGTCACGACCTCGTCCCGGAACCGCCAGGTCAGGCCGGCCCTCGCGTCCTGGAGCCCGCTCAGGTCGTCCTTGTTCGGGTGCTTGGGGCCGCCCCCGGGATACTGGCTGTCCGACGTGCCGAGCTGGAAGTCGAGGGCGAGAGCGTCGGATATGCCGTATGTCCCGTTGACCCAGACCGTGTCGAGGCCGAGCGTGCCGGCGAGCTGGATCGTCGTCGAGTCGGCGCCGGCCATGCTTCGCCACCGTTCGGAGCGCTCGTAGTCGGTCGCTTCCTGGGAGACGTAGGAGAAGGTAACCGTGCCCGATCCGGGCGCGGGCAGCCAGGGGGAGCCTTCGGCGACCAGCGGCGGCGCCGTGAAGACGAGGACGGCAACCGCCGTCAGAAGGAGCGGACGCGGGGAACGTCTGTTCATCGTCATCTCCGGGCTACAGCTTGTAGCGGCGGGTCAGGTAGAAGTGGACGAGTTCCTGCTCGTCCGGTGCTTCCGCGCACGCGGATTCGCCGGCCCCGGGGCAGAGCACGTTGATGTGCTCGTCGTCGTCGGTGCCCGGCTTGTCGGCCTCGTCGCGAGCCTCCAGACTGTTCTTCAGGCTGAGAGCGCGGTCACGGTCGAGGTCGCGCTTCTGCAGGGGACAGGAGGGACAGACGAGCTTCTGGAACGTGAGCGCCTTGCCCATGGTGTAGGCGTCCCGCGGGTTGATGCCCTTGCCGGCGGCGATCGTGCCGGATGCGTACAGGCCCGCCTGCGCAAGGCAGGTAACGAGGATGCAGGCCGACAGGCCGATCATGAACCGTTTCATCCTTGATGTGTCTCCCGTCTCAGAGCTGGAGGGGCTCCGCGAATTGCGTGTTGAAGGTGGGCGCAACGTAGCACAGCGCTGTGCCACAATCACCGGCCGTCAGCGAACAACGACCACCCAGGAAGGAGCGGCAGGCATGATCCAGACGGGCGAGTTCAGGGGCTTCGAGGTGTCCATGGAGGATCCGGGGATCCTGGTCATCACCTTCAACCGGCCGGACCGTCTCAATGGCATGGACGCGCCGATGAAGCGGGACCTGCTGGAGACGCTCACGCAGGCCGCGATGGAAGACCCGGTGCGGGTCGTCCTCTTTGCGGGCAGCGGCAGGGCGTTCTCCGCCGGCGACGACATCAGCGGCCAGGACAAGGGCCGGCGCGGCGAAGCGCTGGTGCCGGACATTCACCGCGGCCACGACAACGTGCTCGGCACGATCAACGGGCTGCGCAAGATCTCCCAGCCCATCAACACGGCGATTCGCGGCATGGACAAGCTGACGATCGCGGCGATGAACGGCGTCGCGGTCCAGACCGGCTTCTCGCTCGCGCTCAGTTGCGACTTCCGGATCGCCTCGAGCGCGGCGCGCATGGGCAGCGGCACGCTCCGCTTCGGGCTTCTGCCGGACGAGGGCGGCCACTACCTGCTGCTGCAGATGATGGGGCTGCCGAAGACGATGGACTTCCTGATGCGCAGCAGACTCGTCGGCGCGGCGGAGGCGCACGACCTCGGGCTCGTGCACGAAGTGGTGGAGCCGGACGAGTTGATGCCGCGGGCCATGGACCTGGCGCGTGAACTCGCCAATGGGCCGCAGGTGGCGATGCGGCTGCTCAAGCGCAGCCTCTACAACGCCGCCGACCAGACCTGGGAGCAGTCGCTCGAGGACATCGCGGCCCGGACGCCGATGGCCGACCATCACCCGGACTCCCGCGAGGGGGTGGCGGCGTTCCGCGGGAAACGGAAGCCGTCCTTCAACGCCTGGCTGGAGGAGTGACCGACCGACCGGACGGTAGGTGCTAGTCTCGGGGGTCCGAAGGACCGACTACACAGCCACCATCCACGCCAGGGAGCCTTTCCATGACTGACGCCGTCATCGTTTCCACCGCCCGCACGCCGATCGGCAAGGCCTATCGGGGCGCCTTCAACAACCTCGAGTCGCCGACCATGGGCGCGGCGGCGATTTCCGCTGCGGTCGAACGCGCCGGCGTCGAGAAGGGCGAGGTCGACGACGTCGTCATGGGCTGCGCCATGCAGCAGGGCACCCAGGGCAACAACGTCGCCCGGCAGTGCGCGATCCGGGCCGGCCTGCCGGTCGAGGTGTCGGGAATGACGGTGGACAGGCAGTGCTCGTCGGGCCTGATGGCGATCGCCACCGCCGCCAAGCAGGTCGTGATCGATGGGGCGCCGGTCGTGGTCGCCGGCGGAATCGACTCGATCAGTCTGGTGCAGAACGACAAGATGAACCACTTCCGTGTTCCCGATCCCTGGATCAAGGAGAACAAGCCGGATCTCCACCTGCCGATGATCGACACCGCCGAAGTCGTGGCGAAGCGCTACGACGTCACCCGCGAGCAGCAGGACGAGTACGGCCTGCAGAGCCAGCAGCGGACTGCGGCCGGGCAGGAGTCGGGCGCCTTCGACGACGAGATCATCACGATGAACGCGACGAAGATGATTCTCGACAGGGCGACCGGGGATATCAGCTTCGGCGAGGTCGAGCTCAGCCAGGACGAGGGCAACCGCCCGAGCACGACGATCGAGGGTCTCTCCGGGCTCAAGCCGGTGCGCGAGAACGGCACGATCACCGCCGGCAACGCCAGTCAGCTCTCCGACGGCGCCTCGGCGTGCGTGGTCATGGACTCGAAGCTGGCGGAGCAGCGCGGTCTCGAGCCGCTCGGCATCTACAAGGGCATGGCGGTCGCCGGCTGCGAGCCGGACGAGATGGGGATCGGTCCCGTCTTCGCTGTTCCCAAGCTGCTCGAGCGCCAGGGCCTGACGATCGACGACATCGACCTATGGGAGCTGAACGAGGCGTTCGCGGTGCAGGTCATCTACTGCCGTGACCGGCTGGGCATCCCGAACGAGAAGCTGAACGTGAACGGCGGCGCGATCTCGATTGGCCATCCCTACGGCATGAGCGGCGCGCGCATGGTCGGCCACGCGCTGATCGAGGGCAAGCGCCGCGGCGCGAAGAACGTCGTCGTCACGATGTGCATCGGCGGCGGCATGGGCGCCGCGGGGCTGTTCGAGGTGGCGTGACGCCAGGAGGCGGCTGGCGAAGAGGATTCGGGGGGCGGCGCCGTTTCGTCGTCGCCGCTCTGGCCGCCCTGGTCGCGGTTTCCGCTCCGGCCGCCGCGCAGACCGAGTTCCATTTCCAGTTCGGCGAATTGCTGAACCCGTTCTCGGCTCAGGAGGAAGAGAGCTTCGTCCTCACGTTGCAGCAGGCGACGCAGTGGAAGTACGGCGACAGCTTCTTCTTCATCGACTACCTCGACGACAGGGGCCGGGACGGTTTCAACGAGCGGGACTTCTACGGCGAGTGGTACCCGACGTTGAGCCTCGGCAAGATGACCGGGAAGGCGGTCGGCGGCGGCCCGCTGGTCGACGTGGGCTTCATCGCCGGCCTGAACGCCGCCGGCGACGCGAAGGTGGTCAAGTACCTGCCCGGGCTGCGTTTGGCCTGGAAGGCGCCCGGGTTCATCTTCCTGAACACGGACCTGATGCTGTACCTCGACGGCAGCAGCGGCGTCGGCGCCGGCGGCGCGCCGCGAACCGATGACAGCTACTGCTTCGACGTGAACTGGCTGTACCTTTTCGACGTTGGCGAGCAGAGCTTCCAGATCACCGGCCACGCCGAGTACATCGGCGCCGTGACGAACGAGTTCGGCGTCGAGTACGGCGGCACGATCCTCGCTCAGCCTCAGTTCCGCTGGGACGCTGGCAAGGCGTTCGGCGGCGATGCTGGCAAGCTGTTCGCCGGGATCGAGTACCAGTACTGGAGCAACAAGCTCGGCACTGACCAAGACGAAAGCGCCGTGCAGTTGTTGCTAGCCTGGCAGCTGTAGGCGCCGCGGCTACGTCGGCTCCCAGGTGAAGACGTCGGTCGTCCGGTCGAGGTCGAAGAACGACCCGGCGAGGGCCGGCATGCCGCGCTCCGCGATGGATTCCGGGGTCCAGCCGTCGCTGTTGTGGACGGAGCGAACAGGTCTCGGCTGGCTCATCAGGAAGATCTCGTTCTTGCGGACCGCGAAGATCTGGCCGCTGACGTCCTTCGCCCCGTCGCTCAGAAGGTAGACCGCGAGCGGCGCGACCAGGGCCGGCGTCATCTCCTTCATCTTCGCGACCCTCGCGGCCTGCGCCGGATCGGCGGTCGGGATCGTGCCGATGAGCCGCGACCAGGCGAACGGGGCGATGCAGTTCGAGCGCACTTCGAAGCGCTGCATGTCGAGCGCCAGGGACTTGGAGAGTCCGACGATGCCGAGCTTGGCGGCGGCGTAGTTGGCCTGGCCGAAGTTGCCGATCAGCCCCGATGTCGACGTCATGTGGACGAAGGCGCCGCCGATCTGCTTGCGATAGTGGGGCGCCGCGGCCCGGGCCACGTTGAAGCTGCCCTTGAGGTGCACGGCGATCACCGCGTCCCAGTCGCTCTCGTCCATCTTGTGGAAGATGACGTCACGCAGAATGCCGGCGTTGTTGACGACGCCGTCGATCTGGCCGAACTCGTCGAGCGCCTGTTCGACCATGCGATTGGCGCCGTCGAAGTCGGCGACGCTCTCGTAGTTCGCGGCGGCCCGTCCTCCCGCCGCCGCGATCTCGTCGACGACGCTCTGCGCGGGCGTCTGGTCGGCACCGTCGCCGCGCTCGGAGCCGCCCAGGTCGTTGACGATGACCGCCGCGCCCTGGGCGGCGGCGAGCAGGGCGATGTCGCGGCCGATGCCGCGGCCGGCGCCGGTGACGACGATCACCTTCTCGTGCAACATGCGGGTATTCATTTCAGGTGCCTCCCGTCTCAGGCCGCGGCGATGGCGGCGATGGTTCGACAACCGTCGAGGTACTCCTGTACGTCGACGTACTCGTCCACGGTGTGGGGGTTGTGCTGTCCCGCGCCCAGGGTCACCGTGGGCAGACCCTTGGCGTTCAGGTAGTTCGCGTCGAGTCCGCCGTTGGCGACGAGGTACTCGGCCTCCACGCCGAGAACCGCCTGGACCCGTTCTGCGGCGAGTTGCACGGGCGGTGAGTCCTTGGGCATCTCGAACGCCTCGTAGTCGGTCTCGGCCCGGAAGTCGACGCGGCCGCACTTGCCGTCGGAACTCGTGACGCTGCGGGCGGCCTGCTCGAACGCGTCGCGGTAGGCGGCCGTGATCTGCGCCAGGAACGCCTTGTCGTGGCTGCGCGATTCGCCGGACACGAAGACGTGGTCGGTGACCTGGTTGCTCGCTTCGCCGCCCGCCATCCGGCCGATGTTCGAGGTGCCGCTACCGGCCGCGAGCTCGATCTTGCCGAAGAATCCCCGCCCGGCCACGTCGGCCACCGCGCGCGAAGCGATCAGCGCCGCGGAGATTCCGTGTTCGGGATGCACCCCCGCGTGGGAGGACTTGCCATGGATGTCGACTTGCCACCGATCGGCGCCGGTCGCGCCGATGATGAGCACGTGGGGTGCGCCCGAGTCGATGTTGAAGCCCAGTTCGGGACGGCCGAGTCGCTCGAGTTCCACGGTCCGTGCACCCCACAGGCCGACCTCCTCGCCGACCGTCATCAGGACCGTGATCGGCGGCCGGGGAACGCCGTGAGCCAGCAGAGTCTCGACCATCGTCACAAGAGCGCCGATCGAGGTCCGGTTGTCGCCGCCGAGCGCCGTGTCCCCTTCCGCCTCGATCCGCCCGTTCCGGCGCACGGGCACCGCGCCGCGGCAGAGCGGCACCGTGTCCATGTGGCCCATGAACAGCCGTCGCGGACCAGGCCGGGTGCCGGGCAGGTCGACGATCAGGTTGCCGACTTCATAGTCGCCGGGGATTCGCTGGTTCGCGTCGTCGTGGCCGATCCACGACGGCTCGCAGCCCGCTCCGAGGAGCTTTTCCCGGACCTCGGCCGCGACCTTGCCCTCGCGGCCGCTCAGGCCCTCGATGGCCAGCAGGTCCATCAGGTGGTCGAGGGCGCGGGCTTCGTCGATTGGGGGTGGGGTCATGGGCGGTCTCGGGTCGTCTGGGGGTAAGCGGAAGTTGGCGATCCTACTGTCTTCAAGCGGTCCCTTACACTCGCGCCATGTCGAGAGCAGCCCGCCTTTCTCTCCCGCTGCTCGCAGTCCTGGCAGCATGTGCTCAGGGATCTCCGGAATCGTCGCCGTCAGACCGACCCCCGAACTTCGTCATCGTCTTCGCCGACGATCTGGGCTGGGGAGACCTGGGCAGTTACGGCGCGCCGGTGATCCGGACGCCGCACCTGGACCGGATGGCGGCCGAAGGCCAACGCTGGACGAACTTCTACGTCACCGCCTCGGTCTGCTCGCCGAGCCGGGCGGGCCTGCTGACCGGGCGGTTGCCGGTGCGCAACGGGCTCTACGGGGATCGGACGCGGGTTCTCTTCCCGGACTTCGTGGGCGGGATCCAGGACGAGGAGATCACGCTCGCCGAGGCGCTCCGCGACCTCGGCTACGCGACCGGCATGTTCGGCAAGTGGCACCTGGGGGACGGACCGCGGTACCTGCCGACCCGGCACGGCTTCGACTACTGGTTCGGCATTCCCTACTCGAACGACATGATGTCGACGCTGCCTCGCGAGGAGCGTCGCGCCGCGTTCCTCGATCCGAAGATCGAGTACTGGGACGTGCCGTTGATCCGCTCGGAGCGCGATGAGGCCGGCGAGATCGTCGCGGAGACGCTGGAACAGCCGGCGGACCAGACGACGATCACGAAGCGCTACGCCGAGGAGGCGGTGGACTTCATCCGTGCCCACCGGGACGAGCCCTTCTTCGTCTACCTGCCGCACAGCATGCCGCACGTGCCGCTGTTCCGGGCGTCCGAGTTCGAGGGGCACAGCGAGGCTGGGCTCTATGGCGACGTAATCGAGGAGATCGACTGGAGCGTGGGCCGCATCCTCGACACGCTCGAGGAGGAGGACATTGCCGGAAACACCCTGGTCTTCTTCAGCAGTGACAACGGTCCGTGGACCGCGTTCCGCACCCAGGGAGGGTTGGCCGGCCCGCTGCGCGAGGGCAAGGGGATGACCTGGGAAGGCGGCATGCGAGTGCCTGGGCTGTTCTGGTGGCCAGGGGCGGTCGCGCCCGAAGTGGTCACGAACGAGATCGGGTCGACGAGCGACCTGTTCGCGACCTTTCTCGGCCTGGCCGGCGGCACCGTGCCGGACGATCGGCCAATGGACAGCCTCGACCTGGCCCCGGTGCTTCGCGGTGAGGGGGAGGGGCCGCGCGAGGAAGTGCCGTTCTACCGAGGCAGCGAGCTCTACGCCTACCGGGTGGGCAACTACAAGGCGCACTTCATCACCGAGGGTGAGTACGGTCTGGCAGGCGAGCGGACGGAACACGATCCGCCGCTGCTCTACGATCTGGCGCTCGATCCCGGTGAGCAATGGGACGTCGCGACCGACCGGCCGGAGGTTCTGGCGGACGTCACCTCGCGTGCCTTGCAGCACCGGGCAGGCGTCGCCGTGGCGCGGTCGGAGTTCGATCGTCGCACCGGCGACCGCTAGCCGCGGTCAGCGGTCGGCGCCGTCCGGGCTGCTTCCTTCGTCTTCCGTCGTCTGCTTCAAACCCGTCGCGAGCCTCCTCAGCCGTTCGACGCGCCGCTGCCAGAGCAGGGCTTCGCGTGCCACTTCCCTCGCGGCCCGCATGCTGCGGAGCCACCAGCCGAAGATGGCGCCGACCAGTCCAGCGGCGACCACCCAGATCCAGATCTCGAAGAGGACGTAGAGCATGCGGCTCCTGCTTCAGGGGCGGTGAAGAACGCGAAACTCGACCCCTCGACCGCCGCCGTCGCCGCCTTCGTCGGTCGGGCCGTCGCTGCCGTAGCCGAAGGCAAGCAGGCGGTCGGGATGGACGCTCGCGGAAAGGACTTCACGGATGGACTCGGACCGCGCGATGCTGAGGAGCCGGTCATCATCCGGGTCGCTGCCGGCATCCGTGCGGACGAGGATCTCCACCCGCGTGTCCGAGAAGGCGTCCAGCAGTTCGCCGATTCCGGCGATGGCGGTGCGGGCATCGTCGGTGAGCGCATCGGTGCGACCCTGAAACGCGATCGGCTGTTCGCGCAGCAGGCGACGGATCCGGTTCTGGGCGACCCTGTTCACCGCGACGGGGGCGATCACCATCTCATTGGCGATCATCCAGCCGGTTTCGGCGGCCTCGGCGATCTCGCCCACGTCGAACTCCAGGCGATCGCGCATGCCCTCGCTCGAGGTGTGGCCGGTCAGGGTCAGCGTTCCGTCCCGCAGCCTCAGGCCGGGTCCACCGTGCACCTGCCGCAGGAGTTGAATCAGCCTCGGGAGAGTCGGGATCCAGGGCGGCTCGGTCACGGCCGCGTCGACTTCCGTTTCGTCGATCACGTTGCCCTGACCCACGATCGCGGCCGCCGCGTCGAACAGCTCCTGGCGACTCTCGGGAGTAGGAAGGCGTCCAGCCAGCAGCCAGATGTCGCCGTCGGGGCCGAACTCGAAGTTCGGCTCGCCCGCCATTACCAGGCGGTTGTCGACGCTGCGCACTCCCGGTTCGCCCGCCGCGCGTCGCGCCGCCTCGAGCCCGATCTCCGCGAAGGCGATCGTGCCGTAGAGCGTGACGTCACGTCCGTCTGCTTCGATGCGGAGGTCGCGCACGCCGACGTCCGCGAGCGTCGCGGTGGCTTGCGTCTCGATCGCCGCCTCGATGCGGGGGAGTTCCATCGCGAAGCAGACGGCCCCCAGCATCAGCAAGAGGGCCACGCCCATCAGGATGACGCCCGGTTCTCTCATCGTCTCACCCTCGTCGGCGCCGCGGCCTTTGCGGCGGTCCCGCTAGCTGGACGTGTGATCGGCGACGATCAGCCACTGGTCTCCGTGACGCTCCACGAGCAGCGTGAACAGGCCGGTCGGTTCGTCGGATTCCCGCGTCAGCCGGAAGCGGCCGAAGACCTGCGCGGCATGCTCGGATAGCACCCGGACGTCCAGTTCCTCGAAGGCCAGCGTTCCCATCGCGGCGCGGTCGGGGTAGGTCTGTCGGTAGCGCTCCAGGGTGTTGCTCCAGCCGCGACGGATCTCGTTGCCCGACGTAAAGCGCAGTTCCTGGCTTCGCAGGTACCCCTCCATGAAGCCCTCGAGGTCGCCCTCGTTCCAGGCCTCAACCTGCGCGTCGAGCACCTCCAGCACTGCTGCAGCAACGGTTTGCGGGTCGAACGCCGGCGCCGGCTCCTCGAGTTCCGGCGGTTCGCAGGACGCGGAGAGCAGGCAGGCCGCGAGGCCGGCGAGGACGGCGGCTGCGGGTCGGTTCTTCACTTCGCGAGCTGTTCGACCTGGACGTCGCGATGCTCGATCCGCGAGACGAGGGGCAGTTCCTCCTCGACGTACGTAGGCGTGATGTCGTCGACCGTCAGTCCTCCGTCCGGAGTGTTCAGGCCGAAGTTGTCCGCGTCGTAGAACAGCAGGCCGCCAATGCGGCGGTAGTTCCTGAGGATGCGGAACCGCAGCCCGGTGCCCTTGCTGTAGTCGTAGGCGAACTGTTCGAGGCGGGCGGTTTCCGGGTCGAACCAGTAGACGTAGGCACTGTCGGCGCCGTCGCTCGAGCCGGCCTCGAAGGTCACGCGGACCCGGTGCAACTGCCGTCCGTTCCACTCCTCGAGCCCCTGGTCTTCCTTGTAGGTGCCGGGGTCGTTCAGCTTGTAGGGCAGGAAGAGGAAGTACATCCGCTGGTTGACGTAGCTCTCTGCGCGCGCCTGCTCCGGCTCGTCCATCTCCATCGGCTCGCCGCTCTCGGTCACCTCGAGGGCTTTGTTGTCACGGCGGTACTCGCGTTCGTCGCTTCCTTCCGAGGCCCGGATGACGTACTCGAAGCGGTCTCCGTCGGTCGTCGAGTCGACGTCGAAGCTCCCGGAACGGGAAGCCACCGTCAGCCTGACCCGGGAGTGCCCGAACAGGTCGCCGCCGTGGTGCTCGATCGCGCGGTCGACGATCTCCAGCCGATCCGACGTGCCCGGCGGCGCGGTCGGCCGGGGCTCGGACGCCGGCTCGCCGCCGGCACAGGCGAGGAGGAAAGCGGCGGCGAGGGCGAGCGTCACGCCGGCGGTTCCGTAGAGGGCTCTGGGTCGCAACATGGGTTCCATGTTAGCCGCCGGACCTCGACCGGAAGCGCTGCTACGCTTGGCCGCTCACTCTGAACAGCGGCTGGAGGCCAAGCGAATGACCGAGTACGAACTCATCAAGTACGACGTGGACGATCCCATCGCGACGATCACCCTGAACCGTCCGGAACAGTTGAACGCGATCACCGGCAGCATGCTGGCCGAGATGAAGCATGCGATGGCCTCGGCCGAGCGCGATGAGCGCGTCGTCGGCATCGTCCTGACCGGCGCCGGCCGCGGATTCTGCGCCGGAGCGGACATGCAGGGCCTCCAGGCCACCAGTCGCGGCGAGCGCGGCAGCGGCAGTGGAAACGCCTTCGAGGACGCCCAGGCGGGCGCGATCGATGAGATGGGCGCCGAGAACTTCGGCGTCACCTACAACTACCTGATGGCGGTGCGCAAGCCGATCGTCGCCGCGATCAACGGTCCCTGCGCGGGTCTCGGCTTCGCGATCGCGATGCTCTGCGACATACGCTTCGCTTCGGACCGGGCGGTCTTCACGTCCGCGTTCGTGAACCGCGGCCTGATCGCCGAGCACGGTCTGAGCTGGATCCTTCCCCGCGTGGCGGGACCGGCCAACGCGCTCGACATCCTGTGGACGGGCCGCAAGTTCTACGGTCCGGAGGCGGCTCAGATGGGCGTCGTCAACCGCTCCGTGCCGCACGACCGGGTCGTGCCCGAGGCCGAGAACTACGTCCGGGCGCTCGCCGAGCGCTCCGCGCCGATGTCGCTCAAGGTCATCAAGCAGCAGGTCTACCGTCACCTGATGATGGACACCGGCGACGCGCTCCGCGAGTCGAACCAGTTGATGGCCGAGAGCCTCCAGCGCGGCGACTTCAAGGAAGGCGTCGCCTCCTTCGTCGAACGCCGCCCGCCGAAGTTCCAGCGCATCACGAGCTAGGTGCGACGCCGCGAAGCGGCGTCGGACGCAACCGCCCGTCTTGGGGCCGGAGGGATCGGCTCCGACTGGGCTGGACGTCGGTTCCGAGAGGGCAGAGCACCGAACTCGCTTAGCTCAGCACCGCTCGGGCCGCCTTGTAGACCTCGGCGTTGGACGGCTGGGGGTCGCCTCGGAGTACCCGGGTCGCTGCCTCGAGGGCCCACTCGAGGAGGGCGTTGGCCGGCTCAGGGGGGAGTTCGATCGTGACCAGAGGTCGCTCCCGAGTTGATCGGATTGTCACCAGGTCGATCGGCAGGTCGGCTGAGTCGAGCAACCGCCGGGCCTGAATCAACCAGGCTGCCCCCACCTCTTCGGCGGAGTGATCGCCAGAAGGCCCGAGCGCCCGCCGGCTAGTCGACGCGGTCCCGCCTTTCCTTGAGCTCACGGAAGGTCGTCAGCACCAGGCCCTCGTCCTCGATCGCCTGCTGCACACGGGGGTCGAGCATCGCCAGCATGTCGCCCTTGCGGCTGGGGCCGGAGCTCGAGATGTGCTTGAAGTTCTCGCTCGGGTCGGTCGAGTGCAGGATGACCATCGTGACGCCGGGGCGCAGGTCGCGCAGGGTCTGGACGTAGCGCTCGACCTTGTAGTCGGTCAACTCCTCGTCGGTGGCGTCGGCGCCGCTCTCCGGGACCCATCCGTAGCTCACGGTGTGGAGGTCGTCGAGGACGGGCAGGCCGGCGTCCCAGATCCGCTCGCCGAGTTCGGTCGCGCGGCCGAGTCCCGGCGGCGTGTCGCGTCCCTGGGCCCGGTACTCGGCCTCGAGGATCTCGTTGTGGCCGCCGGGGAACATGAGCGGGATGCCCTCGTCGATGCCGACCTCGATGTACCGCTCGAGGAACTCCATCGTGGCGAACAGGGTGCCCATGTGCGAGTCGAGGTGGGTCGGTTCGAAGCCCATCGTCCGGGCGCGGCGGATCTGCTCGCGGATCTCCGCCTCCACCTCGTCGGGGGAGGCGTGGGCGACGACCTCGGCGACGCTCGACCACAGGGCGCCCTCCGGGTCGACGAGGCCGGGCGCCGCTTCGCGGCCCACCAGCGGCCCCCAGCGGTAGCCATCCCACTCGGCGGTCAGGGTCAGGTGAAGGCCCGCGTCGATGCCCGGATTCTCCTCCATGCTCCGCACGAGTTCCGGCACCCAGGGACAGGGCATCATGACGCTCATCGAGTTCGCCGCGCCCTCCAGGATCGAGCGGAGGGCGCCGACGTTCGAGTCGCGCGACATGCCGGCGTCGTCGACGTGCAGGATGACTGCGCGGGTGCCGGCGGGGAAGCCGAGTTTCTCGGCGTACGTCTGCGCCTCGGCCTGGCAGCCCGCGACGAGGACCGAAGCCAGGCAGAGCGTGACGACGACGGTGGCGATTCGGAGCACCTTGCGCATGTTGGTCTTTCTCCTCCCTGGGTTCAGCGATCGGCGAGACGGTCAGTGCCGTCGAAGCCCTCGAAGCCGGCGATGCTGTCGAGGTCGAGGCCGAGGAGCGGGGCCAGGCTGGCCGCCAGGTCGATGGTGTTCGCCCTGGCTTCGACCACCTGGCCCGCGCCGTCCTGGCGGCGGATGATCATCGGCACGTGAGTGTCGTAGGCGTACGGCGAGCCGTGGCTTGCGACGATGACGGACGCCGGTACGGGCAGTACGTTCGGCTTCACCACGACGACCAGGTCTCCGCTGCGCTCGGGGTAGTAGTTGTTCAGGTACAGCTCGTGGAGAGGATTCGCCGGATCGAGTTCCGCCGGCCGGACGACCTCGGCGATCAGCGGACAGTCGCTCATCGCCTCGATGATCTCGTCCTCGATCGCGGCCCGGTTGGCCTCTTCGGCCGCGATCGTCTCGCCGTCGAGGTAGAAGGTGTCGACCAGGAACTCGCCGCCGCCGAAGCGGCCTTTCAGACGCGACTGCAGGCGTTGCAGGCAGAGGGTCTGGTCGGTGCCGAAGCGGCCGCCGTCGCCACCGTCCCGCACCACGAGGTCGGGGACTTCGCCGACACCGTGGTCGGAGGAAAAGCCGACGACGACGTTCTCCATGCCGATTCGCTCGTCGACGAAGTCGAGCAGCTCGCCGATCGTGCGATCGAGCCGGAGAATCACGTCAAGCGTCTCGGGGGCGTTCGGGCCGTAGCCGTGACCCACCGTGTCGAGGGCGGAGAAGCTGACCGCCAGCAGGTCGGGGACCTCGTCGGCGCCCAGGTTCTCCGCCTCGATCAGGACCTCGGCGAAGTCCTCCAGGTAGCCGTCGACGAAGGGCGACGTGTAGACGTCGCGGTAGAACGCTTCGCGCTCGACGGTGAAGCCGCCGACCGCGTGAGGAAACGTGTCGATGAAGGGGCCGCGGTCGAGCGGTTCGATGTCGTAGGCCGACGTGTGGTCGAGCGGGAGGAGCGGCTTCCAGGCGTTGGCGAAGTGGACGGCCAGCCGGTCCTCGTCGTTGAAGGCCTCGACCCAGGCGGGCTGGGACTCCTCGTCGCCGTAGTAGGTCGACGTGACGAAGCTGCCGGTGGACCGCCCGTACCACCAGGCGCCGTCAGCGTGGTGTCCGCCCATCAGGATCGCCGCGCGGTCCTTGGCGCTGGCGGCGTACACCTTGGCTTGGGGATACGCGGCTTTCAGCAGATCGCCGAGCGCTGGCACCAGCATGTTGCGCGGTGAGACGCCGTGCTCCGGATCGCCGCAGCAATAGACATCGGACCCGCGCTCGCGGTCGAACCAGGAGTTGGCGACGATCCCGTGCCGCTTCGGGAACGCTCCCGTGGCCAGGGTCGCGTGCCCGGGGGCGGTTTCGGTGGCGGCGTGGAAGTGGTGCGTGTCGGTGAAGACGACGCCTTCCTGGAGCAACCGGCCCAGCCCGTGGTTCAGAAGGGGGCGGAAGCGCTCCAGGTAGTCGCCGCGCATCTGGTCGACCACGATCAGGAGAACGAGCCGGGGCGTGCCTTCGGGGACGGCGCTACCGGTGGTTTCTTCGCCGCCGGCTTCGGCTTCCGGAGCGTCGGCCGGAGCGCCGCAAGCCAGGGCGAGCAGTGCGGCCAGCGCCGCCAACAGTGCGAGCTTTTTCATGTCTGGAGCGCCTTCAGTGGGTGGCGGCCGTCGACGTGTCCCATGAACGGGGGATGGATGCCGTAGCCGATGAGTTCCTGGACCGTGTCGGACAGACGCGGCACTTCGCCGGCCGGCACGCCGAGGATGAAGTTCTCCTGCTGGCGGGCCCAGGCCGGGCAGTACTGAATGGTCAGGCCGAGCCGGGACCCCGCCGAGCAGTTCTCGCCGCCGCCGTGGTAGAGCGTGCCGAGGAAGATGAGCAGGGAGCCCGAGGGCATGATGACGGGCCGGGCTTCCGCGTCGTCGGGCCGGTCGCCGTTCCAGCGGTGGCTTCCGGGCACGATGCGGGTAGCGCCGTTGTCCTCGGTGAAGTCGTCGAGCGCCCAGATCGTGCTCACGCCGAGCGCCTTTCTGGGCCGCGGCAGCGGATAGAACGAGTCGTCGTGGTGGAGGCTCTGCGCGACTTCGCCCGGGTGGATCAGGATGGCGTGAGCGACCGAGAGCAGGAAGCCGGGTCCGAGCGTCGCCTCGCAGGCCGCCATGACCGCGGGGTGCGCGACCAACCCGTCGAACAACCGCGACTTCGAGAGCAGGCCGTACACCCGTTGCGTGTTGTGGCCCTCGAAGGGGTTGCGGCCGAACAGATGGCGCTCGAAGTGGGGCTGGAGCACTCCGCGCAGCGCCTCCTGCTGTGCGGGGTCGAGTGCCCCTTCCAGGATGACGTAGCCGTTCTCTTCGAGTTCCTCGAGGTGGGTCATCGCGGATGAGACTATCCTCCGCAAGCTCTATGAAGATCTTCGACGCGGCCCGGACCGCTGAACTGCTCCCCTGGGGCGCTGTTGTGGACGCACTCGAGACGGGTTTTCGCGACGGTTGCGAGATGCCGGTGCGCCACCACCACCGGGTCCAGGCGCCGGCCGGCGAGCCCGACGCGACGTTGCTCCTGATGCCGGCCTGGACCGCCGGCGGCTACCTGGGGGTCAAGATCGCGACGGCCTTTCCGGGCAACGCCTCGCGCGGCCTCGACACGATTCAGGGCAGCTACATCCTGGCGTCGGGAGAGACCGGCGAGCCGCTGGCCCTGATCGACGGTGCGGAGTTGACGCTCCGGCGCACCGCGGCGGCGTCGGCGCTCGCGGCGAGGTTCCTCGCGCGCGCGGACGCCCGCCGACTGCTCGTGGTCGGCACGGGCAACCTGGCGCCCCACCTGGCCGGGGCGCACGCCGCCGTGCGTCCCGATCTCGAGGTGGCGTTCTGGGGTCGCCGGCCCGAGCGTGCGCTCGCTGCGTCGCGGTCTTCGCTGCTCGAAGGGCTTGCGACGGGCACGGCGAGTGACCTGGAGGCGGCGGTCCGCGGCGCCGACATCGTGAGCACCGCGACCCTGGCCACGGAACCCCTGGTCCAGGGCGACTGGCTCCGCGCCGGCACGCATGTCGACCTGGTCGGCGGCTTCACGCCCGCGATGCGCGAGGCGGACGACGAGACGGTGCGTCGTTCCACCGTGTTCGTCGACACGCGAGGCGGCGCTCTGGTCGAGGCCGGTGACCTGGTTCAACCGATCGAGTCCGGCGCGCTGAGGGCCGAAGAGGTTGCCGGCGATCTCCACGAGCTGTGCCGCGGCCTGCACGCGGGGCGTCAGGACGCGTCCGAGATCACGCTGTTCAAGTCGGTCGGCGCCGCGCTGGAGGATCTGTTCGCCGCCATCCTGTTGTGGGAGCGGAGTGGTGGCTAGACTCTCCTGTCTATGCCAAAGGTACTTGCTGCTGTCCTTCTCCTGGCCGCCCTCGCCGTGACATCCTGCGCCGCCCCCGCGGCCGGCCCCGGCGACCCGCCGCGGGCCGAGGCGCGTCCCCACGAACTCGAGACCCACGGCGACGTGCGGGTCGACGAGTACTACTGGCTCCGGGAACGCGAGAACCCGGAGGTGATCGCCTATCTCGAGGCGGAGAACGCCTACGTCGACGCCGCGCTGGCGCATACCGAGGGGCTCCAGGAAAGCGTGTTCGCGGAGATCCGCAGCCGCGTCGTCGAAGACGATGCCTCCGTTCCCTACCGTGACGGCGACTACTGGTACTACACCCGCTACGAGGAGGGGAAGCAGTACGCGATCCACGGCCGCCGGCCGGCCGACGGCGACGTCTTCGGCGGCGACCAGGATCCCGAAGCCGAAGAAGTGCTGATCGACGTGAACGAGGTTGCCGAAGGCAAGGAGTACACGGCGGTTCGTCCGTCCGTCAGTCCGGACCACCGGATCCTCGCCTACGGCGTCGACGACGTGGGACGCCGCTTCTACACCGTTCGGTTCAGGGACCTGACGACCGGTGAGACTCTCGCGGACGAGATCCCGGACGTAACGGCGAATCTCGTCTGGGCCGCCGACAGCGCGACCCTGTTCTACGTGCGCCAGGATCCCGCCACGCTGCGCGCCTACCAGGTGTACCGCCACCGCCTGGGTTCCACGGAGCCGGACGAACTGGTCTACGAGGAGCCGGACGAGACGTTCAGCGTGTTCCTCGGGCGGACGCAGTCACGGAAGTACCTGCTGGCGACTTCCAGCCACACCCTCCGTACGGAGGTGCGCATCCTGCGGGCCGACGATCCGGACGGCGATTTCGTCGTCTTCGAGCCGCGGGGAGAACGGCACGAGTACAGCGTCGATCACCTGGGGGATCGCTTCTGGGTGCGGACGAACGACGGGGCGGCGAACTTCCGGCTCATGTCGACCGCCGAAGGCGACACCGGGCGCGCGGCCTGGCGCGAGGAACTCCCGAACCGCGACGACGTGCTGTTCGAGGGCTTCGAGCTGTTCGATCGTTTCCTGGTGCTGGCGGAGAGGCGCGAGGGCCTGGAGCGGCTCCGCGTCGAGCCGATGGGCGGCGCCGCCGTAGAGGGCCATGACCTCGACTTCGGCGAACCGACGTACTCGACCGGGCTAGGCGCCAACCCGGATCCGTCGTCCGGGACGCTCCGCTACGTCTACCAGTCGCTGACCACGCCGCGGTCGGTGTTCGATTACGACCCGGCGACCCGCGAGAAGACCCTGCGCAAGCAGGACCAGGTGCTCGGCGGCTTCGACGCCGCGAACTACCGGAGCGAACGGCTGTGGGCGACGGCGGAGGATGGCACCCAGGTGCCGGTGTCGCTCGTCTACCGGCCCGACCGGCGCTCCGGGGAAGGCGGCAGTCCGCTGCTGCTCTACGGCTACGGTTCCTACGGCTCGAGCATGGATGCGTCCTTCAGCTCGCCGCTCCTGAGCCTGATCGACCGGGGCTTCGTCTACGCGATCGCCCACATCCGCGGCGGCGAGGAGATGGGCCGCTCCTGGTACGAGAACGGCAAGCTCCTCCACAAGAAGAACACGTTCACGGACTTCATCGCCGCCGCCGAGCATCTCGTGGCCGAGGGCTACGCGGACCCGGACCGGATCTACGCGATGGGCGGCAGCGCCGGCGGGCTGCTGGTGGGCGCGGTGTTCACGATGCGGCCCGACCTCTGGGACGGCGTCGTGGCCCGGGTGCCCTTCGTCGACGTCGTGACCACGATGCTCGACGCGAGCATTCCGCTCACCACCTTCGAGTGGGACGAGTGGGGCGACCCGCGTGTTCGTGAGTACTACGACTACATGCTCTCCTATTCGCCCTACGACAACGTCGAGGCGCGGGACTATCCGAACATGCTCGTGACCACGGGTCTGCACGACTCGCAGGTCCAGTACTGGGAGCCGGCGAAGTGGGTGGCGCGGCTCCGGGCCAACAAGACGGACGACAACCTCCTGCTGCTCGAGACGAACATGGGCGCCGGCCACGGCGGCGCGTCCGGCCGCTACGACCGCTACCGCGAGACGGCCCTGGTCTACGCGTTCCTGCTCGATCTGGCCGGCCTCGGGGACTCCTGAGTCGACACGTGGCGATCGACTTCAGCGACCGGCGGGATCAACTCAGGCGGCAACAGGCCGGGAGCCTGCGCTTCGTGCGCGTCGTGGTGCGCCTGGCCCTCCTGTTCGCGATCGGGGCGCTGGCCGTGCTGCAGGGCTTCTCGCCGACTTCGTGGTTGCTCCTTGGCCTGCTTCTGGCCTGGGGCGCGTCCATGCCGTTCCTGCTCCGCGGGATCCTTCGACGGGTGCGGGAGCTCGACCATCTCGCAAGGTGGCAGCAGTTGACCCTGATCTGGACCGCGGCGCTGATCCTGATCGGTGGTTTCGCCGCGCTGGCGCGGTATGTCCTGCTGCCCTCCGCGCCCGGTTGATGGACTTCACGCTCACCGGACAGCAGCGGGCGCTGTGTGACGGAATCGCGCGCACCTGTGCGCGCTTCAACGACGAGTACTGGCTCGAGGTCGACAACGAGGTGCGGTTCCCTGGTGAGTTCCACAGCGCCATGGCCGAATGCGGCGCGCTCGGCATCGCCATGCCGGAGGCGTACGGCGGCTCCGGCATGGGCGTGACGGAAGCCGCCCTGGTGATGCACGAGGTGGCCCGCGCCGGCGGCGGCATGAGCGCGGCGTCGGCGATCCACATCAACATCTTCGGACCGCACCCGATCGTCGTCTTCGGCACCGAGGAGCAGCGCCGGCGCTTCCTGCCGGAACTGATCGAGGGTCGGGCGAAGACCTGCTTCGCGGTCACCGAGCCCGACGCGGGTCTGGAAACCACGGCGATCACGACCCGCGCCGAACGGCAACGGGACGGCGGCTACATCGTCCACGGCCGCAAGATCTGGACCACGACCGCCCAGGAGGCGGACCGCGTGATGCTGCTCGCGCGAACTACGCCGCGGGCCGAGACGGGGAAGGCGACCAAGGGCCTCTCGCTGTTCTACACGACGCTCGACCGGTCCCGGATCGAGATCCGGCGCATTCCGAAGATGGGCCGCGCGGCGGTCGACTCGAACGAACTGTTCATCGACGGCCTCGAGGTGCCGGCTGAGGATCGGATCGGCGAGGAGGGGCGCGGCTTCGAGTACATCCTGCACAGCCTGAACCCGGAGCGGATCCTGATCGGCATCGAGGCGGTGGGGGTGGGCCGCAACGCGCTGGAACGGGCAACGGACTACGCGCGCGAACGCAGGGTCTTCGGTCGCCCGATCGGCCAGAACCAGTCGATTCAGCATCCGCTGGCGGAGTGCTGGATGGAGCTGGAGGCCGCGTTTCTGATGGCGATGCAGGCGGCGTCGCTGTACGACCGCGACGAACCCTGCGGCCACTACGCGAACGCGGCGAAGTACCTCGGCGCCGAAGCCGGTTTCAAGGCGTGTACCCAGGCGGTGATGACGCATGGGGGCATGGGGTACGCGAAGGAGTTCCACGTCGAGCGGCTGATGCGGGAAGTGATGATCCCGCGCCTCGCTCCCGTGAGCCCGCAGCTCATCCTCTGCCACATTGCCGAGAAGGTTCTCGGCCTGCCGAAGAGCTACTGACTGGGTGCAGCTCCGTCAGGAGTTCGGCCGCCGTCTTCCGCAGGCCCGGATGCCATGCGTTCGGGGCGATCTCGACCAGGGGTTCGAGGACGAAGCGGCGCCGGTGCAGCCGGGGATGCGGCAGGACCAGACCAGGCGCGTCGATGACGCGGTCGCCGAAGAGCAGCAGGTCGAGATCGATCGTCCGGGGGCCGGCGGCCGTGCGATCGCGGCCGAGGGAAGCCTCGATACCGAGCAGGGTTGCCAGCAACCCGTGGGCGTCAAGGTCGGTCTCGACCGCAGCGGCGGCGTTCAGGAACTCGGGGTCCGTTGCGCGGACACCGCGCTCGGGGACCGCCCTGGTTCGGTGGAAGGTCGAGACCGCCCTCACCTCCGCTGCCGAACGCAAATGACCGAGGGCCGCGCGCAGGTTCGTGGTCCGTGGCCGCAGGTTGGAACCCAGGGCGATGAACGCGCGGGTACGGGTCACGGCCGCCAGTCGATCTCAGCGCCGACTTCGGCGACGCCGAGCTCGCGGGCCGCTCCGGGCTTCAAGACCCGGACTCGCAGCGACTCGATCCGCTTGCGGGTCTCCTGGTCGTCCGCCGGCCCGGCGACCGCGACGGCGATCCGCTCGGCCAGCGTTTCGACCAGCCGGTACTCGCCGCCTGCCGCCACAGCCTGGGCGAGGTCCGCGATCTCGGCGTAGTCCTTGGTTTCGCGGAGAGCGTCCGGCGCTCCCAGCGCCGCGGGCGCCATGTTCACTTCCACGTCCACGACGAGATCCTGGGGCGCCGAGCGTTCCCTCGCGGTGACGCCGATGCGGCATCGGCAGGGAATCCCGCGGGCGAGAACCCGCCGCCGCGGCGCCGGCACCCGGCGATACCGGCGCAGGACGCCGATGCTCTCCGCCAGTTGCCGGTGCTCCGTCACGTCGTGGACCCGCAGCACGTCGACGACATCGAGGGCCGCTGCCCAGCCGTTGACCGCCAGGGTTCCGGCCAGCCGGTCCTCGACCGCCACGCCGCCGAGCAGCCGGTCGAGGAAGGACTTGCGCGACGCGCCGAGCACGACGGGGGCACCGATCTGCTTCAGTTCGCGCAGGTTCGCGAGCAGGTCGAGGTTGTGCTTGAGCGTCTTGCCGAAGCCGATGCCCGGGTCCACCAGCACGTCGACGCCGAAGCGACGGCCGGTCGCTACCCGCTCGGCCAGGTAGTCGCGGATCTCCGCTACGACATCGTCGTAGCGCGGTGCCCGCTGCATCGTCCGGGGCTCGCCCCGCATGTGCATCGCGATGACCGGCGCGCCGTGACGAGCGGCGACCTCCAGCATCGCCTCGCCGGCCCCCGAGATGTCGTTGATCATCCCGGCGCCGGCGGAGAGCGCCCTGTCCGCCGCTTCCGGCTTCGCCGTGTCAACGCTCAGCGGCACGCCGAGGTCGAGTGAGGCGATCCCTTCGATCACCGGCAGCAGGCGCGCGAGCTCGTCCTCGAGAACGACCGGCTCCGCCCCCGGCCTGGTGCTCTCCGCGCCGATGTCGATCAGGTCGGCGCCTTCGGCCGCCATTCGTCGCGCGCGTTCGAGCGCCTTGTCCTGACGGTCGAAGAGACCGCCGTCCGAGAAGCTGTCGGGCGTCACGTTCAGGACGCCCATGACCAGGGGGCGATCGCCGAACGCGAGCGAGTGTCCGCCGCAGGCCAGTTCCATAGGTGGAGTCTAAGGGGGGCAGGCCAGGCTGCTAGCGTCGCCCGATGGGTTGGCGAGGCGGTGTCCGGCGGTTGGGCGTCGTTCTTGTCGCCGTTCAGTCACTCGCTTTCCGCCCCGGCCTGGCCGCTGCCGCGGAGGAGTGCGGCTTCAGCTTCTCCGAGGTGGCTGCCGAGGTGGGGCTTCGTTTCCACCACGAGGCGGGCGCTGCCGGCGGCCTGCACCTGCCCGAGACGATGGGGGCCGGCGTTGCCTGGATCGACTTCGACGGCGACGGCTGGCTCGACCTCTACCTCGTGCAGTCGGGGCCGTTTCCGCCGGATGGCGGCTCGGCGGCGGACCGGCTGTTCCGGAACCTCGGTCCGGACGAAGCGGGGGAATTCCGCTTCGTTTCGGCCGAAGCTGGTGAGCTTGGGCGCGGCTACGGCCAGGGCGTCGTGGCGGCCGACGTCGACGGCGACCGGAACGTCGACCTGCTGGTGTCGCACTATGGTCCGACGGTGCTACTGCGCAACGACGGCGCAGGGCAGTTCGCGCCGGCGGAGACGCTCTCGGCAGCGGGCGAGGACGAGTTCTCCTGGGGCTCCTCGATGGCGCTCGCCGACGCGGACGGCGACGGCGATATCGACCTCTACGTCAGCCGGTATCTGGACTACGACCCGGAGCACGGACTGGACTGTCGCCGGGACGGGCCGGACTCGCCGCCGGAGGTTTGCGACCCGTCGCTGTTCGTGGGCCAGCACGACCGCTACTACGTGAACCGCGGCAGCGAGGGGTTCGAGGATGAGACGGAGGCCGCCGGTCTCGGCGGCGCCGACGGCAAGGGGCTCGGCGTTCTCTTCGCCGATCTGGACTCGGACGGCTGGCCGGATCTCTACGTGGCGAACGACCTGACCCTGAACCTCCTGTACAGGAACCGGGGAGACGGCACCTTCGACGACCTGTCCCTGCTGGCGGGTGCGGCCGTCAACCGCAACGGCCGGCCGGAGGCGGGCATGGGGCTGGTCGTGGCCGACTTCGACGTCGACGGCGACCCCGATCTGGCGGTGACCAACTTCGACGTGGAGACGAACACGCTGTATCGCAACGTCGGCCGGGCGGCCGGGATGCTGTTCGAAGACGCTTCGGCCACGACGGGCTTCGGTCAACCGTCGTTCAACCTGCTCGGGTTCGGAATCGTCGCCGAGGACTTCGACCGCGACGGCGCTCTCGACGTGTATGTGGCAAACGGTCACATCTTCGCTTCGCCCCGGCGGGACAACACGGAGCACCGGCAGCGGAACCTCCTGTTGCGCGGCGTTGGCGAAGCCGACCCCGGACGGTTCCTCGAGACTCGCTGCGCATGGACCGAGGAGGAGCCGCTGGTCAGCCGGGGCGCGGCTGTGGCGGACTTCGACCACGACGGTGACGCCGACCTGGCGGTGACCGCGAACGACGGTCCGGCCCGCCTGTGGCGGAACGAAACGGCCGGGCCGTCGGGCGCGGCATGGCTCGGCGTCGAACTGCGCGGCCGTTCTCCGAACACGCAGGCGGTCGGCGCCGTGGTGACGCTTACCGGCTCCGGAGAGCAGCCGCCGGCTCGCCGCTGGGCGATCCGGGGCGACAGTTACCAGTCGTCGAGCGGGCATCGCCTGCGCTGGGCGGTTCCGGCCGGCAGCGGGCCGCTGCAACTCGATCTCCGCTGGCCGTCAGGCCATCGGACCCGGATCCTCGATCCGCCCGCAGGCATCTACCTCCTCGTCGAGGAAAGTCCGTGAGACGGAGGCGTTGCACACTGGGTGCGCCGGCGTCCTCGCCGGCAACAGGCGCGATGCCGCGAAGCGGCGAGCCCGGGACCCGCCCACCGCCGGTGCCCTACGGGCTCTGTTCCGTCGCCGTCTTCCTCTTCGCCG
This sequence comes from Holophagales bacterium, assembly GCA_009837085.1. Taxonomy (GTDB): domain Bacteria; phylum Acidobacteriota; class Thermoanaerobaculia; order Multivoradales; family Multivoraceae; genus Multivorans. The sequence goes on from VXUF01000126.1 coordinate 34,127, forward strand.
CGACGTCTTCGCTCGCAGCCGCGTCGCCGTCTCTGGAACCGACCCGGTTCACCCTCGACAACGGGATGACCTTTCTGATCGTCGAACGCCCGGGCCGTCCCCTGGTGTCCGCCGTCTGGGCGGTGCGCGGCGGCTCGGCATCGGATCCGCCCGGTCGTCGCGGCCTGGCCCACGTCGTGGAGCATCTGCTGTACGGCGGCAGCCGGACGATCGGCACCCGTGACTGGAAGGAGGAAGCGCCGTTGCTCCGGCGCTGGGAGCGTCTGTACGAGCAGTCCGTCCGGCGCGGAGCGGCGGCATCCGGTCTGGACCGGGTTGAGCAGCGCCTGACCGCTCTTCAACGGGGCGGCGCCTACGCCGGCGTCTACGCCCGGGCGGGTGCTCTCGGCATCGACGCGTTCACCCGCCACGACTCGACGACGTTCCAGACGCTGCTTCCGAAGGAGAAGATCGAGCTCTGGTTCTGGATGGAGTCCGATCGCCTGCTCGAACCGGTGTTCCGCGGCTTCCGGCGGGAGTTGGCGGTGGTCGAGCAGGAGCGCCGCCAGCGGATCGACGCGAGCCCGGCCGGTACCTGGTTCGAGCTGTTCGACGCCGCTTACTGGGGTGCCGGGCACCCGTACGCCCACTCGCCAGGCGGCGAGCGGCTCGAGGTCGCGCGCCTGCTTCCGGCGGACGCGCGTTCCCACTTCGAGGCCCTGTACCGGCCCGATCGGCTGGTCGCGGTACTGGTGGGCGACGTGTCTCCCGCGAGAGCCCGGGACCTTGCGAAACGGTACTTCGGCAGGCTGAAACGTCCCGGTCGTCGCGAGGCAGCCGCGGCGGAGAATGCAGTCGCGCCCACGCCGGCCCTCGAGTCGCTGGAAGGTCTCTGCGACTGTCGGAGCCAGGTCGAAATCCGGTACCGCACCGTGCCCTTCGCGGCGGCCGGCGACGCGGTGGCGCTCGACGTTCTGGCCGGACTGCTGAACAGCCGCTCCGGGAGGTTGTACAGGGACCTGGTCGTGGGCGAGGACCGGGTCGCCTTCGCGGCGTCGGCGGAGCATGTGTCGCGACAGCTCGACGGGTACTTCGCCGTCCGGATCGAGGCCGGGGAGGGTGTGGAGCTTCCGGAGCTGACCCCTGCCTGGGACGGGCTGCTCGGAAGGATCCTTGCCGGCAGTGCCGTCGACTCCGAGCTCGACCGGGTCCGCAGGCAGCTTCTGACCGATTCCTGGCGGCAGCTCGAACAGGACGCCGGAGTGGCGCACCGGCTCGCGGCCGCCGAAGTACTTGGCGGCTGGCGACAGTTGACGGAGTGGCTGGACGCCGCGGCCGGCGTCTCCGCCTCTGACCTGGAGCGGGTGATCGATCGTTACTTCGTGACGGCTGATCGGGCGGTCCTGTCCCTGACCCGCTCGGGGGACGCTGGACGGTGAGCAGGGTGCTCGCGCTCGCGCTTCTCGCGGCGGTGGTGCCGTTCCCCGGGTCCGTCGCGGCCCAGGCGATTCCGGAGCGGCCGGAGGATCTGCGATTTGCGCCGTCGGTCTTCGAGCCGCCTCCGGTTTCCGGGCTGCGCTTCGAACTCGGGAACGGCCTGCCTGTCTATGTCGTGCCCGACCGCGGCCTGCCGCTCGTCGATGTCGTCGTGGCGCTGCCGGTCGGCGACCGGAACGAGGCGCCGGGCGAGGATGGCCTGGCCTCGATGACGGCGGCGATGGCGCGGCGCGGCGGCGCCGGCGAGTCTGGTCCCGACGAGCTCGACGACGAGATCGACGCCCTGGGCGCGCGCATCCAGGCGAGCAGTTCCTGGGGGCGCACGGTCCTGGTGCTCGACTCGGGTTCCGAGGCGCTGGATCGGGGGTTGGAGTTGCTGGCGTCGATCCTGTTCGAACCGCGGTTCGACGAAGCGCGGGTGGAGCAGGCGAAGGAGAACCTCCGCGTCAGTCTCTTGGCGGAGGCCGACGACCCGCGGGCGGTTCTCGAACGGGAGTGGCTGCGTCTGGTTCACGGGCCCGCTTCCCCGCGGAGCCGCCGCTTGACGCAGGCGTCGATCGCGGCGTTCGATCGCGACGCTCTCGCCCGCTTCCACCGGCGGCACTGGAGTTCACGGGGTGCAGTGATCGCCGCTTCGGGCGACGTCGACGCCGAGGCGCTGGTGGCGCGGCTCGACGAGCTGTTCGGCGGTTGGGAACCACGGCCACCGGAAGCGGCCGAGGATCCGAAGGGGCTGCCGCAAGGGTTGCCGGTGGAGTCCGCCGAGCCGGCGGCGCCCGCCGCCGTTTCGCCGGGCTGGTGGACGATCGATCGACCCGGCACGCAGGCCGCGCTCGCGTTCGGCCACCGTGGCGCGCTGTTCGATTCGTGGGACGACCCCGGTCGCTGGGCGCTGATGCTCCTGGCCGAGATCCTGGACGGCCCGGGCGCAGTGTCCCGGTTGCGCTCGCGGCTGCAACTCGAAGAGGGACTCACGTACCGTGTGCTCACTCACTTCAGTCTCGACATCGTGACGACGGCGACGGATTCCGGGCGCAATCGCGGCATGGGAGAGTTCCGCGTCTTCCTGGAGACGGCGCCCGAATCGACCGTGGAGGCTGCCTCCGTGGTGCTCGAAGAAGTCCGTCGGCTGCTGCGTGACGAGGTGCCGGAGAACGAGATCGCCACCGCCAGACAGTCTCTTCTCGCCCGTCTGCCGCTGCTGTTCGACCGTGCCGAGGCCATCGCCGGCCGTTACGCGGAGGACGAGCTGCTTGGTCGCCCTCACGAGTACTGGGCGGTGTATCGCGAGCGGCTTCTCGCGGTGACCGCCGCGGACATCCGGGAGGCGGCTCGCCGGTTTCTCGAACCGGAGGAATCGGTGTTGCTGGTGATCGGCGGCCGAAAGGCGACGAGCCGCGACCGGGGCTTCGACGAGTTGCGCGACGCGCTCGGCGACCCGCGTGCGGCGTCGGGATAGCCTTGCCGTGGACGGACGGCCCTGAAGACCGAACCGGACGGCCTTGAGGAGGAGGAGAAGTCTCGTGTTTCTATTGAGGTTCAGGACCGGTGGACAACAGTCCACCCGCGTCCGCCCTGCACGTTGCCGCTTGCTGCCCGGTTTCTGTCTGCTACTCGTCGCAGCCGGTGCCCAGGGTCAGCAGTTCGCGAGCCTCGCGTCCGCCACTGACGACCGGAGCGCCGCGGCTCGTGCGGGGGGAACGGCGATCGTCGTCGATCACGATCTGGTGCGTTCCGGCCCCCAGCGGCTGGAGTTGCAGGGAACGGACGGCCGGATTCTGGTCGCCGAGCGCAGCGTGTTCGAGGATCGGGGAGACGGCAACGTGATGTGGGCGGGCCGGTTCCCGGGTGCGGACTACGACAGCGTCGTGCTGACGGTTCAGGACGGGCACCTCCAGGGCATGTTCGGCGAGCCGGGCAGGGCCGCTCACTGGATTCGCTCCGGCCGGGACGGCAGGGGCCTGCTCGATCAGCCTGTCGGCGGTGTACCTGTCGAGTTCTGCGGGGGCGGTCTCGGTGCCGAGGAGAGCGAGTCACCAGCAGTCGTCGCGACGGCGAGTACGGATCGGCCGGTCCGCGTATCGAGCGCGTCGAACCATGATCGGTTGGACATCCTTGTGGTCTACACCGTACGTGCGGCGCTGGTCTGGGACCAGTTCGGCTACGGCACGCCGCGGGCGTCGGTCCAGGCGGCAATGGACTTTCTGAACCTGGTGTTGCGGAACAACGACATGCCCGTCAGAGCCCACCTGGTTCACCTGGCCGAGGCGCCCGCGGCGCTCGTTGGTCCCCAGAGCGTTTGGGGACGCCTTCGGCAGCTCAGGGAGATTGCGGAGTTGCGGTTCAAGTACCAAGCCGACATGTACCACCTGTTTACCGGCGAAACGTCCCGGTCACTTGGATACTGCGGTATCGCGCGATTGCTCAGGCGCGTCGAGGAACGAAGCGGTACGTTCTCGGACGCCTACGGCGTGACCTCCGCGGCCTGCAGCTTTCCTGCGCAAGAGGGGGCCTATCCGTACTTCGGCCAGGTCTTTGCCCACGAGATCGGTCACAACCTGGGCGCCAATCACGATCCGGCAAACACGAACCAGACTCAGGACACTGCGGTGAGACCCTGGGCTTTCGGACACGTCGACATCAGCGTCGCACCGACGGTCGAGACGATCATGAGCTACCGGAGCTACCAGCCGCGTCAGTGGGTGCCGTTCTTCTCTTCGGTGCGGATCACGCCGAACGGTTGGACGATCGGCAGGGAAGGCGCGAGGGAGAACGAGCGCGCTCTCTACGACACCGTGCCTCTTGCCGTCCAGTACAGCGACAAGATGCCGGATCCGGCCGCCCTGCCCGAGTCGCCAAGTTGGGTGCCAGCGGCCCCGGCGGAGTTGACGGTCAAGTCCACGAGCAGGACGAGCGCTCGACTGGAATGGGAAGACCGGTCGGACGACGAACTCGGCTTCCGGATCCATGCCAAGACAGGTGGCGACATCTGGAGGATCGTGGAGACGGTGACGGCCGACCGGGAGTTCGTAGAAGTCACCGGTCTGAAGCCGGAAGGCCGCTACACGTTCCGGGTGCGCGCCCACCACGACCTGGGCGGATCCGACAGCGACCTAGTCACCGTCACCCTACGCTCCGGCGGCGACGGCCCCGGTCCCGGCCCGGGGGGGATCAGCGTGCCGGACGACATCACGGCGACGGTCAGCGGTGCCACTGCGGTCGAGTTGGGATGGTCAGGCGCCCCCAACGGCACGGTCGAGGTCGAGGCACGGTCCTGGAAGGAAGGGTGGCGCAACGTGGCCTCGACGGATGCCGCGGCCGGTCGAGTCACGGTGGAGGGCCTCGACGCGGAGGCGCCCTACACCTTCCGGCTCCGCCTGCGCGCAACCAGCGGCAAGGTCTCCTCCTGGTCGGACGAAGTCAACGTGACGACCGGCGACGTGTCCGGCGCCTGCCGGTCAGGGGACCAGTACCTGTGCCTGTCACAAGGCCGCTTCGAGATCCAGGTGCACTGGAAGGACCACAACCGGGCAGGCGTCTACGGGAACGGGACAGCCGTGCCGATCGATGTCTCGGACGAGTCCGGGATGTTCTGGTTCTTCAGCAGTTCGAACATCGAACTGGTGGTCAAGACGCTGGATGGCCGCGGAGTCAACGGTCACTACTGGGTGTTCTTCGGCGCGCTTTCGGATGTCGAGTACTGGGTAAGCGTGCGCGACACCGCCGGCGGCGGCCGCCGGACGTACCACAACCCGCCGACCGAGAACTGCGGCCAATCCGACATCACGGCGTTCGTTCCTGCGTCGGCGTCCGGCAGTTCCGATGGAGCGGCCGGGAGAGCCGGAGTCGACCTGATCGCGATGAAGGCGGTTCCGATCGAGCTTCCTGGCGTCACCCTGTCCCAGGAAGGCGGCGGCACCTGCGAACCGGGGGCGGACAGGTTGTGCCTGCACGACGGCCGCTTCTCGGTGGAAGTCGAGTTCGCCGATCCGAACGTGAACGAGAAGAAGGCCGGCCAGGTCGTGTCGTCGCTGACAACGAGGGAGACCGGGTTCTTCTGGTTCTTCAGCCCGACCAACGTGGAGCTGGCGGCGAAGGTGCTGGACGGCCGCGCGCTGACGGGCAAGTACTGGTTCCTGTACGGGGGCCTCTCGGACGTGGAGTACACCATCACGCTGACCGACACCGTGACGCGTGAGTCGAATCGCTACGTCAACGAAGCGGGAAGCCTCTGCGGCGGCATCGACACCAGAGCGCTGCCTCGCTAGAAAGAAGCGCTTACCTTCTACCGACCGGTCGGACATCATGACGCTCTGGAGGCGGAGGTCTATACTGATTCGCCATGAATGATCGACGACTTCCCGCGAGGGATGACCGGCGGCGGGGGCGGCTTCTACCGTCCTGTTTGCCGTTTTGCTTTCTTGTCTTTCTGGCCGCTGGCGCCCAGGGCCAACGGCTTCTGAACATCGTTCCGCTGGGCGATGATCCGACCTCCGGCGGCTGGTCCGTCGAGGTCGACCACGATCTGCTGCGTTCCGCTCCACAGCGGCTCGAGGTCGAGGTCCCCGATGGCCGCGTGCTGACCCCTGAGATGAGCGTCTTCGAGGATCGCGGCAACGGCAACGCGATGTGGGCGGGTGGTTACCCGGAACTTGGCTACGACAGTGTCGTCCTGACCCTGCACGATGGTCAACTGTTGGGCCGCCTGGGCCTGCCGGAGGGGGGCGCCTACTGGCTCCGGCCCGGCGCCGGGAGCGCTGGTCTGCTGACGGAAGGTCGCGAGACCTCGGCGCGGGCCTGTGGAGGAAGTGTCGTTCCGGAGAGAGAACCAGTCGTTCCGGCTGTGTCAGCACAGCGGTCCGGTCCTCCCGAGAGCGTGGCCAACGCCTCGAACCACGATCGACTCGACATCCTGATGCTCTATACACCGGGCGCGGTGACGCGACTGAGACAGGCGGGTTGGGGCGAGCCCGCGGCGGCGATGCAGGCCGCGATCGACTACCTGAACATGGTGCTGGCAAACAATCAGGTGGGTCTCACGGCGCACATGATCCACCAGCAGGAGGCGCCGGCCGCGCTTGCGCAGGTTGTCAGTCCCCTTGGCGCCCTCAGCGGCAGCGGCGACGTCCTTGATCTTCGGATCGAACATGAGGCGGATCTGGTTCACCTTTTCTTTGCGGAAACGCCCGGTTTCTGCGGGCAGGCCTTCGTGATGCTCCGCGGACACACCCCCCGCAACTTCTGGGACTCGGGCTACGGCGTCACGACCGTGGGCGGCGGATGCGTCGACATCGCGAGCCAGGTCCGGGACGGTGAGTACGCGAACCAGTTCGAGACCTTCGCTCACGAGATCGGGCACAACCTCGGCGGGAACCACGATCCGGACAACACGAGTATCGATCCCGGCGACGCTGTGGAGCCCTACGCCTACGGCCATCACAACTTCGAGCCCCAGCCGAACGTGAAGAGCGTGATGAGCTACAACGAGGGCCGACAGGAGCCGTTCTTCTCGACTGTTCGTGTCCGGCCGCGGAACTTCGTCATGGGAGTCGCCGGCGAGCGGGAGAACGAGCGCGTGGTTCAGCGGACGACCCACATCGTTGCCGAGTTGAGCAACCATTTGCCCCGGACTGGCGAACCACCACCGCCGCCGCCACGGCCGCCGGGGAACCCGCCGGCCGCGCCGAGCGACCTGCAGGTCACGCCGACCGGCGCCACCAGCGTCAAGCTGGCCTGGACCGATCGGTCGACGAACGAGGACGGCTTCGAGGTCCACGCGCGGCTTCAGGGAAGCCGCTGGCAGACGGTCAAGCGGCTGCCGCCCGAAACGGAGTCGGCCGACATCGACGGCCTCGAGAGCGGCGGTCGCTACGACTTCCGGGTGCGGGCCTACAACCGGGACGGCGGCGGAAGCAGCAACGTCGTCACGCTCGTGCTGCGGGCGGCGGAGTACACGGACTGCGTGCCCTCGGCCTCGCAGATCACGTTCGCCCATGGTTACACCGTGAGCATGTGCGTCGAGTATCAGAAGGACGGCGAAACGGTCGTCGAGGACGCGAAGGACTACGGTCTGGAGTCGCGCGAGTCCGGCCTGCTCTACTTCTTCGACCGGGACAACGCCGAGGTGCTGGTCAAGGTGCTGGATGCCTGTGCGGTGAACGGTTATCGCTGGGTGTTCGTGGCGCCGGTGACGGACCTCGCGTTCAACCTCTACGTCGACGAGACGTCGACCAACGAACGCTGGGAACACCGGAATCCGAGGGGCGGCCAGACCGCGTCGACAAAGAGCGATGTCGCGGCCTTCCCCTGCCAGGCGGCCGGCTCGACGGTGGCGGCGAAGGATAGCGGCGGCGGCGCGACGGGGGTGGAACTCGTCGATTCCGGGCTACCGCGCGCAGCCCCTGCCGTTTCGGTTCCCGTTGCGGCGGTCTCGGCGCCGCTGGTCCCGGTCGGCGTTGCACAGGCGATCGCCGGGGGCGAGGGGACGGACTGCGAGCCGAGTCCGGTGGCCACACTCGCGGGCGGTTACACCGTGAACATGTGCGTCGAGTACCTCAAGGACGGGGTCGCCGAGGTGCGTGAGGCGCGGGACTTCGGCCTGGAATCCCAGCAGTCCGGTCTCCTGTACTTCTTCGAACCGAGCAATGCGGAGGTGCTGATCAAGGTGCTCGACGGCTGCGGCGTGAACGGCCACCGCTGGGTGTTCGTGGCGCCGGTGACGGACCTGGCGTTCAATCTCACGGTTGTGTCTCCCAACCCTGACGAAGAGCCCTGGACCCACAGTAATCGTCTCAGCCAGACCGCGTCGCCGAAGAGCGACACGTCAGCCTTCGCCTGCAGCAACTGAAGGAGCGAACGCGGCTCTGCCCGGCGACGGACGGTCAGTAGACCGCCGTCTCCGGGTAGAACGCGTACCAGCCGAACCAGAACGCCGCGTGGCCGGGAACCCGCGGCAGGAGATCGCCGTCCCCGTCGGGGGCGAGACCTTCCTCCGCGATCCACCAGGTCGTTCCGTCCGCGGCGCGGAGCGTTCGGAGCGGGCCCTCGCCGGGGGTGGCGAAGGTAAGCCCGGCGCGCTCGTAGGCGCGCACGGCGTCACTCGCCGGGTCGAGGACGAGGACGATGTCGACGCCTCCCAGGGAGTCTTGTACCAGTCGCTCGGATCGCAGCTTCTCCAGGGGGTAGGCCTTGGCCCGCCCGTTGATCGTCAACGCGTAGATGCGTGCGTTTCGCTCCAGTGCGTCGCTCTGCCGCCACACCGGAAACTCGACGCCGGCCCGGGCCTGATCGGCGGCGCCCTCCACGTAGCGGTAGCCGGTTCGCTGAGCCGCGGCCGGGTCCGGGCGCATGATGCTGGTGTCCGGGTAGCGCTCCCGCCAGACCTCCCAACGGGTAAGGGTCATCGGCAGCATCCGGAGTTGAGCGCCCTCTTCGGCGCGCTCACCGACCACGGCTTCGCCGGTCAGATTGCTCCACAGACTGAGGGTCGCGCGGTCGAACATCAGTTTGTTGGAACGGTAGAGCAGGCCCGAGGTGCCGAACATCAAGCGTTTGCCGTCCTCGTCGACGGCGGAGTAGAGGATTCCTGAACCGCACAGTGTGCAGAACGAGAGGGTTACGGGCTGGCCGCCGACCGTGTCGTTCAGCAGTTCGTGCCAACTGAGCACCTTGACCGGGTACGCCCGCCGCTCGCCGCCCAGGCTGACGCCGAACACGGTGTCCGTGTCCCGCATGAAGCGTGCGAGGTCGGCCGGCACCGACTCCGGATCGTCGATGGCCGGGATGCCGTCCAGGCGCACGCCGCCGGACTGGACTTCCTGCAGCCTCAGCCGGACCGTAGCGGTCGGGCTGAGAATCCGTTCGTAGACGGGGTCGATGCGCGAGAACATCTCCCCTTTCCACGCGATGTAGCCGGGCGGCGGCTGGAGGTCCTGGCGTCCGCCGACGTACAGGAACCAGTCCCGGTAGCGGCTGCCGAGCTGTTCTCCAGACAGTTGTTCAAGGAGCTGAAGCGCATCGGGGCGGGCCTCGCGGGGTGCAAAGAAGTACGCGTCGACGAGGGGGATCAGCGTGGCCGGATCGCCCTTGCCCAGTACCGTGGCAGCTTTGCGCCTTACCTTCGGCTTGTTGGAGATGAGACGACGGAGACGGTCGTACACGGGGCCGTCGGCGTGACCGGGCGCCAGCGTGGGATACGCCGGCGTTACCGCCGGTGGCTCTTCCGAGTCCCGAATCTGCGCTGGAACTTCCGCCGGGCCGATCAGCCCCAGCCAGGCGAGCATGGCCGCCGTGCGGATGAGGACGTTGGGTGTCATGGTCCTGGGTTCACCGTCGATAGTATGCATGCCGTGCTGAACGTTGGCCCCGCGGCTGGAACTTCCGGATCCAGGATCAGGTCACGATTCGGGCCCGCGGGGTCAGCCGTCGTCATCGCGTCGTTGCTGGCTGGACAGGTTGCCGTCAAGGCGCTGTCAGCCGAAGGGCCTGAAGTCGTGATCGAGGGTATCGAGGTGACCCCGGCCTCACCCGGCGCGGAGACCCTGTGCCGGCTCCGGGCCACGGTCAGCAATGGCGGCAGTCGGGCCGTCTACAGCTTCGGGTTCGACGTGGAGCTGAACGGGCAGCCCTTGCCGGTGTACGAGAACCAGCTCTTCCTGCAGGTGATCGAAGCGGGTGAATCGGAGCAGATCGCGCTTTACAACTTCTGGACGTCCGAGAGCGGCCGTCCGGCGCCCGCGGACGGCAGAGTCGAGGTGCTCGTGCGCCTGCGCGAGGCGCGCTGGGTAGAGGTGTCCGAGGTCGAGGAGGACGGCGAGACGGTCGAAGTCTGGACCCCGGTCGGCGACGTTGCCGGTCTGCCGCAGACGGTCAGTGTGACGCTCGAACTGAAGTGAACTCTCTTCGCGCCCTGGTGCCGCGGCTTGGGGGTGTCGCGGCCGCGGCCGTGTTGGCCTGTAGTCCCTCGCCCTCACCCGAGCCGCGAAGGGCCGGCAATGCGGTTCGGCCGCCGGTCGTCCTGATCTCGATCGACACCCTGCGCTCCGATCGGCTGCCGGCTTACGGCTACGAGGGTGTCGAGACACCGGCGATCGACCGGTTGGCCGGCGACGGTGTGCTGTTCGAGCGGGCCTACTCGCACGTCAACGTGACTCTGCCGTCCCACGCGAGCATCTTCACCGGCCTGCTCCCTTCTGACCACGGTGTCCGCGACAACGCGGGCTACCGACTGGACGAGGCGATCCCGACGTTGGCGGCGGAACTCGACCGCCACGGGTATGCGACCGGCGGTTTCGTGTCGTCGTACGTGCTCCGTTCCGGGACGGGAATCGGTCGTGGATTCGAGGTGTACGACGACGGTGTGGGCTTCGAGACGGGCCGGCAATTGGGGCAGATCCAACGAGCCGGGGCGGACACGCTTGCCGCGGCCTCGGAGTGGCTGCCCGGCGTGGCGGACGAGCCGTTCTTTCTCTTTCTGCATCTGTACGAGCCGCATGCTCCCTACGAGCCTCCGCCGCCGTTCGCCGACCGCTACGGCAATCCGTACGACGGCGAAGTGGCGGCCGCGGACGCGGTGGTCGGCGAGCTGATCCGGCGCCTGGAAGAGCTGGGCGTGTACGAGGACGCCCTGGTCGTCCTGCTCTCCGATCACGGCGAGGGCCTGATGGACCACGGCGAGATGGATCACCTGATCCTCATCTACCGGGAAGTGCTCCAGGTGCCCCTGATCGTCAAGCTGCCCCGGGGGGAACGTGCCGGGGAACGGATTGCGGCCAACGCGCAACTCAGCGACGTGGCGCCGGCGGTCTACTCGGTTCTTGGCCTGGAGCCACCGGCGGGGCTGGCCGGCGTCGACCTGCTTGGTCTGGACGAGGAGCTGGCCGGCGCGCCGCCCCGGCAGATCGTGTCCGAAAGCGTCTATCCGCGGATCCACTTCGGCTGGAGCGAACTCACGTCGATCGTCGAGCGAGACCTGCACTTCATCGATTCGCCCGATCCGGAGCTGTTCAGGCTGTCGGAGGATCCGCAGGAGCGGAACAACGTCATCCAGGAGGAACGCGCCGCGGCCCGCCGGTTTCGGGCGGCTCTGGCGGGAATCGATCGGACGCTGACATCTCCGGTCGAGGACGATCCCGAGATCAGGCAGCGGCTCGAATCACTCGGTTACCTCTCCGGCGGGGCGGGTGCCGTGGAAGGGCCACTCCCGGATCCAAAGAGCCGTATCGGAATCGTTGCTGATCTGGGGCGGGCTTCGCGCCTGATCGGCAGCGGCGACCTGACGGAGGCCGAGGCGATGCTGCAGGCCGTTCTCCAGCGGGAGCCACAGCTCGTCCTCGCCTGGCAGCAGTTGGGCGATGTCCTGGAGCGGCGTGAGCGACCGGGGCAGGCGCTGGAGGCTTACCGCAGAGCGTTCGAGGTCTCCGCCGGCGCCGCGGCCAGCGCCGGGCTCAAGGTGGCGGAGCTGCTGCTGCTCGAGGGCCGTGTCTCCGAGGCGCGGGAGCACGCGCTGGCGGTCGTGGAGCGGGCGCCCATGGCGAACGACGTGCTTGCCCAGGCGGCCCTGTTCGAGAACGACCTGGCGGCGGCCGAGGAGTACCTGCAGCTGGCCATTGCCGCGCGGGGCCCCCAGGTGGCGCCCCTGATCACGAAGCTGGCCTGGCTGAACAGACAGGATCGCTTTGAGGAGACGGCGACCCTGAGCGACGAGGTGCTGGCGGAGTTCGGCGAGCGCAGCGACCGTGGAGTCCTTGGTCACCTGTACCTCTACCGCGGTACCGCGCTGGCCGCGCTGGGCCGTGAATCAGAAGCCGACAGGGCCTACCGGGAGGCGATCGCTCTGCGGCCCGAACTCCTCGGGGCGTACTCCTCGCTGGCCTTCCTGCAGGCGCTCACTGGTCGTGGTGCCGAGGTCGGGCGAACCCTGCAGGAGATGGTGACGGTCAACCCGAATCCCGGGGCGTATGCCGAGGCGGTGCGCGCGCTGCGGGCGATGAACGACCCGCGCTCGGCGGACGGCGTTCTCGGTGAGGCCCTGCGGCGGTGGCCGGAGGCGGAGGAACTGCGGCTGCTCGTCGGCTCGCGCTGAGTTAGTCTGTGCTCATGGTCGTAGCGATGCGTACCGCGGTTCTCGCCTCCTCGCTGCTGGCCGGCTTTCCCGCGATCGCCCAGCAGGAAGGCGTCCGTGGACCGTCCGGCCCCGGTTTCACCGAGACAGTCGATGTGCGGGTGGTCAACATCGACGTCTACGTCACCGGCGCGGATGGCCGGCCGGTGCGCGGTCTCGGACCCGACGATTTCGAACTCCGGGTGGACGGCAGACCGGTCCCGATCAGCAACTTCTACGCCGTGGAGTTGCGGGACGACGATCTCTTCGTGCGCCGCGGAGGAGAGGTCGAGGCCCGGCCGCTGGCGCCGACGTCGGCGGCGGACCCGCGCGCGGTGGACGGACTTCGCCCGGAGCCTTCGGCTATTCCACCGGAGCAGGCTCTCCACGTCGCGTTCTACATCGACAACTTCAATCTCACGCCGTTCAATCGCAACCGCGTCATGCGGGAGTTGCGAGCCTTCATTCGCGAACAGTTGCGTCCTGAGGACCAGGTCATGCTCGCGACTTCCGATCCCGGGCTCAACCTGCGCATGCCGTTCACGAACGACCGGGACCGCTTGAATCGGGCACTGCTCGAACTGGAGGAGGTTTCCGCGCAGAGGATTCACAGGAACAACGAGCGCCGTGACCTGATCGGCAACATCAACGACGTCAACAACGAGATCACCCGGGAGGATCGGCCCGAAGTCGTCGACGCGATCCGGGGCGGCCAGTCGATTGGCGGCGGCGCCAACTACGCGCGAAACCAGCTGATGGCCTACGCGGGCTCCGTCCGCAATGACACGAACCTGTCGATCAACGCGTTGTCCCGGGTGGTCGAGCACCTTTCCGCGGCTCCAGGTCGGAAGGCGCTCGTCTACGTCGCCGACGGGATTCCGATGATCGCGGCTGAGGACATTTTCTACTTCGTCGAGCAGCTCTACGAGAGGTCGGTCTCGCTGATAGAGATGACGGAGTACGACCTGTCACGGCGCTTCCAGCAGCTTGCAGCGGGAGCGAACGCGAACCGCACGAGCTTCTACACGATCGATGCCCGCGGTTTGACCGTCCTGTCCCAGAGCACGGTCGCCGGCCAGGTGGCTGGGGCGCCGGGCCAGGCGTCGCTGATCGACCAGATCCAGGTCACGAACCTGCAGGCGCCGCTGCAGCTCATGGCGGAAGAAACCGGAGGACGCTCGGTGGTCAACGCGAACCGGGTGATGCCCGACCTGCTCAAGATCGCGGACGACTTCCGCAACTACTACTCCCTGGGCTACATGCCGACAACCGCCGACACGGGCCGCTACCACAGGGTCGACGTTCGCTGGAAGGACAGACCCAGGGGCGCTTCGGTGCGCTTTCGCAAGGGCTATCGGTCGAAGACGGTCGAGTCGCAGATGATCGAGGGGACCAAGTCCGCGCTGACCCTGAACATGCAGACGAACCCGCTTGGCGTTCAGGTGGACAGCCTGCCGGCGAAGCGACGCGCGGACGGGAACTTCGACGTGCCGGTGGTGATCGCCGTACCGTGGAAGGAACTCGCGCTGATTCCGCGCGAGGGGGCCCGCCACGGTCGCATCCAGCTATGGCTTGCGGCCAAGGACGAGCAGGGCCGGGCCACGGAACCGCAACTGACGGAACTGACGATCGCCGTCCCGGAGGATCGGGTGTCGGAGATCGAGAACGGCTCGTGGCGCTACGGTGTCGAGGTCACGATGGAGGCCGGCTACCACGACCTCGGCGTCGGGCTGCGTGACGACATCGGTGGCCGGCAGGCGTTCCTGCGTGGCGGTATCGACGTCGGGGCCAGCGCCGGCAGGTAGCCAGGGCAACCGCTTTCGGATCCTGTCGCCGCTAGAGCACGCGGATCGTCGTCGAGGAGGAGAGCTCCTGGCTCGCCTGATCGGTGACCACGACGGACAGCGTGTAGTCGCCGGCGGAGAGCTTCTTGCCGGCGATGAACACACCGGAGAGTTGGGACAGGCCCGCTCCGGCCTGAGCCCCTGGGGCGAGCACGATCTCGCCGCCATCGGCTACCTGTTGGCCGTTCGAGTCGAAGACCTGAGTCCGCACGGAAACGGGCCCGGTGCCGAGGTTCATGCCGACCAGGCTGATCGGCGTCTCCCCGCCGGCGATCACCTCGGGTCTGGCCGCCGGAATGAAGGGTTCGCCGCTGCGCAGGAAGGGGAACGCGACGTCGCGGCGCTGCTCGGACTCCTCCTCGCGGAGGAGGACCCACTTGCCGGGCTGTTCCGGGAAGAAGGGCGGCTGCAGGGCCGGCGTCGATCCGGGCACCTGGAGTACGGAGGTGCTCAGCGCCCTGCGGCCGGTCGCGTCGTTGCGGAGCAGGACTCGTACCGAGTACTCGCCCGGGTCGAGGTCGAAGTGCCCCCAGTACTTCAGACCGGTCTGGCGCAGAGCGGGACCCGCCTGCGCGGCGTCCAGACCCATCGCCCGGACGAAGAAGTCGCGGACGATGCCGTGCTCGTCCAGAGCGTAGGCGTAGATCTGCAGGGGCAGGGTGCCGCCCTGCAAGCCTGCCAGCAGATCCTCGCCCCGGGCCTCGATCAGCACGGGCGCGTAGGCCTTGCCGCTGTCGGCGGCAAAGCCCGCGCTGAGCACCGTCGTGTCGATGTCCCCCGCATCGACGCCTCCCATCACCTGTTGCGCGGAGCTCATGGCCCGTTCAAAGGGACTGGTCTCCGCGTAGGGCTTCGGGGCGTAGTAGCCGGGCCGGTGAACGACCCTGGTTCCGCGGGGGGCGTCCTTGATCCGCACCCGTAGCCTGTTGAACTTGCCGTCGTACTTCAGGTTGCTGGGCTGGAACGCGAGCAGGTAGGTAACGCTCGTCCGCTCCAGCACCTCGGACATGGCGTCGCCCAGGTTGCCGAAGTTGGCGAACATCTCGCCGCCGGTGTCGTTGGCCATCATGAACAGGGAGGCCCGGTTGCTCTGACCCTCGGTCTGGACTTCGCCGCTGACGTCGACGGCCTGGATCGTGCAGTTCGCTTCGCGGAACAGGCTGAGCATCCGGTTCATCGTGTTCTGGGCCGAACTGCTGCCGAACAGCTCCTCGTTGTCGACTTCCCAGGACCGCCCGCTGGTCACGGCGTCCTGTCTCTCCAGGATGTCAGCCTGCTCCCTGCCCGTCATGCCCTGCTGGCCCACCAGGATCGAGGAGTCGAAACCCTCGGACAGGAAGACGACGTGTTTGCGGCCCTCCACCGACTGCATCCAGGCGGCCAGCTCGCCCATGCCGGCGGTGAGCGCGGCGACGTGGCTCGCTGCGCGGCCACGCTCTGCGGTGCCCTGCAGATTCTGCAGTTCCCGCAGGGCCTGGGAGAGCAGTGAGTCCGCGTCGACGGCGGCGGCCGCTCCCGCGGCGCCGCCGAGATCGGAGTTGGTCGGCTGATTGCCGCCCAGATCTCCCACGACCAGGCCCAGCGGGTCGCGGATCGCCTCGCCGGTCTCGATCTTGCCCAGGCTCCGGATCGCCTGGCGGATCTGGCTGCGGTCCGAGGTGAAGCCCAGCACCAGTCGCGGTCTCGTGTCGTAGACGGCCAGCGCCACCAGGTCGGTGGGATGGAGTTCCGTCAGGACGAGGTCGGCTGCGGCCTGTTGAGCCCGGCCAACGGAGTCGGGGGTCGTGAAGAACAGATCGAACAGGAGCAGGAAGTGTCGCCTGGCTGCCGCCGGCACGGGTTCTTCCGTCGGCTTGCCCTCGAGGTTCGAGAGGTCGACGACATCGAATCCCGTGATCTCCACCTGCCGGCGGCCGTCGAAGAGTTCGAAGTCGTTCCGCGTCAGGCCGCGGAGCGGATCTCCGGAACTGCTTACCTGAACGGGGACCTCGACCACGGTGACCGTGGCCGTGTCGCTGAACTGGGCCTGCCGCTGGCGCCGGCCGCGCTGGGCGTCGGCGGCGGCGGCAAGGAGGAGCGCTCCGGTGCAGAGCAGCGCCGCCGCGGGACGGATGGCGCGGACTGCAGGCGCCGTGGTGGTGCAAGTCGGGGTCGTGAGCCGGCGGTCGTCCATTCCAGGGCTCCTTGAGTTTCGGCTGTGCGTGTGTCGAGGCGATCTTCCGGTTGCCGGCCGAGTCAGTTCAGCACTCTCAGCGGGATCGAGTTCGCCGAACGGGCCTTCGTTGCCGCTTCGATGACGGCAACCTCCAGAGTGTAGTCGCCGGTGGGTAGATCGGTGGGGTCGAAGGCTGCCACGAGCTTGTCGAGGCCTGGTATTCCGGTGACCGTCCGTTCTCTCAGAGAGAGTTTTCCGCCTTCTACGGGTTCGCCGTTGGACGTGGTCAGCGTGGCCTCGAGGTCCAGGTCGCCCCGGCCCAGGTTATAGCCGACGAGGCAGATTTCGGCACTGGACCCGGGTCGGTCGGACCGCACGAGCGGCACGACGGAAGGCACGTAGGGCTCGCCGTTCACCGTGAAGGGATACACCGTGGTCTTCGCATACTGGTCGGCGGGCTGCTCGCGGACCAGGAACCAGCTTCCCGCTTCTTCGTGGAAGAAGGGAGGCAGAAGGGTCGGCTCGCCGGCGCCGAAGGAGGGTACGTGGAGATCCACCGCCTCGACGCCGGTGCTGCCGGTGACGCTGTTGCGAACCAGGACGCGAACGAGGTGGTCGCCGGGCAGGAGCTCCAGATGGCCGTAGTACTTGAGGCCGGTGTTGGCGAAGGCGTCTTCGCGGCCGGTCAGATCGAGCGTCACGACGCGGCAGAAGAAGTCGCGCATCTCGTTTTTCTCGTCGGTCACGTAGGCGTAGATCTCGACCGGCAGTCGCGCCGGTTGGTGGTCCCGGAGCAGTGACTCGCCGCCGATCTCGACGATCACCGGAACGTAGGCGAGGTCGTCGCCGGCCCGGAACGGCGCCGCCAGGACTTCGATCTCCAGGTCGTCCCGCTCCTCCGCCGCGGCGATCAGGTCGGAAGCCAGGAGGCGTTTCTCCATCGGATGCAGCTCGGGAAAGGGACGCGGCGCGTAGTAGCCCATGCGATGCGAGATCTGTGCGCCTCTTGGCGCCCGTGCCCGCACCTTGATTCCCCGGTGTTCGCCGGGCTCTCCAGGCGCGGTGGGCACGAAGCTCAGCAGGTAGGTGACGGTGGACGATTCCAGCACTTCGCCGAGTTCCGCGCCGAAGTCGTTGGCGTCCTCGTGCAGTTCTCCCCCGGTTTCGTTCGCGAGGTAGAACAGCGCGTCACGATGCACCATCCGGGTGCGGTGTTCCGCCGGCCGGTCGGCGCGCAGGCCGGAGATGTCGACCGTGTGGATGACCGTGTTCGCCCTCTGGAACTCTCTCAGCATCCGGTTGACCTGACCCTGGAGCTGCGTGTTGCCGTAGCGGTTGTCCGTGTCCACGCGGAAGTACTGGCCGGACACGATCGCGTCCTGCTCGCGGTTCATCTCCTCGTCGAAGTGGTCGGGCTGACGCCCGAACAGCAGCCGGCCGTCGAACCCCTCCGAGAACAGGACGACATGCTTCCGGCCTTCGACGCTGGCGAGGATGCGCGCCATCTCCTGGAGAGAGGCGGTCCAGCTCGAGATCTGGCCGCGGGCGTAGCTTTTCTCGTACTTCTCCATCTCGTTGCCGATCACCCGCAGGTACGCATCGAGGTCGCGCATTGCGAGGATCTCGTCGTTCACGCCGCCGACGTCGAGCGCGCCGGGCGAGGAACCGGCGCTGGGCGTGTCGATCAGGAAGCCGAGAGGGTCCTTCGCGGCCAGGTGCAGGAGCCGGGGATTGCCGAGGGTGGCGATCGCCCGGGCCAGTTGCGCCCGATCCGGTGTGAAGGTGACGAGCAACTGAGGACCGCTCTCCACCGTGTGAACGGCGACCGCGGCCAGGTCCGCCGGATGCATGTGCTCGAGCACGAACTCCTGCGCGGCGGCGCGCGCCTTGCCGACTGAGGTCGGCGCCGAGAAGGAGAGATCGAAGAGAAACAGGAAGTGACGGCGCGCTGCCGGCGGGATGCCGTAGTCGTTCTCGATCACGCGGCGTTCGTCCGGGGCGATCACATCGAGGTCGACGACCCGGAAGCCGGTGATCTCCTGGACTTCGCCTTCGTCGAGAATCTGGAAGTCCGCCGACTCCAGGCTCCGCACCGGTTCGCCGTTGCGGCTGTAGACGTTGACCGGCACCTGCACCTCGAACACGGACGCGCGGCCCTCGAACTGGCGCAGATCGTCGGGACTCTGGGAGGTGAGCGGGACCGCGCTGAACGATCCCAGCGCGAGCGCCAGAACCGTTCCCGCGCGAAGGGCGGCTCTGACGCTCCCTCGGGGGCCGTTGGGGTGTTCAGACGATGATTCGGGCTTCATCAGTTCGGATGTCCTGTCCCGGGGCATCGTTGCAGGCAAGGCTACCAGTTGGTGGACCGCCCTCTTCCGGTTTCACGGCGCTCCGCGTTCGATCAGAGCCGCGTACTTTCGGGCCTCTTCGTGCGTGGCGTCCAGCCTCAGCGCGCGTTCGACGTGATGCGTGGCCTCCGCCATGCGGCCGGTCGCCAGGTAGACCCTGACCAGTCCGAGATGCACCTCCGGAATCTCGGAGTCGGCGCGCAGCGCCTGCCGCATGTAGTCGAGCGCCGTGACCGTGTCGCCGGCCGCGAGCGCCGCGTCGCCACGGTAGACGTAGAAGAACGGGCTGGCGCGGTTCAGATCCTCGAGGAGGTCCAGAACCTCGCCGGCCTGGTCGTGACGGGCCTGGAGCTGGTAGGCGCGAACCAGGTTCGTCAGCAGGGGCACGCTGTCCGGGTGCAGATCCAGCCCCTTCTCAAGGAAGCGGACCGCGTCGTCCAGCCGGTTCCGGCGCAGCGCCACGATGGCGTGGTTGTTGATTGCCTTGTCGAAGTCGGGGGTCAATTGGACCGCGATCTCCAACCAGCGTTCGGCGGCATCCAGGTCGCCGTTCATCAGCGCTTCCGCGCCCAGATTGTTGTAGTAGTGACCCGTGGCCGCGAGGTCGGTGATCGGCCGGAAGTCGCGGTAGGACTTCGGCCGGTACGGGAGGAAGTCGTAGGTCGCCATCTCGCCGTCCACGTACATGCCGGCCACGATGTGACCGCGACTGACCACGACGCCGTCCTGGTAGTTCCAGCGCTGATAGTCCTCGACCTCGACGAAGAAGGGGTTCAGGCGTCGCTCGCGACCAACCGCCACGAACAGGTTGACGAACGAGAGGCAGTTTCCCGTGGCCGTTCCGAAGGTTTCCATCGCCGTGTGGGTCGGCGTGAGCGCGTACTCCAGGTCGATCCATCCGAAGATGAAATCGAGCACCGCGTCGCGGCGGCGCGCCTCGCTTCCCGCCGGACTGATTCGCTCGTCCACCGCCTGCCGAAGCTCCTCGTCGATGGCGAAGGGGATCGTGACCTGCTGTTGCCACCCTGGACCCAGGCGGCGCTCGAACTCGGAGGCGAGCACCAGAGAACCGTCGAAGGGAACGTACCCCCCGCAGGCCGCTGCCAGGGCCATCGACAGAAGCAGCAGGGCGTGTCGGCGCGGGATGTGCGCGTCGGTGCGACGGCTTGGAAGGGGAGGCTTCATCAGGGCGGTGCGGTGAAGGGCAGCGGGTCGGCGGCGCGGACGGACCGCTACCGTGGACAACCGGCTCCATCTACTGTACGATGCCTTCACTCGACAGGTTTGGTCCTTGGGGCGCATCCGTCACGGCTTCGTCTGGCCGGCGGTCTTCCGTCAGTCAGGCCCTGGCCGCCATGGATCCTTTGGCGTGGCGTCCTCGCACTTCGGTTCGGTCAGTAGACGGTCCCAGTACTCGTCAGCACCGGAACAGGAAAGCCCAACGAAGCAGGTCACCTAGCGAGCAGCTTCAAGATAATGGACATGGAGCACATTTTTGGATGGGCCGCCGGGTGCCATCGCGCCAGTTTGGCGCGGGTGGGATCTTGGTCGGGCGGCAAAGCCCGTAGTGGAAAGGGTTCTCGGCCAGCGATAGGGATGGCCGGGAACTGGCCGATTTGGCATACTCCTTGCGGGTTTTCCGACACTGTGGGTGAGCCGGTCAGGCTCCGCCCAAACCGCGGGAGGTTGCTTCGGGTCGCCTAGGCAGCCCGCGATCTTCCGCACAAACTCACTTCGGAGGGAGTAACGAACGCATGAGTAGACGCCTCGTTTCGACGTTCAGCGTCATCCTTTTCCTGTTCGTCGCCGGCCTCGCCTTTGGCCAAGCGTCGCCGACGGGCAATCTCTACGGCACGGTCACGGACGAATCCGGCGCCGCGCTGCCGGGAGTGATGGTTACCGTCGCCGGCATCGGTGCACCGCGGACGCAGTTCACCGACGCCAACGGCAACTGGCGCTTCCTGGCGCTCGACCCGGGCGCTTACACCGTGACGGCCGAACTCGACGGCTTCGGCGGGCTTCAGTTCCCCGATGTCGTCGTCGCCGTCGGTAAGAACACCAGCGTCCCTCTCGTGCTGAGCGCAGCGCTTGAGGAGACGATCACCGTCACGTCGGAGAGTCCGTTGCTGGACGAGCGCAAGCTTTCGACGGGCACCAACGTGAGCCAGGTCGAACTGGAGAAGATCCCGACCGCGCGCGATCCCTGGGCCCTGCTGTCGCAGACTCCGGGCGTGCTCGTCGACCGCGTCAACGTCGGCGGCAACGAGTCGGGGCAGCAGTCCGCGTTCCGTGCACCGGGAGTCAGTGGCAACCAGAACGACTTCCAGATGGACGGCACGTCGATCACCGACATGGCGGCCACCGGCGCCTCGCCGACCTACTACGACTTCGACCAGTTCGCGGAGATGTCGTTCACGACCGGCGGTACGGACGTGAAGAAGAACAGCGCCGGCGTGCAGGTGAACCTGGTGACGAAGCGCGGCACGAACGAGTTCCGCGGTTCCGCCCGGTTCTACAACACGCAGCGCAACGGCTACTTCGGCGGCGCACTCAAGCAGTCGCAGCCGAACATCGAAGGCGAGCTGTACACGGAGAACTTCCAGACCAATCTGGCTGGAGCCCAGATCCGGAAGATCGAGGACATCGGCTTTGAGGCCGGTGGCGCCGCGATCCAGGATCGCCTCTTCTTCTGGGGCAGCTGGGGTCAGAACGACATCCAGCAGAACGCGTCGAACGGTCTCGCCGATGACACGATCCTCGAGAACACGGAGCACATTTGCAACGGCCAGGTCACGCGTTCGACCTCGTTGGTCGCCTCGATAAACATCGGCGACAAGCTCTCGTGCGGGCGTTGCGCCGGCACCTCGCGCTCGGCGCCGACCACCTGGAACCAGCGTGGCCCTTCGGCGCAGTACCGGTTGGAGGACACCCATGTGTTCTCGGCCAACTTCTTCCTGACCGGCACCTACTCGCACGGCGACTTCGGCTTCGCGCTGCTCGCCCGCGGCACCCGGTCGGATGAGGACGGCCTCCATCCGGACGCTCTCGATCCCCGCTGGGAGGACGGCGTCTGGCAGGACAACTTCCTCTCCGGTGGCAGTGCGCGGCCGTTCGACTCCTACCAGGTCGACACGTCCTACTTCTTCACCACGGGCGCGTCGGTCAACCACGAGTTGAACATCGGCGGGCGGTTCCGCGAGTTCCTCCAGAACTCGGACTTCGCCTGGGGGCCCCGTGATGTCTTCCATCGCACGTTCAGCTTCGGGCCCGTGAGCGTCGCACATCGCGGCCAGACGGGTCTCGCGGTTTCCGAGTACAGCGCCATCTGGGCTCAGGACACGATCACGCTGGGCAAGGCCACGATCAACGTCGGGCTCCGGTGGGACGATCAGACCGGCCACAATGAGGCATTCAACCGGCCGGCTCACCCGATCGCGGCGTACCAGAACATCTTCCCTGCAACGAACTTCCGGGGCTCGGACGCCGGCTTCTCGTGGTCGACGATCGCGCCCAGGATTGGCGCCACCTACGCCCTGGGTGAGGAGCGCAAGACCCTGGTCCGCGCCAGCGTGTCCCAGTTCTACGATCAGATGGGATCGGGCTGGGTGACCAGGAACTCGCCGTTCGGCGACGTCTACGGCTACTTCGACTCGCTGTCGGGCGATCTGTTGTTCTGGGGCGGCTTCGATCCGACCGATCCGCTGAAGGTCGTCGACACGACCGATTCGGGGCTGGACGCTCCTGTCACCCAGGAGATCCTGGCCTCGGTCGAGCACGCCTTCCTGCCGGAGTTCGTCGTCGCCTTCACCGTGACGTCGCGTTCGGTCGACGACCTGATCGACGGCTACACCCTGGTCAGGGAGTCGAACGGAAACGTTCGGGCTCTCAACGGAAGCGACTACGAGA
The DNA here is from genome assembly GCA_009837085.1 of Holophagales bacterium. Classification (GTDB taxonomy): domain Bacteria; phylum Acidobacteriota; class Thermoanaerobaculia; order Multivoradales; family Multivoraceae; genus Multivorans. Next base: position 56,957 of record VXUF01000126.1, read on the forward strand.
AGGCCGGCGACCTGATGGCGACGCTGCCGCGGATCGGCCGCAACGTCACCGTTCCGTACTACTCCGCTCCAGACGCCAGCTTGGCGTCTACGGGCGGCAGCCATGTGACGAACGGCGTGCGGGGCCGCGACTATCTCGGCTACTCGATCAGCTTCACCAAGCGGCTGGCGAATCGCTGGATGGCCCGTGGCTTCTACCAGTACGGTCAGGGCGAGTGCCGGATCCCCAGTTCGTACTACAACTACGCCAGCCGGCAAATCGGCCGCGCTGGCTGTGCGGACGGGGACCTCTACCTGACCCGGTCGACCGGCTCGGGCAAGGGCGAGCGGTTCATGCAGTCGAGCTGGACCTACAGCCTGAACGGCATGTACCAGGTGATGCCGGACCGGCCGTGGGGCTTCAACGTCTCGGCGAACCTCACCGGCCGCGAGGGCTACCCGCTGGCCTACTACGAGACCGGCGTTCCGGTCATCCATCTGGGCCGCCGGACTAGTACGACGGTCAACCTGTCGCCGGACTACGACCAGTACCGGTTGGACGACATCCAGACGATCGACTTCCGGGTCGAGAAGGAGATCGCGCTGCAGGGTCCGGTCAACATGACCTTCGGTATCGACGTGTTCAACCTGACGAACGAAGGTACCGGTCTGGCCTACCTGCTGGACGCGTCGGCTACCAACGCCGGCAACCTGGACGACAACATTTCGCCGCGCATCTACCGCTTCGGTGTGCGCCTGAACTGGAAGTAGTCCAGAGCCTGAGGTCCGTGGCCTGACCTGTCAGGCCGCGGATCGAAGCGAACTCGAAGGGCCGGGGAGGATTCCCCGGCCCTTCTTCTTTTGTGCGAACCTGCCGCCGGCCCGGGCGGCTGGTGGTAGTAGCATTGACCTTCCAGGATCCTGGCGGTCTGAGAACGAGTGGAGGACTCATGAGCTATCGAACGCGTGTCGCCCTCTCGGTGCTGGCCTGCCTGCTTCTCTCTACGGTTGTGTCGGCGCAAGGGTGGGCCGGACGTGGCCGTCTGAGCGGCACGGTTGAGGATGCCGACGGCAATCCCGTGGAAGGGGCGAGCGTCGAGCTCACCCTGAACGGGGCGGGTCCCGAGGCGGTGCAGACGAACCGCAGGGGGCGCTGGGCCCGCGCGGGTCTGGGCGGCGGTGACTGGGACGTACTGGTCTCGAAGGCGGGCTTCGTGTCCACGTCGCACACCGCGTTGGTCTACGAGTACGCTTCGCCGGCGGATCGCGTCGTACTGAAGACCGTACTGGAACCTGGAGCGGCGTCGGCAACCGACGGTTCCGCGGCCGCGCTGGCTGAAGGCGAAGACGCGCAGGCGGCAAGGGAGCTGCTGGAACAGGGCAACGGCCTGCTCGCCGTCGAAGACTTCGAGGGAGCGATCCAGGTCTTCTCCGAAGCGCTGCCGTCCCTGCCGGATGGCGCGAAGGCGGCGGTGCTGGTCGCGATCGCCCAGGCCCAGTCTCAGTTGGAACGAGACGACCAGGCGCTGGCGACGCTGGAACGGGCGCTGAGCCTCGCACCGACGAACGTGGACGCTCTCCGCCTGATGAGTCGGCGACTGACGGCTCTGGGCCGTGCCGACGAAGCCCAGGCGTACATTGATCGGATGCCGGAGGATCAGCGGGCCGATCCTGAGATCCTGGTGCGCGAAGGGGTTGCCGCCTACAACCAGAACGACTTCGAGGGCGCCATCGAGAAGCTCGATGCGGCGATCGAAGCGGCGCCCGATTGGGCCGAGGCTTACTATTTTCGCGGCCTCGCCAACATGGCGGCGGGCAAGAACGACGCCGCGGCGGAGGACTTCCGGCTGTTGCTGGAACTCGAGCCGGAGGGCGAGAGGGCCGGGGAAGCGAAGCAGTTCGCGGAGTACCTGGAATCGCTCTGAGAGTCGCCTGGAGCCTGGTCGTACTCGCCCTGGTGGCTTGTCGGCCCGCGCCCGAACCCGCGACAACCGCAGCGGACCGCGCCCCTGCGGGCTGGCCTGAAGCCCCGGCGCCGGGCTTCGCCAGGGACGTCGTGCTGATCACGATCGACACGCTCCGCGCGGACGCCCTCGGCTTCGCTGGCAACGCGAGCGCGGAGACGCCGCACCTGGACCGGCTGGCTGCGAGCGGCTGGGTGTTCGAGCGGGCGCACGCGCACAGCGTGATGACTCTGCCGTCGCACGCGAACCTCCTTACCGGGCAGTTGCCGTATGAGCATGGAGTGCGGGACAACGCTGGCTTCGTGCTACCCGAGGGCGTGCCGACCGCGGCCGAGGCCTTCTCCGCGGCCGGCTTCCGGACCGCGGCGTTCGTCGCCGCCTTTCCGCTTGATGCGCGCTACGGCCTCGACCGCGGCTTCGAGGTCTACGACGACTCCTACCCCGAGGGTTCGACACGGGGTTTCGCCGTTGCCGAGCGGAGCGGTGGGGAGGTCGTGGCCGCGGCGTCCGCGTGGTGGAGTCGCAACGAAGGTGATCCGAGGTTCCTGTGGGTTCATCTGTACGAGCCCCACGTTCCCTACGAGCCGCCGCCACCGTTCTCCGCCCGCTTCGCCGGCAGCCCGTACCTGGGCGAAGTCGCCGCGGCCGACCACTACGTCGGCCGGTTGCTCGCTGACATCGTGCCGGCGACGACGGCCTCCGAGGCGCTCATCGTCGTCACGTCCGATCACGGTGAGGGCCTGGGTGACCATGGCGAGGCGACGCACGGCCTGTTCGCCTACGAGTCGACGCTAGCGGTCCCGCTCGTGTTCTGGGCGGACGCGTTGGACGCCGCCCGTATCGACGCTCCGGTTCGGCACGTCGACGTGCTCCCGACGATGCTCGAGGCGGCCGGCATCGACGTCTCGGTGTTGCCCGGCATCGCCGGTCGCAGCCTCTGGAGGCCACCGGACGCGGAGTCGGCGGGAGAGGAAGGCGCGACCTACTTCGAGGCGCTCAGACCCAACCTCCAGCGCGGCTGGGCGCCGCTCAGAGGCGTGATCACGTCGGGGCCCTCGGAGAATGGCGAGGAGAGCGCGGACCTGTTCAAGTACATCGCGCTGCCCCGGCCGGAGCTCTACGACCTCACCTCCGATCCGGCCGAGGTCCGGAATCTCCACGCGGCGCGTCGAGAGTTCGCGGAGAACGTCGCCGCCCTTTTACCGGTGGAGTCCGAGTGGCCTCCGGTGGCGGGAGCCGTCACGGAGGAAGAGCGTCGGGCTCTCGAGAGTCTGGGCTATCTGAGTTCCTCCGGCGGTACCGGGTTGCCGCGGACCTACGGCGAACAGGACGACCCGAAGCTCCTGGTCGACCTCGATCGCATGATCCAGGACTTCTCCGAGGCGTACCAGGGCGGACGCCTGGAGCGAGCCGAGCAGCTCGCACGGCAGACGATTGAACGGCGGCCCCAGATGGGCCTCGGCTACTCGAATCTCGCGCAGGTGCTGCTGGATCGTGGACGGATCGAGGAGGCGCTGCGGGTGATGGTCGAGGCCGAGCGGCGGGGACTTGCGTCGCTGTTCCTCCAGCGGCAGCTCGCCCTGACGCTGGCCGAGGTCGGCCGGGTCGAGGACGCGGTGCGGCTGATGGAGAGGCATGCCTCCTCGCGCGATCCGGACACGTTGAACGTCCTCGGCCTGGTCCTTGCCGAGTCAGGACAGTCCCGACGGGCCCGGGAGGTTCTGTTGCGGTCCGTCGAGATCGACGAGCGGAATCCCCAGACGAGGCAGAACCTGGCGCTGGCGGCGCTTCACGGGGCCGACTGGCCACTGTGCGAGGAGGAGGCGCGAGCGGCGCTCGGACTCAATCCCGCGCTGCCACTGGCCTGGAACTACCTCGGAATCTCCCTGTTCAACCAGGGCCGCGCTGGTGAGGCGATCGAAGCGTGGCAGCGATCCGTAGAACTCGATGCCGGTGATCTGGGAGTGCTCTACAACCTCGGCAGTGTGGCGGCGCGGCTCGGCCGTGTGGAGACAGCTCAACCGGCCCTTGAACGCTTCGTGCGAGAGGCGTCGGCTCCCGGCGTTCGCGGCCGGTACGCGACCGATCTCGCGACAGCCCGAGCCCTGCTGCGCAACCTCTAGTCAGTTGCCGTTCGGAGGCTCGCCCGGTAGCGCGATGCCGGCCTCCCGGGCTGCGCGCTGCTCCTCGCCGTAGAGTTCCCGATACCTCTCCAGCTGCGCTCTGGCCTCTTCGTCGCGGCCGAGCCGCCGCAAGACCTGGGCCAGGCCGTAAGCGACCTCACTGTGCTCGGGCGCGAGGTCCCCTGCGCGTCGGTAGGCGTCCTCTGCGCGGCCGAGAAGGGTCTGCTCGTCGGGTGTTTCCGGCGCCTCGGCGGCTGCGCCCTCCCAGGCCCGGCCGAGATCGAGCAGCAAGGGCGCTCCAGGCTCGGCCAGATCTGCCGCGCGTTCCAGTGACTCGGCCGCTCGCAGGTACTCGCCGCGCCACAGCAGCAGGCCGCCGAGTAGCCTGTAGGCAGCGGCGCCCGATGGTGCGAGCGTGACCGCTTCGCGGGCGTGCTGTTCCGCTTCGGCTGGCTTGTTGTTTTCCCACAGCGCCGATGCCAGGTCGAGGCGGAGGGTCGCGTTCGCAGGATCGGCCCGTACCGCTCGGCGGAGAGAGTCTTCGGCGGTCCGGAAATCCTGGTTCTGAAGGGCCTGCCTTCCGGTCTCTGCCCAGTTCACCCGTTCGCCGCCGCCCGGCGCCCCTTCCTCTCGCAGCCGGTCGAGGTGGTTCCTGGCCATTGGATCGTCCGGGCGGACTTCGAGCAAGCGCTCGAGCAGGCCGATCGCTTCGTCATCGCGTCCCTCGCTCATCAGCAGCACGGCAAAGTCCGAGAGCACGGCGGGGTGAGTGGCCTGGATGTCGAGGGCTTGACGGAACATCTGCTCCGCTTCCGCCAGCCGCGCCAGGGACATCAACACGGCGCCGCGCTGGTACAGACCGTCGGCCCGCTCCGGAGCGATGGCCAGGGCACGTTCGGCTGCGACCAGGGCCTCTTCGCCGCGGCCGGCGTCGAGCAGCAGCGAAGACGCCGCGTAGGCGGGCCGCGGGTCGTTCGGGCTCAACTGCGACTCCCGAGCTAGGTTCTCCAGTGCCTGGTCGAGCTCGCCGGCAGCCGCCAGGTCCAGCGCCGCGCGAAGTTCTCGGCCGGTCGGATCGGCGATGTCGCGCCTCTTCTCGTTGACGGAGGCGACGTCATCCTCCGCCTTCCGGGAAAGATCCTGGAACCGCTCCAGGACCTCTCTCGCCTCTTCGCGAGCGCCGCTGGCGGCAAGCGCCTGACCGAGCGCCTGGAAGGCGTCAGGACTGCCCGCATCCAGCTCCGTGGCGAGGCGAAGGAAGGGGACGGCTCGGGCGGCTTCGCCGGCCGAGTGCAGGTAGCGGCCATACTCGAGCACGATGTCGCGGGCCACCGTAGGCGGGTCTTCGGGCTGTGGGCTGTTCGGCAACGGCTCAGCGAAGGGCGCCAGGGTGTCGAGAGCTTCTTCCAGCCGCCCGGCCTGGAAGTAGGCGCTGGCCAGGACCACGGCGTCCTCGGGCCCGGTGTCCTCGAGCAGCTCCATCTGTTCCAGGGCGCCCTCCGCTTCGCCGACCACCAGGTAGGCCTTGGCGAGGGTGCGACGGATGGCGCCCTGGAAGGCCGGGGGCGGCTCAGCCGCGAGCAGGCGAAGCTCGTTGATCGCGCCCCAGGGGTCCGCTCGCTGCATGTGGATCTGGGCTCGCAGTACCTTCACGCCCGGTTCATCGGCTGGCAGACCTTCAAGCAGCGCTTCCGCTTCCGGGGCTCGCTCGAGGGCGATCGCTCCGGCCGCAGCGGCTCTGCGCGCCTCGTGGTCGTCGGGGTTCGCCGCGGTCCACGGCTGCAGGAAGACATAAGCATCTTCCGGACGTCCGTTCCGGCCCAGCATCATGCCGAGGGCTCGCAGAGCGGGCGAGAGCGGCTGAGCCTCCAGGGAACGCCCATACCAGGTGGCGGCGTCCTGCAGCAGGCCCAGTCCCTCGGCTGCGCGGCCGGCGTTGTAGAGCACGCCGGGGTCGGCGCCGTCCCGTTCGGCCAGCGGGCGCAGGGTTTCCATCGCCCGTTCGAAGTTCGCCGCCTCCACGTGAAGGCTGCCCAGCAGGCCGAAAGCGACGTCGGGGGCGTCGTCCTCGGCGCAGAGTGCCTCCGCCAGGGCGATCGCGGCGGCGAGATCGCCCGTTTCGGCGAGCGCCAGGGCTTCGGCGATCGCAGCCGCGGACTCCGGCGAGATGTCGCGCTGCTGTTGAGGATGCGGCGCTGGCGTCCATCGAGCCGAGGTCGGCGTCTGGACCACGAGGACAAGAAGAACCGCTGCGAGTGCGGCGACGGGATGGCGCACTCGAACGCGCTCTCGGACCATGCCGGGATGCTATCTCCTGAGCAGCAGACGGCGGTTTGCCGGGAGGTCGCTGAGAACCAGAGTCCGTCCTGAGGCAGGCTGCACCACGGTCACGCGATCCACGCGTTCCTCGTCGGCGAGCCCGAAGAACGCGGCCAGGGTGCTTTGCGACAGATAGGACGAGCCCGCTCGGGTCTCCCGGAACTGTCTTCTTTCACCGGTGACGAGAACGATCCTGGCGCCTATGGAGTCCGCGCCAGCGGCGCCGCGGGTCGAGGGCTCCAGGGCGAACCAGTTTCCGGACGTCCGGTTTTCGTAGACCTCCGACGGCTGGTTCGAGTTGACGACCACGATGTCCAGGTCGCCGTCGAGATCGAGGTCACCGACCGCCGAACCACGGCTGGTGCGCACGGGATCGAGTCCGACCTCCAGCCGCTCGCGAAAACGGCCGTCGCCCAGGTTCTCGAACAGTTGGTTCGGTTGCTCGTATGCGCCGACTTCACCGATGCGGGCCGCTTCGGGCTGGATGTGGCCGTTGGCCACGAACAGGTCGAGGTCGCCATCCAGGTCG
>VXUF01000126.1:63969-71237 GCA_009837085.1 Holophagales bacterium
AGGTCGAGGTCGCCATCCAGGTCGATGTCGGCGAACGCTGCCGAGGCGCTCCAGCTCGGTTCGGCCACGCCGCGCTCGGCGCCGGCGGCGCGAAAGCTGCCATCGCCCAGGTTCAGGAACAGCTCGTTCCGGCCGAATGCCGTCAGGTAGAGGTCGAGGTCGCCGTCGCCGTCGATGTCGCCGGCAGTGCCGCCTACACCGTAGGCGCCGAAGTCGATTCCGGCGGTGTCTGTCACGTCGACGAAGCGCGGTCCCCCCCGACTTCTGTCGTTTCGGAGGAGACGCGATCGGGGCGTAGGACCCTCATAGCCTGGAAGGACGCCGCCGTCGATGAAGAACGCGTCGTCGTCGCCATCGCCGTCGTAGTCGAACAGCACGACGCCACCGCCCATCGTTTCGACCATGTACATCCGTCCGGAGAATCCGGCGTTGTGGCGGAAGTCGAGCCCCCAGGCGACGCTGACTTCCCTGAACCGGATGTCGCCGCCGACGGCTGTGTCTGCGACTCCGAGAAGTGACGCAAGGGCCAGGGCGGCCCCGGGCAGCTTCCACGGACCGCTCACCTGACGACTCGCAGCCGCCGTCCGGGCTCGAGCCCCGGCAGCAGCAGACTGCCCTGTCGGGGCCAGCGCACCAGGAGTTCGACCGTGTCGGAGTGGCCGGTTGGCGTTGCCTCGTCCTGGGTTCCCTCGGCGGGAACGCCGAAGGTCTGCGTCAGCGAGTTCTGGGACAGGTACGAAGAACCGGCCCGTACCTCTCGCCGCTGAAGTCCCGCGGGCGATCCGAGCGCAAGGACGGCACCGATGGCGCGGGTGTTCGACGCCATCCGGTCGAGCAGGTCGACCTGCAGCGACCGGCCGCGTCGAACGCTCTCGTTGCGGTAGACCTCGGCCAGGTCGTTGCAGTTCGAGATGACGAGATCGAGGTCGCCGTCCAGGTCGAAGTCGGCGGTCACCAGGCCGCGGCTCACCCGGATCGCTGAGACGCCGCTGGCATCGACTTCGGCGAGCCGCCCGCCGAGGTTCTCGAACAGCTGATTGGGTTGTGCGTAGGCCGCGCCGCTGTACCCCTCGTGCTCGGAGATGTTGTGGATCACATGGCCGTTGGCTACCGCCAGATCCAGGTCGCCGTCGAGGTCGAAGTCCGCGAGATCGGCACCAAAGCCGACCCAGGGCAGCGAGGGTTCGGCGATGCCGGCGACGAAGCGCCGCTCCAGGAAAAGCCCGTCCCCCTGGTTCGAGTAGAGGGCGTTCGTCTGGCGGTCGAGGTGGGTCACGATCAGGTCTTCGAAGCCGTTGCCGTCGATGTCGCCGACCGCGATGCCCATTCCCGCCTCCGGTTCGCCGCGGTCGGACAGAGCCGTGCCGGCAAGCAGGGCATCGTCCTCGAAGTGCGGACTGCCGTTGCCCTTCCGATTGAGAAAGAGAAGGTTCGCATCCATGTCGTTGGCGACGTAGATGTCGGGTCTTCGGTCGTCGTCGAGGTCAGTGACGACGACTCCGAGTCCGGCGCCGCGCGCGCCGTCGAAGCCGAACTCGCTCGTGGCGTCCACGAAGACCGGCGGACCGCTGTCGCGTTGATCGTTGCGATAGAAGCGGTCCGGAAGGCCGTCATAGACGTCGGGATGGCAGTAGGAACGCAGGCCGCGTTCCGGTTGTCCGCAGAGTTGGTTGTTGTCGTATGCGAAGTCGACGTAGTTCGTGACGTAGAGGTCGAGGTCGCCATCCAGGTCGACATCGCCCATTGCCGTAGAGGCGCTCCAGGAGGGGTCATCGGGGGCAGTTTCCTGTGCCGTGGCGCTGAAGGAACCGTCGCCGTTGTTGAGAAAGAGCCGGTTCGGGCCGAAGGCGGTCAGATACAGGTCGGGGTCGCCGTCGCCGTCGATGTCGCCGGAAACCGCGCCCATGCCGTAGCCGTCGAGCCGGATTCCCGACTCCTCCGTTACATCGGAGAATGTGCCGCCGTCGTTGCGGAGCAGGGTCGTGCGTCCCGGTGCGCCGTCGTATGGCGCCGGTTCGCCGCTGTCGACGAACAGCAGGTCGTCGTCGCCGTCGCTGTCGTAGTCGAAGGCCACGACGCCGCTGCCCACGGTTTCGATCATGTAGTAGTCGCCTCGTCCGCCATGTTGGTGGTGGAACTCGACGCCCCATGCGGCGGCCGTATCCACGAAGCGGATGCCGCCATCGGCAACCTCTTCGGCCAGTCCAGCCAAGGGCAGTACGAGAACGAGCGCTGACGTCAGGGGGAGAACCACGGTTCGCGGGCCGGTTCGTTGTTCAGGTAGGCGCGGAGTCGTTGCTCCTGGCCGGCGGTCGGCTTGTCGCCGCGGCGGGTCACTTCGGCCAGCACCTGGCGCTGCATGGAAACGGCCCGCTCGAAGTCACCGATCTCGGCCAGCGCCATCGCGAGGGTTTCCGCGTGCTGGATGGTCGGGCGTTCCGCCATGAGACGCTGGGCGATGGCAAGTGCCTCGACACCGTTGCGGGTGCCCGGCAACGGGCTGGCGGCCAGCAGGCGGGCCAGCAGCGTGTCCAGGTGATCGAGTGCTTCCGTGGGTGTGGCTCCGGCGCTCGCGAGTGCGCTGCGGCCGCTGACCAGGGCACCCCTCGCCGCCTGATAGCGCTTTCCCAGAACCAGCGCCATCGCGCGGTCTCCGTGCCACCGGGCGTTGGCAGGGTCGCGAGCCAACGCCCGGCCGAAGTGGCTGGCCGCTTCGCCGTACTGTTCGCGGCGCGCCAGCACGCGACCGAGCAGAGCGTGAGCTTCGGCGAAATCGTGATCGAGATCGATCGCTTGTTGGAGATGAACCTCCGGATCGTTCTCGCCCGGGCCTGAGGGGCTGCCGATCGTCTCGGTCGTTTCAGTCGGCGCGCTCCCTGGCAGGCCGGAGTCGGCCAGCACGGCGAGGCGGTAGTGAGCTTCGGCTCGTTCCCTGGGCGCGCCGGGAGCGGCTTCCAGTACGTTGAGCAGGGCGGTTCGAGCGGCCTGCCGGTCGCCGGCCATCTGGTGAGCGGCGCCGAGGGCAAGCTGGGCCATCGGCAGGGCCTGGTCGATCGCGAGGACTTCCTCCAGCAGTTCGATCGCTTCGTTCAGGCTGTCCAGCCGGCTGAGCACTTCGGCCAGCCGGACCCGCGCTTCGAGGTCTTCGGGATCGATCTCGGTGGCCCGCCGGAAGTGGTGTTCCGCACCCCTGAGATCGTTCCTTTCGGCCAGGATCAGCGCCAGGTTGAAGTGCGGCTCGCGGTAGTCCTGGTCGAACTCGATCGCGCTCCGCATGCGCTCCTCGGCCCGCGCCTTGTCGCCCAGTTCGATCAACACCATGCCGAGGTTGAACAGCGTGATGGAGTCGTTCGGCAACGCTTCGTCCGCCCCCTGGAACGCCAGCAGCGCCTCCTGAAGATCGCCTCTTCGCATGGCCTGGGTGCCGCGCTTGAAGTACGCCTCGCGGCTCACGTTGAGTCGTTGCAGGGAAGCGAAGAGCGGATCCGGAAAGGCGACTCTCACGTTCTCGTTCCGGTTCAGTTCGTCCGCGGCCTCTTCCCGGCGCCCGAGCCGCCGCAGCGCAAGGCCAACGTGGTGGTGGACGACGGACCCTTCCGGTTGACCGCGCAGCGCCGTCCGGAAGCGCTCTATCGCGCTCTGCAGTCCTCCCCGCTGGAACTCGACGCGACCGAGACCGAAATGAGCCGCCGAGTGGTTCGGGTTCAGGCTCAGGATACGGCGATACTCGGCCTCAGCGTCGTCGACGCGATCCAGATCGAAGAGCGTGTCGCCGCGCCGGATTCTGGCTGCGAGATCGCCCGGCGTCAGGTCGAGCACCCGGTCCAGAGCAGCCACAGCCTCTTCAAGATGCCCCTCGAAGATGTGGTAGATCGCGAGGAAGTAGGGCCAGCGGGGATCTTCCGGGTCGAGTGTTTCGGCATTGCGAAGCGCAGCGGCAGCAGGCGCCATGAAGTCGTGCAGGAGGTAGAGCTGGCCGAGGTGGCCGAAGGCGCGGGTCAGCCCGGTCACGTCCTGTTCAGCGGCTTCGAGCAGATCCTCCAAGGCTCCCTGTGCCGTCGTCAACTGGGCCTGCACCGGCTCTTCATAGTGGTCCATCCGCGGCTGCTCGACCGGTTCCAGGACCTGCTGGGCGAACCCTGGCGCCGTGGCGACGGAAAGCGCGGCGGCGAGCGTCCACCGCAGCAGCAAGCCCGGCCCGGAGGTTCCGTTCAAGGCGCCCGGCTCGCGTGTGGGGTTGGGGTTCTGCCAGTTCCTCGAACCAGTGTGAAGTACCTGCCAGGTCCGACAGGTTGGAAGGACTCCCGTTCGCCGTCGGACCACGAGACGATCACGGTCGGCCGCTCGACGCTGACCATGAGGACGACCCTGGGGTCGTTGGCTGCCGCGTAGGAACCGTCGGTATGGAACCGGCGCCAGCCCCGGCCGTCGCTGCTTCCTTCTTCGAGCACACCGACTCTGGCGCCGAGGGCGCGTCGGCCGGTGGGGTTTCCTTCCAGGCCGGGAAGGCGTAGGTCGATACCGATCCAGCGTGACGTCGCCGGGGTCCCCTGGTTGATCAGGACACGAGCCGGACCGTTGTTGTTGGCTACTACCACGTCGCGATCGCCATCGTTGTCGAGGTCTCCCGCCGCCAGTCCCCGGCTGACTTCGGAAACTGCGGGGGCCTCGAAAGCGGGCACTTCCTCGAAGCGGCCTCGACCGAGGCCGCGGAAGAGCTGGTTTCGTTGCCTGAGGGGCAGGGGTTCGCCGGTTCGGAACTGCTCCTCGATCCGCTTCACGGCGCCGTTCGCGACGTAGATGTCGAGTTCGCCGTCCAGGTCGTAGTCGAGGGCGGCGGTACCAAAACCGGTGAAGGCGTAGCTGGGTCTGCCGAGGCCACTAGCGCGCGTGTTGTCGTCCCAGAGACCGTGGCCCTGGTTCAGATAGAGCGTGTTCGTCTCGCGGTGGAGATGGGTCATGAACAGGTCGACCATCCCGTCGCCGTTGAAGTCCTCCGCGAGAACGCCCATGCTCGCCTGAGGCTGGCCGGACGCGTCGACCGCCGCACCGGCCAGGGCGGCGTCGTCGACGAAACCCGTTCCGGCCTGGTTCAGGAGTAGCGCGTTGGGCTCCAGGTCGTTGGCGACGTAGATATCCGTCCAGCCGTCTCCGTCGAAATCGGCGGCGACCGTGCCGAGCGTCGGCCGCTCGAAGTCGCCGAGCGCGAGACGGGCGGTCCAGTCCTCGAACACGCCGCCGCCGCGGTTCTTGAACACGCGGTTGGGCTCGGATCGATAGGCCATGGGGCCGCAGTAGTCCAGCACGCCCTCGGCGGAAGCACATTGCTGGTGGATCGAAACCCGGAATTCGACGTAGTTGCCGACGAAGAGGTCGAGCAGGCCGTCGGCGTCCAGGTCGAAGAAGCTGGCGGCGGCGCTCCATCTGGGATCGGCCGTGTTGCTGTCGGCGGTGATGTTGGTGAAGCGGATTGCGTCCGGCGTGGAGTCGTTCCGCCACAGTTCGTTGGGTCCGAGGTTCAGGATGTAGAGGTCCGGATCGCCGTCGTTGTCAATGTCGCCTACCGTCACCCCCATTGCGTACCCCCGGGCGTCCAGCCCGCTCACTGCGGTGATGTCGGTAAAGCGAAGTCCGTCCGCATCCAGGTCGTTTCGGTACAGGCGGTCTCTCGGTGGGGCTTTCGACAGGCCGCCGCTGTTCGTGGTCTGCGCCAGCGGGTGTCCCTGGCCCAGGTAGAGGTCGAGGTCACCGTCGTTGTCGATGTCGAGGAGGGCTGCCGCTCCGCCCATGTGCTCCGCGAAGTAGAGCTCGCCGGTCATCCCGTTGACGTGGACGAAGTCCACGCCGAGCTCCGCGGCGCGGTCCACGAAGATCGGTTCGGGACTCGTAGCCGCGAGCGGGCCGGCAAGCACGGTACTCCCCAGTGCCAGGGCAAGCGCCGAAGAAAGACGCCGGCGTGGCGCAGGTGACGAGAGAGTCACGGCCGAACGCCCTCAGCCAAGCGGCACCGGCGCCGCGGTCCGCGGCGCTCCGGCCCGTGCCGTCCGTCCGTAGCCCAGGTTGTGGAGCACGTCTTCGGTCGTGTGCCCCGGCACGATGTCGCACCGGAAGCCGCCGTTCTCGTCGTCGTCGATCAGGATCTCGGTCGCTTCGGGCAGGACGCAGTGCTTGCTGCCGCGGACGCCGCCGAGCATCTCCTGGTAGGCGCCGACCGAGAAGAAGCCCACGTACAGGGGCGTCTCGTCGAGTTCGGCAGCCGACAGGAGCGGTAGGAAGAGCGGAGCCGTGCTACCCCGAGGCGGGTAGACGTCGTCCCGGTCGCAGGTGATACCGCCGAGGCGTACTCGCTGGAAGGGCCGGTCGAGGTGGTTGAGCGGCAGACAGATGAAGTGTTCGCCCAGGGCCCATGTGTCGGGGAACGACGTCATGATCGAGCCGTCGACCAGGTACCAGGGGATCCCCGCGTCGTTCGGCTTGGCGGCGATGACCCGAAACAGGTGCGCCGCGTGTTCGGACACGGTGTAGCGCCCGAACTCGCCGATCAGCGCCGGTGGTCTGGCGCCGTGGCGGGTGCAGACTTCAAGCGCCTTCTTCAGCAGCAGGCGCGCGAACCGGTCGTAGTCGAAGTCATCGTCGAGCGTGGTTCGTCCGGGCACTCCGCCGCCGAAGTCGAAGAAGCGGAGGCTCGGGTGGTTGCGGTCGAGGCGGGCGTAGAGGTCGAGACCCGGTTCGAGGGCGTCGACGAACTCCTTCTCCCTTTGCCCTGCCGATCCGAACATCGCATGCAGGAGAACGAAGCGTGCGCCGGGCGTGCCCTCGACCCCTGCCGCGATGCGTTCCACCTCGGCAGCGTCGACGCCGAAGCGCGAGTCCCGGTCGCCCGCGCCATCCGCCTCCCGCGGCCGCTTGCAGCGGATGCCGAAGTCCAACTCGACGCCGCGGCCGGCGAATCCCCGGAGTTCGGAGGCATCCTCGAGTACCGGCACGACCCGCGGGTGTTCGCCACGGAGCGCAAGGAGGTTCCGCGCGTAGGCGCTCCCGGGCCCCTTGAACCCGTTCGCGATCACCATCCGATCTTCAGGCAGCAGGCCTGCCCGGATCATGCGGCGCACGATCTCGACATCGACGTCGGACGACATCTCGTGGTGTGCGCCGGCGGCAAGGGTCGAGCGAACGATCTCCTCCGCCGTGTTCGCCTTCGAGGCGAAAGCGAAGTGGAACGGGGCGGGGTAGCCGACATCGTCGATGGCTCGCCGAAAGCAACGGTC
>VXUF01000048.1:0-85620 GCA_009837085.1 Holophagales bacterium
GCCGAGGATGGCGCGGCGGGTGGGGTTGGAGAGGGCGTGGAAGATGCGGTTCAGGTGTTGTTCAACCATGTGGTTGAGGGTAGCGGGGTTGGCGGCGTTGTTCAACCCTTGGGTTGAATGAGGTCTGGGACTGCCGCGCGCGCTACGTAGTACCGTCCGGCGCTCTGGCCCCCGGCCGGAGCCGCGGCGAGTGTCTCAGTTGGGCTCCGCCCAATTCGGTTTCATGGCCATGCATGTAGGGTAGAGTTCTTCGACAGATACCCGCCGGCAGCGTGCTGTCGGCTCAAGGGCTGCCCTTCTGGGCAGCCCTTGCTTCTCTTGGGCAGGATGAGGACCAGGGTCTACATTGACGGCTTCAACCTCTACTACGGTGCGCTGAAGGGAACGCCGTACAGGTGGCTTGACCCCGTCAAGCTCAGCACCTCCCTTCTTCCGTCACGCTGTGTTGTAGACAAGGTTCGGTACTTCACAGCCCGCGTCTCTGGCGTCGTGGACCCAGGTGCGCCAGCTCGCCAGCAGATCTACCTGAGTGCCCTGCAGACGTTGCCGGAGATTGAGCTGCACTTCGGGAGATTTCTCACCAAGACCCTTTGGCGGCCGCTTGTGAACCTGCCGGTTGCGGGCGAGTCCATCGCAACGCCCGCATCCGTTGTCTTGCCGGCGGGCGATCACCCAGTCTCCGGTTCGAGTGCTCGGACACTGCCCGTGCGCGCCTTCGGTGTGCCCCCGGGGACGTCACCGCGAGTGCCGAACGCGGTGATAGCGGAGTTCCATACCGTCGAAGAGAAAGGGTCGGACGTCAATCTCGCTTCCCACCTTCTGAACGACGCATGGAAGGGGCGCTTTGACGCCGCAGCCGTGATTTCCAACGACACCGATCTGGTGACACCGGTTCAAATCGTTGCCGCCGAGCAGGGCAAGACAGTCTTCATGGTGTCTCCCCGTGGGCAGGTCGCGTACCAGCTCGGCCAAGCTGCGAGTCATGTGCGCCATCTTCGCCCCAGTATGCTCAAGAAGGCCCAGTTCCCCGCAACGATTCCGGGCACGACGATCTCGAAACCGACGGCCTGGTGAGGCTGCTCGGGATTCGAAGTCCCCACCCCTGGCTGCGCGGCAGCTTCCACAACCGCCGCCCCACGCAACCGCTCCCGGACCGCCACCCGCGCCTCCTCAGGATGACGGAGACCTCGTGCTGGATGCACAGCTCGAGGTCGCCGGGGTAGCGCTCGTTCGTGCGGTGGACGACGAGGTTGACGGCGGAGGGCGCCGCTTCGCTCTGGTCTATAGGGCTTAGTTGCCGGCTACGGTCGTGGGGCTGTAAGGTGGCGCGGTTTCCGCGCCCTTGCGTGCTGGCGCGGGCGAATCTCCGGCGAGGACTCGAAACATGCCCGGAAACCCTGTTGTCCACTTCGAGATCGGTTGTGAGGACGGTAGCCGGACGCGCGACTTCCTTTCAGCACTTTTCGATTGGGAAATCACTGGTAGCGAAGCAGGTCTGGCGAGCCAGACCGGTGGCGATTCACCCATCTCGGGGCATATCGGGGAGTTGGCCTCCGAGTGGGGGAACTACGTGATCGTCTACGTCCAGGTCGACGACCTTGAAGCCTCCCTGACCAAGGCCGCCGAGCTCGGCGGCAAGGTGCTCGTGCCGCCGGTCGAGCTGGCTGGACAAGGGAGTTTCGCCTGGATCGCAGCGCCGGAAGGCAACATCATCGGCCTGTGGAAACCCGCCTGGCGGACAGGCATCGAGGAATGAGAATCCACCTGACCGGCGTCTTCGTGGACGACCAGCGGAAGGCGCTTCGCTTCTACACCGAAACGCTCGGCTTCCAGGTGAAGCACGACATCCCTCTGGGAGAGCACGCCTGGATCACCGTCGTCTCCCCGGAAGCTCCGGACGGGACGGAGTTGCTGCTTGAGCCCGCTGCGCACCCCGCCGTCGGTCCATACAGGGCGGCGTTGGTGGAGGACGGGATCCCCGGTGCCAGCTTCGCTGTCGATGACGTCGAAGCCGAGTACGAGCGTCTCGTGGCAAGAGGTGTGCGGTTCGTTCAGCCGCCAACGGACCTTGGGACTGTTGTTACCGCGGTCTTCGACGATACCTGCGGCAACCTGATCCAGATCCAGGAGGAGAAGGGTCAACCGTGACGATCGTACGGCTCAACCCGCTGACCGGGGCCGTGGGGGTCTGGTTGGGGACGTGGAAGTTGCGGGCGCGGTCAGGACAGGCCCGCTAGCGCCCTCAGACTGCTCCGACGAGCGCCTGAGAACTCGTGCTGGTATCGGCGAAGTTCCAGGCTTGCATTGATCGCGGTGACGAGATGGTCGTCCGGCAACGTGTCGTCCCCGAGCCTCGTCTTGAGCCAGCGCGTGACGTCGGACCAGCGCCAGAGCCGGTAGCGGCCGCGCGGATCGGTGACGGGAGCCGGGAAGCCACCCGGTCCCCGCGCTCCCGTGACGAGCAGCCTGACGCTCTCTCGACTGCGTTTCAGGCGGGTGGCGATGTCGGTCATCGAGACGAGCCCTGCATCGGCCACCCGGGTTACCTGAACGCCGTCAACCTTCTCGACGTCCCGCACCGCCGAGATAATCGCCTCTGCGAGGCTTTCCGCTTCTCGATCGAAGTCGACGTACTGAACGCCATCCGTTCGTCCGACCGTGGCGTCGTCACAGCCTGCTTCGAAGAGAGCGTCGATGGACGGTTCGCTCTGCAGATCCGTTCCGTCGACGATCAAAGTGAAGTGCTGAATGGGCATCTACGGGTCCTCCCTGGCCTCCGGGCCCCACTCGTGTGGGCAACGCCTGACGAAGCGCCGGAGTTGATCGGCGTGACGGCCCGGGTTTCGCGGCGTCGACCAGATCGAAACCTGACACCCGGAACGGCTGGCTTCACCACACTTCATGACGCCCCAGCGGTGCCCGGATGACGTGGGTGTCACGGTCCAGCCAGCCGCTTCAGCTTCCCTCAGGGCCACCTCGACATCCTTCTTCGGATGCCGTGCCCTCATCGCGTTGACACGATACAACAGACTGGCCGCGCCGTGGAAGCCGCCTAGGGTTCAGCGGGAGCGAGCCGTCGTGCTGGTCAAAACCACCGATACTCGCTGCCGGGCCTCGACCCACGCTTGCCGTTGGGACGAGTGGGCGGGCCTAGGGCAGCCCCACCTTCGCTGCGCGGGGGTCTGGTGTCCAGATCCTCTGGTCCTGTGCGTGCAGATTGCCCACCGAAGTCTTAGTATCGTGCCCCTTCCGGCCTTCTCCCGAAGGCATCCGTCAATCACACTCCAGCCCGAAGCCAGATCGGCCATCGGGCTTCTCACCGGGAGGAGCACATCAGATGCCACGCCCCAGAGCCCTCGCCATCCTTCTGACGTTGGCCGTCACCTTGCCACTCATCTCGATGAGCGCGGGCGCACAGGAACAAGAGAACGAGATAATCCGACTGCCAGCCAGCACTCCTGTCTACTTTGAGATCCTTGAGTCCCTGACTACCCGGACGGCGAAACCGAAGAAGGACGCACAACGGGGATACCGTCCCGTCAAGGTCAACGACGTTGTGCTCGGGTCTGTCGTCGAAGATGTGATCGTGAACGGGAGAGTCTTGATTGAGGAATCTGCAGAAGTCCAGCTTCGGGTCGGAGAAGGAACCAAGAAGAACCGCCGCATAGGGCGAAAGGGAATTCTCATTCTGGAACCGTTCATGACATTCGCTGTGAGCGGCCAGCGTGTCGCCCTTGACGGCAGCCTGATGACAGAGGGTTCGGCGCGAACGGGTGCGACAATCACACATGGAATCCTGTGGGGCGGACTAGGCCTACTGAAGAAAGGCAAGGCGGCTACGCTGGAAGCTGACGGCTCCGTGTACCAGTCCGTCACGGCTTTTCCGGTTGAGGTACGGATCGCCGACGAGTAGCCACGCAGAACGACGCCACCTCGAACGACCATGCGGGGTTGCCGTGGACGAACACGGTCGGCTCGCCCTCGCATTCGTCGATGTAGTGCAGCCGGTGATCGGGCGTGAGGTCGAGAAAGCGGCTCTCGAGCTGTTAGAGGATCCGTGACGATCTAGAACAGACTGGCCGGCCTCTCGGGGCCAAGGAGAGAACCATGACCGCGATGGCCGAAGACTGCGTTGACCTCACTCTGATTGTCACTTCTTCGGGGGTCCTCGTCGCCGCCGTTGCGTTTCTCTGGAACCAGGCACATGCCGTTCTGTCCAGGCGAAGAGACTTCATGGTCGCCGTGCTAGAAGCCACTAATCTGTGCTTCTCTAACGCTCTAGGGGACGTTGAACCTCAGGACCAGAACAGGTGCCTGGCTCGCGCTGCTGCTATGGCTGAACTTGGCTTGAACGGCGAGGTGCGGGAGAGCGCGCTCAATCTCATCAATCGACTTGGCCCTCACGATGCGCCTGTTGGTGGCGAGACGGTCACGCACGAGGAAGAGATGAGTCGGCTCCAAGGAGCGTTCAACGAGTTCACTCCTGAGCTGTGGAAGCATGCGCATCCGTTCCAGAGATGGCTGCTAGGGAGAGAACGACCGCCGCACCCCGCTCCTGACGCGGTCTTCCATTCAACGGGCAGGCGAGACGAGACTTTGAAGAGAGGCTTCGATGCCTTGACGAGTCGGCTAGAAGCCATCGAGCGCAAGATGTAACCGCCACGCTTCCCGTGTGTGCGAGAAGGGAAAGACTCTGAGTAGGTCTACGGAGATTGAACTCCGAGCGATCACCGCGCGCACGCCAGACTCGGCAGCCTCATGCCTGACCAGTCTCTCCTGAACCAGGTGTCCGTCGTCGCCGGCGCGACCCGCGGCGCCGGGCGGGGCATCGCCCGGATGCTGGGGGCGGCCGGCGCCACCGTCTACTGCACCGGTCGCAGCGTGAGGGGACGCCCCGCCACCGCCGGGCGGCCCGAGACGATCGAGGAGACGGCGGAGATGGTGACCGCGGCGGGAGGCCGCGGCATCGCCGTCCGCACGGACCACACCGTCGAGGCGGAGGTCGAGAGGCTGTTCGCGCGCGTCCGCGCCGAGCAGGGGCGGCTCGACGTGCTCGTCAACGACATCTGGGGCGGCGACGCGCTGACCGAGTGGGGAACGCCCTTCTGGGAGCTCTCCACCGCTCAGGGGTTCGAACTGCTGGAGCGCGCCGTTCACACTCACATCGTCACGAGCCGGCATGGCGTTCCCCTGATGGTCGAGCGCAACGCGGGGCTCGTCGTCGAGGTCACCGACGGCGACACCCTCGGGTATCGCGGCAATCTCTTCTACGACCTGGCCAAGAACGCGGTTATTCGGCTGGCATACGCGATGGCGGCCGACCTGCACGCGCACCGGGTGACGGCGGTGGCGCTCACGCCGGGGCTGATGCGGTCCGAGGCGGTGCTCGACCACTTCGGGGTCACCGAGGCGAACTGGCGGGACGCGATCGAGAAGGACCCGTACTTCGCCGAGTCCGAGGCGCCGTGCTACGTGGGGCGGGCGGTGGCCGCGCTGGCCGCCGACCCGGACGTCGGGGCCAAAAGCGGCGGCCTGTTCTCAAGCTGGGGACTGGCGAAGGAGTACGGCTTCACCGACGTGGACGGCCGCCGGCCGGATTGGGGCGGCTTCTTCCCTCGCAAGGTGCGGGAGATCGTCGAGAGGGACACGCCGCCCAGCGAGGAGGACATGGATCTGTTCGTGGTTCGTACCCGCCTGTACCAGGTGGAAGACGATCCCGCGGCGGCCGACGAGGCGGCGCTGCTGCGGGCCTACCTCGAGCGCCATCGCTAGGCTGCCGCCTCAGGAGGAACATGATGCTCAGGAACATCCTCGCCGCCATCGTCGGCTACGTCGCCATGGCCGCCTTGCTCTTCGTACTCTTCTCGCTTCTGTGGCTGACCGTGGGGCCCTCGCGCGCCTTCGAGCCGGGTTCCTGGGAAGTGCCCGTCGGCTGGGCCGGCGTCCAGCTCGTGCTCGGGCTCGTGGGCGCGTACGTCGGCGGGCGGGTCTGCGCCTGGGTGGCGCACGATGCCAAGGGCGCCACGATGCTGATCGGCCTGGTGATCGTGATGGGAGTGGTGAATGCTCTGATCTCGCCGGAGGTGGCAGCAGGGCCGCGGCCTGAGGACGTGTCGATGATGGAGGCGACCGCGGGGGCTCTTCAGCCCGGGTGGTTCAACTGGCTCAATCCGGTGATTGGGGCTGTGGGGGTGTGGTTCGGGACCGGGAGGTTGCGGGCGCGGTCAGGGAAGGCCGGCTAGCGCCCTCAGACGCGCGGCGTCAGTTACTCCTTCCGCTTGCTCCGCCCGTACTCGCGCCCGTAGCGCGCCGCGTCCTGCATCGCTTCGGCGTCATCCTCGCGCTGCTGCAAGCCGATCTCCGCTTCGGTGGTGCCGTCCACCTTCGCAGCGTCGATCCTCCCTTCGGGATAGGTCGCCGGATCGCCGGGCTGAATCCTGATGCGCGTTGTGCCCATGGTTCTTCGCGTGGAACGATAGACCATGCGAACCAGCAGGAACCAGTCGTGACCCAGCCCAA
This sequence comes from Holophagales bacterium, assembly GCA_009837085.1. Classification (GTDB taxonomy): domain Bacteria; phylum Acidobacteriota; class Thermoanaerobaculia; order Multivoradales; family Multivoraceae; genus Multivorans. Next base: position 6,520 of record VXUF01000048.1, read on the forward strand.
AGCCACACCACCGGATCGCAGTCGGGGTGCCGCCGGACCGTCACCTGCGCTTGGGCACCCCCCGACGAGCATCGACCCCGATTGGCGGGAACGGATCGAGTTGGCCAAGCGAGTACGGGAGGAGACGCGGAAGGCCTGGGGTGACAAGCCGCCCACGTTCGACCTGCAGGGGCCGCCAATTCGGATCCGCCAGTGACGAATCGCGTTCGAGGGAGCCAGTTCCTTGAGTGAGAAAGACATCGAGCTTGTCCACGGAAGCGGGAATGTCTTCCGAGACTTCGGTGACCCCCGGGCCGACCTGAAGCAGGCCAAGGCTGTCCTTGCTGCGGGAATCATCGCGGTTCTGGACGACCGTGGTCTCACCGTGCGCAAGGCGGCGAGTCTCACAGGGTTCGTGGCGGCGGACTTCTCGCGTGTTCGAAACGCCGATCTCGGGCGCTTCACGGCGAATCGGCTGATGAAGATGTTGGCCGCGCTGTGATACTCTCAAGAGCGGCCTTGGTGGGATGCTTGGCCCCGACAGCGCGTCGGCGAGAAGTATGGAGGAAACCTCACTACTACCGCTGAGCTGCGCCCGCAACGATATGGTAAAAGCTACACTCTCCGGCCTTCAGCTATCCACTTTGGAGAACCATCCCTGTGACAAAATCCCCGAAGAACCTGAGCCACCGAGAATTCATCAAGTGGTTCGCAGACGTCAAAGGCGGTGAGCTAACTATCAATCGGCTTTCGGGCTTCTATGTAGAAGCGATAGCGGAAGACGACACGATAGTCATGTTCCTTCATACAGGTGATACGGGGCACGGCATTGGAGTTGCGCTTACGTATCACACCGCTGGAACACTTGTTCAGGCGCTAGGGTCCGCTATCACTGAGATCATGGACGACACCAAGAAGTTATTGCAAGACAATGAGGGTCCCGCCCAGATGACCATACCTATCGAGCCTTACAGGAAAGCGATAGTCAGAGTTCGTGTAGAGGGCAAGCAAGGACTTGTTGAACCTCCGCAGCCCAGCTAAGGAGAAATCGTGCGTGAAGAGATACCGCCCGCAATCAACCGACGGCTAAACGCCATGAAGGCGAGGATGGACGTCCAGGACAGGCAGCTACGTGAATACAAGACGAAAGTCGAGGAACTGGAAGAGGAGATTGATCTGTTGCGGTGTGAGCTTCATGAACGTGCGCCCGTTGACTACTGGGCAATGAAGATCGGCGGCGAGCGGCGCAGTGTCTTCATCTCACACTGAGACGGTGCCCGCGAAGAACCTGCGCGTCGTACAGCGCGAAGATCCCTTCGGCAGCAACCGGCAGGCAGCGCGCGCAGAAGAGAGCGTGGAACCCGGGCTGAAGGCGAGTTGGCCCTTGGCCAAGTTGGCCTAGGTTCGAGAGCCCCCAGCGCGGGCAGCACCGGATCAAGGTGGACTGGAAGCCGGAGATGAGATGAAGACGAACGAACGACAATCAGCTCCATTACCAAGGAGGCGACAGCCGCGAGGCTTGGTCGCGATTTGTGCGGGCGTGCTGTTGACAGCGACCGCGCTTTCGGCGCAGAACTGGAGCACGATCACCATCACGGACGCTTGGGGAGAGCCGGTGATGGAGGCGGCGGCATCGCCATTCACCGATCCAATTCGGACCCTGTCGGGTGCTTACGAAGGTACCAAAGGGCGAGTCGTCGTAGAGGGATGCGGTCGTGTGTACCTTGAGTTCACGAAGGCTCCCAATCTGGTGGGTGGAACGACCCACGACGGCTACGACACGCATCACCTTCAGGGCAAGTGGGATGACGTGCCGGTAGCTAGCTTCATGGTAGATCAGAGCTGGGGTGAGAACGTGTTGCACTTCTATGCGGACAAACGGAAGATCAAGCGTCTCGGAAGTCACAGAACGCTGTCCGTCGCGCTCAACTGGTACGGCGCGCAGGGAAACGCTGTCTGGAAGTTCTCTCTCGCAGGGGCGCGCGAAGCGATAGGCCGAGCCAAGGCGACCTGCCGTCGGTAACTCGGCCGCCCAACCGGCTAGGGGCAAAGTGACGTTGAGCACCGCTTGATTGACTGCGACGCTTGGCCCTAGTCCGCTACAACCTCACAGCAGCCAACGTCCGATCCAAACACCGGCTAACAGGTCTTGTGCCGTCACCAAGGAGGAAAGACCATGCTGACACGAGACGAAATGTCCACCGCGTTCGCCGAATGGGGCGCCGCCTGGAACGAGCACGACCTTGACGGCGTGATGGACCTGTTTCACGACGAGATCTACTTCGAGAACTGGAACGGAGGCTCGGTCCGGGGCAAGGAGAATCTGCGTGAGGCATGGGCGCCGTGGTTCGCCAATCATGGAGACTTCAAGTTCACGACCGAAGAGACCTTCATCGACGAAGTCGACCAGAAGATGCTCTTCCGCTGGCAGCTCGACTCGCCCTCGTTCGAGAAGGGCCAGGGAGACAAGCACGAAGCCAGGCGCGGCCTCGACATCCTGCACTTCAGGGACGGCAAGATCGTCGAGAAGCTGACCTACTCCAAGACCACGATCGAACTGGACGGGGAACGGGTGCGTCTGACGACGTAGTGGTCGCCTTCTCGCTGGCCTTGCGTCAGGTGGCGACCGTGTACGTCAGCACGGCGAGAAGCAGCGTGTTGAAGGCCATGAGGCCGCCGAAGGTCCACTTCAGCGTGCCCATTTGTCCTTCCAGTCCCGCGATCTTCCCCTCGACCGAGCCAAACCGGCCATCCATTTCGCCGAAGCGGGCGTGCATCTCGCCGAAGCGGGCGTCCATCTCGCCTTTCAACTCGGCGAACCGGGCATCGACCTGAGCGAACCGGGCTTCCATTTCGCCCTTGAACTCCGCCCGCTCTTGTGCCCGCTGCGCATCGTGGCGGTCCAGCATCGCCGCGAACCGGGCGTCCGCTTCCGCTCTCGTCATCATCGGCGTCGCCTGTTCACTCTTCGCTCTCGGCATCGTCAGCCCCCGACTCTCTCGATCGTCATGCGCCGGGCGGCCGCGACGGCCGAAGGAATCGTACAACAGGCCCCGGTGCCGGGCCCCCGCGGACACGGCCTGTTGCCGGCCCTCAAGGACCAGGACGAATTCCGGTGCGGCTTGCCCGATTCGGGGAGTGCGCTGGCCTACAACTTCCCCGTAGCCCGCGCCCGATCCAGCACCGGCTGGTAGATCCGCAGCGTAGCCGCGTCCACCAACTGTCCACCCTTGCCGCCGGCCCCGGCGCCCTTCGCCACCGACTCGTTGTAGAGATCGACCATCTTCTGCGCCTGCTTGATCTCCTTGGGCGACGGCGCGAAGACATCGTTGGCGAGCGGAATCTGGTTGGGATGGATGCACCACTTGCCGACGGCGCCGAGGGTGGCGGCGTAGGTGGCCTGCTTGAGGTAGGCCTTGTCGTTGCGGAAGTCGCCGAAGGGGCCGTCGATCGCGTCGATGCCGGCGGCGCGGCAGGCGGCGATCATGCGGACGCGGTGGGCGGACCACATGTCGCCGGGGTAGCGGTAGTCCTTGTCGAGCTCGTGGCCGAAGCGCATGCCCATGCTGGCGGAGAGGTCGCCGAAGCCGAGGATGAGCGCTTCGAGGCGATCTGAGCAGGTGGCGATCGCCTCGACGTTGGCGAGACCCTCGGCCTCCTCGATCAGCGCCTCGAGGCCGATCTTGCGGGTGAGGCCCAGCTTCTGCTCCAGGCCGTCGAGCATCGTCTCGAAGAACCAGATGTCGCGCGGCTCCTTGACCTTCGGCAGGATGATGATGTCGAGGTTCTCGCCGGCGCTTTCGACCACGCTGATCACGTCGTCGACGGCCCAGCGGGTGGTGTGGTCGTTGACGCGGACGGAGCGCACCTTGCCTGTCCAGTCGAGCTCGTTCAGGCCGTCGATGGCGATCTGGCGGGCGCCCTCTTTCTTGTCCGGCGCGACGGCGTCTTCGAGGTCGAGGAAGACGAGGTCGGCGTCGCTTCCGGCCGACTTCTCGACCATCCTGGGGTTGCTGGCGGGCACGGCCAGCTCGGAACGTCTTAGTCGCATGCTCACTTCTCCTTGATCCCGAACTGGGCGAGGATCTCGTCCCGGTGCTCGTCGAGCAGGGGCGCCCGGCGGCGCACGCCGGTCTTCGTCTCGGTGTACTTGATCGGGCAGCCGACGATCTTGATCGGCTCGTTCTCGCCCGGCAGCTCGACCTCGGCGACCATCTCGCGGATCGCGGTGTGTGGGCTCTCGAAGATGTCGGCCGCGGTCTGCACCGGGCCGCATGGGACCCGGCCGGCGAGCGCCTCGACGATCTCGTCGCGGGTGTGCGCGCCGGTCCACTCGGAGACCACCGCCTCCACGAACTCCCGGTTCTCGCGGCGCGACCAGAAGTTCTTCGTGCGCTCGTCCTCGATCAGGTCGGGCCGGCCCATCTCCTGGCAGAGGATCTCCCACTGCCCCGGCGTCGGCGCCGCGATCGCCACGCCGCCGTCTTTCGCGTCGTAGATGCCGAAGGGGGACAGGCTGTGGTGGTGCTTGCCGCGCGGCGGGAGCTGGTGGCGCAGGCTGGAGCCGTAGTTCGCGAACACGGACTCGCACAGCAGGTTGACGCCGTCGACCATCGCGACGTCCATGAACTGACCCTCGCCGGTGCGCCGCGCGTGGTGGACTCCGGCGACGACGCCGAGCGCCATCAGCGTGCCGGGGAACAGGTCCCCGACGGAGGCGCCGCCGGGGTAGCCCCCTCCGGGACGGTCGTCGTCGCCCCGGGGGCCGTTGACGTGGGCGAAGCCGCCCATCGCCTGGGCGACGATGTCGAAGGCGGGCCAGTCGGAGTGGGGGCTCTCGCCGGTCCGGGGATCGCCGAAGCCGCGCAGCGCCGCGTAGACGATCCGCGGGTTGCGCTCGCGGATCGTCTCGTAGCTCAGGCCGAGCCGGTCCATCACGCCGGCCCGCATGTTCTCGAGCACGGCGTCGGCCTGCTCGCACAGGCGGAGGAAGGTCTCGCGGTCGGCCTCGTCCTTCAGGTCGAGCGAGATGCTGCGCTTGTTCCGGTTGATGCTGCCGAAGTAGCCGCCGAAGTCGCAGCCGCCGTCGACGCCGGCCTTGCCCTCGTTCGGGTGGATGAAGTCCTCGGGGATGGGCGGCGAGGGGCGGGACATGTCGCCGGTCGGCGGCTCCACCTTGATCACGTCGGCGCCGAGGTCGGCGAGGATGGCCGAGCCGAACGGCCCGGCGAGCGCCATCGTGCAGTCGATGATGACGAGGTCGCCGAGCGGCCCGCGATCCCGGGGATCCGGGCTCACTACGAGCCCCAGTGCGAGCGGCGCTTGATCAGCACCTCGCGCTCGCCCTCGAAGACGATCGTGCCGTCCTGCTTCGTGCCCCAGTGCTTGAAGCGGACGACGCCGGCGTCGTCGCGGTCGGCGTCGCGGGTGTCGAGCACTTCGGTGTAGGCGGTCAGCGAGTCGCCGAGGAAGACCGGCGCGCGGAAGCGCAGCTTGTCGAGGCCGAGTTCGGCGAGGGCGTTCTCGGCCGTGTCCTGGGTCGCCAGGCCGATCACGGTCGAGCCGGTGACCAGCCCGAACACGAGCCGTTGGCCGAACGGCGACTTCTGCATGCGGTCCTCGTTGAAGTGGCCGTCGGCGGTGTTCATGACGAGCTTGGTGAGGAGCTGGCTCTCGACTTCCTCGATCGTCGTGCCGCGGGCGTGCTGCATCTTCTGGCCGGCGGCGAAGTCCTCGAAGTAGGTGTTGCCTGACGTGAGCGTCGCGGTCATGGCGTGGCCTCCCAGCGTTGGGCGGCCGGAATGCCGGCGAGGACGCCGGCGCACCCAGTGTGGGCCGTCATGGGGAAGCCTCGCGGCGCTTGGCGACCAGGTTGGTGCGCTGGTAGCTGACGACCTTCTCGCCGTGCTGGTTGAAGGCCTCCGTCTCCCAGGTGACGATGCCGAAGTGGGGCCTGGAGCCGGACTCGCGGCGGCCCACGACGCGACTCTGGGCGGTGATCGTGTCGCCCGGGTAGACCGGCCGGTGGAACTTGACGTCGTTGACGCCGAGGAACGGCCCGCCGCCTTCGGAGAGGTCCTCGACGGACATGCCGACCACCGTGCAGAGGACGAGCAGCGGGTCGATCACGACCGAGTCGTGCCCGTGAGCGCGGGCGTACTCCGCGTTGAAGTAGAGCGGCGTGAACCGCATCGTCGCGGTGGCGAAAAGCGCGTTGTCGCTCTCGGTGAGCGTGCGGCCCCAGTGGTGCTGGAAGGTCCGGCCTTCCTCGAAGTCCTGGTAGCGGTTGCCCTTCTTCTTGAGGGGGAAGGTGGAGAAGTCGGGGTCGGGCATGCGGTGCAGGTTCTACCACGCACGACGGAGAATGGTCGCCGCTTCGCGGCGCGTGTTGTTGGCCGCCTTCGGCGGCAGCGGGTCAGAAGACCCGCGTACCGGCAGTGTGGTCGTCGGTTTGCGTTGCCGTTGCGCACTGGGTGCGCCGGCGCCCTCGCCGGCATCCGGCGCGAGAGCGCCGGCTTCCGGACTTCTGCCGCGCCTAGCCCTGCTGCCTCTCCGGAGGAGTTTCGTCCGGCTCCACGACCTCATAGCCCCTCTCTCGGAACTGCGAGAGCGGTCCGTCGGGCCGGAGCAGGTCCTTGAGAGGCAGGATGGCGAAAGTGGAGTCGTTGTCGGTCAAGGCGCGCTCCGCGTTCTCGAGCCAAAGCTCCCAGCTACGCGACTCCATCTGGCTCATCTCCTCCGGGTCGGGGGCGAGTCGCCTGGGATCGCAGGCCTCGGTGGACGGATCGCCTGGGTGGGCCCTAAGCGAGGCCAGATCGCCTACGGCCCATGCGGCCGCAAGTCGGGCGTGCGCCTCGAGCTGGGCATCGAGCCCCTGAAGACGTGCCTGCAGGCAGGTTTGCTCCGCACCGGCCGACATTTCTTCCATCTCATCGAGAAGATCGGTCGAGTCTTTGAAACGCTTGGAGAGGACCGTTCGCACCTCCTTGACGCGGTGCTTCCGGGCACTCTTCTCTATCGCCCGATGGATCGTGTGCCAGCGCTCCAGGCCTGCGGATTGCGCCGCGGAATCGAAGAGTTCCTTGGCCGCGACGTTGGGTCGCAGTCTCTCGAGATCGTCTTGCTTCGGCGCGTATCTGAGTCTGGTTTCCGAGAAGAGCTGGTACAGGTCCTCTGGCAGGAGGTCGTCCAGGGTTCCGCGGTCCGGGATTCGTCGGGCGCGCCTGAACTGCCTGAGTCCCCGCACCACTCTCACCGGGTTCGACGCCCTGACGGTCACGGCCCTTGACGTCAGGTACTCGCTGGATTGGGCCAGCACATGTTCGATGGAGTCCGATTGCCAGCGGAGGCCGTCCGGCACCAGTTCCGGAGTACCGAGGATCCACAAGACATGGTCACCCCTGGTGACCTTCCAGAGGGGCGGCCCGGGGAGCTTTCCCAGGACCTGGATCTCTTCCTCGACGACATCCACCGGGCGCGGCTGGGAATCGACGTTCTCCTGGGCGATCGCGCCCGGAACGGCCGCTGAGGCCGCGAGTAGCAAGGCTCTCCAGATCATCGAGGGACTCCTTCGCCCCAAGAACGGTGGATCGCCGCGTTTTGTTCCACTGGTGTCGCCTTGAGCGGTCGCGCTTCGCGGCACTTCCACTCGGTACGATGAGCCGCCCTCGAACCGAAGCCCCCGGGAGGATCGATTGAACGAAATGAAGCCGGCGGAGGTCAAGCCCGCGATCAGCATCGATGTCGTCAACCAGCTCGACGCTCGGGTCGGGACGATCGAGAGCGTCACGGATGTCGAGGGCTCCAGCAAGCTCGTCAGACTCAGGGTCGATTCCGGCGACCACAAGCGGACGATCCTCGCGGGGATGAAACAGGAGCGCGAAGATCCGACCGAGATCGAAGGTCGTCAGGCGTTGTTCATCGTCAACCTGGAGCCGAGGAAGATGATGGGGGAGACCTCGGAGGGCATGGTCTTCGACGTCGGTTACGAGGACGGGTTTCAGCCGGCGTTGCTGCTCCCGGAGCGGCCGGTGCCGAACGGCGCTCGCGCCGGTTGAGTCGCGGAGTGTCGTCGCCGCTTCACGGCGCGAGTCGTTGGCCGTCTGCGGCGGCAGCCGGCCAGAAGGCCGGCGCACCCAGTGTGGGGCGCTGCCATAGAAGGCCTTAGCCTTGCTGCCCTTCTGGAGGAGCTTCGTCTGGCTCCCGGACTTCATAGCCTCTCTGTCGGAGCCATGACAGGGGTCCGTCGGGCCGGAGCAGGCGCTCGAGCGGCAGGATGGCGAAGGTGGAGTCGTTGTCGGTCACGGCACGATCGACGTTCTCGAGCCAGAGCTTCCAAACGCGCGATTCGATCTGGCTCAGCACCTCCGGGTCGGCGAGCGTGAAGGAACCGCAGACCCCGGTGGCCGAGTCGCCTGAATGGGCCCTGATCGAGGCCAGATCGCCTACGGCCCAGGCGGTCGCAAGACGTGCGTGCGCCTCGAGCTGGGCATCGAGCCCCTGCAGACCTGCCTGAAGACAGGTCTGCTCCGCCTCGGGCGACATCTCCTGAGTCGAATCGAAGAGAGGCAAGTCCTTGTGGCGCTCGGACAGGCGCGTTGGCACCTTCTTGACGTTGCGCTTCCTCGCTCGCTTCTCGATCGCCCGACCAATCGTTAGGCCCGACTCCAGGCCGGCGGATTGCGCCGCCGAGTCGAAGAGCTCCTCGGCCGCGACGATAGGCCGCAGTTCTTCGAGGCCGTCCCGCTTCGGTGCGTATCTGAGTCTGGTCTCCGAGAAGAGCCGGTACAGGTTCTCCGGCAGCACGTCCTCCAGGGTTCCGCGGTCCGGGATCCGTCGTATGAGCTTCCACAGCCGCCGTGCTCTCACCGGGTTTGTCACCCCGAAAACGCGCGTGGATGGAAGCGGTAGGTACTCGCTGGAGTGGGCCAACGCGTGTTCGATGGAGTCCGGATGCCAGAGGAGATCGTTCGGCACGAGTCTGGGAATGCCGAGGATCCACAGGACGTGGTCGTCCTTCGTGACCTTCCAGAGGGGCGGCCCAGGGAGATCTCCCATGACCTGGATCTCTTCCTCGACGACGTCCACCGGGGCCGGCTGGGATGCGTCGTTCTCCTGGGCGATCGCTCCAGGTACTGCCACCGAGGTCGCGAGTAGCAAGGCTCTCCAGTTCATCGAGGGGCTCCTTTCGCCCCAAGAACGGTGGACCGCTGTCTTTTGTTCCACTGGTGTCGCCTTGAGCGGTGCCGCTTCGCGGCGCGTTCTTTCCGGAAAGCCGGCGGGGACGCCGGCGCACCCAGTGTGCGGCGCATCGGTGGGGACCCAGTGTGGGGCGCTGTACCATCCACTCATGATTCCCTGGAGCAACCTGAAATCGACCCTGGAGCAGGACGCCGAGTTCCGGTACACGATCCGGCACTGGACGGCGAGCCTGCGGCTGAGCGTGGGTGACCGGCACCATGCGATCCGCTTCGAGGATGGCGCCGTTGCGGCGGTCGAGCCGTGCGACGCGGACAGCCCTGCCGACGTCTTCATCGCCGGCCCGGAGGAGGAATGGCGGGAACTCCTGCGCGAGGTGCCGCGGCCCTTCTACCAGGACCCGTTCTTCGCCAGCGTGCATCACGGCATCGAGCTGAACCAGGATCAGCTCGACTACGCCGCCTACTACCCGGCGCTGCGGCGGCTGGTCGGTGTGCTGCGCGAGATGTCCAACCCAACCGAGGGAGCTTCCGCATGAACGCGTTTCGCCTGCTGCTTGGCGTCATCTTCGGCGTGATCGTCGTCTACACGGTGTTCGTCGCCATGGAACATGGCCTGGGCCTCTTCGGCGTCTTCTTCGGCGACATAGCCGAAGTGGGGTGGCCGGGCCAGTTCAACCTGGACTTCATGGGCATGCTGATCCTCTCCGGGTTCTGGATGGCCTGGCGTAACCACTTCACGCCCGGCGGCCTCGTGCTCGGCGTCGGGGGCCTTCTCCTCGGCGCGCCGATCCTGACGCTCTACCTCTTCATCCTGAGCCAGCAGACGAACGGTGACGTGAAGCGGATGCTCCTCGGCGACCAGCGGGCAGCGGCCTGATGCCCACCTTTGCGCGGCGCGTCGGCCGCTACATGGACCTCCAAGTCCAAGGCGTTTCCTACGAGGTCTACTTCGAGTCGGCCGGGAACCCGGACGGCATTCCGCTCGTGCTGCAGCACACCGCCGGCTCCGACGGCCGCCAGTGGCGCCACCAGTTGGAGGACGAACGGATCGGCCGGCACTTCCACCTGCTGGCCTACGACCTGCCCTACCACGCCAAGTCCGTGCCGCCGGCGGGAGTCGAGTGGTGGAAGCAGGAGTACAGGCTGACGAAGAGCTTTCTGCTCGACTTCGTCGCCGCCTTTGTGGGCGAGCTCCAGCTCGAAGACCCGGTCTACATGGGTAGTTCGATCGGCGGTCACCTGGCCCTCGACCTCGCCCTGCACCGGCCGGGCCTGTTCCAGGCCGTCATCGGGCTGGAGGCGGCGATCAAGTCGGACCCCGGCAACATCGACCTGCTCGACCACCCCGAGATCAACAACGGTTACAAGGGCGAGCTGATGATCGGCATCACGTCGCCCGAGGCGCCGGAGGCGTTCCGGCGCGAGGTCGGCTGGTGCTACAGCCAGAGCGCGCCGCGAGTGTTCCGGGGCGACCTCTTCTACTGGGGCACCGACCACGACCTGGGCGACCGCGCGTCGGAGATCGACACGTCGCAGACGCGGGTGTTCCTGCTGACCGGCGAGTACGACGCGGCCACGCCGCCCGCGGCGTCCAAGGAAGTTGCCGGGCAGATCAAGGGAGCGACGTACCGGACGATGAAGGGCCTGGGCCACTTCCCGATGTCCGAGGACCCGGAGCGGTTCTACGGGTACATCGAGCCGGTCCTGGAGGAGATCGTCGGTGATCAGACGCGGCTGGGGTCGCCGGACTTTTCGCCGGCTGCGGCGGCTGGCCGCTAGCGATGCGCTTCACACTGGGTGCGCCGGCGTCCCCGCCGGCTGCCGCCGAAGGCGGCCAGAGAGACGCGCCGGCCTAAGGGCCGGCGTCCAACACGACCACGAGAGAGCACCATGCCGACTATGTCCCACTCAGAGATCGACGAGTTCCTGAGCAAACCGCGAATCGGCGTCCTCTGCACCAACGAACTCGACGGATCGCCGAACGGCGTGCCCGTCTGGTTCGAGTGGGACGGCGAGCGGATCCTGATGTTCAGCAGTGCCTCGCACAGGAAGATCGCCCGGCTCGAGAACGATCCAAGGGCGTCGTTGCTGGTAGCTCGGGAAGTCGGCGAACCGGAGGCGTGGGTTGCCGTCGACGGTGTCGTATCGATGAGCGAGGGGGGCGTCGTGCCGCTCATGGAACGGCTCGCCGCGCGCTACTGGGTCGACGAAGATCCGGCGGTCGCGGCGGCGCACGCGGAGACGGTCGAGTCGTGGCGCCAGGCTGCGGCGCAGTTGCGGGTGCTGACGATCGTTCCGGAGGAGATCAGGAGCTATCGCGCCTGAGAGCGGAAGGTCTTCAGACCCAGATCCCGCACGCGCTCAGTCGGTCCGGTGTCGCTTCCGGAGTCGCTGGAACACATCGGACGCCGGCTCAACCTGGCCGGCCTCGATCTGGCGGTCGCCTAGCTCAAGGATCTTGAGTAGAGCCATCCGGCTGTACTCCCGGTTCCATTCGGAGAGCGACTCGGGTACCGGAAGCGGCTCGATCGCAGCGAGTCTGTCGATCGCGTCCAGTTGGCGCCGCCGCTTGTCGCGCTCTTCGTGGGACTGCTCGTCTGGGCCAGTCACGATCTTCCTCTCCGTATTCGGCCGACGTGAATCGATCGGGTCTTGACGACGCTAACAGGACTGCCGAAGTGCTGGCGGTCGAGCGACGTGGATCCACGCGATAGCGCCTGGTTCGGTTGCCGCCAGGCGCTTACACGTATACGATGCGTGGTATACGTATTGCCGTGTCAGGAAGGCAGATCATGAAGAGCAAGCTGACAATCACCGTCGACAGTGAGTTGGTTCCCAGAGCCAAACAGTACGCAGAGGCTCGGGGAGTCTCGCTGTCGTCTCTGATCGAGGCATCGCTGAGAGAGATGGCGGGCGAGAAGACACCCTCGTTTGCATCGCGGTGGCGGGGTCGATTCAAGCCGGCACGGCGGGCGGACGGCCGCTACGCAGCGCTCGCCCGCAAGTACCTCTGATGCTGCTGGACACGGACGTCCTGATCGACGTCGCCCTGGACCGGCGCCCTCACTCGGAAGCGTCCACCGAACTCCTCGAACGAATCGAGCGGTCGTCCCGTCGCGTGTTCGTGGCGTGGCACAGCCTGTCGAACTTCTACTACCTGGTGACTTCCGAACGTGGAGCCCGCGACGCCCGGGACTTCATCGCCGAGTTGATCCGCTTTGTCGCCGTTGCGCCCGCTGATACGGCGACTCTCCGCTACGCGATCTCCCTCCCGATGACGGACTTTGAAGATGCGATGCAGGTTGCGGCTGCGCGGGCGTGCGGAGCGGAGCACATCGTTACGAGGAACGTCCGGGACTTCAGGCTGTCCCCGATCCCGGCCGTGACCCCGCGAGAGGCGCTAGCGCGCCTGTTCTAAGGGTGCCACGATTGCGCTCCTCTACCCATCGCCCTAAGCTGAACGGCCACTCATCAGTCTCGCCCAGGGAGGACGACCGGCAGTGGACACCGGCATGAACGAAGCGCAGAAGACCGTCGGCTACATGACCCCGGAGCGCGAGATGCTCCGCCGGATCGCGCGGGACTTCACGGACAAGGAGGTCCTCCCGGTCGCCAACGAGCTGGACCCGAAGAAGGAGACGATTCCGCAGTCGTTGATCGACCAGATGGGCGAGCTGGGCTTCTTCGGCATCACGATCCCGGAGGAGTACGGCGGCGCCGGGCTGGGTGCGTTCGAGTACTGCCTGGTGGCCGAGGAGCTGGCGCGGGGCTGGATGAGCGTGGCGAGCATCATCGCCCGCGGCAACGGCTTCCACCGCTCGATCCCGTTCGAGGGCGAGGAGCGGCGGAAGCGCATCGAGCTGATGGCGCAGGGCAAGTATCTTGGCGCGCTCGCCATGTCGGAGCCGGAGGTCGGCTCGGACATCTCGTCGATCACCTGCCGGGCGCGGATGGAGGACGACCACTGGGTGATCACCGGCAACAAGTACTGGTGCACGTTCGCCGACGGCGCGAACTTCATCCAGGTCATCGCGCGGACGGAGGGCGATCCGGCGAAGCGCCACGCCGCCCTGACCGGGATCGGGATCGAGAAGCCGCCCGGCGAGCTGCCGGAGGGCGTCACCGGATCGCCGATTCCGAAGATCGGCTACCACGGCTGGAAGACCTGGGAACTCCACTTCGAGAACGTCCGCGTGCCGATCACGAAGCAACAGCGCGAGTCCAAGGGTCAGGCGTTCTACGGCATGACGCGCGGCCTGCAGACGGCGCGGGCCCACACCGCGGCGCGCTCGATCGGCCTTGCCCAGGGCGCGCTGGAGCAGGCGATCGCGTACTCGAAGGAGCGCATCCAGTTCCGGCGCCCGATCGCCGACTTCCAGGCGATCCGCTTCAAGATCGCGAACATGGCCGCGGAGGTCGAGGCGGCGCGCCAGTTGAACTACTCGGTCTGCGCCAAGATCGACACCGGCGTGTCGTGCGCCAAGGAGGCGGCGATGGTGAAGTACTACGCCGCCGAGATGTCGGAGCGGGTGTGCTCCGACGCGCTGCAGGTGCTCGCGGGCGCCGGCTACACGACGGACTACCCGGTCGAGCGCTACTGGCGCGACGCGCGGCTGACGAAGATCTTCGAGGGGACGTCGGAGATCATGCTGAAGATCGTGTCGGACGAGCTGCTGGGGAAGCCGTCGAGGAGGAGCTGACGATGAGACTCGCGAACCATCTCTGGGATCGCTTCGGCGGTCTGACCCTCGACGAGATTCCGGAGTCGTCCCGCACGGTCGCCGGCCAGTGCGTGCTCGACTGGTTCGGCTGCGCGCTGGCCGGCAGCCGCGAGCCGCTGTCGGAGATCCTGCGCGACGAACTGGGCGGTCAGACCGGGCCGTGCTCCATCGTCGGCACGGATTTGCACTGCGCGCCGGGCGTCGCCGCGCTGGTCAACGGCGCCGCTGGGCATGCGCTGGACTTCGACGACACCCACAGCATGATGGGCGGCCATCCCACGGTGCCGGTGTTCCCGGCCGCCCTGGCGCAGGCCCAGGAGATGGGCGCGAGCGGCGAGCGGCTGCTCGTTGCCTTCGTTGTCGGCGTGGAGGTGGAGTCGCGGGTCGGCGCGCTGGTTGGTGGCGCTGCCTACAGGAAGGGCTGGCATTCGACTTCGACGATCGGCGTCCACGGTGCCGCGGCGGCGGCCTGCTACTTGCTGGGCGCGAGCAACGAGCAGTTCGCGCACGCGCTTGGGCTGGCCGCATCGCAGGCGAGCGGCCTCAAGGCGAACTTCGGCACGATGACGAAGCCGTTCCACGCCGGTCACGCCGCCGAGCGCGGCCTGCTGTCGGCGCGGCTGGCGATGCGAGGCTTCACCTCGAACCCCGAGGCCGTCGACGGCCGGCAGGGCTACGCCGACGCCGCGGCCGCCGGCCACGAAGAGGTCAAGTGGGAGCGGCTAGAGGAGCAGGACGGCCGCTTCCTGATCGAGGACACGCTGTTCAAGTACCACGCCGCCTGCTACCTGACCCACGCGGCGATCGAGTCGGTGGGGCGTCTGCGTCCGCAGTTGTCGGCCGCGGGGGTCTCGGCAGGGGACGTCGAAAAGGCGATCGTCACGGTGCATCCGGGGTTGCTCGATGTCTGCGGCATCCCGGAGCCGAAGACGGGCCTGGAGGCGAAGTTCAGCCTGGTCGCCACGACGTCGCTGGCGATGCTGGGGATCGATACGACGGACACCGGGACCTTCGTCGACGCGACGCTGGACGATCCGGAGGTTGCGCGGATGATCGACCGGGTCGAGGTGCGGACGGATCGCGGCTTGGGGCACACGCAGGCGCGGGTGGAGTTGCGGGCGAATGGGCACTCGCTCGAGGAGTTCCACGACACGGGGATCCCGGCGACGGACCTGGAGGCGCAGGGGGCGAAGCTGGCGGCGAAGATGACCGGTCTGACGGCGCCGTTGCTTGGCGCGAAGGCGAGCGACCGGTTGCGGGAGCTGTCGCTGAGTCTGGACGCCGTGGAGGACGTTCGCGACCTGGCCGGGCTCCTCGCGGGTTCTCGCGAAGCCGCATGACGGGCGAGGTAGTCCACACTGGGGACGCCGGCGCACCCAGTGTGCGAGCGGACCGGTTGCCGACCTTCTCCTACCCCTCGATCCCCCCGATGCACATGTACTTGATCTCGAGGTAGTCGTCCAACCCGTACTTCGACCCTTCGCGGCCGTGGCCGGACTCCTTCATGCCGCCGAAGGGGGCCATCTCGTTGGAGATGATGCCTTCGTTGATTCCGACGATGCCGTACTCCAGCGCTTCGCTGACGCGCCAGATGCGGCCGACGTCGCGGGCGTAGAAGTAGCTGGCAAGGCCGAACTCGGTGTCGTTGGCCATGGCGATCGCTTCCTCTTCGGTGCTGAACTTCATCAGCGGCGCGATGGGGCCGAAGATCTCTTCGCGGAAGACGCGCATGTCGTCGGTCACGTTGGTGAGGATCGTGGGCTGGACGAAGCACTCGCCGAGGTCGGACTGACCGCCGCCGATCTCGACTGTGGCGCCGCGGTCGACCGCGTCGGTGACGCGGCTGGTCACGTTCGCGACGGCCTCGGTGCTGATCAGCGGGCCCACGGTGACGCCGTCCTCGGTGCCGTCGCCCATCTTGATCCCGGCCACCGCGGCGGCGAGTTTCTCGGCGAACTCGTCGTAGACGCCTTCCTGGACCAGGATGCGGTTGGCGCAGACGCAGGTCTGGCCGGCGTTGCGGAACTTGCAGATCATGGCGCCGGCCACCGCCGCGTCCAGGTCGGCGTCGTCGAACACGATGAAGGGCGCGTTGCCGCCGAGTTCCATCGACAGCCGCTTCATCGTGCCCGCGCACTGAGACATGAGCAGCTTGCCCACCGCGGTGGAGCCGGTGAAGGTGAGCTTGCGGACGGTGGGGTTGGACGTCAGTTCCTTGCCGATCTCCTCGGTCTGGCCGCAGAGGATGTTGATCACTCCGGCCGGGATGCCCGCCCGCTCCGCCAGCTCGGCCAGTGCATTGGCTGACAGGGGCGTTTCGTTGGCCGGCTTGCAGACCACCGTGCAGCCGGCCGCGAGGGCCGGTGCGATCTTGCGCGCGAGCATGGCGTTGGGGAAGTTCCAGGGCGTGATGCAGGCCACCACGCCGACCGGCTGCTTGATGGTGACGACCCGCTTGTCGTTGGCAGGCTGGGGGATCGTGTCGCCGTAGACCCGCTTGGCCTCTTCGGCGAACCACTCGACGTAGCTGGCGCCGTAGGCGATCTCCCCGCGGGCCTCGAACAGGGGCTTGCCCTGTTCCGCGGTCATCATCCGGGCCAGGTCTTCCTGGCTCTCCATCATCAGGTCGAACCAGCGGCGCAGCAGCGCGGCGCGCTCCTTGGCGGTGGTCTGCCGCCACTGCTCGAAGGCCCTTCCGGCAGCCTCGATGGCTCGCCTCGTTTCGGCGCCGCCGCAGCAGGCGACTTCGGCCAGGACCTCGCCGGTGGCCGGGTTCTCGACGGCGAAGGTCTCGCCGGAGTCCGCGGCGACCCACTGGCCGTCGACGTAGGCCTGGTCACGGAGCAGACCGGGGTCGGCCAGCTCGATGCGGGTGGCCGGGACTCGGGTGGCTACGGAGGCGGCAATGCTCATGGACGTTACTCCCTGCTGGTCGGTGGCGTAGCCGGTTCGACGGGCTCGAAGTTCCGATAGTCGTTGGGATCGCCGCTGCCCTTGTATCGCGCCTGCAGCGGGTAGGGATAGTGGGGCCGCGTGAACGTGTAGCTATCGGGGACCGCGGTGTTCGCTTCAACATAAGCTCTCGCAGTCCGTCTGCCGGAGGGGTCTTCTTCTGGATGGTAGCCCACGATCATGTCGGGCGCCTGACCCTCTTCGACCCAGGCTTCGAGATAGCTGAGATAGTCGCCGCTGGTCGCGCCAACGCCACCATAGCAATGGGTACGGCCCGGAATCATGAACAGGCGAACCGCCTCTTGGGCGCTGGCTCGTCCCCCCATGATGCGTTCCGCCATCTCATAGTAGTCGATGCTGACTCGTGGGCTGGGCAAACCAGAGTCTTCCCAACCCTGGATGATCAGCAGCTTGCCACCCGCCGTCTTGAAATTGCGTAGATCGGGATTGCTGAAACCATTCACCAGCGCATCTGAAATCCCCATGCGCTTGTAATCGTGGTCCCAATCGAAGTCGGACGCCTTCCAGCTCGGTCCCGGATCCGGGTTGAACGCCTTGAACCGCCCCCACGAGGTCCTTGACTCGAGATCCATGGAGAAGTAGTTGCCCTTCTCCGAACCGGGCAAGGCAGGATAGAACGGGAAGTACTTGCTGAGCTTCTCTCCGGTCGATGTCACCGGCCCGGTGTACTTTTTCTTGGCCGCCTCCACCTGGACCGGCGATAGACAGCCCGATGTCTGCCCCGACGCGCAGGCGAGGTCGGCCGGATCGAATTGGCAAGTGCGCGGATCGCCACCGATGATCCCATCCTCGAGGCCATCGTCCGCATCGCAGGCGGCAATGGCCCCCGCGTGCAGCACGTCCAGATCGGCGGGTGTGAACAGCGGCTGGCCGTCCGCGTCGTACGATGCCAGGGCGTTCCACAGGATCATCACGCCCACGGCCGTTACGTTCGCGGGCTCCTGGGCGAGAATGCCGTCGAAGTTCCAGGGAAAGCGACTCGCCTGGACCATTCCCTGCTTCCCGCCGGCGGAACAGCCCACATGATAGGAGAACGCCGGCGCCCGGCCGTAGTAGTGCTCGGTGATGGCCTTGCCCGCCAGAGCGGCGACATGGTGACCGCGGATGCCGTAGTCGAGCTCCGCCTGGAGATTGTTGTAGGCCCACGAGGACCTTCTTGTCATGCCGAAATGCCCCGTATCGTGTGTGAGACAGGCATAGCCTCTCCGCAAGGCCTCATCGCACCAGCCGGCCTCCTGTTCCGTCGAGCCGCCCTGGCCACCAGGGCTCGCCTGCAGATACTTGCCGTTCCACGAGGCGCTGTTGGGCAGGTCTAGCACGATCCGGACATTGGGCGTGACATACCCATCCATCCGGCAATGGGCGGGCACCTCGCCGGTGGCCTCCACCGTTCGGGTCGCCGTCGCCTGCGTCGGCGCATCCGGAATGCTTGTGAAGTCCATCGCCGGCAAGGCCTCGCAGTCATCAACGGCGCGCGAGCTGCCGGCTCCGACCGCCATCGCGCTGATCGCCAGCGCCAGAACCAACGGGAATCGCTTGAAGGTGCGCGCCATAGGTCTCTCCTTTGTTGCCTGCAGCGAGGCCTGGGTTCGACAGTTTCTCGGTATCTCGCCAGGTTCCGTTAGGAACTGGATTCGAGCGCGAGCGCGACCACGCCGCCCGTCGGACTGCCGTCCCTCGCGGCAGCCTCTCTTCCGCCGCCGACGCTCGCCGCGAGATACTGACGCCCCCCAACTTCGTAGGTGATGAGCTCTCGGCGTAGAGGTTGTCGCCAAGGCGGTGACCACCGTAGAGGTCACTCGTCGGTGTGCCGATCGGAAGATAGGCGAGGCCGAGCTCTTCGTCGACGGTGATCAGGCATCGGGTCTTCCGGTCGACGCGTCGAGCGAAAGCAGCCGCCGGTCGTGGGTAGCCAGCACCGCGCTCGGTCAGGTGGCGGCAATCGACGCCGCCTCGGGGTTCGTGGCGTCTATCTGGGCCAGCGGTGAGTACTTCGAGTTGCCGGCGTCGTTGCCGTAGTTAGGCCAGTCGGTGTCGGCGGCAGTCGCGGCAGCGGTACCGAGCAGCGACACCGCGCACCAGGAGAGGAGCAGGGTCTTGGCCACGTTCATGGAGCATAGCTGGTGTAGCGTCGACGACCCACGCTCCAAAGAGAGGACATAGTGATGATGGCACTCCGATTCCGAAACTGTGTGCTCACCGTGGGACTGATCGCCGCGTTCGCTTGTCAATCTTCCGAGCCGGCTCCGGAGGCCTCGACTGCCTCACCGGCGCCACCACCGCCGAACATCGTCGTCATCGTCGGTGACGACCTGGGCTACGGAGATGTCGGCGTGTACGGCTCGCAGATCCCCACGCCTCACATCGACCAGTTGGCACGCGACGGCGTGCGCCTGACCGACGGTCATGTGTCCGCAGCCGTCTGCAGTCCGATGCGTGCGGGTTTCCACACCGGGCAGTATCAGAATCGTTTCGGCTGGGAGTACAACCCGACCGACCACGACCTCGGACTTCCGTTGGATCAGAAAACGGTCGCCAACCACTTTCAGGACGCCGGCTACGTCACCGGCCTGATCGGCAAGTGGCACCTAGGGGTGCCCGAGCCCTATCATCCACTCCACCGCGGTTTCGACGAGTTCTACGGCATCCTGGGAGGCGTCACCAGCTATATCGACTCCCGACTTCCAGGCACCCACGAGTGGCCCGCCGAGAGAGCCCCCACCACCCGCACCCGCGAGTCGCAGGTCATCCGCGACGGCTTCGAGGTGGTCGAGGTCGAGGAGTATCTGACGGACGTCTTTGCCGAGAGGGCGGTCGACTTCATCGATCGCCACGCCGACGAGCGCTTCCTCCTGATGCTGACACCCAACACTCCGCACACCCCGCTGCAGGCGATCGACGAGTACATGGAGCGGGTGCAGCACATCGAAGGCGATGGAGCGCGCGTCTACGCCGCGATGGTCGTCTCGCTCGACGACTACGTCGGCGACGTCGTCGCGGCACTACGCAAGCACGATCTGGAGCGCGACACGCTGGTCGTCTTTCTCTCCGACAATGGGTGCATCAACTACATGCCCGAGCCGATCTGCACCAACGCGCCGCTGGCGGGGCATAAGCGCTACCACCTGGAAGGCGGTCATCGCGTCCCCTTCATCCTCAAGTGGCCGGCGGGCCTTCCTCAGGGCGAGGTCTACCACGGGCTTGCCAGCGCTCTCGACCTCTATGCCACGTTCACTGCCGCGAGCGGTTTCGAAGCGGATAGCCCGGACAGCGTCAATCTGCTTCCGCATCTGCGCGGCGAGACCAGCGAACCGCCGCACGAGTTCCTCTACTGGCGGGCGGCACCGAACATCGCCATCCGCTGGGGCAAGTGGAAGATGTGGAAAGTGAACAACACCGATATCGAGATCCCCGCCGGGCCACCGGGCCAGGTCCTGCCGTCGATGGAGTACCCACCCGACCACTCACCTATGGGCCAGACCACCGTTCTGTACGACCTGGAGGCCGATCTCGGGGAAGCCAGCAACATCGCGGATCAGCACCCGGAGATCGTCGAGCGCCTGGAGAGGGAACTCGAAGCCTGGGAGGCCGAGCTCGCCGAACCACTCTGGGTCAACCATCGCGGGACTCTTCACTCGCTTCACGGTCAGACGGTTCAGCTCTTCTTCTGAGGCTCCGTGGCCTAGTTTCCGGAGTTCCCCAGTGCGTCCGCCTCGAGCACGCGAGCGCCGCGCAGGATGTTCCCCATGGAGTAATTCCCCTCGTGGCAGGCGTACTCGAAGACCCGGTCGGTCGTCGAACGCAACACATACTCGCCGGTCCAGGTCGCTGTCCACGATGAGGGATCGTCCACCGTGAAGCGGTAGAGCACGTCGCCGTCCTCGAGCTTTGTAAAGCGCTCGACAACGTGCATCTCCGTGGAACCACCAAGGAGAAATGCGTCGGGATGGAAGTTTGTCGTGTCGACGACCAACGTGTCGCCCTCCCACCACCCGATCGAATCGCCGGCCCACTTCTTGATCTCCGACGGCAGATGCTCCACGGCGCGCCCCTCGGACTTCATCCGCACCACCCGCGCGTCGTGAACCATCTCGATCAGGATCATGACGTGATCCTCGGTCTGGACGATGGTCTTGTAGTTGTTGTAGCCGCTGGGGAGCGTCGGCGCGGCGCCGGTGAACCCCACGATGCAACGCTCCTGGGCCAGCAGCGACTCCGGACCATCGAACGGTCCGGGCTCGTCGCTGTCGAGCCAGAATGCTGTGCCGTCGTTGTCGCCGCGCACGATCTTGGCATTGGTCGCGGCCGCACGCCTGGCCGCACTCTCGGTCATCGGCGGAAAACGACCGTTCAGTGGATCGATCAGAATCGAGGTGCGAAACTTGCCGTCCACCGCGAAGGCCTCAGTGCCCCGGTCGAGCCAGAAGAAGTTGTAGCCGCCGACGTTGCCAGAACCGCCGTCCGATCCGTCGCCACCCTCGGGTGGCGCCTCACGTTCCGGGTCGCTCGCCTCGGATTCCTCCTCGATTCGCGCAGCCATGTCGCCCTCCATCCGCGTGGCCTCTTCCCTGCTGAGATAGAGGTTGTCACCGTAGCGTTCCGGGCGCTGGAGCGGGGTCACCGTCGCGGCGTTGTAGTTACCCGTGAGATCGGGACGGCCACTGGCCGTGCGCGGCACCCCGTCGTCGTCGGCGGCGATTCCGGGATTGAGGGCGAGCATGAGTGCGACGATAGCCAGGGATCGGATGACTCTCTTCATACGTCCTTACCTCTCCAGGACTCTCGAGTATAGTCGTATAACGCCTAGCTCCGTACAGGAGAATCGTCATGAAAGAAAACGCGACCCGCTCGGGTATCAACCTGTCACCCGTTTACGGGCCCTCCGATGGCAATGGCGACTACAGCAGGCGCTTCGGCAATCCAGGGGAGTACCCGTTTACCCGCGGTACCCGTGCCTATTCCGGGCGGGGCTGGATTCAGCGCGAGTTGTCCGGTGAAGGCGATCCCAAACGCTCGAATGAGCAATTCAAGTACCTGATGACTCTGGGCCAGACCGGTCTCGATGTGATCGGTGACAGTCCGACGATGTCGTTGATGGATCCCGATCACCCACTCGCGCGATACACCGTTGGCACGCAGGGCGTCTCACTCTGTCGTCATGATGACTACCGCCAACTGCTCGACGGCATTCCGCTCGACCAGATGTCGATTTCGAGTTCCGGTCCGTCGATGTTCACGGTGGCAAGCCTCTATCTGCTCGCGAAGGAACGCGGTGTCTCGCCGGGCGTCCTCCGCGGTTCTGTGATCGAGTGGCCGTTCTACTCCGAACACTGCTCCTATGCGTACAAGATGCCCTTCGATCTCCACCTGCGGATGTCCTGCGACGTCATCGAGTTCTGCAGCAAGGAGATGCCGAGATTCCACGGTTTTCTCGAAGACACCTACTTCTTCAGTGAAGCGGGCCTGAACGCGGTCGAGGAGGCGGCCCTCGGCTTCGTCGAGATACGGCACATCGTACGCGCGCTTCTCGCACGCGGTCTCGACATCGACAGCTTCGCCCCGCGCATCGCCATCCTCACGAATTGCTCGATGGACTTCTACGAGGAGATCGCGAAGATTCGCGCCATGCGTCGCATCTTCGCGCGCATGATGAAAGAAGAGTTCGGCGCCAAGGACCCGCGCTCTCAGGCGGTCAATATCGCAGTGCACACCTCGGGACTTTCGCTGACGACCGAGCAGCCAGCCAACAACATCGTGCGCGGCGCGGTCCAGACGGTCGCACTCGGACTGGCCGGGGTCACCGCGCTCGAGATCTCGACCTTTGACGAGGGCTACCGAACCCCCAGCAAGGAGGCGCATCTGGTCGGGCTGCGCACGCAGCAGGTGATTGATCTCGAGACGAACATCAACAGCGTGCAGGATCCGTTCGGTGGATCGTGGTTCATGGAGTCGCTCACCGATGAGGTCGAGGCCAGGATTCTGGACATGGTCAACGAGATCGAGTCGCTCGGCGATCCGGCCGAGCTGGTCAGCAGTGGTTACTTCAAGCAGTTCTTCCACGGCACGATGGGCCGCTACCACCGGCAGGTGCACGACGGGGAAGTGCTGAAAGTCGGAATGAACGTACACCAGATGCCCGCCGAGCAGGACACGCTGCTGCGGGATATCAGCGAGGAGAAGATCGAACCCCTCTTCGATCGAGTTGAGGAGATATCGGCTTACCGCGACAAGCGCGATCAGAGACCATTGCTGGATTCGCTTCAGCGCTTGCACGACGTCGTGCAGACCGACGAGAACATGCTTGAAGCGGTGCTCGAGTGCACGCTGGCCGGAGCGACCATGGGTGAGATCGCCGGCATTCTCCGTCAAGCCTGGGGCACGCCCTATGACCCCTACGGTTTTCTCGAGTCGCCCATCGGAAGTACGCAGTGAGTCCGATTCGTGTGCTGGTCGGCGTGCTGGGTATGGACCAGCACGAACTGGGCGCAGTCGGCATCGCCAGGATGCTTCGCGACCAGGGTATGGAGGTCATCTATACCGGTTGCTTCAACACCCCGGAGACCATCGTGCAGGCTGCCATGCAGGAAGACGCGGATGTCATCGGCATCAGCTCTCATTCCTGGGAGTATCTGTACTACACACCCGAACTACTCGAGCTGCTGAAACAGAACGACCTCGACGTGCCCGTGGTTCTCGGTGGTTCGGTCATTACCGAGGAGGACGCCGGGAAGATGCTCGACAAGGGTGTCGCGGCAGTGTTCGGCTCTGGTAGCGCGATGACCGACATGATCGACACCGTCAGAAACCTGGCGGCCGGTGCCGCGACGTCCTGAGCCCACAGTCGCCTACCTTGATGCCGCCAAGGCCGCCTCTTCTGCCCGCGCCCCGGCGAGGATCCCCTCCAGGCCGTAGTTGCCCTCGTGACAGGCGAACTCGAAGAGATCGTCGGGCGACTTCCTGAGCGGGATCATCACGGTCCACGGCTCCGTCCAGGTCTGCGGATCGTCGAGCGTGACCACGTACTCCAGGGTCTCGGGCCCCACCCGAGTCAGCCGTTCCACGAGCTGTAGGTTGCCGGTCGCTCCCCGATAGCCACCGGTGTCCGAGAAGTTGCGGGTCTCGATGACCAGAGTCTCGCCTTCCCAGTGACCCCTCGAGTCGCCGTGCCAAAGCCGGACGTCCTCCGGCAGGTGGGGCCTGCCGTCGATCGGGACGACGCGCGCGTCGTGGATCATCTCCATGAGCAAGACGACATGGTCCTCGCCCTGAAAGATCTGGGTGTAGCTGTTGTAGGCGGCGCGGAGGCGAGGTACGCCGAAGGAGATGCAGCGCTCGGTGAGGCTGCGATCCTCCGGACCCGCTGCCCGTGCGTTTCTGGCCGCACGAAGCGCGGCGGCACGCTTCTCGCCTTCGTCCGTCAGGGGGGGCAGGCGGCCGTTCGGAGGGTCGACGATCAGCGAAGTGCGGTTGTCCCAGTCGCGCTCGGCGACCCAGAACTGGTTGTAGTTGCCGGTGGCGGCGTCCGTCGACGTGAACGACTCTGCTCCGTTCAGAGCGAGGTTGAAGACGCTGTCGCCAAACGCGGCATCGTCACTATCGAGACCGAAGAGCGACTCCGCCCTCTGCCGGATCGCGGCCAGCTCGGCGTCGGTGAGGGTCTCCCGACCGGCCAGGGCCTCGGGCCGCTCGAGCGGAGTCGCGATGTTGTTGGCCCAGACCCCCTGAAGATCAGGCTGACCGAAGGCGTTGCGCGGCGCTTTCCAGCCGCTCTCGGCGGCGGCCCCGGACGCAAGAGCCAGAACAAGCAGTGCGAGAGAAACGCTTCGCATGGGTCCTCCCTTCGCCGCTGCGGCGGAGGTTCTCGATCGTGCTCTCTACGAGAATGTGTAGCCTACACCGCTCGGGGTCAGCCTACGGCCGACGATACAAGCTCGCCGGCGCCAGCACTTTCCGGTCCTGTCCTGTTATCGGGCTTGGACCGAAGTCGATCTCGATGGTGATGTAGCGAACCAGCTCGAGCCCCAGGTCAATCTCATCAGGAGGTCGGCTCGGCCGGTACAGGTGCAACGTCATCGCGGCACATGTTTCCACCTTGACTCCCTGAGCATCGGACACCATTTCGACGTGGAACATGTCCTCGAAATGATGCTCAAGGTAGTACTCAAGAGGGATGAATCCACGCGGCACTTCCACAAACGCAAGACTGTACCCGGTATCCATCCCGATCAGGTGACACATCCCCATCGAGTCCGCGTTTCCCTGAAACAGCTGACGCAAGACACCAAGGTAAAGCGGCAGCCTGTCAGGACTGTACTGACGCGCCCCTTGCTGCTCGAACCAGAGAACCGGTTGGGCGATTCGTTCGGGGATGAGTGCATTCCTCAACACATCTTCGGCCATGCCATGCGGCAGAAAGGCAAGTCCGCTCATCAGACAGGCCATGATCTCCGCGAGTACCGCGCGGTCCGTTGCATCGGGTTGCAGCTCCAGGGTCTTGCACAAGGCCCTTCGAACCAGCCCGTCGACGGCCACTCCCTGGCGTGATAGATCACGAAAGACCTGATCCATATGGCCCTGCGCATCCAGGGCCAGGTAGTGGACGACGCCAGGGCCACGCGCCATATGCTGTCTCTTGATGCCAAGCGCGCCGACACCTACACCACACCCTGTTTCGATAATGACGGCACCAGGCGGCGCCGTCAGAACCCTTTCAAAGACAGGACCGAGGTTCCGGCGGTAGAGGCTCGCCGGGCGGATGACTCCGCACTGAGCACTGTACTGCCGATAGTCTGCCGCGAAACCCACATTGTCGTTCCCATGGGCGTTCGTGCTTTGAGGATTCTCGTCGAGGACTCTGAAGAGCACGCCCGCATCTGACTCTCGTGGCGGGTACCAGGTTGTCTGAACGAGATCGGCGTAGTTCTCTAACGCCATGCCCTTCTCCTGGATTGAACGAGGTGTAGAGTCATCGCTGGAGATTGACGTGAAGGGTCGCGCATTGGTCACAGCTTACATATGCGCCGCCTTCGCCATGGCGACGGGGAATCTCTTGCAGGCCCAAGGCCGGGACTTCACCCCGGTCACGGACGCGATGCTCCAGAATCCCGACCCGGCGGACTGGTTGAACTGGCGGCGCACCCTGAATGCGTGGGGGTACAGCCCGCTTGAGCAAATCGACCGGAGCAATGTCGATGAGCTCCGGCTCGCCTGGTCGTGGGGTCTCGAACGCGGAGTGTCGCAGACGACGCCGATCGTGCACGACGGCGTCATGTATGTCGCGAACCCGGGCAATGTGGTCCAGGCGCTCGACGCGCGCACCGGCGACTTCATGTGGGAGTACCGCCGTGAGCTGGACGCGCGACGCCGAAGCGCGGCGCAGACGCGCAGCATGGCTGTCTACCAGGATCTGGTGATCCTGAACACGGTCGATGCGCACATCGTCGGGCTGGATGCCCGGACGGGCGAGGCGCGCTGGGACACGCCGGTCGGGGGCGATCAGGAAGGCTTTACCTTTTCGAACGGACCGATCGTCGCCGATGGAACGGTCGTCGCCGGGCTGACAGGCTGCGGGCGCTACCGTGACGACACCTGCTACGTCGTCGGCGTCGACGGCCGCACCGGCCGGTTGCTCTGGCGAACCTCGACGATCGCCCGGCCCGGCGAGCGCGGCGGCGACACCTGGGGCGATCTGCCGCTCATGTTTCGCGCGGGGAGCGACGCCTGGATGACCGGGAGCTATGACCCGGTCACCGGGCTCGTCTACTGGGGTACGTCGCAGCCCAAGCCGCACAACCGCGACGCACGCGGGACCGACGGCGCCGCCCTCTACAGCAACTCGACGCTCGCGCTCGACCCTGCGACCGGTGAGATGAGGTGGTACTACCAGCACATCCCGGGCGATGCGCACGACATGGACGAGTCGTTCGAGCGCATCCTGATCGACTACGACGGCAAGCGTTCGCTGTTCACGATGGGCAAGCTCGGGATTCTCTGGGAAGTCGACCGGGTCACGGGCGAGTTCGGGCGCGCGACCGACCTCGGCTATCAGAACATCCTGGATGTCGACTCGCGGACCGGTGAGGTGACTTACCGGGACGGAATGCTGACTGACGTCGGCGAAGAGCTCTCCTTCTGCCCCAGCACTGCTGGCTTCAAGAGCCTGCGGGCGATGGCGTATCACCCCGGGACCGAGGCGTTGTACGTGCCGCTCAATCTCAGTTGTCAGACCGTCACATTCGGCCCGGTCGAGAAACGCGCCGGGGGCGGCGGCGGGGGCAGCAGGCCCGGACGGACGAATCACTTTCATCCGCAGGCGCCGAACGAACTGGGCGAGTTTCGAGCGCTGGACCTGCGGACCGGCGAGACCCTCTGGCGCCAGCGCCTCCGGGTGCCCTACAACACGGCGGCGCTGACGACCGGCGGGGACCTGGTGTTCATCGGCGACTGGGGCCGGCACGTCTACGCCTACGACGTGCGGAACGGCGAGCCGCTCTGGCGGAGCCGGCTCCCGACGATGGCGAACGGGTTCCCGATCACTTATGCCGTTGACGGCAAGCAGTTCGTCGCGTTCGTGGCCGGCCCGTCGATCAGCCGCTCGAGCTGGGCCACACTTCTCCCGGCCGACCTCATACCCGACGAACATAACCCGCGGGGCGGTAGCGGCGTTTTCGTGTTCGCGTTGCCCTAGGCTGGACGCCGCCATGCCGAAACTCCTTCGTGTTTCGTTGACAATGGCTGCGATCCTGACGCCCGTGGCTGGATGGGCCCAGCCCGGCGGCTCATTGTTCGAGGAGCACTGCGCGCCCTGTCATGGAAACCCGGAGCCCGGCTCCCGAGCCCCGGATCGGGAGGCGCTGCGGCAGTTCACGCCCGAGCTCGTGCTCGAGTCGCTGACGACCGGCGCGATGTCGGTGGAGGTGCCCGGACTGACCGACGAGGAGAGGCGAGAGGTGGCTCAGTGGACCGCGGGCCGTGCCCTTGGGACGGCCGGCGGGGATGCCTCATCGATGCCCAATCAGTGTCCGAGCAAACCGTTCGGCGACCCGTTCGCCGGCGCCGGGTGGAACGGCTGGAGCCCGGATGGCGGCAACTCGCGCTTCCAGCCGGCCGCGGCCGCCGGGTTGACCCCGGACCAGGTGCCGCGCCTGACGTTGAAGTGGGCATTCGGATACCCGGGCGGGGTCAGAGCCGCCGCCGGTTCGCCGACGGTCGTGGGGGGAAGGCTCTACGCGGGATCCGACACCGGCTATGTCTACTCCCTGGATGCGGCGACCGGCTGTGTCTACTGGTCGTTCGAGTCGAAATGGGTCGTCCGCTCCTCCGTCACCATCGGACCCGTCACGGGCGCGGGGACGGCGCGCTACGCCGCGTACTTCGGGGACGCCAGGGCGAACGTGTATGCCGTCAATGCCGAAACCGGTGAGTTGCTGTGGAAGCAACGTGCCGACACTCATCCGATCGCGCGCATCACCGCCGCCCCCAAGCTTCACGCCGGCCGGCTCTACGTGCCCGTTTCCTCACTGGAAGAACTGGCGGGCCGCCACCTCTGGTACGAGTGCTGCACGTTCCGGGGCAGCGTGGTGGCGTATGACGCGAACACCGGCGAGCAGATCTGGAAGAGCTACGCGATTGCCGAAGAACCCAGGCCCACGACGAAGAACGCGCAGGGCACTCAACAGTGGGCCCCGGCCGGGGGGGCGGTCTGGGGCGCGCCGGTCATCGATGCGGCTCGAGGGGCCTTGTACATCGGTAGCGGAAACGGCTATACCGCGCCCGCGGCCAGTGACACCGACGCCGTCATCGCCTTCGATCTCGAGACCGGGAAGCGGCTGTGGCTGAACCAGTTGACGGCCATGGATGCCTACCTCAGCAGGTGTCCCGGCCGGATCGATGTCCAAGGCCGCGCGAGGGATCCCAAGCGAGCGGATCCCCAGCGCATCGCGAACCTCAACTGCCCCGACCCCGAGAAGCTCGCAGAGAACGTCGATGTCGATGTGGTGGCGGTCATGCTTCACATGCTGCCGGACGGGCGGACGATTCTCGTCGTTGGGCAGCAGAATGGCCGGGTCTATGCGCTCGACCCTGACCGCGAGGGGGCGGTGCTGTGGGAACTCTACGCGGGCGCGGACACGGAGAAGCGCGCGAACATCACGTTCGGTGGCGCCACCGACGGGCGGCTGGCCTACTTCCCCCTCCTGTACCAACCGTCGGAGCACCGCGGAATCGCTGCGCCGTCGCGGTCGAAGGGCGGCCTGGCCGCGATTCGCGTGGAGACGGGCGAGCTGGTGTGGTACACGCCGACGCCGCCGGCCAACTGTCCCGACCCCTCCCCGCAACGGTGCGGCTCCGGGCAGGACGCGGCGGCGACGGCGATCCCGGGCGTGGTCTTCGCCGGCGCGATGGACGGCATGCTTCGCGCGTACTCGACCGCCGACGGCCGCGTCATCTGGGAGGTCGACACGGCCCAGGAGTTCGAGACCGTCAACGATGTGCCGGCCAGGGGCGGCATGCTGAACGGCCCGGGGCCAACCGTCGTCGACGGCATGCTGTTCACGGGGTCGGGCTACGCGTCGGGGACGGGCAACGTGCTGCTGGCGTTCGGACCCGAATAGGCCTTAGGGGACGTACCAGATGGGCGACGACCAGGCGCGCTCCTGGATGGTGGGAGGCAGGCCGGGCTTCGGCGCCGTTCCCGCCCGGATCGCATCCCACGTCGACCAGCGGCAGGTCGGATTCTGCAGCACGCGAACGTAGTAGAAGGCGCGCTGGCCAGGATCGAAGTCGGGGTCCTGCCACAACGCCTCGAGCTCTGAAGCACCTCGGCCTTCCGTCGTCGCGCACGTGCTCAGATCCACCGTAGCCCCGTTGTCGGGGCAGCGGTGGGTGTCGTCCGGGGTCGAGCCTTCGGAGCAGGCTGCGTCGTAGACCCGCTCATGCTTCGCGCCGTCCGCCGTCCATCCCTTGATCACCTGCAATCGAGCAAGGGGAGCGGCGGTGGGATCCCTGGTCGCCCAAAGCAGAAAGCGGGGAGCGCGTTGCTCGCCGTCGGCCATCAGGTCTCCTCCCATGGGGACGCCGTCGGCATAGGCCCTCGTGAGCCTGTCCGATCCAGCCAGCGTCGTCTCGTCGAGGTCGTAGCCGGCGAAGAAGCGGACCCGCATGCGAGGGCCGCTGGTGCCAAAGGTCTCCTTCCGCTGCAAGGCGCGAAAAATGTCCTCCCTGGTGTTCGATTCGGCCCACACTCCGGCCAGGCCCGAGGCACCCCAGTACTGACTGGACCCGTCGCTGTACTCGCCGGTTTCGGCCCGGGGAACCGACCCTCGCTGTTCCGGTGTGATGTCCAACAGGCCGGCCTTGCTCCAGTAGTCCTTTTCCCGAAACGACCCGGCTGCATTGTGCGTATCCGAGGAGCCGATGAGGCCGAAGCGAAAGGGATTGAAGCCCTGCTCCTCTTCCATGGCCAGGCCGTTCAGGTAGGCATCGCGTACGTAGCTGCCCTGGGGCCTGCTCGGAGAGTCATTGCCGATGGTCCCTTCGATGATCCCGAAGTCAGCCCACTCATCGTTCGGAGACAGGAGCGGATGCGTGTCCGAGGTGCCCTTGACCTGGGTTACCTCGACCAGCGGCTCGTTTCGCATCCGCTGCTCGGCGCCGGCCTGGTCGAGAGGGTTGCCTTCCCTGTCGGTCAACCGGAACATCCATCCGTCTGAACCGTTGGAGTTGTGGGGGATCGCCAGAGACTCGATGCCCTGCTCGCGCTGCCGGTCCATCCAGTCCCACAGCTTCTCCGGGTTGTTCCTGGCGTCAATGCGACTGAAAGGAATGCCCGGCACGTTCGAGCCACGGAAGATCACGTTTCGATGCAGGTTCTCCCCTGTGGGACCGCTGGCAGTGAACTCGTAGGCGATGAGGGTGGTGAAAGTGCCTGGATCGTTGTGGCGCTCAGCGGCGGCGATGATCTCCCGCCATGCGCTCGCTACGATGCCGAGATCGAGCAGGTCGTCCGAATCGACATAGCCTCTCTGACGCGGCATTACTTCCCGGAAAACGGCGGTGCGATCGTCGGGCGTTTCAGCGCTCCGAAGTGCGATCGACAGCGGATGCCGGCCAACCGCGGAATCGGGGTTGTCCATCTGATCGAACATGCCCAGATAGGTGGCGTGGTCGGCAACCGCGAGGAAGTCCAGCGGCGCTTTCAGGCGCATTTCGATGCCGGCCGCGTGCATCAGCGGTTCTCCCTTGGCGAACCTGTAGGCGTCGTCCGGATCGTTGCGGGTGCCGTAGATGTAGGCGTCGAAGGAGTACTTCGTGTGGACGTGAAGGTCGCCGAAGTACGCGTTTCGAGTCGATGATCTCTGCTCTATTGGAGCGGCCTCTTCGCTGGCTCGAGCCGGAACCTCGGCAGGTTCATCCGCACAACCGAGAGGCAGGAGAAGAAGAGCTGTGAGCCCGACACCGCTACGCGCACACATGGTCTTCTCGTTTCTCTTCGGTTCGATGACCGGAGTGGATGCGATCTGTTCCCGGAGCCCTCATCCTAGCGCCGGAGTGGGTGCGCCTGCGTCCCCGCCGGCATCCGGCGCTAGCATCGGCCGCATGAACATCGAGAGCGAGACGCGGGACACGGGCCGGCAGGGGGAGTCACCCTGAGTCAGCTCCTGCAGGTTCTCGTCAACGGTCTGGCCGTCGGCTGCATCTACGGCCTGATCGCTCTCGGCTTCGTCCTCGTCTACAAGGCGACCGAGATGGTGAACTTCGCCCAGGGCGATCTCATGATGCTGGGCGCCTTCGTGGCGGTGACCCTGATCGGCGACTTCGGTCTGCCCTGGGCGCTGGGGTTGTTGCTGTCGGTCCTGGCGCTGGCGGTCTTTGGCTATCTGCTCGACGCCTTCGTGCTGCGCCGCGTTCTGGGCGAACCCCAGTTCGCCATCGTGATGCTGACGATCGGGCTGGGCTTCATCTTCCGCGCCGTGGCGGGACTGGTGTGGGGCTACGACCCGCAGAGCTTTCCCACTCCGTACACCGGCAAGTCGCTGCGTGTCGGCGAAGTCGTCGTGAGCTACGAGAACTTCGCGATCCTGCTGGGCACGCTCGTCCTCTGCGTCGTGCTCTTCCTGTTCTTCCGCCGCACGCGGCTCGGCATCGCCATGCAGGCCACGTCGCAGAACCAGCTCGCGGCCTATTACGTCGGCATCCCGGTCAAGCGGGTCTTCTCCCTGGTGTGGGCGATCTCCGCCGGAGTCGCCGCCGTGGCCGGGATCCTCCTGGCGCCCGTCTCGCTCGTCCAGCCCGGGATGGGATTCATCGGGATCAAGGCCTTCGCGGCCGCGGTGATCGGCGGCTTCGGTTCGATCCCCGGCGCGCTGCTCGGCGGCTGGATCATCGGCATCGCCGAGCAATTCGCGGGGGTCTACCTGCCCGCCGGTTTCCAGGAGATGTCCGCCTACGGCATTCTCATTCTGGCCCTGATCCTGCGGCCCCAGGGCCTGTTCGCGCAGATTCAGCGAAAGAAAGTCTGACGGGCGGCGAGCATCGAATGCGGTTCCTCTTCAAGACCCACTACAACCAGGACATCGACCACCTCAAGCACGGTGGCGACCGGTTCTGGTACGGCCTGCTCCTGGTGCTGGCCGCCGCGGCGCCGGCGGCGCTCGGCACCTTCTATCTGGGCGAGCTCAACCTGGTGATGATCTACGCCATCGCCGGCGTCGGCCTGATGCTGCTGGTGGGCTACACCGGCCAGGTGAGCCTGGGCCACGCGGCGTTTCTGGCGATCGGCGCCTATACCCACTCGCTCCTTCTGGGCGCCGGTCTGCCGTTCCTGCTCTCGATCGTCGCGGCGGTCCTGGTCTCGGCGCTGGTCGGCGCCGGCGTGGGGTGGATCGCGCTCCGGATGACGGGCATCTATCTCGCCATCGCCACCCTGGCCTTCGCCATGCTCACCGAGCAGACGATCTCGCGCGCCGAGTGGCTCACCGGGGGCTTTCGCGGCCTCGCCGTTCCTCAGGCGAGCCTCTTCGGGATGCCGCTCACGCAGGGCTGGCAGCACTACTACGTGACGCTCACGCTCCTCGTCGTGACGCTCCTCGCGGCGCTCAACATCCTGCGGTCCTCGACGGGAAGGGCCATGGTCGCCATCCGTGACTCGGAGATCTCGGCGGAGAGCGTCGGCATCAACCTGGCCGTCTACAAGACCTTCGCTTTCGCTCTCAGCGCCGGCATCACCGGCCTCGCCGGCGCTCTCTTCGCGCATCGCCTCGGCTACCTATCGCCCGACGCCTTCACGTTCCTCATCTCGCTGCAACTCCTCCTGATGGTCGTGGTCGGCGGGGTTGGCTCGATGCGGGGCGTCATCTACGGCGCGCTCTTCATCGGCTTCCTGCCTCAGCTCCTCGCCATCGCCCGCGACACGCTGCCGCCGCAGATCGCTCAGGCTCCCGGCCTCGAGCCGGGCATCTTCGGCCTCATCCTCGTGCTGGTGATCCTCTTCGAGCCCCAGGGCATCTTCGGCCGCTGGCTCAAGATCAAGAGCTACTTCCAGTTGTTCCCGCTCTATCGCCGGGCGACGCATCGGCGCCAGAAGACCTACCTGCGCACGGAGCGACTGAGGTGAGCTACCTCGCCGTCGAGGACCTGTCGATCAGCTTCGGGGGCATCCGTGCCGTCGACGACGTGAGCTTCGACGTCGAGGAGGGCGAGGTGTTCGCCATCATCGGACCGAACGGAGCCGGCAAGACGACGCTCTTCAACCTGGTGAGCGGCATCTACTCCCCCGACGGCGGGAGCGTTCGGTTCGCGGGCCGCGACATCACCTCGCTGCCGGCGCATCGCATCGCGCCGCTCGGCCTCGCGCGCACCTTCCAGAACATCGAGCTCTTCGAGCACGCCACCGTTCTGCAGAACCTCCTCATCGGCCGTCATGTCCACCGGCGCTCGACGGCGCTGTCCCATCTCCTGTTCCTCCCCGCGGTGAGGCGGGAGGAGCTCGAGCACCGGCGCCGCGTGGAAGACGTCATCGACCTCCTCGAGCTCGCGCACTACCGCGAGCAGAGGATCGCCAACCTCCCCTACGGAGTGCGCAAGGTCGTGGAGGTGGGCCGCGCGCTCTGCCTGGAGCCGAAGCTGCTGCTCCTCGACGAGCCGACCTCCGGGCTGAACCCCGAGGAGAGCGAGGACATGGGGTTCTGGATTGAGGACATCAACCGCGACCTCGGCGTCACGGTCGTCATGGTGGCGCACGACATGGGTCTCGTGAGCCGGGTGGCGGGGCGGGTGCTGGCCCTCAACGAGGGTCGCGTGATCGCGGAGGGCAGCGCCGCGGAGGTGCAGAAGAACCCCGCCGTCGTCGACGCCTACCTGGGAGCGGACTAGGTGCTGCTCGAGCTCAAGAACGTCGAGACCTACTACGGTCCGATCATGGCGATCCGCGGCGTCAGCCTGGCGGTGCCGGAAGGCCGGATCGTGGCCGTTCTGGGCGCCAACGGCGCGGGCAAGACGACCATCCTCCGTACGATCTCCGGCGTGATGGATCCCCAGAAGGGCGAGATCGTCTTTGCCGGGGAGGACATCGCGCGTCGCGATCCCGACGCCGTCATGCGCCTCGGCCTGAGCCACGTGCCGGAGGGCCGGGAGGTCTTTCCCTTCCTCTCGGTGAACGAGAACCTGCGCATGGGCGCCTACAGCCGCCGCGACCGCGCCCGCATCGCCGACGATCTCGAGCGCGTCTACGACTACTTCCCGGCGCTCGCCGATCGGGGCTCGCAACAGGCGAGCCAGCTCTCCGGCGGCGAGCAGCAGATGCTCGCCATCGGACGCGCCCTGATGGCGCATCCGAGGATGCTGCTGCTCGACGAGCCGTCGCTCGGGCTGTCTCCGATCCTGGTCCACCAGATCTTCGAGATCATCAACCGCATCAACGCGGAGCAGGGCATGACGATCCTCGTCGTCGAGCAGAATGCCCACGTCGCGCTGCGACACTCGCACTACGGCTACGTGCTCGAGAACGGAAGGGTGGTCATGGACGACACGTGCGAGAAGCTCGAGAGTTCGCCGGACATCCAGGAGTTCTATCTCGGGATGAAGGACCAGATGCCGAGAGGGGTCCGCCGGTGGAAGAAGCGGAAGACCTGGAGGTGAGGATGGGCGGCCCCGAATCGAACCCCGATCTCGTGCGTGAGACGCGCACGGCCGACGACGGCCGCGAGCTCGTGTTCTGGCGCGACACCAGCTTCGCCGGCACCGTGCCGACAATGTTCTGGAGCCGCGTCGAGAAGTACGGCGACCGCATCGCGATGCGGGAGAAGGACTTCGGCATTTGGCAGGACGTCTCCTGGCGCACCTTCGGCGAGAAGGCGCGCCACACGGGGCTGGCGCTGCGGTCGCTCGGCTTCGGCAAGGGCGACGTCGCCTGCATCCTCTCCAACACGATCACCGAGTGGATGTTCGCCGACATGGGGGTGCTCGGCGCCGGCGGCGTGTGCGCCGGGATCTACCCGACGGACGCGGCCGAGCAGGTGGACTACCTGGTCAACGACTCGGGCTGCAAGGTGATGTTCGTCGAAGACGAGGAGCAGCTCGACAAGGTGCTCGAGGTGCGCGAGAAGTGCCCGACGCTCGAGCAGATCGTCATCTTCGACATGGAGGGCCTGCGGGACTTCGAAGATTCGCGGGCCATGAGCTACGACGACCTGCTCGCGCTCGGCCGCGAACAGGACGAGCTCCACCCCGAGGCCTGGGCCGAGTGCCTCGAGCTGGCGAGGCCCGAGGACCTCGCGATCCTCGTCTACACCTCCGGCACCACCGGGCCTCCGAAGGGGGCGATGATCAGCCACCACAACCTCGTGTTCCAGTGCGTCAACGCCCCGCACGTCCTCTCGCAGAACGAGGACGACGAGCGCATGGCCTTCCTGCCGTTGTGCCACATCGCCGAGCGGATCTTCGTCTACGGTTCGCTCTACACCGGCACGAAGCTGAACTTCGTCGAGAACCCGGAGACGGTGCCCGAGAACGCTCAGGAGATCCAGCCGACGCTGTTCTTCTCGGTGCCGCGCGTGTGGGAGAAGTTCTACTCGGCCATCAGCATCGCCCTCTCCGACGCCACCTCCTTGCAAAAATGGGCCTACGAAAAGGCGATCGGGATCGGGTTCAAGCGAGCGGACAAACGCCTCGCGGGCGAGAAGCCGGGGGCGGTCCTGGAGCTCGCCTACCGCGTCGGCGATGCGCTCGTGCTGCGCAACATTCGCAGGTTCCTGGGCCTCGACCGCTGTCGCTGGATCGGCACCGGGGCCGCGCCGATCTCACCCGATCTGATCCGCTGGTATCTCGCACTCGGCATCGACATGGTGGAGGGCTACGGCCAGACCGAGAACACCGGCATCGCCTCCATCCTGGAGCCGGGCGAGATCAGGCCCGGCACCGTCGGCCGTTCCGTTCCCTACGGCGAAATCAGGATCTCCGATGAGGGCGAGATCCTGATCCGCGGAGAGTTCGTCTTCATGGGCTACCTCAACCAGCCGGAGAAGACGGCCGAGACGATTCGTGACGGGTGGCTTCACACCGGCGACGTCGGCGAGATCGACGACGACGGCTTCCTCAAGATCACCGACCGCATGAAGGACATCATCATCACGGCCGGCGGCAAGAACATCACCCCGAGCGAGATCGAGAACCAGCTCAAGTTCTCGCCCTACATCGCCGACGCGGTGGTGATCGGCGACAAGCGCAAGTTCCTGACGTGTCTCGTGATGATCGACCACGACAACGTCGTCAAATACGCTCAGGATCATCATGTGCCCTTCACCAACTACCAGAGCCTCTGCGCGGCGGAGAAGATCGTCGAGCTGATCCAGGCTGAGGTGGAGGCCGTCAACGCGAAGTTCGCGCGCGTCGAGCAGGTGAAGAAGTTCCGCCTGATCGACCAGGAGCTGACCCCCGAGGACGACGAGCTCACGCCGACGATGAAGCTCAAGCGCAAGTTCGTGAACGAGAAGTACCGACCCCTGATCGATTCGATGTACGGAGGACAGCAAGCATGACCGATAGACACCTGGGACCGTCCGCAGTAGAAACTGGGTGCGCCGGCGTCCCCGCCGGCATCCGGCGCGAAGCGCCGGCTTCCGGACCTGTCAATGCGCTGGCGGTCGCTTGCTTGTTGCTTGGCGCCGTCCTGCCGGGATGCGGGAGCTCCGATCCCGAGACCTCGGACGCGGCCGGGGAGATCGTGCTCGGCACCTACACCGACCTGTCCGGTCCGGCCGCGGCCATCGGTGTCGGCAGCATCAACGCGGCGCGAATGATCTTCGATGCCGTGAACGAGGATGGCGGCATCCACGGCCGCCAGATCCGCTTCATCGTCGAGGACAATCAGTACCAGGTGCCTCGCGCCGTTCAGGCGGCCAACAAGCTGATCCACCGCGACCGGATCTTCGCCATGGTGGGCGCCCTCGGGACGCCGATGAACAACGCCGTCATGACCAGCCAGTTCGAGGCGGGCGTTCCGAACATCTTCCCGCTCTCGGGCGCGCGTTCGATGGCGGAACCGCTGCATCGGCTGAAGTTCGCCGGTGTCTCCACCTACTACGACCAGATGCGCGCCGCCATCAAGTACTTCGTCGAGGAGAGGGGCAAGGAGCGCATCTGCACCATGACCCAGGACACCGACTACGGAACCGAGATGACCGACGCGGCGAACGATCAGCTCGGCGAGATGGGGCGGGAGGTCATCGACTCGACGGCCCACAGGCCTCTCGACACCGACTTCAGCGCGGCGATCCTCAAGCTCCGGCAGGCCGACTGCGACCTGATCGTGCTCGGAACGATCATCGGCGACACGATCCTGGCGATCTCGGCGGCACGGGGGATCGACTGGGACGTCGACTTCGTCGGCCCGATCGCGGCGTTCGAGTCCGAGGTCGCGGAGGCGGAGGGCGGTGTGACCAACGGCTTCTTCGCGATGACGTCGTTCGAGTTCCCCTACGCCGATCATCCCAGCCAGGAGGTCCGCGACTTCCTCGCCGGCTACGAGGAACGCTACGGCCAGGAGCCCAACACCGGCTCGCTCCTGGGCTGGTTGGTCGCCGACTTCACGGTCAGGGCTCTACGCGACGCCGGGCCGGATCTCACGGTCGATTCGCTGGTCGCCGCGATCGAGTCGATCGACGACTACCAGGACATCTTCGGCGGCCCGGTCCTGAGCTTCGGGCCGGAGAAGCGGATCGGCACGGACGAGTCGTTCCTCGCCGAGGTACAGGACGGACGCTGGGTACGCGTGACCGAGAACCTGTCCTACTGACGCGGGCCTCGATCGCCCACGGACGTCTCCCGGCCTGCTCGGCTACTCGCCGCCGGCGGTGGTCTCAGTCGCTCGACCGCGTCCCTGCCGCGTGGGCGGCTCCCCGTCGCTGTAGACGCAGGAGATGAAGCCCATCAGCATCTCGTCGGTTGACATGGGGCCGAAGACGACGTCGCGGTCCGGGTTGAAGCCCCAGCGTTCCGCCTCCTCCGGCGAGTTGTCGAACCACATGTCGATCCGCAGGCGGCTGCCCTTGGGTAGCACCTTGGGCTCGGAGTACCAGTAGATCTCCTGCCAGTCGAAATCCCAGTCGGGTACATGGAGGATCTGCTCCTCGCTGCCGTCGGGATAGAAGACGGTGTACTTCGCCTCGCGGCCGCGCATGTGCATGTGGGGGAGCATGCCGAGGATCGTCACTTCCTGTTCGAAGGTGCGCTCGGCGGTGTCGTGCCAGTAGGCGTGGCGGGCCGGAATCTCGAACTCGTAGTTGCTGATCGGGAAGAAGTGGACCGGGTGTGTGACCGGCCTGGTCGCGAACTTGAGCGCGATCGATGACTGGTCCCAGCCGCCGCTGCCGGGGCCCGGCTCCTTGTGGTAATGCAGGTCGAAGGTGAGCGTGGCGCCGACCTCGAGCAGTGAGCCGTAGCCCTCGGGCCAGACATGGGGAGGCGACCCGGAGGTGGCGCCGCCGAGGAAGTGGCCGTCGCCGCGGGTCTCTTCGTCGTTCGGCCCCTTGACGAAGATGTTGAAGTGGTGGACTAGTTCGCTGCCGCGGCGGAACTCGATCTCCTGCACCCACTTGTCCTCGGGCAGGAGGTCCGGCGTCAGGACCAGACGGTGCTTGGTGTAGATGTCCTTGATGTCGTCCTCGACGTAGTAGGGCTCGGGCATCTTGAGCACCAGGTCGGGGTCGGTGAACACCCAGCCGTCGTCGTCGGGCCACTGGATCGGTGCCGGACCGTCTTCCGGCCGGCCCGGTTGCGCGCCCGCCTCGACCCAGCGCCTGATCGTCGCGATCTCCCCGTCGGTCAGGCCGCGCTCGTTCCTGAACACGCCGTCGAAGTGCTCGGAGGCGTCCCAGGGCGGCATCTCCTTGGAGGCCGTCATGCGGACGATGGCGCGCGCCCAGGGCCGGGCTTCCTCGTAGGTCGTGAGCGACATCGGCACGCCGCCCCGGTAGATCTTGCTGCCCGAGGGCCGGTGACACTCCTGGCAGTTCTGCTGCAGGATGGGCAAGACATCCTCGTAGAATGTCGGCCCTTCCGCCTCAGCGGCGCCGTGGGCGGCCGCGGCAAAGACCAGGCAGAGCGCAAAACCAACCAGGCGTCGACTCGTCATCGCTACCCTCCTGCAGAACCGGTTCGGATCCGTGCGAGCTTACCGCAGCCGTTGGGCCCGTGGAGCTGCCGCACTGGCCCTCATCGTCGGTCTGGCAGGCGGTCGCACACTGGGTGCGCCGGCGTCCTCGCCGGCTGCCGCCGCAGGCGGCCAGGTAAACGCGCCGGCCGCAAGGCCGGCGACCGCTGCCGACAGCGCCCAGGAGGCCGCCGGGCCGGACGCGGACGACTACCAGGCCGCCGCCGCACTGGTCGAAGGCAACCTGCTGGCCCTGCTGCGCAACGCGGACGTCACCCCGCACTGGCTCGCTGCCGACCTGGGCACGCCAGGCTTCTGGTACGGCCGCGACGGCGACTCCGGCCCGGAGCTCGCGATCTTCGACCTGGAGACGCAATCGCGCCGGCCCGCCTTCGACCATGCCCGGATGGCTGCCGCGATCTTCGAGGCGCTGACCGCCGCTGACGCGCCGACCGGGGAGCGAGACAAGGCGAGCCTCGAAGGGCTCCTGGGCCTCTCGCTCTCGAGTGATCTGGCAACGCTGACCGCCCGCCACGGCGCCCATCGCGTCACCTGCTCGGTGGCCGATTTCGGCTGCGCCGCGGCGGCGATCACGCCGCCCGAGCCCGGCCTGCTGCCGTCGCCGGACGGCGCCCGCGCGGCCTTCACACGCGACGACAACCTGTTCTGGCGCGATCTCAAGAACGGCTTGGAGGCTGGCCTCACGCACGACGGCAAGCCGTACTTCTCCTACGGCAAGTGGCCCGATTCCTCGCTGCTGACGGTGGTCGCGAGGAAGACGGGATTACGGCAGCCGCCGTACCTGTCGAGCTGGTCGCCGGATAGCCGCTACCTGCTCGCGCCGCGCATCGACGAGCGGCTGCTCGAGGCGGTGCCCTTCGTCGAGTGGGTGCCGACCGACGGCAGCCGTCGGCCGGTCGTGCACCTGCTGCGCGAGCCGGTCGCGGGCGACGAGGACGAGATGGGCGTCGGCTGGTTCCTGTTCGACACGGAGGAGGGCGGACGGGTCCAGGTCGAGCTCGATGGCGCTTCGCTCCCTGAAGGGATCGACACCCCTGGGCTCGGCGGCGGCGTCATCGGCTGGGACCTGGAGCGGAACCGTCTCTACATGCTGGGGTCCGCCTACGCCGGCAAGAGCGCCGCCCTGGTCGCCGTCGACGTCGAGTCGGGCAAGGCCACGCCGGTGGTGTGGGAGACGAACGAAACGCGGGTCGAGGCGAACACGCACATGTACAACCGGCCCAACGTCCGCCTGGTGCGCGGCCCGAACGACGAACGGCGGGTGCTCTGGTACTCGGACCGCACCGGCTGGGGGCACCTCTACCTGTACGAGCTGGCCGGCGACGACACGGCCGATCTCGTAGGCACGGTGACCGCGGGCGACTGGACGGTGCTCGACATCATCCACGTCGACGAGGGCGGCCAGCAGGTTTACTTCACGGGCGGCGGCCGCGAGCCCGGCGATCCGTACCTGCGCCATCTCTACCGCGCGTCGTTCGATTCCGGCTCGCTCGGTGGCGGCGAGGTCACGCTGCTGACCGCGAACGAGGCCGACCACCACTTCGAGCCGGCGCCGGTGCCGATGATGCAGGTCCTGTTCGGCCTCGCTCCGCCGCCGCCGCGGATCCGGCCCGATCTCGGGGTCTTCCTCGACACGTACTCGACCGTCGACCGGCCGCCGGTCACCGTGCTGCGTTCGACCAAGGACGGCAAGGTGCTCGCCGAGATCGAGCAGGCGGACGCTTCCAGGCTGTTCGAGGCGGGGTTCGTGCCGCCCGAGCGCCGCGCCTTCGTCGCCGCCGACGGCGAGACGGAGGTGTACTCGGTCTACTTCGCGCCGCAGCGCGAGGTCGATGGCCACCGTCACCCGGTGATCGACGCGGTCTACGGAGGCCCCCAGGTGTTCGTGGCGCCGCGGAACTTCGTGCAGGCCGTGGGCGCGCGCAACCCGGCGGCAGAGCCGGCGCTGGCCCGCCTCGGCTTCGCGGTCGTCGTCACGGACGGCCGCGGCACGCCGGGCCGCTCGAGCGCGTTCCGCGACGCGGGCTACCCGGAGTTCACGCAGGTCGGCGTCGACGATCACGTGGCGGTCATCCGCCAGTGGGCGGAGCTCAAGCCCGAGATGGACCCGGAGCGGGTCGGCATCTACGGCTGGTCCTGGGGCGGGACGTTCACCGCCCAGGCGATCCTCAGCCGGCCGGACTTCTACGACGTGGCCGTCTCCGGCGCCGGCGTCTACGACTACGCCGCGATCTACCCCGGCTTCGAGGCGTTCACAGGCCCGGCGGTCTACTCCGACGGCGGCAGGACCCGGACCCGCCCCGACGAGGCACCGAAGAGCTGGGAACCGCTCGACATCACCGCAATGGCCGGGAACCTCGAGGGGCGACTTCTCATCGTCTACGGCGACATGGACGAGAACGTGCCGCCGGCCCAGGCCTTCCGGCTCGTCGACGCGCTGATCCAGGCGAACAAGCCCTACGACCTGCTCTACCTTCCGAACCGCAATCACGGCGGCGGCGCCGAGCCGTACGCCCTGCTCCGTACATGGGACTACTTCGTCGAGCACCTGCTCGGCGTCCAGCCGCCGCGCGACGTGACCTTCGAGGTCAAGCCGGCGGCGATGGTGTTCTGACCACGCGTGCAGGTCGTCGCACACTGGGTGCGCCGGCGTCCTCGCCGGCTGCCGCCGGAGGCGGCGGAAAGAACGTGCCGGCCGCAAGGCCGGCGAACGCTTTGCCTGCTCGTCGCGCTCGCCCTCGGTTGCACCTCGGCGCCCGACGGCGACGCCGACCTGATCCTCACCAACGGCCGCATCTACACCCTCGAAGCCGCGCAGGCCTGGGCCGAAGCGGTCGCGATCGCCGGCGGCGAGTTCACGTTCGTCGGCTCGACCGCGGAGGCGCTGGAACGGCGCGGCCCGAACACCGAAGTCCGCGACCTCGAAGGCCGCATGGCGATGCCGGGCATCTACGACGCCCACGTTCATCCCGTCCTCGGCGGCACCGAGGTGCTGCTTCAGTGCCTGTTCCCGCCCACCGCGGGACCGGCGGAAATCGAGGAGACCCTGTCGGCCTGCGTCGCGGCCGATCCCGCCGCGGCCTGGATCGAGGGCGGGCGCTGGACGAGCAACTTCTTCGTCGAGCACGACATCGGCTCGCCGCGCGAGTGGCTGGACCGGTTCTCGGGCGACGTGGCGATCAGCCTGGCGGACGACACCGGCCACAACCGCTGGGTGAACAGCAAGGCCCTGGAACTGGCCGGCATCGACGCCGGCACGGTGGTCGAAGGCGGCGAGGTCGTGCTGGACGAGGCGACCGGCGAGCCGAACGGCCTGCTGCTCGAAGCGGCGATGTACCCGGTGTTCCAGGCGATCCCCGACAAGACGGCGGAGCAGTTCCTGCGCGCCGCCCGCGAATCGATCCGGACGGCGAACCGCTTCGGCATCGTCGGCGTCAAGGAGGCGGGCGATGCGGGCACCGGCGTCGCGGCCTACAAGGCACTGGCCGACGAGGGCGCCCTGACCGTCCACATGGCGGCCTCGATCGCCATTCCGCTGGTCGCCGGCTCGCTCGATCTCGACGTCGACGCCCTGGAGCGGCTGCGCGAGGAGAACCGGGCCGCCAACCTCGACGCCGACCACGTGAAGATCTTCCTCGACGGCGTGCCGTCCGTCGCGCGGACGGCGGCGATGCTCGACGACTACGAGCCGGAAGTGCCGGGCGGACCGGCTCACAACGGCGAACTGCTGGTGCCGCCGGAAGCGCTCCACGCCTGGCTCCAGCAGCTCGACGCGCTGGGCGTCACGGTGAACATCCACACGGCGGGCGACCGGGCGGTCCGGGTCGCGCTCGACGCGATCGAGTTCGCGCGCGAACAGAACGGCGACTCCGGGCTGATGCACCAGCTCGCCCATTCCGGTTTCGTGGCGGTCGACGACGTGCCGCGTTACGCCGAACTCGGCGCGGTCGCGGACATGTCGCCGGCCATCTGGTACCCGTCCCTGATCTCCGACTCCATCCGCGCCGCCATCGGCGACCGCGCCGACCGCTCCTGGCCGGTGCGGGAGTTGCTCGACGCCGGCGCGCACGTCATCGTCGGCTCGGACTGGCCGGCCGTCATCCCGGACATGAACCCCTGGCCCGGCATGGAGGCGCTGGTCACCCGCGCCGACCCCTGGGGCGGGTATCCGGGGACGCTGGCGCCGGAGCAGG
The DNA here is from genome assembly GCA_009837085.1 of Holophagales bacterium. Taxonomy (GTDB): domain Bacteria; phylum Acidobacteriota; class Thermoanaerobaculia; order Multivoradales; family Multivoraceae; genus Multivorans. The sequence continues at coordinate 50,252 of VXUF01000048.1, forward strand.
CGGTGAGTCTGGAAGAAGCGATCGAGCTCTACACGCTCGCGGGCGCCCGGCTGCTCGGCGTCGAGTCGCGGGCCGGCACGATCGCCGCCGGCAAGTCAGCCGACCTGATCGTGCTCGATCGCAACCTCTTCGAGGTGCCGATCGAGGACGTCAGCGAGACGAGCGTCGAAATGACTGTCTACGCAGGAGGAATCGTCCATGAGAAGTAGAAGCGGCCGCCGCCGTCTGCGGCTGCCACACACTGGGTGCGCCGGCGTCCCCGCCGGCATCCGCTTTGCCCTCCTCGCGCTGACCATCGCCGCCCAACCCGCCGTCGCCCAGTTCCAGGACGGCGAGCCGGCGCCGTCGCGCAACGACCCGGCCGACACCATCCTCGACGGCGGCAACGTCTACACGCCCGACGGCTGGGCAGAGTCCATCGCGATCCGCGACGGCGTCATCGTCGCGGTCGGCAACAGCGCTTCCGTCGCCGCGTTCCGCGCCGACGCCACCGAGTTCGTCGACCTGGCGGGCCGGACCGTCTTCCCCGGCTTCCACGACGTCCACGTGCATCCGTTGATCGCGGGCATGCAGGAGTTCTCGTGCCGGCTGCCTCCGGGCGCGACACCGGACATCATCAGCGAGTCGGTCGGCGAGTGCGCTTCAAAGGCCGAGCCGGGGGAGTGGATCAACGGCGGCAACTGGGTGGCGGCGGTGTTCGAGCCCGGCCAGCAGACCAGGCAGTTCCTCGACGCCGTGTCGCCGGACAACCCGGTCTTCCTCTACGACGAGTCCCACCACAGCGTCTGGGTCAACACGATGGCGCTGGAAGTGGCCGGCATCGACCGCGACACGCCGGACCCGGAGGGCGGGATCATCGAGCGCGACCAGGACGGCAACCCGACCGGCCTGCTGCGCGAGACGGCCAACGCGATGGTGGCTTCGGTGATTCCTCCGGCCTCGGACGCGCGGAAGATGCAGGGCATGAAGATCGCCACCGACGAGATGCTGGCCCACGGCATCACCTCGTTCACCGTCGCCTACGCGAACTCGTGGCAGCTCGGCGCGCTGGCGCAACTGGCGCGTGAGGGAACGTTGAAGCAGCGGGTGCGGGCCTGCGTCGCCTGGGCGCACAATCCGGCGCTCGCCGATGCAGCCGAGTCCCAACTCGCGATCCGGGCGACCTACGCGAGCGAGCGACTGAAGGTCGACTGCGTGAAGATCATGCTCGACGGCGTACCGACGGAGAGCCACACCGCGGCGATGCTCGCGCCCTACGAGGACTCGACCGGCGAGGACGATCCGCGGCCCAAGCTCGGGCTGCTCCTGGTGCCGCAGGAGGCGCTGAACGACGCGGTCACGGCGTTCGACCGCCAGGGGCTGCACGTCAAGATGCACGCCGCCGGCGACGGCGCGGTGCGGGCCGCGATCGACGCCGTCGCGGCGGCCCGGGAACGGAACGGCTTCGGCGGCCCGATGCACGACGTCGGCCACAGCACCTTCGTTGACCCGGCCGACATTCCCCGGCCGCGCGAACTGGGGATGGCCTGGGAGTTCTCGCCCTACATCTGGTTCCCCACGCCGATGGCGGCGATCGACATCCGCAAGGCGGTCGGCGACGAGCGGATGAAGCGATGGGTGCCGATCAGGGACGCCCTCGAGACGGGCGCCCTCGTGGCGGCCGGCTCGGACTGGCCGGTGGTGCCTCTGGTCGACCCGTGGCTCGCGGTCGAGACGATGGTGACCCGGCAGGTTCCCGGCGGCAGCGAGGAGACGCTCGGCCTCCAGGGACAGGTGAGGCTCGAGGACGCTCTTCGCATCATGACCTGGAACGGCGCGCGCCTGATGGGCCAGGACGACAAGGTCGGCACGATCGAGGTTGGGAAGGAGGCCGACCTCGTCGTGACCTCGCAGAACCCGTTCGACGTCGAGCCGACCCAGGTCCACCGGACGAAGGTGGAGATGACGTTCATCGCCGGCGAGAGGGTGTACACCGCCGGTGCGAACTAGGGCGGAGCCGGCCTTTCGGCCGGCGCGTGCTTCTGGCCGCCTTCGGCGGCAGCCGGCGGGGACGCCGGCGCACCCAGTCTGTGCGGCGCGAGGTGCTGGCTGGCTCGTCCTTGGGATCGTGCTTCGGTTGCTCGCGGCCGCGCCCGTCGCGGCCGCCGAGCCGGACGCGCGCGCCCTCTACCGCCTCCATTGCGGCGGCTGTCACGGGCAGGCGCTCGAAGGCGGGCTCGCGGAGCCGCTGATCAAGTCGGACTGGCGGTTCGGCCGGGACGGCTTCTCGGTGGAGAGCAACATCCGGCACGGCATCCCGGGCACCGACATGCCGGGCTACCTCGGCGAACTCTCGAACGAGGAGATGGCGGCGCTCGTCGAGCTGATCTACAGCCTGCAGACGGAGGAGGTCTGGATCGCGAAGCCGCTGCCGCCGGCGGTCGAGACGGAGCACTACACGCTCCGGGTCGAGTACCTGGCCACCGACGAACTGGAGAACCCCTGGGGCATCGAGTTCACGGGTCCGTCGGAAGCGCTGATCTCCGAGGACGCGGGGTACCTGATCCGGTACCGGGACGGCAGGGTGGATCCGGAGCGGATTACGGGGCTGCCGCCGGTTGACCTCGCGACCTCGACCGGCGGGCTGATGGACATCGCGCTCGATCCGGACTATGCGGAGAACGGATGGGTCTACGCGGCGATCAGCCACTCGGAAGATCCGAACGACCGCTACGCCCGCGGGCTGACCCGGATCATCCGCGGCCGGGTCGACGGCAACCGCTGGCGGGACACGGAGTACCTCTTCCGGCTCGATCCCGGGTACCACCTGCCCGACAGCAAGCACTGGGGCGGCCGCCTGCTGTTCGACCGCGACGGCTTCCTCTACTTCTCGATCGGCGACATGAGCGCGGCGATGAACTCGCAGGATCCGGCCATGCCGTCGGGCAAGGTGTTCCGCATCCGGCCCGACGGCGGCATCCCGGACGACAACCCCTTCGCCGGCCAGGACGGAGCGCTCGGCGCGGTGTTCACTCTCGGCAACCGGAACGTCCAGGGCATGGCGCAGCATCCGGAGACCGGCGGGATCTGGGCCGCCGAGCACGGTCCGCGCGGCGGCGACGAACTGAATCTCCTCGTCAAGGGCCGGAACTACGGCTGGCCGGTCGTGACGTTCGGCGTCAACTACGACGGCTCGGTGATCAGCGACCGGACCCGCGCCGACGGCATCGAGCCCCCGGTCGTCGAGTGGACGCCGGCGCTCGCCGTCGGCCCGATCGAGTTCGTGGCGAGCCCGGCTTTCGAGCAGTGGCGAGGCAACCTGCTGGTCGGTTCGCTCTCCTTCGAGGAACTCCGGCGCCTGGAGCTCGACGGCGGCCGGGTCACTCGCCAGGAACTCCTGTTCAAGGGCCATGGCCGCATCCGCGACATCAAGACCGGCCCCGACGGCGCGATCTACCTGCTCCTCAACAACCCCGGCGCCCTGGTCCGCCTGACGGCCGCCGAGACGACCAACGTCACCGCGATCGAACACGCGGCCCTCATCCCGATGACTTCGCGCACGCCGCTCGTGCTGGAGGATCACACCCTGGTCGTCCGCGACGAACGGATCGCCGACATCTGCCCCAGCAGCCCAGGCTGCACGCCGGCGGATGCCCGCGTCGTCGACGGCGCCGGCAAGTTCGTCATCCCGGCGCTCGCCGACATGCACAACCACTTCGATGGCTTCGCCTGGGACGGCACGGACGCCTCACGCATCCGGATGCGCGACCAGAACCTGAGGCAGTACGTCATGTTCGGGGTCGCCACGGCGAGGGACCCCTCCGGCGGCCCCCTGGTCCTGGAGGCGCGCGACGCGATCGAGCGCGGCGAGCTGTTCGGGCCGCGGATCTTCGTTTCGTCGCCGCTGATGGACGGCGACCCGCCGCTCTTCCCGATTCCGCGGACGTTCACGGAGCCCGGGGAGGCGGCTGACTTCGTCCGCCGGAGCGCGGCGGAAGGGTACGACCTGGCCAAGGTCTACACCACGCTCAGCCTCAAGGTGTTCGACGCGGTGATGGCGGCCGCCGCGGAGGTGGGCCTTACGGTCGCGGCCCACGTGCCGATCCGCGTGCCCCTGGAGCACGCCCTGGAGCGCGGGCTGCGCTCGATCGAGCACCTGACCGGCTACGACGTCGCCTGCGCGGCCCCGCACGTGAAGATGGAGCCGGTCCGGCAGGACATCTACCAGGGCTGGGCGTGGTGCTCGCCGGAGAAGGTGGCCGAGCTGGCGGCGCTGACCGCGAAGTACGAGGTCTGGAACGTGCCGACCCTCGCCCTGTGGGACAGCACGGTGACCGAGTTCGACCGGCCGCAGCGCGACGCGGGCGAGATCGGCAAGTACGAGCACCCGACGACGCCCGGCGGCATCGAGTGGCTCTACACCCTGTACGGACCGCGCGAGCGGGCGGGGATCACCGGGACGCGCTCGGTGCGGCTCGGCCTGGTCAAGGCGCTCCACGACGCGGGCGCGCCGCTCCTCGTCGGCACCGACATCTCGGCCACCGGCTATACCGTCCACCGGGAGATGGGCCTCTTCGTCGAGGCCGGCCTGACGCCGTACCAGACGCTGGAAGCCGCGACCTCGGAGGCGGCCCGCTACATGGACCGGGAAGGCGAGTTCGGGGTGCTCGCCACGGGCGCGCGGGGCGACGTTCTGCTCCTGGACGCGAACCCGCTCGACGACATCGGCAACGCACGTAGGATCCGCGGCCTGATGTTCCGCGACAGGTGGTGGTCGAAGCAGGCGATCGACGCCGAGCTGGAAGCGATCCAGCGCGAGTACGCGGAAGACGAGGCGCGTCTGCGGGAACTGGGGATCGGACCGCGGCCGTGAGCGAAGGCGCGCCCCAGTCCCTGCGCTCAGGCGCGCTCGGCCTCTGGGGCGTCGTGTTCCTGGTCGTCGGCTCGGCGGCGCCGCTGACGTCGATGATGGGCGCGGTGCCGCCGCCGCTGTCGATCGGCAACGGCATCGGCGCGCCCGGGGCCTGGGTGCTGACGGGTCTGGTGCTGACCCTGTTCGCGGTCGGCTACGCGACGATGAGCCGGTTCGTCACGAACGCCGGCGCGTTCTACGCCTACATCGCGCGCGGCCTCGGGCGGCCGGCGGGCCTGGGGGGCGCGCTGGTGGCCGTCCTCTCCTACAACACGATCCAGTGCGCGCTTTGGGGGCTGTTCGGCTTCTTCTCCGTGAACATCCTGAATCCCAAGCTGGGCGTCGACGTCGCTTGGTACTGGTGGTCCTTCGTGCTGATGGCGATCACCGCGGTGCTCGGCTACTTCGGGATCGAGATCTCGGCCAGGGTCCTGGGCGTGCTGCTGATCCTCGAGGTCCTCGTCCTCCTGGTGCTCGACGTCGCCGTCGTGTTCACCGGCGGCGCGAGCGGCCTCCAACTCAACTCGTTCAACCCGGCCGAGATCTTCTCGGGCGCGCCGGGGGTGACCTTCGTCTTCGCCTTCGCGACGTTCGTCGGCTTCGAGGCGACCGCGATCTACGGCGAAGAGACCCGGGATCCGAAGCGCACCGTGCCGCGGGCGACCTACGTGGCGGTGGCGATCATCACCGTCTTCTACGCCCTGACCTCCTGGTCGATCGTCCAGGCCTACGGCGAGGACGAGGCCGTCGCCGCGGCCACCGGGAATCCGGACGGGCTGTTCCTGGACGCGAGTGCGAGCTACGTCCACCCGCTGTCGGCGAGCATGATGGAGTGGCTCATCCTCACCTCCATCTTCGCCGCCCTGCTGGCGTTCCACAACGCGGCCGCGCGCTACTTCTACGCGATGGCGCGGGAGGGCCTGCTGCCGCGGCGGATCGCCCGCACCCACCCGCGCTACGGCTCGCCCTACCTCGCCGGACTCCTGCAGGCCGAGGTCGCCTTCGTCATCACGCTGGTCTTCGTGCTGGCCGGACTGGATCCGTACGCCGGCCTGTTCGCCTGGCTGAGCGGCATCGCGGCGCTGGGGATCATCGGCCTGCAGTGCCTGACCTCGCTGTCCGTCATCGCGTTCTTCCGGCGGACCGGTCTGGACGCGCGGCCGTGGCACACGAAGGTGGCGCCGGGGCTGGGCGCGCTCGGCCTGGCGGCGGCGATGGTGTTCGTCGTCGTCAACTGGGACGCGCTGACCGGGGCGAGCACCGGCCTGGTCGGCTCGCTGTGGGCTGCCGTGCCGATCTTCTTCGTGTGCGGCGTCGTCTGGGCCGCCGCCATCCGCCGCCGCGACGCCGCGGCCTACGAACGCCTGGGCCACTTCATCGACGAATCACCGGACGCGGCGTAGCTGAAGCCACGTCGTCAAAAGGGACTGCACATGAGCGACATCGAACGCACCGAACAGCTCGTCGAGCAGGGCGCCAGGACACTGCGGGTCATGTACCCCGACCTCCACGGGATCGCCCGCGGCAAGGACCTGGTGCTCGCCGACGCCGGCCACGAGATCGAGGACGGGGTCGCCTTCTGCTCGGCGATCATGACCACGGACCTGGCGCACACGCCGGTGATGGGCGGCGAGATCGGTTACCCGGACTTCTTCGCGCGGCCGGATCTCTCGACCGCCGCGGCGCTGCCGTGGGCGCCGGACGTCGCCGCCTGCCTGGTGGACCTGGTCGACGAGGAGGGCAATCCCCATCCGTTTGACCCGCGCGGCGCGGTGCGGCGGGCGGCGGACGGCCTGGCCGAGCTGGATCTTCTGCCGATCGTCGGCCCGGAGCTCGAGTTCTTCCTGTTCAAGCCGGACGACGCCGCTCCGGAAGGCGCCGTCCGCTACGTCGACACGCTGTCGCGGGTCTACACCGTCGGCGCCGAGAGCGACCCGGGCGGCATCTCGGGCCGGATGCTCCACGCCTGCGCCGAGATGGGCCTGGGCGCCTACGCCGCGAACCACGAGTTCATGAACTCCCAGTACGAGATCAACCTCCGCCACGGCCCCGCCCTCGACGCCGCCGACCGCGCCTTCCGTCTCAAGGCGACGGTCAAGGAGATGGCCGTGCTGGAGGAGATGCGGGCCACCTTCATGGGCCGGCCGTTCAACGACCAGGGCGGTTCGGGGCTCCACCTCCACGTGTCGCTCCAGGACGGCGACGGCGCCAACCGGATCGGCGATCCGGCGGGCCCGGACGGCCTGAGCGCGGCCGCGCTCTCCTTCATCGCCGGCGTGCTGGAGCACGCCGGGGCGCTGATGGCCTTCCTCAACCCGACGGTCAACGCGTTCAAGCGGATCGCGCCCGACTCGCTGGCGCCGATCAACGTCTCCTGGGGCCTCGACAACCGGACGACCTTCGTCCGCGTGCCGCCCGAGCGCGGCAAGGCGGCCCGCCTGGAGATCCGTGTCGGCGACGGCACGGCGAACTGCCACCTGGCGATCGCCGCGCTGCTCCAGGCCGGGCTCGACGGCGTGCGGCGGGAACTCGAGGCGCCGGAACAGACCGCGGGCGACGCCTACCGGCGGGAGGATCTCGCCCCGCTGCCGAGCTCCCTCGACCAGGCCCTCGACGCGCTGGAGGCCGACGAACTGCTTTGCGACGGCGTCGGCCGCGAGATCGTCGACGCCTTCCTGACCCTCAAGCGCTTCGAGCTCGAGCGCTACCACGGCTGGGTGACCGACTGGGAGCGCAACGAGTACAGGATTCAACTCTAGGGACTGGGCCGGTGGCGCACGCAGCCAACGCCTCGCTCGCGGCCGAGATCGACCTCTGCGATCACGACCGGTTCGCCCAGGGTGTGCCGCACGAGTGGTTCGCCCGGCTGCGGGCGGAGGCGCCGGTGTACTGGCAGCCGGAGCCGAAGGGCCCCGGCTTCTGGTCGATCACGCGGCACGAGGATGTCGTCCGCGTCTCGAAGGACCCGAAGCGCTTCTCGTCCGAAGTCGGCGGCACCTCGCTCGAGGACCTGGAGCCGGAGCACGTCGAGGCCCGCAAGTCGATGATCGACATGGATCCGCCACGCCACTACAAGCTGCGGTCGCTGATCAGCAAGCGTTTCCTGCCGCGGGCGCTCACCGCCTTCTCGGACCACATCCGGCAACTGTTCCGGGGCATTCTGGAGACCGCAATCGCCCGGGGCGACTTCGACTTCGTCGACGACGTGGCGGTCGAGCTGCCGATGCGGGTGTTCGCCGAGATGCTGGGCGCGCCCCAGGAGGACCGGCGGTTGATCGTCGACATCGGCAATCGCATCCTCGGCGCGACCGACCCGGAGTACGTCGACGACTACGAGACGGAGCGGGAGCGCTTCAAGCACCTGCCGTTCTCGAGCCCGGCGAGTCTCGAGATGTTCGAGTACGGGCGGAAGCTGGCGGCGCAGCGCCGCGCCGAACCGCGCGACGACATCGTGACCGACCTGGTGTTCGCCGAGGTCGACGGCGAGCCGCTCACGCCGCACGAGTTCGATCTCTACTTTCTGCTGCTGGCGGCGGCCGGCAACGAGACGACGCGCCACTCGCTGTCGGGCGGCATGCACGAGCTGCTGCGCCAGCCCGACGAGGGGTTGCGCGTGGTCGCGGGCGACGAGGACCTCGCGACAACCGCCGCCGACGAGGTGCTGCGGACGGTGACGGCGGTTCACCACTTCCGCCGCACGGCGACCGAGGACGTCGAGATGCGCGGCGAGGTCGTCCGCGCCGGCGACAAGGTCGCGATGTGGTACACGAGCGCCAACCGGGACGAGGACGTGTTCGAGGATCCCTACAGATTCGATGTCGGCCGCAAGCCGAACCGGCACCTGACCTTCGGCATCGGGCCGCACTTCTGCCTGGGCGCGTACCTGGCGCGGCTCGAGATCAAGATCGCGCTGGAGGAGCTGCGGCCCCATCTCGGTCGCCTCGAACTGGTCTCGGAGCCGGAGCGGCTGCGCTCCAACTTCTTCAACGGCATGAAGCACATGGGAGTTCGCTACCGATGAGTGGAGGCGCCCCCGGCAACTCGGGCACCAACTCCGGGCGCGGACGCAGGCCGCGGATCGGCATCGTCGGCGACGTCCGGGACGCGATCATCGGCCCTTGGGACGAGGTCGTCTCGATGGTCCCGCACGACTACGTCTCGGCGATTGCCGCCGCCGGCGGGGCGCCGGTCATCATCCCGAGCGTCGAGCCTTACGACGAGGAACCCGGGGCCGCGCTCGACGACCTCGACGGGATCGTCTTCATGGGCGGCAAGGACTTCGATGCGCAGATCTACGGCGCGGAACCGCACCCGGAGAACGACGAGCACGACGAGACGCGTGACCGGGTCGAACTGGCGATCGGCCGCGCCGCGCTCGAACGCAGGATGCCGATCCTCGGGATCTGCCGCGGTTTCCAGCTCCTGAACATCCTCTACGGTGGCGACCTGGAACAGCACCTCGGCGACCGGCTCGACATGAAGCCGCACCGCGACGTCCTGGGCGAGTTCACGCGGCACATGGTGACGATCGAGCCGGGGACGCACCTGGCGGCGGCGATGGAGGCGGGCAAGGAAGACGGAGACGTCGAGATCGCCTCGCACCATCACCAGGGCGCCGGCCGGCTGGGCGAGGGGCTCCGTGTGGCCGCCACCGCGCCGGACGGCGTGATCGAGGCGCTGGAGGATCCCCGGCTTCCGTTCTGCCTCGGTGTCCAGTGGCACCCCGAGGTCACCGCGCCGGAGGACGGCGGCCGGCTGTTCCGCGCCCTGGTCGACTTCTGCTCATCCCATCCGTCAACGGCCTGAGGTTCGACGCACATGCCACTCAAGGGCTACAGCGGCCCCCTCTCCGCCAGCGGTCGCGGCGGCCTCGTGCCGGCGCCGCCCTGGCACTACTCCTGCGACTTCCTGATCGTCGAGTACCGCACCGATGCGGACGCGATCACGGCCCTGCTGCCGGCGGAGCTCGAGCCGGCCGAGCGGCCGGACATGGCCTGCGTCATCTTCGCCGACTGGCAGTCCTGCTCCGACGATCTGCACGAACTGGAGGACCCGATCCAGTCCCAGTACAAGGAGTACTTCATCGTCGTCGGCGCCAGCTTTCAGGGCGAGCCGGTCTCGCGTTGCGTCTACATCTGGGTCGACAAGGACTTCGCGATGTTCCGCGGCTGGGTGCAGGGCTTCCCGAAGAAGCTCGGCTCGATCCACATGACCCGCAGCTTCGAGGTCGGCAAGGCGGCTTGCCGGCTCGCCCCCGGCGCCCGCTTCGGGGCGACCTGCACCGCCAACGACCGCCAGATCGTCCGCGCCGTCGTCGAGCTCGAGGGGATCAGCGAGACGGGGCCGACGGTGAACGCTCCGCCGATGTTCAACACGCGCCACTTTCCGGCCGCCGCCGGGCTCGAACCCACGGTGTTCGAGATGGTTCGCGCCGGCGGCTACGACCGGGACTCGACCGACGTCTGGGAAGGGCCGGCCACGCTGGCCTTCGGCGAGGACACGCTGGAGGACCTGCAGGCGATCGCGCCGCGCGAGGTGCACTGCGGCTTCCGGTTCTCCTTCGCCTACAGCGTCGACGGCGTGGAGGTCGTCGGACCGCATGACCGGGAGCAACTGCGATGAGACATGAGCGCCGCGCCGGCGACGGCACCTGGCTGCCTCCGATCGATCCGCCGTCGAAGATCATCGCCGTCCACCTGAGCTACCGCTCGCGCTGCGTCGAGTACCAGATGGAGCGCATCCCGGAGGTGCCGTCCTACTTCATGAAGCCCACCTCCTCGCTGAGCGCCCACGAGGCGCCGGTGGCGCGGCCGCGCGGCTGCCGCTTCCTGAACTACGAGGGGGAGTTCGCGGTCGTCATCGGCCGGCGGGCGATCGGCGTGGCGATCGAGGAGGCGCTCGACTATGTCCGCGGCTACACGCTGGTCAACGACTTCGGCATCCATGACTTCCGGCACGCGGACCGCGGCTCGATGCTGCGGGTCAAGGGCCAGGACGGCTTCGGGCCGATGGGCCCGGCCCTGGTCGACGCCGGCGACGTCGACCCGAACGACCTGACACTGCGCACCCTGGTCAACGGCGAGGTGGTGCAGGAGGGGAACACGGGCGAGGACCTCCTGTTCTCGTTCGCGTACCAGGTCGCCGACCTGAGCCGGCTGATCACGCTCGAACCCGGCGACGTCATCATGACCGGCACGCCGGCGAACTCGCGGCCGGTCGAGCCGGGCGACGTGGTCGAGGTGCAGTGCGACGAGATCGGCACCCTGCGCAACCCGATCGTCGAGCTGGACCGGGACCTGCAGCCGGTCGGCGAGCAGCCCCAGGTGACCGGCAACACGCTGCACGTCGCGCTCTGCGTGCCGGAGGACGAGGCGGAGGTCGTCGCGGCGGCGGAGGCGGCGGGCTCGTGACGGCCGACGCGACACTGGGTGCGCCTGCGTCCTCGCCGGCATCTGGCGCTGGTGAGGAGCGAACCGACGTTGAGGGCGTCGCCGTTCCGACCGGCCATCTGATCGGCGGCCGGCGGGTCGGCGCCGGCGCCGGCTTCGAGGTGCGCTCGCCGATCGACTGGGAATGGAAGCTGGCCGAGTTTCCCGAAGCGGGGGCGGTGGAGGTCGACGCCGCCGTCGACGCCGCGCGGGGGGCGTTCCCGGACTGGGCGGCGCTGGGACCGGAGGGACGCGCGCCGTACCTGCTGCGCCTGGCTGCCGGGGTCGAACGGCGGGCCGCCGAGATCGCCCAGGTCGAGACGGTCGACAACGGTTCGCTGCTGGAAGCGATGCGCGAGCGGGTGATTCCGCGCGGCGGGATGAACTTCCGCTTCTTCGCCGAGTACGCGGTGTCGCGTCTGGCCGAGCCGTCGCGGATCCTGCATGGCGGCGAGCGGAACACGGTCCGCCACGATCCGGCCGGCGTCGTCGCGGTGTCGACGCCGTGGAACGCGCCCTTCATGCTGGCGACCTGGCGGGTCGGCCCGGCCCTCGCCGCGGGCAACACCGTGGTCCTCAAGCCGCCGGAGTGGGCGCCGCTGACGTGCTCACTGCTAGGCGATCTGGCGGAGGAGGCGGGGCTGCCGCCGGGCGTGCTCAACATCGTCCACGGCGGGCCGGAGACCGGCGCGATGCTGACCGGCCACGCCGGCGTCGACCGGATCGCCTTCACCGGATCGCCGGCCACTGCCCGCACGGTCGGCGCCGCGGCCGCGGCGGAGTTGACGCCCGTCTCCTTCGAACTCGGCGGCAAGTCGCCGTTCCTCGTCTTCGCCGACGCCGACCTGGAGGCCGCTGCCCGCACCGCGGCGTACCAGTACGACAACTCAGGCCAGGTCTGCCTGGCCGGCACCCGGTTGCTAGTGGAGCGGAGCTGCCTCGACGCCTTCATGGAGCGGTTCCTGGCGGAAGTCGAGGCGATCCGGGTCGGCGATCCGCGGGAGGCCGCGACGACCTACGGTCCGCTGATCCACCCGCGGGCGCTTTCGCGGGTCGAGGCACACGTCGAGAAGGCGCTGGCCCAGGGCGCGGCGCTCCGCTTCGGCGGCAAGAGCAGCGGCGGGCTCTACTTCCCGCCGACGCTGTTCACCGACGTGCCGTCCGGCGCCGACATCCTGCGCGAGGAGGTGTTCGGGCCGGTGCTGACCCTGCAGGCGTTCGAGGACGACGACGAGGCGATCGCGTTGGCCGAGTCGACGGACTACGGGCTCGCCACGATGATCTTCACCGGCGACGAGTCCCGCGCGGGCCGGCTCTCGCGCCGGATCAGCGCCGGCACGATCTGGGTGAACTGCTTCTACGTCCGCGACCTCGAGACGCCCTTCGGCGGGACGAAGCACTCCGGCATCGGCCGCGAGGGCGGGCGGCATTCGTTCGACTTCTACTGCGACGTGAAGACGGTCTGCGAGCGCACTGCCGCGTTCGCGGCCGCCGGGACAGGAGGTGGCTCGTGATCCGCGGCATCCACCACGTCGGGCTTGCCGTCACCGACCTCGCCGAGGCCTCGGCGCGCTGGCGGCGGCTGCTCGGCCTGACCCTGGCCGGAGACGACGGTGCCTCACCACTGGGTGCGCCGGCGTCCCCGCCGGCTGCCGCCGCAGGCGGCCGGGAGACGCGCGAGGCGCAAGCCTCGCTCCCTTCCGCCCTGCTCCGCTGCGCCTATGAAGACTTCTGCGTCCGCCTGACCGCCGGCGACCGAGGCTGCGTCGACTACATCGCCTACGAACTCGAAGCCGGCGTGACGCTGGCCGAGGCCGGCGGCCGGCTGTCCGACGCCGGAACGCTCGCCGTGCCCTTCGAGCTGCCGGCCGGCCGGTTCGGGTTGCGCACCGCCGACCCGGACGGCAACGGCGTGGCCGTCGTCGAGCACGTTGCGCCGAACGACCCGCGTCCCGACGTCTGCAAGCACTCGGACACCCTGCCCGGCTTCCATCCGCGCCGGCTCCAGCATGTGAACTACCTCACTGCCGACACCCCGCGCGCCGTCGACTGGTACGTCGAGGCTCTCGGCCTCAAGATCACCGACTGGATCGGCGACGACGCCTGCTGGCTCCACGCCGACCGCGACCATCACGTGCTCGCCTTCCTCGACAAGGGCTATGCCCACATCCACCACGTCGCCTTCGAACTGACCGACTGGGGCGAGATGCGGGTCGGCCTTGATCACCTGGCGGCCCACCGGCGACCGATCGTCTGGGGGCCCGGCCGCCACGGCATGGCCCGGAACCTGTTCGCCTACTGGCGGATGCCCGAGGAGGACACGTTCATCGAGTTCTTCGCCGACATGGAAGTGCTCGGCCCGAACCACCAGGTCCGCCACTTCCCGGACGATGCCTTCGCCTCGAACACCTGGGGTCAGCTCCCCCCGCGGTCCTACTTCCGGTTCGACGAAGAAGCGATCCGCGCCGAGTGGGAGCAGTCGCAGCAACTGGGCGATCCGCTCTCGTAGACCGCTTCCCGCCGCAGGCGTTGGGGTAGTCGTCACCGGCCTTCGGCCGGCGGCTGTGTTGGTTCGGAAGGCCGACGAGGACGTCGGCGCACCCAGTAGCACCGCCAGCACCCACTGGGTGCGCCGGCGTCCTCGCCGGCTGCCGCCGAACGCGGCTGGAGAACGCCGCCGCGAAGCGGCGACGACACTGCGAGCGGCCTGATACGGTGCCTCGGCACAGATGGCGTCAGCCAAGCGTGAGGGGCCGCAAGCAACCCGGAGCGACCGCTGGCGTCCGCCCGCCTGGATTCGTCTAGTGGAAGGTCATGCCGATGCAACCCACTCGACGCGATCTTCTGGCCAGGAGCGCCGCCGTGGCGGCCGTGGCCGCGCTGCCGCCGCTCCGCGCAACCTTCGGCCAGACCGCTCCGGCCGACGAGGGCCCCGGCGCCACCGACCTGCAGCGCGACCTCGAACAGGCGATCGCGCGTCACCGGGTCATCGGCGCGAGCGCGGCCGTCTACCACGCCGGTGAGATCGAGACCGCGTCGGCCGGGATCCTGAACGCGACCACTGGCGTCGAGGTCACCCCCGAAACGGTGATGCACATCGGTTCGATCACGAAGACCCTGAACACGACCCTGGTCATGCAACTCGTCGACGAAGGTCTGGTCGACCTCGACGCGCCGGTGCTCGACTACGTGCCCGACTTCGCGGTCGCCGACCCGGAAGCGACCCGGGCGATCGAGGTCGGCATGCTGCTCAACCACACGAGCGGCATCGACGGCGAAATGATCCCCGACCACGGCCCCGATCAGGAGGCCATCCTTCAGGCGGTCGAACGCGCCCGCGATCTCGGCCAACTGTTCGCTCCCGGCGAGGACTGCTCGTACTGCAACACGGCGATGGTGGTCGCCGGCCACGTCGCCGAACGGGTGCTCGGGGACAGTTGGTACAACCTGATCGAGGACCGCATCTTCGGCCGCATCGGTCTGGAGCACTCGGTGGTCCAGCCCCAGGATGCCCTGCTCCACCGCGCCTCCGTCGGCCACTTCCTCGATCCGGCCACCGGCACGCAGCAGAGGACGTCGAAGGCCTTCCTGCCGCTGAGCTTCGCTCCGGCCGGCTCCACCGCCATGATGTCGGCGCCCGACCTGCTCGCCTTCGTCGCCGCCCACCTCCGCGGCGGCGAGGGACTGAACGGCGAGCGCCTGCTGTCGGAGGACAGCTCGAAGGCGATGCGCACCGCCACCGCCGCGGTCCAGGGGATCGGCGCCGTTCGCTCCTTCGGCCTCGGCTTCATGCTCGGTCCCAACGGCGACTTCGGCCACGGCGGCGGCGGCCCGGGCATCCTCTCCTGGTTCTCGGCGCACGAGGAGTCCGACTTCGCGATGGTCGTCCTGACCAACTCGGCGCACGGCGGCCTGGTCGCCTTCGAGCTCGTGAACGCCTGGATGAAGAAGGCCTCCGGCTTCGAGCCGCTGGCGGCGCAGCGGTTCCCGCCGCTCGACATCGAGATCGATCCGCGGCTCTACGCCGGCGTCTACGAGGACGTCGCCGCCGAGCACACGATCACCGAGCGCGACGGCCGCCTGAGCGTCAGTTCACGCGCCAAGGTCGCCTTCTACGACACGACCTCGACCGACGCGACGCCGGCCTTCCCGCTCGACCCGGTGGGCGAGCACTCCTTCGTCGTCTCCCTGCCGGAGGCGATCGCGGCCACCGCGCCGCAGACTCTCCTGTCGTTCGTCAATCCGCAGGCCGACGGGCGGATGCGGCATGTGTCGACGGGTGGGCGGCTCTACCTGAGGCGAAGCGGGTCCTGATCGGCACCAGGACTGTCAAGACATAGCGAGTTCACGTTCCGTCGCAGGGGAAACCGGTCCCTCGAGAACGGCCGCCATCGCGTCCAGCAGCGTTTCGAAGAACAGTTCGGCATCGGGTCCGTCGAAGCTGCCGCCGGAGAGCGCGCGCTGAGCGAGCGCCAGCGCCGCCATCCGGTGCATCAGGTCGAACCGCCGGTCCGCCAGCGCCCTGGGGATCCGAAGCTGCGCGCGGATGCGCTTCGCCACCTCCCCCACCCCCGCGCCCGTGTAGCGGGTCGCGCCCTCGCGGAGCTCCTCGCCGGGTAGAAACACGAGCTGCCCGATCACCTTCAGGAAGAGCGCGAACTCCGGATCCCGTCGGGCGATCCGCACCGGAGGCATGACCGCCACCTCGCACAACCGGCGCACGTCCTGAACCCCGCCGGCCTCATCCAGCTCGCGCAGCATGTGCTCCCGCTCTTCCCCGATCTGCGCGCCGCGCTTGACGTACATGGCGTCGATGAGCCCTTCGCGGCCGCCGAAGTGGTACTGGAGGGCCGATTCGTTGCGTTGGCCCGCTTCGCGCAGGATGGCGCGAGTGGAGGTCGGCCCGACGCCCTGCTCGGCGAACAGCTTCTCGGCGGCGCGAAGGATCTTCTCTCGCGTGCTAATGACTTCCATCAGAACTAATGATAGACATTAGCAGACGAGGTTCAGAGCGATGAGACCCGGGTTCATCTTCAGCCGACGAAGGAGGCGCCGTGGCGGTCTGCGAGTCCTGGCGGCGACGCTCGCGGCGGTCGCGGCCCTTCAGGCGTCGGCGTCGACGGCAGCGGAATCCGAGGCCCCGGCCTCACCCCGGCCGAACGTCGTCGTCGTGGTCGCGGACGACGTCGGCTTCACGGACCTGGGCGCGTACGGCAGCGAGATTCGCACCCCCCACATCGACGCGATCGCCTCGCGCGGCGTCCTCTTCACGAACTTCCACGCCTCGCCGATGTGCTCGCCGTCGCGGGCCATGTTGCTCACCGGGGTCGACTCGCACCTGACCGATGTCGCCAGCCTGCACGTGGCCACGCCGCTTCGTCATCGCGGCCGACCCGGCTACCGAGGCGAGTTGAGCACGGACGTGATCACGATCGCCAGCCGCCTGCGCGCCGCCGGCTACCGCACGTACCTGAGCGGCAAGTGGAACCTCGGTCACGCTCCGACCTCGCTGCCCAGCGCGCGCGGGTTCGATCGGACGTTCGCGCTTGACGCCACCGGCGCCGACAACTTCGAGAAGAAGCCCTACCTGCCGATCTACGGGGAGCCCCCCTGGTTTGCCGACGGCGAACCGACCGACCTGCCGGACGACTTCTACTCGTCGGAGCACCTCGTGGACAGGCTCGTCGAGTTCATCGACACGGATCGGGTCACGGATGGGGAGCGACAACCGTTCTTCGCCTACCTCGCCTTTCAGGCGGTCCACCTGCCGGTTCAGGCGCCGCGCGAGTTCATCGAGGGCTACGAGGGCGTGTACGACGAAGGATGGGACGCGCTGCGGAGGGAGCGTCATCGCGGCGCCGTCGAAGCGGGCGTCTTTCCGCCCGGGGCCGTAGCGTCGACCACGCCCGAGCAGGCGGACTGGGAGGCTCTCTCGCCCGGCGAGAAGGCGTTCGCCGCCAAGAACATGGCGGTCAACGCGGCGATGCTCGAAGCGATGGACCATCACTTCGGGCGGTTGGTCGAGTACCTCGGGAACGAGGGACTCCTGGAGAACACCGTCTTCGTGGTGCTGTCCGACAACGGTCCGGAGGCGGGTGACCCGGCGCAGAGCGGTCAGTTCGACCGGTGGGCGAAGCGCGTCGGCTACCGCCGCGACCTCGAGACGCTCGGTGAGAAGGGGAGCTACGGCATCATCGGCCCGCACTTCGCGCGGGCGGCGGCCGCTCCGCTCGCGTACTACAAGTTCCACGGCGGAGAGGGAGGAATTCGCGTTCCCCTGATCATCGCCGGGCCGGGGGTGGAGGCGCGAGGGATCGCTCCGGCCTTCACCTTCGTGACGGACCTGGTTCCCACGATTCTCGAGCTCACCGGCGCGGGCGACGCCACTCCGTCCGGCAAGCATCCCATCGATGGCCGCAGCCTGGCCCCGGCGCTGCGCGATCCTTCGGCCCTGGTCCATCCGTCGCATGAGGCGGTCGGATTCGAGACGGCGGGCCACAGGGGCGTCTTCAAGGGCGACCACAAGCTCGTTCGGGTCGGCGCTCCCGTGGGCGATGGCCGCTGGCGCCTGTTCGATCTGGCGGAGGACCCGGGCGAGACCCGCGACCTGGCCGCGGAACAACCCGAGCGGTTCTCCGAGATGCTGGCGGACTACGAGGCCTACGCCGAGCGCGTGGGAGTGCTCGAGGTGCCTGCCTTCTACTCGCCGACTCGACAGCTAGCGATCAACTACTTCTACGACCGCGCAAAGGAGACCTTCATGAAGACCAGGGTATGGACCGGAGCAGGGCTGGCCGTCGTCGTGCTGGCGGCCGCCGTCTGGCTGGGTTTGCCGAGGGTGCTCGTCGGCCTGGGCCTTCACGCCCACTATGAGATTCCCGCGATCGATCTCGCCGGCCACCGCGCCCTCATCGTGACCACCAGCCACGACACGCTGGGCGACTCGGGCAAGGCGACCGGCGTCTGGGCGTCGGAGATGACGGTGCCCTACTACGCATTCACGGACGCCGGAATGACGGTCGACGTGGCGAGCATCCAGGGCGGCGCCATCCCGGTCGAGCGCCAGTCGGTGCGGTGGCCGGTGGCCACGCCGGAGGACAAGCGCTATCTCCGGGATGCGGAGTTTCGATCCAGGGTCGAGAACTCGTTGGCGATCGCCGACGTGGACGGCAGCGCCTACGACATCGTGTTTCTGGCAGGCGGCTGGGGCGCCGCGTACGACCTCGGCCAGTCGGAAGAACTGGGCAGGAAGGTCAGCGAGGCGTACGCCCGCGAATCGGTAGTCGGCGGCGTGTGCCATGGTCCGCTGGGACTGCTTCAGGCGGTGACTCCGGGCGGAGAACCGCTGGTGCGGGGCCGCCGCGTCTCGGCCGTTTCGGACAAGCAGATCGAGGAACTCGGCATCACCTTCACGCCGATGCACCCGGAGCGTGACCTGCGCGCCGCCGGAGCGCTGTTCGAGAGCGAGACCAGGTTTCGCGACATGCTCGCGAGCCGCGTCGTCGTCGACGGGCGCCTGGTGACCGGTCAGAACCAGAACAGCGGCGCCGAAACGGCGCATCGCATGATGGAGGTTCTGCTGGGGTCGCGGCCGGCCTACGCCGAGAAGTAGACCATCACCGCGGCGACGATCAGGACCAGCACAACCGACAGCGTCCGGTCCAGCCGGCGCTTCGCCGGGTCGGACTCGGCGAGAAGCTCGGCGTTGCCCGCCCGGCTCCAGGTCAGGCCGGCGACGCGCTGCTCGGAGGGCGGCGGGAACCAGAGGCTCACCGCGACCAGCACGGCCGCGCAGATCAGGAACAGGAAGATCGCGACGTGCATGAAGTTGATGTCGGCGAAGGTGTAGAGGAAGCCGCTGAGGCTGTCCTTGTTGAGCTCCGCCACCAGACGGCCCATTCCCAGCACGAAGCCGACGGCCAGTGACGCGATCGCGCCCTGGGCGTTGAGGCGCTTCCAGAACAGGCCCAGCAGGAAGACCGCGGTGATGGGCGGCGAGATGTAGCCCTGGACGCTCTGGAGGTACTGGTAGAGCGTGCCCGAGATGTTCTGCATCAAGGGGATCCAGAGCAGGCCCAGGCCCACCAGCCCGATGGTGGCCGTCTGCCCGACCAGGACCAGGCGCCGCTCCGAGACGCCGGGGTGGAGCTTCTTGTAGATGTCGATCGTGATCAGCGTCGAGCACGAGTTGAAGACGGAGGAGAGGCTGCTCATCAGGGCCGCCAGCAAGCCCGCGACGACCAGTCCCCGGAAGCCGGCCGGCAGCAGCGCCACCACCAGGGCGGGCAGCGCCTGGTCGGAGGAGGCGAGTTCGAGCTTGCCGGACTGCGACAGGCAGTAGGCGATCACGCCGGGCACCACGAACAGGAACAGCGGCAACTGCTTGAGGAAGCCGGCGAAGATCGTGCCGCGCCGGGCGTCGTCGATGCCGCGCGCGGAGAGTGCGCGCTGAACGATGAACTGGTCGGTGCACCAGTACCAGACCGCGATGATCGGCGCGCCGAAGGCGATGCCGGTCCACGGGAAGTCCGGATCGGACATCGGCTTCCACATGTCGAAGAAGCCGTCGCCGGCGGTCTCGACCATGACCCGCCAGCCGCCGAGTTCGGCGAGTCCGAGGATGGTCACCGTGGAGGCGCCGACGATCAGGACGATGGCCTGCAGCAGGTCGGTGTAGACGACGGCGCGGAGGCCGCCGAGCACGGTGTAGACCCCGGTGATGACGACGACCACCAGGGCGCCGGTCCAGAAGTTGATCCCCATCAGGGTCTCGAAGACGACGCCGCCCGCGTAGATCGTCACCGAGATCTTGGTCAGGACGTAGCCGATGACCGAGATCACCGAGAGGTACCAGCGGGCCGCGGGCGAGTAGCGCCGCTCCAGGAACTCCGGCATCGTGAAGATGCCGCTCTTGACGTAGAACGGCACGAAGAGCCAGCCGAGGATGAGCAGAATGAGCGAGGCCTGGAGCTCGAACTGGCCGAGAACGAGGCCGCTCTCGGCGCCGGTGCCAGCCAGGCCGACGAGATGCTCGGAGCCGATGTTCGAGGCGAACAGCGACGCGCCGACGACGAACCAGCCGACGTTGCGGCCGGCGAGGAAGTAGCTCGACGACGTGCGTTCGCCGTGCTGGACGCGCCTGATGGCCCAGAGCGCGATGGCGAAGACGCCGGCGAAGTAGAGGGCGACGACGGTCCAGTCGAGGGTGGTGATCTTCGCCGTCAGCATGGCCCCCTCTCCTCGCTCAGCAAGCCGGCCTCCTCGCTCAGCAACCGGCCGTCAGCGCGGTGGAATCGGGGGGCGCGATCGCGATGCGTGAGAAACGAAGCGTGAACGGCCTGTCCGTCGTGATCAGGAAGGGTGTGTCGATGCGGTCCATCTCGGCGCCGGAGTTCTCGAAGCAGCGGAGAGGAATCTGCAGAGTGTCCCATGCTCCTTCGGGCACGCCCGCGAAGATCGGCGAGACGAGAAGACCGCCGGTACACGGGTAGCCGCAGTCCATCCGCATCTGGACTCGTCCAGCAGGCGCTTGCTCCACCAGGAAATCGATCTCGAGAGTCATGCCGCTCGCCGTTTCGGCGCGCAGGTCGATGGGATTCGACTGGAGGTAGATCTGGGCCTCGTTGCGGCCTCTCCACTGCGCCTTCCTCGCGTCTTCCTGGACGTTGCGGTCGACGGCCGAGAGCACGACACCGGATACGCGGCGGCGGGTCTGGCCGCGGCCGTCGGGAGCGGTAACCCGCCAGTCCGCCTCGTCGCCCACGTAGAACTGCCACCCTTCCGCCGTCCGTCCGTCGAACAGAACGCGGTCTGCTGTCCCGCCTGCATCCGTCGTGCGCACCGGCGATGCACCGGCCGGCCGCGTCTCGTCCAGTTCGGGGAGATCGCCGTCGTCGGCGTAGGTCAGGCCGTAGCCGTAGGGGAAGAGCGGGTCGTAGTCCGGGTCGCCGACGTTGAGAACCGTCTGGTCCAGCGACCGCGGCCAGGAGAAGGAGAGCTTTCCCTGGAAGTCGTGAGTAACTCCGCCGTCCGCCGAGCCGAAGATGACGTCGGCGACGCCGCCGCCCTCGGAGCCCGGCAACCAGGCGGCGACGAAGGCGTCGGAGGCGTTGATCTCCGGGTTCGTCCACAGCGGGCGCCCGGACAGGAAGATCGTGACGACCGGAATGCCGGCGGCCCGAAGCCTCCCCATCAACTCGACGTCGGACTTGTCCGCCGGGCTGTACTCG
Organism: Holophagales bacterium; assembly: GCA_009837085.1. Lineage (GTDB taxonomy): Bacteria > Acidobacteriota > Thermoanaerobaculia > Multivoradales > Multivoraceae > Multivorans. Next base: position 71,800 of record VXUF01000048.1, read on the forward strand.
AGGCTCGTCACATCGCCCTGGCCCTCGGCGTAAGGCATCTCGCCGGTCACGTAGATGGCGGCGTCGGGCAGCTCGCCGCTGTACGCGCATCCCTGGCAGAGGACGGCCCGGCCGCCCGCCGCCTCGACGGTCCGTTCGATGCCGGTCCAGATCGAGGTGGCGCCCGGGAAGTCGTCGTTCGTGTTCTCGGTTCCCTGCCAGGTCAGCGTCCAGCCGCCGCTCTGCCGGCCGATGTCGTCGGCCGCGGGACCCGCGACCAGCACCAGCGACGTCGGAGGCAGGGGCAGAAGACCGTCGTCGTTCTTCAGCAGGACGAGAGACTCACGCACCGCCTGCCGGGCCACCTCGCGGTGCTCGGGAGCGCCGAGCAGTTCGAAGCGTCCGCCGAGCGCTCGCTCCGACGGCCGGCCGCTGTCGAGCAGGCCGGCGCGGGCCTTCACCCTCAGGATGCGCCGCACCGCGTCGTCGAGCCTCTCCTCGGGAATCGCGCCGGAACGTACCTGGCGGAGCGTGTTCCTGTGGAGCGCCCTCCAGTCTTCCGGGACCATGAAGAGGTCGAGGCCGGCTCGTAGCGTGTCGGCGCAGTCGTCGTTTGTGCAGTTCGGCAACTGGCCGTGTCCGTTCCAGTCGCCGACAACGAGCCCGTCGAAGGCCATGCGGCCCTTGAGCACGTTCGTCAGCAGCTCGGCGTGGCCGTGCATCTTGCGGCCGTGCCAACTGCTGAACGAGGCCATCACCGCCTGCGCGCCGGCATCGAGCGCGGCGACGTAGGCAGCGCCGTGGATGTCGCGGAGTTCCTCTTCGCTCGCCCGCGTGTCTCCCTGATCGATGCCCTCGAAGGTGCCGCCGTCGCCCAGGAAGTGCTTCGCCGTGGCGATCACCCGCTCCTCGCCCAGGAAGTCAGGACTGCCGACCGCGCCCTGGAGTCCCTCGACCAGGGCGCGCGCGTAGTCGACGACGATCTCGGGATCTTCCGAGTAGCTCTCGTAGGTGCGGCCCCAGCGATCGTCCCGGGCCACGGCGACGGTCGGCCCGAAGTTCCAGTCGAGGCCGGTAGCGAGCACTTCCCGCGCCGTGACCTCACCGATGCGGCGGATCAGATCCGGATTCCGCGCCGCGCCGAGCCCGATGTTGTGCGGGAAGATCGTCGCGCCGATCACGTTGTTGTGGCCGTGCACCGCGTCCACGCCCCAGATCACCGGGATGCCGACGCCGCCGTCCGAGGTGTCGGTCGAGGCTTCGTGGAACGCGTCGGCCAGGGCCAGCCAGCTTTCCGGCGAGGCGTGCTTGTTCTCGTCGGGAAACGAGCCGCCGCCGTTCAGCACCGAGCCCAGGTCGTATCGCCGCACGTCCCGCGGCGTGACCGAGCGGATCTCCGCTTGTATGACCTGACCGACCTTCTCGCGGACGGTCATCCGCTCGATGAGGGCTTCGACGCGCGCTTCGAGCGCCGGATCGGCCGGGAGCGGCGGAGTCAGTTCAGGCCAGACTTCGGCGCGAACCTCGGGGGCCGGAGCCTGCTGCGCCGGCGCTGGAACCGCCCAGGCGATTACCAGCGCAAGCGCTAGCAGAGGGGCCGTCACGACGTGGAGTCGTCCGTTTTCCGGCGTCCCGTGGTGTGCTCTAGAACAGCAGCTTGAAGCCGAGCTGCACCTGCCTCGGATCGCGGGCCGCCTGCGCCTCGCCGAAGTTGTTCGGCAGGGTGTAGCCGGTGATCGCCCTTCTCTCCGTGGCGACGTCGCTGTCGTAGGTGACGCTGCTCGGGTTCATCACCGTGTTGATGCCCACGAAGTTGTCGCGGTTCGTCACGTTGAACACCTCGAACCGGAACTGGCCGGTCACGCGGTCGGTGATGCGGATGTTCTTGGTCAGCGAGAAGTCGACCTGGAAGAAGTCCGCTCCCTCGCACGCGCCGGGCCGGGTGTTGCTCAGCGTGCCGAGCTGCCAGCCGACCAGCGTGAAGGCGTCGGGATTGATGACCTGCAACCCACTGCCGCCGCACGCGACCCCCGTGAGGAGCGGCCGCATGTTCTCGGTGTAGCCGGTGCCGCCGGCGCCGTTGACCCCGGTCAGGTTTCCGGTTCTCACCGTCAGGGCCTGGCCCGAGGAGTACTGGACGATCCCGCCGAACTGCCAGGCTCCGAACAGCGCGCGGACGAAGCCGCTCTGGTTCTCGAGCGTGGGCAGGTTGTGGAGCACGTTGGCGTTGAACACGTGATCCCGATGCAGGCCTGCGTAGCCGAAGTCGAGATCCGGGTTCTCGCGATCCGTGATCTGACCGGCGAACGAGCCGGCCCCCGCGTCGTTCAGCGGGTCGTTGGCCTTGAAGCTCGAGAGCGTGTACGAGGCCTGGAACTGGGAACCATTTCCGTACCGCTGCACGTACTGCATCTGGAGACCGTCGTACTCGGAGATGCCGTTCGACTCCCAGAACAGGATGTTGCCGTCACCGAAGACCGAGAACGGTCGCAGGGCGCCTCGCACCCCGGCGCCGCCGTCGCCCTCGGGGGCGGTCACGTACTCGAGCCGGTCGGGGATGCCGTTGCCGTTGTTGTCGCCGGAGGCAACCTGGTTGATGTCCGAGCGCCTCGTGATGTGGCGCCCGCGGGTGCCGACGTAGGCGATCTCGATCGTGCTGCTCCGGCCGAGCCGCTGCTCCCAGGCCACGTTGAACTGGAGGTTGTACGGCGTCTGGAAGTTCGGGTCGATGCCCGTCTGCGGTCTTCCGAGGCCGCAGTCGAGGCAGGGTTCCGGCGCTTCGTCCAGCTTCCGGATGCCGTTCAGGCTGGAGCGGAAGGGCGGGTTGCCCGCGAACTCGAGCTGAATGTTCACGCGGTCACGCTGGAAGAACTGGCCGAAGCCGGCCCGGACCACGCTCCTGCCGTTGCCGAAGATGTCGTAAGCCAGACCGAGGCGCGGCGCGAAGTTGTCCGTGTCGCTGTCCACCAGCCCGCGGCCCGGACCGGTAGAGCCGCCCATCAGGCCCGCATCGCCGCAGGGGTCCGTTCCCGGTACCTGGAGCAGACCGTTGCACGGGTCGCCGCCCAGCGCGGGATCGAAGGTTCTCGGATCGAATGCCGTGAGCAGGTCGTCGCTGGCGTAGGGCCACTTGTAGTTCGAGTAGCGGACGCCGTAGTCGAGGTTGAGGCGGGGGTTCACCTGCCAGGAGTCGGCGACGTAGAACTCGACGTCCTCCCAGTTCAGCTCCGGCGTCGGCTGGTGCGAGTTCTCCGCGTAGCCGAAGGTCATGTCCTGGAGCAGGAAGTCGGCCAGGATGTTGCCGGTGTTGGCGCCCCAGCCGTTGTGACCGGTGCTCGGGCCCCAGAACTGCGGCGTCTCGGACGCCGAGCTGCCGCCGATGTACTCCTTCTTCTTGTTCTCGCTGTAGAGGGCGCCCACCTTGAGCCAGTGCTTGCCGAACACCTGCGAGTAGTCGTCCTTGAGCACCATCAGGTCCTGCTTGTTCTCCCAGGGCGCGATGTTCCACAGCGCTCCGTAGCCGGCCGCGCCCCAGAACACCGGGTGGCTACGGTCCGCGCCGCCCGTCTTGCCGTCGAAGATCGCGGGGATTGCCGCGTTGATCTGGCTGTTCAGCCCCGGGTTGGTGCCGCCCCGGTTGAGGCTGATCTCGTTGCCCGAGTAGGAGAAGGTGACCGTGTTGACGCTGTTGTCGCCGATCGTCTGGCTGAGCTGGGCCACGAGGGAGTGGCCGGGCTGGTCCCAGTTCGTGTCGACGGCGGGGTAGGGGTCGTCGCCCCACAGGCCGTTCGCTTCGCCGGCGTTCGGAGCGCCGTTGACCCAGTTGTCCCGGGTGTAGCGAAGCATCAGCCGGCTGCGATCAGTGGCGTCGTAGTCGAGCCGCAGGTTCGCCTGATCCCAGTCGATCGGCGTAACCACGGCCTCGACCCAGTTGTTGCAACTGCCGGCCACCGGCGTCACGTTGGGCAGGGGGTAGAGATTCAGCATGCCCTGGCCGCCGGCGTTGATCCGGTCCGATGGAATCATGTTGCCGGGGAACGGCTGGCCGGTGGTCGGATCGGTCGGGATCGCCGGGGTGCACCCGGGGATCGACGGACCGCTGAAGTCACCGGCGCGCTCGGCCGCCGTGGGGACGAAGCCCGTCCGGGCGATGCCGCGCTCTTCCTGGTTCCACTCGCCGGAGAGGAAGAAGTGCAGCTTGTCCTGCTGGATCGGGCCGCCGAGGGTGAAGCCGTAGTCCTGACGGTCGAGGGGCTCCGTGTCCAGGCCGGCCTGCTCCAGGAAGTAGTTCGTCTCGTTCCAGGAGTCGTCGCGCATGAACGTGTAGGCGCTGCCGCGGAACTCGTTCGTGCCGCCGCGCGTCACGATGTTGATCTGGCCACCGGCGGCGCCCCCGAACTCGGGGCTGTAGCTGTTCCGGTGGATCTTGAACTCCTCGATCGCGTCGACCGAGGGGTAGATGAGGATCGTGCGGTTGGAGCCGACGTCGTTGTTGTTCGCGCCGTCGACCGTCCACAGGTTGCCGGTGGTGCCGCTGCCGCTGATCGACAGGTCGACGCCGGCCAGCAGGCCCTTGTTCTTCGTATCGAAGCCCTCGGGCGAGCTCACGCCCGGCTGCAGGAGCGTCAACTGGACGAAGTTGCGTCCGTTGAGCGGCAGCTCGCGGATCTGTTCGCCGGTCATCAGGCCGGCGACCTCGCCGCTCATCGTTTCGACCGGGATGGCCTCGGCTTCGACCGTGATCGTCTCCGAGACGTCGCCGAGTTCGAGTTGCGCGTTCACCTCGCGGACGTCGGCGACGTTCAGTGCGATATCGCTGATCACGGACGACTTGAAGCCGTCCAGGGTGACCGTGATCTCGTACGCGCCGACCGGCAGGTCGCCGAAGGTGTAGATGCCGGAAGGGTTGGTGAAGGTCGTCCGGTTGAGACCGGTTTCGGTCCCTTCCAGGTTCACGGTGACGCCGGGCAGGGCGCTTCCGTTCGGGTCGGTGACGGTGCCCCGGATGCTGGCCGTGAACCGCTGCGCCACGAGGGGCGCCGCCAGCAGCGAGAGGATGAGGATGAGGGCGAGTCTTCGTGCCATGGCTTCGTGCCTCCTTGACGGGTAAACCGATTTAGCCGGTAGCCGTACAAAACGCCCGGCATCCTGCCGCTGCAGACGGAGGGGTCGGGCTAAATCGTTTTAGCATGCTAGTCTGCACTGTACACACCGCGTCGGATTTGTCAAGAAGTCGGCAAAGAAGCCCCAGTGAGCAGCGACAGACCTGAAGAAGCCAGCGGCCGCGAGCCGAAGCCCGGGCGACGGGTCCGTCTCAAGGACGTGGCGGCGCATCTCGGCCTGTCGCCCACGACGGTTTCTCTGGTCATGAACCGCTCGCCGGCCGCCAGGGGAATCCCCCCGGAGACCCAGGACCGGGTCCGCGCCGCGGCGGAAGAACTCGGCTACCGCCCCAACTTCATCGCCCGGTCGCTCCGGCGTCAGCGGACGTTCGCGGTCGGCGTGCTCCTGCCGGAGATCAGCGAGGGCTACGCGGCGGGCGTCCTCGGCGGCATCGAGGACCAGCTCCTGCAGGAGGGGTATTTCTACCTGGTCGCCGGTCACCATTCGAAGCAGGATCTTCTGGACGACTACCTGCAGCTCCTCACGGAACGCTCGGTCGAGGGACTGATCCTGGTCAACACCCCGATGGACCAGCCCCTGTCGCTGCCGGCGGTGGTGGTGGCCGGGCACCGGGAGCTGCCGGGCGTGACGAACGTGGTCCTCGATCACGAAGTCGCCGCGCGACTGGCGTTGACCCACCTGGTTGAACGCGGCCACCGCCGGATCGCCTTCTTCAAGGGGCATCCGCACTCGGCCGACACCGAGTCACGACGGCAGGCGATCGTCGCGGCGTCCGCGGAACTCGGCCTCGAGATCGACCCGCGGTTGACGCTCCAGCTCTCCGGAGGGCCGGCCGGCGAGCAGTTCTCGCCCGAGGAGGGCTACCGCGAGGGGCACGTGTTCGGCCAGAAGCTGCTCGCCGTCGGTGCGCCCTTCACCGCGCTCTTCGCATTCAACGACGTCTCGGCGATCGGTGCGATGCGGGCGATCGTCGAGAGCGGGCTGCGGATCCCGGACGATGTCTCGGTCGTCGGTTTCGACGACATTCTCAGCGCGGCCTTCCAGAACCCGAGCCTGACCACCGTGCGGCAGCCGTTGCACGAGATGGGCCGGAGGGCAGCCGCCGAGTTGCTGCACAAACTTGGCGCGTCCGGAGGCGATTCGCCGGCGAAGGTCACGATCGAGCCGACCCTCGTGCTCCGCGACTCGACCGGTCCCGCGCGCGATCGTGCCTGACTCGGCCCGGCCTCGGTTCGACGTTGGTTCAACCAGGTCGAACCGGTTGCCCCTCTACACGGGCTTTCTGCTGACCGGCGTGGTCACGGTCCTCCTCGGTCCCCTGCTTCCCGAACTCTCCCGGGAGTGGAGCCTGCCGGTAGGGAATCTGGCGCCGCTCTTCGTGGCCCAGTTCCTCGGCAGCGCGGTCGGGTCCCTTCTCTCGAGCTACCGGCAGGGCCTCAGTCTGGCGATCGGCTACCTGCTCATCACGGTCGGCCTGTCGTCCCTGGCGATGGCGAGCTGGCCCATCGCCCTGGCGCCGGTGGCCGCCATCGGGCTGGGACTCGGCCTGGCGATCCCGGCGACCAATCTTCGGGTCGCGCACTCGCAGCCGACAAGGCGGGGGGCCGCGCTCTCATCGCTCAACCTGGTATGGGGCGCCGGCGCGGTCGCCTGCCCTCTCGCCTTCGCGGTTCGTCCGCCGGGGATGTCGAGCGACGCGGTGCTGCTGGTCTTGGCGGGGGCGGCGGGCCTCGTGCTGTCGTGTCTCGCATGGAACGTGCGGCCCGCAGCAGCAGGGCGTTTCACACTGGGTGCGCCGGCGTCCTCGCCGGCGGTCGCGGGGGGTCTTCTGACCCGCGGAAGACACGCGCCGCAAGGCGGCGACTCGGTGCCGAGCGGCAGGCAGGGAGGCGTGTTGCCGGGTCTGGTCGTGATTGCCGCGATCCTGTTCCTCTACGTCGGGATCGAGAACGCGGTCGGAGGATGGCTCGTCAGCCTCGCCGATCAGTTCCAGCCGACGCGTTCGGCGACGTCGCTCTGGATCGGATCGGGCTTCTGGGCGGCGCTCCTGGCCGGCCGTCTCGTGGCGCCCCTCCTGCTGCGCCGGATGTCCGAGCGCGTGCTCTACGGCACCGGCCTCGCCGTCGCGGGAGCGGGCCTTCTCGGGCTCCTGACCAGCGGATCGCAGCTCGGCGTGGCCGTCTCGGCGGTCGCCGTCGGCGCCGGGCTGGCGCCCCTCTTTCCACTGACCGTCTCGTTTCTGGCGGAACTGACCGCCTCGACGCAGTCCCGTTCCACCGGCTGGGTCTTCGCCCTCGCGGGCACGGGGGGCGCCGTCCTGCCCTGGTTGACCGCCCGGTTGGCCGGTGGCGCCGAGCAGCTTGCCGCCGGGTTCATCGCGCCGATCGCGGGGCTGACTCTGCTCGCCCTTCTCTTCGGCTTTCTCAACCGCCTCGCGACCCTGACCGCACCACCTCGGGCCCGACCTTGAAAGTAGACTGATTCGATGACTTCCGGCAGTCCAGACCGCGCTCTCCTCCCGACGTGTCTGACGGCGGCGCTCGCCGCTTTCGCGCCCGCGGTTGCTCCTGGGCAGTCGGAGGACGCCGATCGTCCCGCCTTCAGCGACGTCGTCGACGTCCAGCTCGTCAACGTCGAGGTCTGGGTCAGCGACAACCGGGGCCGTCCCGTCACCGGGCTGGGTCCGGAGGACTTCGAGGTGCGCGAGGACGGCGATCCGGTGACGGTCGACTTCTTCAGCGAAGTGACGGATGCCGTTTCCGGCCGACCCCTGGAGGCCGGCGCGCCGGCGCCCGAGCCGGAATCGACCGCGGGCGGGGCCGTGGCCGAACCCGCGCACCTCGTTCTCTACTTTGACGATCTCCATCTCGGCCCGGCCAGCCGCAAGCAGGCGATCGAGGACCTGCGGGCGTTCCTCGACGAGGAGAAGTTCCCTGCGGAGCGGGTCCTCATCTTCCGGCAGGACCGCGACCTGGTCACCGAGGCCTACTTCGGTTCCAGCCGCGAGGAGCTGGACATCGCGCTCGAACGCATCGGGGCCTCGCCGGGAATGGGCGGCCAGTCGCAGCAGGCGAAGCGGCTGGCCGTGCAGAGGCTGAACCAGCTCTGGCAGGACGCGAGGGTGCTCGCGTCATCGGGCAGTAGCCGCCGGACGACGGCGCCGGCGCCCTGCGAATCGTTCGTGCGCCGCGCGCTGCCCGAGGTCGAGAACTCCGCCCGCATCGGTCGCGACCGGATCGGCGCCACGCTCGATCACCTGACGACGACCGTCCGCTTTCTGGCCGCGCTGCCGGGCCTCAAGACGCTGCTCTACATCAGCGACTCCCTGGAACGTTCTCCGGGCGCGGACCTGCGGGACTTCATCACCGGCGTGTGTCCCGCCGGCGACCGGTTTCGCTCGCTCACCCCCGTCGAGGAACTGTCCACTGGCTTTCACGAACTGACCCGTCACGCCAACGCGAACCGCGTGACGATCTACTCGCTCCAGACGAACGGCCTCCGCTCCTCGTTCCTGAGCCTGGCGGAGCAGTCGTCGATCGACTTCCAGGGGGCGAACCCGTTCAACAGCTCGGTCCGCGAGGTCGAGCGCGGGGGAATGGCCGTGCTCGCCGACGAAACGGGCGGCCGCGCCATCTTCAACCGCAACCAGTTCGGCGGCGAACTCGAGCAGATCGCGAACGAGATGGCGAGCTACTACTCGCTCGCCTACCGCCCGCCCCACGGCGGCGACCGTGGCGAGCACCAGATCCGCGTTCGGGTCCGGGGCCGGAACCTGCAGGTCCGCCACCGCCGTGGCTACCGCGACAAGAGTTCCGACCAGAGGATGAGCGAGCAGCTCGACGGCGCGCTCTATCTCGGCCTGGTCGAGAATCGCCTCGGCGTGCGGCTGGGCGCGGGCCGCGTTCGGGCGGCCGGCGGCGGCAAGCGGCGACTGCCGCTCCACGTCATGGTGCCGGCTGCGCGGGTCGCCTTCCTGCCGTTCGAGGACAAGGAGATGGCGCAGATCAGGGTCGAGGTCGCCAGCCGGCACGCCCAGACCTCGAAGGTGGTCAGGGACGAGAAGACCTTCCTTGTCGAGGCGCCCCCGGATCGCGACACGCGTACTCTCGACCTGGTCTTCAACATCGACATTCCCGATGGCCTCAACCTGGTCGCGGTCGGCGTCCGTGACGACGCCACCCGCGAGACCGCGTTCGTCTCGACCACCCTGGCCGTGGGCGAGGGCGCCCGCTGATCCGCGCAAGCGCTTTCGGCCTAATCGTCGCCGCCGGGCTACCGGCGGCGCCGCAACCGCAGGAAGAACCGCCACCCGACGCCGCCATGCAGCGTGCCCTCACGGAGGCCGAGAGCATGCTGCGCCGGGACGAGCCGCAGGCGGCCGAGAGCTGGTACCGGGAGGCGTTGCTGGAAGGCTGGCTGCTGCTCGGCGACCTGCACCGTGCCGGCGGCGCCCCGGCGGAGGCGCAGGCGGCCTACGAGCGAGCCCTGGTTTCGGCCCTCGAAGCGCGGCGTCCCCTGCTCGCCCTCGCCGAGCTTGCGCTCGAGCGCGGCGATCCGGAAGGCGCGGTGGAGGTTCTCCTGCGTCTGCTCGCGCGAAGCTCGGGAGACGGTCGTGCCGTGCGGCTGCTCGCTCGGGCCTTCAACGCGACCGGCCAGCCGGAGCTGGCGGTGCAGCAACTGGAAGGCGCCGCCCAGTCCATGCCTGAAGACGTCGAGACCCGGTTCGCGCTCGCCAGCGGCTACCTGCGGCTTGAGCGTCCGGAGTCCGCCGAAAAGCTCTTCCGGGAGGTGGCCGAGGAGCGTCCGATTCCGCAGACCTGGATCCTGATCGGCAGGACGTACCGTGACTACGGCGAGTACGAGCGGGCCCGCGAGGCGCTCGAACGCGCCATCGGGCAAGAGCCGCGGGTGCCGCGGGCCCGCTTCTACCTGGGGACCGTGGAGCTCCTGGACCGGGGTCGGGGCGCCGTCGAGGAGGCCATCGACCACTTCAGGGAGGAACGTCGCATCTCGCCCGAGGATGCGGTGAACTCGCTCTATCTGGGAATGGTCCTGGTCGATGCCCGGCGCTTCGAGGAGGCGCTGACCTCCCTGGAGATCGCGGTGGAATCGGAATCCACGCGGCCCAACGCCCTGCACCACCTGGGCCGGGCCCTGCTCGGACTCGACCGGCCGGGGGAAGCGGCGGCCGCGCTCGAGAGCGCCATCGGCCTGGCGGAAGGCGGGTACGGCGGCTCGTTCAACGCCAACCAGATGGAGAGCCTCCACTACCAGCTCGCACTGGCACTCCGCCGCACCGGCGACGAGGCGCGGGCGATGCCCCACTTCGAGGCCGCCGAACGCTTCTCGGTGGCCCTGGCCCAGAGTTCGCGGGACCGCATGTCGAACTACCTGGACGGGCATGGCAAGGAACCGTCGGCCGGGGTCGTCGGCCTGTCCGTCTTCAGCGAGACGCCGGTCTCCGGCCTTTCCGCGGAGGTCCGCGAGCAGCTCGTTCGGACGGCGCGAACGACGCTGGCCCGTGCTTCGTTCAATCTCGGCGTCATGGCGACGCAGGGACGGCGTTTCACTCGGGCGGCCGACCACTTCGAGCAGTCGGCGTCGCTCGACCCCGGCTTTCCGAGGGTCCAGTACTCGCTGGGCGTGGCCCGGTTCAACGCGGGGCAGTTCGAACAGGCGACATCGCCGCTGTCGAAGGCGCTGGAGGGGACGCCCGGCGATCCGGCGCTGCGGCGGATGCTTGCGCTGGCCTGGCTCAACGCCGAGGTCTACGATCGCGCTGCCGAGCTTCTGGCCACCGATCCGGCCCGCGCCGCCGACCGTTCGCTCCAGTACGCCTACGGCCTGGCCCTGGTTCGGAGCGACCGGACCGGCGAGGCGCGACCGATCTTCGACCGGCTGCTCGCCGAGCACGCCGACTGGCCCGAGCTCAACGTGCTGCTCGGCCAGGCGGCGGCGCAGGAAGGCGACTTCGACGCGGCGGTGGAGCATCTCGAACGAGCCGTCGAACTCCGGCCCGATGTCGCCGAGGCGCAGGCCACGCTCGGCAACATCTATCTCCGCCAGGGGCGCCTGGAGGAGGCCGGCGCCGCGCTGCGTGCGGAACTGGCCTCGCACCCCGTCGACCACCGATCACGCTACGTCCTGGCGACCGTCCTCGAACTCGACAACCAGCCGCAGGCCGCGCTGCGCGAGGTGGAACTCGTGCTCGCCGCTGAACCCGACTTCGCCGACGCCGGTTACCTTCGCGGCAAGATCCTGCTCGAGGACGGCCGCGTCGACGAAGCGGCCGCGCAGTTGCTCGCGGCCGCGGAACTGGCGCCGGAGGATCCGAACATCCGCAACCAGCTCGGTCAGGCCTACCAGAAGCTCGGCGATCGGGAGAAGGCGCGCGAGCAGTTCGAGATCTTCCAGAGGCTCAAGGGTAGGTCGGAACAGTGACCGACTGCGGTACACACTGGGTGCGCCGGCGTCCCCGCCGGCTTTCGGGAGTGCTTGGCGCGGCACTTGTCCCCCTCCTGCTCGTGCCAACAGCCCTCGGCGCCCAGCCCGAAGCCGCGGCGACGGAGTCGGTCCGCGGCCTGCTCGACCAGGCCCGCGCCCTTGCCTCGCGGAACGAAGCCGACGCGGCTGCCGAGGCGCTCGGTCGAGCCGTTGCTCTGGCCCCCAACTCCGAGGACGTCCTGAACGCCTACGCGCGCTTCTCGCTCGCCCGGGGCAACCCGATCCAGGCGACGCTGGCGCTTGAGCCGCTGGCGCGGATGCACCCCGGGGAGGCGGAGTACGCCTATCTGCTCGGCGTGGCCCGCATGCAGGTGGGCGAGATGGCTGAGGCCGCCGAGGCGCTGTTCGATGCGGCAGCCCTCGACCGGAACCGCGCCCTGACCCACATCGCCCTCGGCCTGGCCCTCAATCGGGTGGATCGCTTCGACGAGGCCCGGGAAGCTCTGGCCACGGCCCTGCGGCTGGAGCCCGACAACGTCGAGGCGCTGGCCGCCATGTCGGAGACCACCGAGGGGCTTGGCATGCTGGCCGAAGCGACGGCACTGGCTGAACGTGCGCTGGCGGTCAACCCCGATCACCCGACGGCGCTGGTGACGATCGGAACGGCCCGGTTGAAGCAGGGTCGTTTCGAGGAGGCCCGGGAGGCGCTCGCGCGAGCGGTTGCCGCCGAGCCCGATTCGATCAAGGGGCACTACCAGTTCAGCCTCGCCCTGGCCCGCCTCGGCGACCGCGAGGGGGCGGAGCGCCACCTGCGGCTTTCCCGGGAGGCTCAGGCCGCGATCGAAGAGCACATCGAGCGTCTGCGCGCCCAGCCGCCGTTGGGCTCGAGGACCGAGCCTTGAGCGTCGCCGGCGTACCAGGAACTCGACTGGCACACACTGGGTGCGCCGGCGTGTCATCCGTGCGTCCGATGACGGACGCACGGACTGTGACGCGTGTGGCGCGGGGTCGCGCCACACGGGTTCCCGCCGGCATCCGGCGCGGCAGCGCCGGTCTCTGGAACGCTGCCGCGGTCGCGGCCCTCCTCGTCTGGCCCGCGTCCGCGCTCGCCCAGGGCGCCGGCGACGCGCCGCTGTTTCGCGACATCACCGAGTCCGCCGGCATCACCTTCCGCCACAACTCGGCGCCCGAGAAGAAGTACATCGTCGAGTCGATGAGCGGCGGCGTGGGGCTGTTCGACGTCGACCGCGACGGCCTGCTCGACATCTACTTCGTCAACTCCCTGACGGTCGACACGGCGAACGCCCCGGAGTCGTCGCACAGCGCGCTCTATCGCAACCTTGGCGACGGCACGTTCCGCGATATCGCCGCCGAGGCCGGGGTCGCCCACCCCGGCTGGGGAATGGGCCTGTGCATCGCCGATGTCGACGGCGACGGGTGGCAGGACCTCTACGTGACCGGGATCGGCCGGAACCGGCTCTATCGGAACTCGGGCGAAGACACGTTCACCGATGTGGCGGCGGAGCTCGGCGTCGCGGCATCGGGCTGGTCGACAGGCTGCGGCTTCGCCGACTACGACCGCGACGGCGATCTCGACCTGTTCGTGAGCCGCTACGTCGAGTTCGATCTCGACAACCTGCCGGAGTTCGGCAGCGACAAGACCTGCCAGTACCGCGGCGTCTCCGTTCAGTGCGGGCCTCGCGGCCTGCCAGGCACCTCCGACCTCCTGTTCCGCCAGGAGGCGAACGGCGCCTTCACCGAGGTCGGCGAGGAGTCGGGGGTTCGCGACCCGGACGGCTACTTCGGCCTCGGTATCGCCTGGCTCGACATGGATGGCGACGGCTGGCTCGACCTCTACGTCGCCAACGACTCGACGCCCAACTACCTCTACATGAACCGGAAGGACGGCACGTTCGAGGAGTCGGGGTTCTTCATGGGCGTCGCGGTGAGCGAGGACGGCGGCGAGCAGGGCGGCATGGGCGTCGCGGTCGGCGACTACGACGGCAGCGGCCGGCTGAGCCTGTTCGTCAGCAACTTCGCCGAGGAGTACAACGCGCTCTACCGCAATGAGGGCGACTACTCGAGCGACGCCTCCTTCCGCTCGAGGACGGGTGCGTCGAGCCTGCCCTACGTCGGCTGGGGGACCGCCTTCTTCGACTACGACAGCGACGGCTGGGAGGACCTGGTGGTGGTGAACGGCCACGTCTACCCCCAGCTCGACGGCGCCCGGCTCGGCGCTTCGGCCGGCTACCGCCAGCGCAAGCTGCTCTATCG
>VXUF01000048.1:85630-86179 GCA_009837085.1 Holophagales bacterium
ATCGCAACCTGGGCGACGGCACGTTCGAAGAGGTGGCCGAGCGAGGCGGCCCGGCCTTTCTCGAACAGACGGTCAGCCGCGGACTGGCGATGGGCGACCTCGACAACGACGGCCGGGTGGACCTGGTGATCAACGACCTCGACGGTTCGCCCATGGTGCTGCGCAACGAGGCCGGCGCCGGCCGCTGGCTGCAAGTGCGGCTGGTCGGGGCCGGCAGGAACACCGACGCGATCGGAGCGGTGATTCGGGTGACGGCTGATGGACGCAGCCAGATCCGCAACATCCGCAGCGGCACCAGCTACCTGTCCCAGGACGACTTCCGCCAGCACTTCGGCCTGGGCGACGCCGCCACGGTCGATTCGGTCGTCGTGACCTGGCCCGACGGCTCGACGACGGAGCGCGAGAACGTCGCCGCCGACCAGCTACTGGTGATGGAGCAGGCAGCCGGGCAGGACTAGTCGCCACACACTGGGTGCGCCGGCGTCCCCGCCGGCCGCCGCCGCAGGCGGCCATCAACTCGCGCGAGGCGGTAGCCTCGCTCCTTCAAGG